>NZ_SBIS02000007.1 GCF_004765815.2 Halorussus salinus | reverse complement strand
ATGGCTAAATCGGACTCCGATAGCAATGGCCTCCGGCAGGATCAACCGGAATGGTTGCCGAGCGCGTAGTGGCTCGGTGGGTTTCTGGCGGAGACACATGTATCGTGTCTATCTTCTAATGGTCCGTCAGTTCGACGACTCCAAACCTAACCGTTGGTCGGGTGTCACCGAACTGCCAGGGCTAACATCAGATTCCATCGTATACGGCGGACCGCAGGGGTGGAATCCTCATTTCCTTCGGACCTGAACGTTGAGTTCGATTGGTCTTAAACCCATCGAACCTCGCCCAGTCCGAGACTACGAAACGAATCGAACGTTTCGCAAATCACGTCGTGTCTTTCGCTGCATTACGGTTCAATGTGCCCGTATCATTTAAGGGCGTCGAACCGTGTGCGTCCTTCGGTGGGAAGACCCCCGAAGGCTCGTCACATCCAATCCGAGTACCCTCTTACACTTAAGGGCGTCGGATTGAGTGTCTCGCGAGCGTCGGTAATCGCAGGACGCCGCGCCTACTCAGTCCAAGTCCCCCAGTACAGTTAAGGGCTACGGATTGGTGTCGATTGCGAGAATCGGCGTAGACGCCGTAAAAAGGCGTCGTTTTTCGCCGATTCCCGGAGGCCCAAACCACCGGACCTCGTTCGCATTCCAACGAATGGCCGGGTTACACTTAAGACCGTCGAACCGTGACGACTTCGCTGTGAGATGACGTGCCAATATGGCCAAGTGAGGCGATCTATCGAGGCTAACAAGAATCTCGACTTACTCAGAGGAGCGTAGCACGAGAGGAGAACCGCCAGTCGTCCTCCGTGTCGTACACGTCGTCCCGGTAGGTGCTTCCCACGCACGCGGAACAGCTATATGTCTCAGTCAAAATCCGGCTGATTTCGAGCGTCTCCAGACGAGGAAAGCGTCGTTACTCGAAAGGCGAGAAAACAGGTGGAAAATTGTTCCCGACCGCGTTACTCATCGAGGTGTTCGATGCCCTGCTTCGAGACGTTGGCTTCGGTAATCTCGTTTGGCATCCAGTCGGGTTTGTCGTCGGGGGCCGACTCGTGCCACGCCCAGCCTTCGTAGATGTGGACTTTGTCAGTACCTTTCTCTCGAAGTCGGATCTCTGTGCGGTCGGCAGCGTCTTCGGACGACGCCGGGTCGAGACGACGGGCGGCCTTCAGGGCTGCCTGTCGCGGAGTGTTTCCTGAGAAGACACTACTCTCGTCACCGCCCGTTTCTCGAAGCGCGAAATTCCGTTTACCGTCTTCACGTACCATGGTTTTCTCCTCCATGACAACCCAGCACAGGACCCACTATAAATATATCGCCGATATGAGCCATTTTCATCGTAAGGCTTATATATTGCGTTACTGCCGTCAGGCGCTTTCCGGTACGTCTACGTGCGTCGAATGCGAGAGTGTAAGTTAGTCGAAAGCGTCTCTCGGAGTAAGTGTCCGAGGTCGGCCGGTAGAAAACACTTAAGTATAATCTGGGGCGAACTTACGCGTACGATACCGCGATGGTACGGAAAAAGAAGCTCAGCCCGAGTGGCGCGAAAGGCGAGGACGGCGAGTATCACAACGTCCACATCAATCTACACGAGGACGAACTCGCCGTCGCTGGCATGGACATCGGCGACGAGGTGTTCGTGCGCGTCAGGGAAGACAAAATCATCATCCAGAAGGCCGACAAAGACGAGGTCGAACACGAATTCTAAGTTGGAACGAGAGGCTTTTGCCACCGGAGTCTGGGTAAACGTACGATGAATGCCTACCAGTTGGTCAAACCACTTCTGTTCGGTCTCCCCCCAGAGACGGCCCACAGCGTGGTCCACGCTGGGATGCGCGCCGTTCAGAACACGCCGGTCACTGACGCGCTTCGAGACCGATACGTCGTCAACGACGACCGCCTCCGAGTCGAGGAGTTCGGCCAGACGTTTCCCAACCCCGTCGGGGTCGCCGCCGGGTTCGACAAGAACGCCGAAGTCCCGGTGACGCTCGCGGGTCTCGGATTCGGGGCCGTCGAGGTCGGCGGCGTCACCGCCGACCCCCAGTCGGGCAACGCCCGGCCGCGGATGTTCCGCTTGCGCGAGGACGAAGGCATCGTCAATCGCATGGGGTTGAACAACGAGGGCGCGGACGCAGTCGGCGAACGACTCGCGGCCGCAGACGTAGACGTTCCCGTCGGCGTCAACCTCGCCAAGACCGAACACGTCGCCATCGACGACGCGCCCGCGGACTACCGCTACACCTACGAGCGCGTGGCTGAGGGTGGCGATTTCTTCGTCGTCAACGTCTCCTGTCCCAACTCCGAGGGATTCCGGGACCTCCAGAACCGCGACTCGATGGAGGCTATCCTCACCGAACTGCTCGACGCGGGTGCGAGTCCACTCCTCGTCAAACTCTCGCCCGACCTCCCCGACCCCGCCGTCGAGGACGCGCTGGACCTCGTAAACGAACTCGGTCTCGACGGCGTCATCGCCACGAACACGACGACCGACCGGCCCGACACCTTACAGAGCCACAACCGCGCCGAGGAGGGCGGCCTATCGGGCAAGCCCATCGAGGCGCGCGCGACCGAGATGGTCCGGTTCGTCGCCGAGCGGGTAGACGTACCGGTCGTCGGCGTCGGCGGCGTGTTCACCGCGGAAGACGCGTACGAGAAGATACGCGCGGGCGCGCACGTAGTGCAACTCTACACGGGGTTGGTCTACCGCGGCCCGTCCATCGCCCGCGACATCAACGAGGGTCTGCTCGACTTGCTGGAACGCGACGGCTTCGACTCGGTGGAAGACGCCGTGGGCGCGGACTTGGACTGACGAACGAAACCTCCCGGACTGATAACCGATTTTCCTACGTCGGCGCACAGGAACGACGAGCGGAGCGAGGAGTGACTCGTGCGAGGGACGAGCGAGCGACGCGAGCGAGGAGGTTGGGGAGGACGAGGTGCGGTCACTGGGCGGTTGGCGGTATGATTTGCTCAAGCAATAGTTGCCAGCGTGGTGGACGACGGGACTCGACACGCCGAACACCACGGATACCGCGGAGTCGGTAGCAGACAGCCGATGTGGCGAAGTCGGTAGTAGCCAGTCGAGAGACCGAGAATCGAAGACGACGAAAACGGCGACGCGAAAAAGAACCTACTCCAGCGCGTCGAGTCGGAACTCGAACGCCGCCACGGGCAGTTCGAGGTCGTGTTCGACCAGCACCTCGGGGTGGAGTTCGCCGACGACGCCGACCGCCTCGCCGTCCAGCACGACCGCGGCCGCGCGGCCGTCGATGAACGTCGGGTGGTCGGTCGCCGGAGTTTCGAGGCTCGCGTCGAAGTTGCGCGCGATGGCCTGCAACCGCGCCTTCGCGTCCTCGTAGGAGGCGTCGTGGCGCGCGAGGACGCCAGCGACGGTCCGGTGTTCGGCGACGCCGGTGTTCTCGTTTTCGTCCACCTCCGCCGCGAGACCGATTTCGGCGAGGTCCTGCGGGTAGCCCCGATGGGTGTTGTTCTCCAACACCATCAGCATCGAGGGGAGCGCCCACGTCCGGAGCATGGTGTAGTCCTCGCTGTAGGGTTCGAGGATGGTCGCCGGTTCCGCGGCCCCGAGGGCGGAATCGTCCGGAGCTATGCGCATCCGGTCGAAGTTCTCCTCCTCGCTAATCATGTGGAAGTTGAGGAGGTCTTCGAAGCCGAGGCCGACCAGCACCTCGCGGGCGGCGTCTTCGAGCTTCGACCGGTCGTGGCGACCCCCGACCGTCCCCACGTCCGGGTAGCGCGGTTCGAGGTCGTTGAAGCCGTAGGCCCGACCCACGTCGTCTACGATGTCCAAGGGGTGAAGCACGTCCACGCGGTAGGGCGGGACTTCGACCTCGTAGGCCAACTCGTCGTCGCCGACCTCCTCGGTCGTCGCGTCGAGTCCGGACCGCTCTAGCAAGTCCACGACGTTCTCGGCGCTCAGGTCGATGCCGAGGAGGCTCTCGATGCGCTCGTGAGTCACCGTCTTCTCCCGGACCTCGAAGTCGGGGCGCAGGAGGTCCCGGTCGGGATAGCTGACCGCGACCTCCTCGACTTTCGCGCCGCGGGCGTCGAGCGCGTAGCAGATGATGTTGCACATGTGGTCGATGGTCCACTGGTCGGTGCCCGTCAGTTCCACGAACAGGTCCCGCGAGTCGGTCGAGACCTCGGTCCGGCGGCCGTTGATGACCGGCGGGAACGAGAACAGGCCGATGTCGTCGTAGATGGCGGGGTACCGCTCGTACTCGGCCACGAGGTCGGCGTACGTCTCGCCGGTCGGGTGCGAGCGCAACACCTCGTCGGGCGTCATCTCGGCGTCCGAGTCGAGCGGGACGAACCGGTCGCCGTCGGGGTCGATGCCCCGGTAGACGATGGAATTGCCCACTTCGGTTTGGCCCTCCGCGGTGGCGGCCTGTCCCTTCAGCATCGTCAGGTCGTGGATGCCGATAGCGCCCTTCGCGCGCTTGCGGCCCATCGTCGCGTGGAGTTTCTCCTGCAACTGGATGAGCGAGTCGAGGGCATCTTCGCCCAAATCAACGTCCCGAATCACCGCGCCGGTGACGTAGGGGCGCTCGTCGGGTACCGACTCGTCGACCTCGATGGTCCAGTCGGCGTCGTTGGTGCCGGGGACGTAGATGCCGCGGTCGTCGCCGTACTGGTACCGGAGCGAGCGCGCGACGCCCTCGACCGAGAGGCGGTCGAGTCGGTCGGGCGCGAATTCGAGTTGGAGGTCGCCCTCCTCTGTCCGGCCCTCGAATTCGAGACCGAGGGCGAACATGTCGTCTATCAGTTCGTCGTCGCTTTTCTCGTCGTGGCCGGTCAAGTCCCGGAGTTCGTCGGGGTTCACGTCTACGACTGGCATCAGTGTAGCACCTCCGTCTCGCGGAGCAGTTCGAGGTCACACAGCGTCCCGTGAACGTCGCGGATGTCCTCGAAGCCGTACATCAGCATCAGCAGGCGTTCCAGCGCGAGGCCCCACGCCATCACGTCGCACTCGACGCCGAGCGGAGAGAGGACCTCCTCGCGGAACATGCCCGAGTTCCCGATTTCGACCATCTCGCCCGTCGTCGGGTGGGTCCCGAACAGCTCGAAGCTCGGCTCCGTGTAGGGGTTGTAGTGGGGCTTGAACTCGATGTCCGTGATGCCGAACTGCGCGTAGAACTCCTCGAAGGTGCCCATCAGGTCCCGTACCGACAGGTCCTCGGCCATCACCCAACCCTCTATTTGGTAGAACTCCAGCAGGTGGGTCGGGTCGAGCGTGTCGTTGCGGTACACCTTCTCGACGCTGAAGAACCGCTGTGGCGGTTCCAACTCGCCGACTTCGTGGCCCGAGAGGTACCGCATCGACAGCGACGTGGTGTGGCCGCGCAGGTCGATTCCCCGCGCGACCTCCTCGGTCCACGGCGAGTGATAGCCGTCGCCGTCCTCGCCGACCCCGTTCCGGTGGGCGTCCTCTACGCGCGCCACCAAATCCTCGGGCAACTCGCCGATTTCGCGCGGGTTCTCCAGCGCGAACTGGTCCCAGTGGGTCCGCGCGGGGTGGTCTTGGGGCATGAACAGGCAGTCGTTGATCCAGAACTCCGCGTCGGCGTGGGGACCCTCCATCTCCTCGAAGCCCATCCCGACCAGCGTGTCCTTCACGCGGTTGGCGGTCTGGCGCAGGATGTGGGTCTTCCCGCCCGTGACCTCCTCGGCGTCGGCCTCGACGTTGTACTCGGCGAACTCGACCTCCTGCCACTCGCCGGAGGTCAGCATCTCGGGCGTCAACTGGCCGACCGTCTCGGCCGTCTCGACGCCCTCCATCATCGCGGTCACGCCCTCGTCGGTCAGCGTCACCGAGCGCACCGTGGACTCCGCGATTTCGACGAGTCCTCGACGCTCTAACTGCTCCAGCACGCCGTCGTCCGCCGCCGAGTCGCCCGCGTCGAAGTCGCCAGCATCGAGCGCGGCCAATGCGTCGGCCTCGGCGTCGCTCTCGGGGTCGGCGTCGGGGTCGGCGGTAATCTCGCCGCTCTCGATGGTTCCGTACCCCTTCCGGGCGTAGTTCGAGAGGGCGATGTCCACCTGTGGCCCCTCCAACCCGGACTGGCCGATGACCCGGCCCATCTGGGCGGGGTCGTCGTCGGCCTCGGCGTCGAGCGCGGCCTCGTAGAGACGAACCTCGGGGAGGCCGTCTTCGAGGTACTCGCGCGCCTCGTCGGTGAGCGTCACGGTCTCGTCGGTCGATTCCTCGACCCTCACGAGGCCCGCGTCCTCCAATTCGAAGGCCGCGCCCGTGACCGTCTCGGGCTTGCGTCCGGTCTCGTCTGCCAGTTGGTCGATGGTCTGTGCGTCGTTCGCGCTCGCGGCTCGTAACACCGCGACCTGTGATTCGGGGAGTTTCATCGTAGGTTCGCTCGTCGTTTCGGGTCGTTCGTCGTCGGTCCGAAGTCGCTCGTTGTCGATACGTGTCCGTGCGCCCGCTTATCGTTTCTGAAGCGCGGTCGCGTCGCTGGCCGAGGACCGCGCACGAGCGGTTTCGTCCCCGCCGGACTCGTCGTCCGGTCGGGAAGTCCGCCGCTCGGTCAGGACGCGAAGAAGAAGCCGAACCCCGCAGGCTGGTGGCGTGGCTCGCGAACGCTCCCACCGACTCGGGATTCGAGTGGCATGCGCGGAAGTTGTTCGCAATCGGTAAAAAACGTTCCGGGGCGACTCCTCGCCTCCGGGCGGACGGTCAGTTACTGAACTCGTCTTGGATGATGTTCAGGGTCTCCTCGCGGTCCGACCAGTCCACGAACACGGCGACGCTGGTCGCGCTGGTGATGAGGTCGTGGATGTTGATGTGGGCGTCCGCGATGGGGTTGACGAGGTTCCGGATGACGCCCGGTTGGTTGGGGAGTTCGCCGCCCATCACGCGGACGACCGCCACGTCGTCGTCCACCGTGACGCTGGACAGAGACTCCTCGTCGATGACCTCGCGGTGAAGGATGTTTTCCGCGCGCTCGGCGACCGTCTCGTCTACGTAGAACGTCACCGAGTCCATCCCGCTGGCCACCGCGTCCACGTTGATGTCGCTGTCGCCGAGCGCGGTCGAGAGGTCTTGTAGGATTCCCGGCCGGTTCCGGATGGCCCGGCCCGCGACCGTGAGGCAGGCCAGCGGCTCCTCGCGCATGTCGATGAGGCTCTCGAACTCGCCGATGATGTCGGTGCCGCCAGCCAGCAGGTCGCCGTGCTGGTAGTGGACGACGCGGACGTTCAGGCTCTCGTCTTTGTACGAGAGCGCGCTGGGTGCGACGACCTCGGCCCCGCGGAACGAGAGGTTCCGGAGTTCGTCCACCGAGATTTCCCCGACGTTCCGCGCGCCCTCCACGACGTGGGGGTCGCCGGTCATGACGCCCTCCACGTCGGTCACGATGACCACCTCGTCGGCGGTCATGTAGTTGCCGAGCATCACGGCGGTCGTGTCCGACCCGCCGCGGCCGAGCGTGGTGACGTTACCCGCCGGGTCCTCCGCGAGGAAACCGGTGATGACCGGGACGACGCCGTCCAGTTCCGCCGCGAGTTTCTCTGCGGCCTCCTTCGTCCGCTCGGTGTCGAGTTCGCCGTTCTCGTCCGTGAATACCGGCCAGCGTTCGCTTCCGGGTTCCACGAAGACGGCTTCGACCCCGCGGGCCGCGAGGGCGGCCTTCAACATCCGGACGCTGGTCCGCTCGCCCATGCTGACGATTTCGGCGCGGTCGGACTCGTCGGTCTCGAACTCGATTTCGTCCAGCAGTTCGTCGGTCGTGTTCCCCATCGCGCTGGCGACGACCGCGATTTCGTGGCCCTGTGCCACGGCGTCGGCCACCGAGTCGGCCGCGCGATTGATGCGGTCGCCGCTGCCGAGACTCGTGCCGCCGAACTTCGCCACTACTCGCATACTATCACCCGCGAATCAGTAGGCCCCCGCGTGCGAGACTGATGCATGGAGGAAGCTAACTCTGGCACCCAGATAACTGCTTTCATGTCTGAGAAGCTTGCCACCGGGCGTTCTGTCGAGTCACTGGTTGGTCTCGGCGCGTTCTCCGAGCCCCATCTTCTCGGTTCCGTACTCGCCCTCTCGCGGGTCGCTAGTCGTCTGAGCGCCGTCGGACTCCCGCGGGTCGCCGTCGTCGCGCTCGCCGCCCTCGTAGGTCTCGCGCATCTCGGCGAGCGGGTCGAAGGTGACCAGTCCTTTCCCGGCGGTGAACTCGTAGGCGACCCACTCGGGAATCGCCAGCACGCCGTTCATCTTCCGAATGCGGATGCGTTTGATGAGGGTGTCCTCCACGATGTCCCCGTTGACCTGCATGTCCACGATGCCGTCCACGGCGTACCCGAGGTCGTGGGGGAAGTTTCCCTCCTCGGCGGTGAACGTCGCGCCAGCGAAGATGGGGACGAACCGGCCCTTGCAGATGTCGGCCCGGAGGTCCTTGACGAAGGTGTACGCCTGCACCGGTTGGACGAGGGTGCCGAACTCGGTCAGCGAATCGACGGCGACGACGCCGCAGTCGCTCATCGACAGGGCTTCCAGACAGTTGTCTATCTTGTTGTGCAGTTCGCTCACGTCACTGGGGTCCCGGACCGTCTGCGTCACCGACTTGGTGATGTCGTAGATGTGGCGGTTCCACTCGTCCATGCGCTCGAACATGCGCTCACGGTCCCGGTCGTCCATCCGGTACGTGAAACAATCGACGATGTGGAGTTGGCCGGATTCGAGATACGGTAGGACGTTCCAGTCGAGCGAGAGGAAGCTCTCGACCACCGAGATGGGCGGTTCGGTGAACGTGACGACCGCGGCGGGTTCGTCGCGCTCCAAGGCCCGCCAGACGAGTTCGGCCCGGAGCGCGTCGTCGCGCGCGCCCTCGTCGTTGGCCATCAGAACGAACGAGTTCCGGGGGAACCCCTGCGGGAGGAACTTGTCGAGGCCCGACACGTCGGTCCGGATGCGCCGGAAGCCGTGATACTCCGTGAACACGCGGTCGCTCTCGGCCATCGCGTCCCGGCACGCCCCGGTGCAAAACTCGTAGACTGTCGAATCGCACTCCATCACGACCGGGTCGGTCGGACAGGGAAGCCGACAGAAATCGCAGAGGTCGGCGTCGTCCGTGGTATCCATGCACACAGGTAGGTGCCGAGAGCGAAAAAGACCTGCGCGTCCGTGAGCGACCTCCGGGGAAGCGTACAGTCGTCGGTGTCCGGCGACCCCGAAAATAATCGAGGGTTCCAAAGGGATTTAACTTCGTGGACGACGGATACGTGAACAATGCGCGTGCGAGATGCAGTCGAGGAGGACGGGGAGGTTCTCGGCGAACTCGCCGACGCCCCCGCCGAGGTGATGCGCAACGTGGTCCACGACCGAACCGTCCGAGTGGCCGAACGGCGCTCGAACGACGAACGACCCTCGAACGGCGACGGCGGCGACGAACCGAGTGACGACTCGGCCGACGGGAACGACGACTCGGACGAGGAGGTCGTCGGGTTCGTCGGCTTCGACGCGATGCCCGGCACCGTCCGCGTGACCTACCTCCGGGGGACGCCCGAGGCCCGCGAGCGACTCCTCGAAGAGCCGGTTCGGTTCGCCCGGAAAGAGGGGATGGCCGTTGAGGCGCTAGTCCCCGAGGGCGAGACCGAGACCAAGGAGGTAGTCGAAGCCGCGGGGTTCCGGCGGGCCGGGACCGGTCCGCGGTTCGAGGGCGGCCAGACGCTCGAATACCGACTCGAACCGTCGGGACGCGCCGACTCGACGCCGCGCTGAACCGGCGTTTCGAGTTCGGCGTTTTGGATTCCCGAACCCCCCTGTTTCAGGTGGAACAGCGAACAGGATGCGTCCAAAAAGCGGGGAGTCGAGGAGACACACTTAGCTGAACTGCCGGACGGTCATGTCCAGCGTGTCCAGATCGAGGATGGGCGCGAATCCGGCGTCCGGGTCGATGTTCACCGACTTCTGGAAGGCGGTCTGTTCCTGCCAACAGCCGGAGTTGACCGCGAGGACGTTGTGGTACTTGCCCCACCCGAGCTTGTGGACGTGGCCGGTGTGGAACACGTCCGGCACCGAGTCCATCACGAGGTAATCTTTCTCCTCGGGCGCGAGACGAGTCTGCCCGCCGAACTGGGGCGCGACGTGGCGCTTCTTGAGCAGTTGGTACATCGCCTTGTGGGGGTCGTCGTAGCTGGCCTTGTCGTCGGGGAGTTCGGCGATGACCTCGTCCAGCGAGACGCCGTGGTACATCAGGATGTCCACGCCCTCCACCGTGACCGTCGAGGGGTTGCCCGAAATTTGGGCGTCGTGAACCGACATGATGTCGCGTAGCTCCTCGTCGAAGCCCGGTTGCGGTTCGGCGAGTCGAACCGCGTCGTGGTTACCCGGAATCATCAGGATTTCGAGGTCGCCGGGCACCTCCTTCAGGTACTCCGAGAACTGCTCGTACTGGTCGTAGATGTCCACGATGTCTAGCTCGTCGTCCTGATTCGGGTAGACGCCGACGCCCTCCACCATGTCGCCCGCGACCAGCAGGTACTCGACGTGTTCGGCCTCCTCGGTGTGGAGCCAGTCGGCGAAGCGCGACCACGCGTCGGCCATGAACTCTTGGCTCCCGACGTGAACGTCGCTGATGAGCGCGGCCTGTACGTGGCGGTCTGCGGTCGAGGGCTGATACGTCCGGGGCACGTCCGGGAAGTAGAGGTCGTCCACGAAGAGAATCCCGTCGCCGTCGTCGTTGTCGTCCGAGAGGGTGCCCTCGACCGCGATGACTTCGTCGTGGAGGAGTTCGTCCACCGCGTCGGCGAACTCGCGGTCTTTCATCACGAGACACGGGTAGGTCCCGCTCGTATCCTCCAACTCGACGAGCCAGTGGCCGCTCGCGGTCGAACGGATGTCGCTGACCATCCCGACGATGGCGGTCTCGCCGCCGCCGGGCATCTTCTGGACCGCGGTGGTCGGCCGCGCGTTGATCCGCGAGCGCAACTGCTTGCTGAGGCGCTTGAACCGGTCGCGGAACACCGACACGAAGTCGTCGTACTCGCCGGTCCCGGTACTCTCGCCGGTCACGTCGCCGTCGATTTCCAGCGACCGCGCGTCGAAGTCGGGGTCCCGGACCGACTCGTCGGGCCGCGAGACCTCGGTGACGCTCTCGCCAGCGTCGTCGTTCGCTTCCGTGATTCGGTCACCGTCCGTCGCGTCGCCGGTGTTTCCGTTTCCGCCGACCCCCTTTGTTTCTCGTGGAGGGCTCGACTCCTCCGCAGTATTATTCGCAGTTTCGTTTCCATCCGAAACAGAGGTGTCGGCCCGTTCGAACTCCGCGAGGACCGTCTCGACGTGGTCCGCCGAGAGTTTCAGCGCGTCGTCGGGAGCGCGCTCGACGGCCGCGGCGAGCGCGGCGTTCGGGTCGTCGGCCCCCGCGAGGAGCGTCACGGCCTCGCGGTCGGCGTTGTACCCGCGACTGGTGAGTTCGCTGACGATACGAGCGGGCGTCTCCAGCGGCACGTTCACTCGAATGAAGGGGTTCGTCAAAAGGATAGCGGAGCGTGCCACGGTGCGGCAACGGGCGACATGGCACGGTGCGACAATGAGTGTCATGGGTTCGATGGCTCGTCGCCTCGGACGCGGCCAGTCGTCCGCCCCGAGGGAGTCGTTTCGATTGGAGACGAATCGAGGAGCTATCTATCACCGCGGTACCGAATGGTTTTGTCTTCCGATACACTGGTAGAGGAGTTCGAGACCGTCGCCGTCCCGACGCGGTCGTGCCGCGGCCCGACCCGGAAAATTGACAACCTCGGAACGGTAAGGTGGGTTCGATGAGTTCTTCCCGAGACGACCACTCTTCCGACGAGGAGGGCCGGACCGACGGCCGGGACTCCTCGTCCGGCGGGCGGTCCGACGACGCGGCGGGGACCGACCGCTCGCGGGCCGAGCGCGAGGCCCGGTCAGACGGCGGCGAGCGCGAGGAGGGAACCGGCCCGCTCGCGCTCGTCCGTCGGTTCCGCAGCAGCGACAACGAGGTGGTGGTGTTCGTCCGCGAGGTGTTGAGTAGCGCCGGAATCGTGGTAGCTATCGGACTCCTGCTGTTCGCCGTCAGCGGCGTCTGGCCGCCGATGGTCGCCATCGAGAGCGGGAGCATGGAACCCCACATGGAGAAAGGGGACCTCGTCTTTATCATGGAGGAGGGTCGTCTCGCGCCCGCGGCCGCCCAGCAGGGCACCGGGGTCGTCGGCTATCAAGCCGGGGAAGAGGCCGGATACAGGACGTTCAACGACTACGGCGACGTGGTCGTCTACAAACCCGACGGGAGCGAGTACGCCACGCCCATCATCCATCGCGCCAGATTCTGGGTGGAGGAGGGAGAAAACTGGTACGACAAAGCCGACCAAGAGTACGTTCAGGTCGAGAACTGCGAGCAACTGACCAACTGTCCCGCCCCGAACGCCGGGTTCATCACCAAGGGCGACGCCAACCCTTACTACGACCAAGCGAACGGGATGGAGATAAGCGACCCCGTGAAGCCCAGTTGGATTCGCGGCACGGCCGAACTCCGCATCCCGTGGCTCGGGTGGGTCCGACTGAAGTTCTCCGGCGCGGCGTATCTCTCGCCGGGGACGAGCAACCTCTTGTCGGGCACGAC
Source organism: Halorussus salinus (assembly GCF_004765815.2). NCBI lineage: Archaea > Methanobacteriati > Methanobacteriota > Halobacteria > Halobacteriales > Haladaptataceae > Halorussus > Halorussus salinus. The sequence continues at coordinate 676,371 of NZ_SBIS02000007.1, read as the reverse complement.
GCCCCTGTCCGTCGGTTCGACGCCGCTCGCTGGAGCCGCGTAACTCCCGGAAAGCGTCGCGGTTGTTCTTCGTATCTTCTTCGGACTTCTCGAAGCACTGAGCGACGAGCTTTCGGGGCGGTCGAATCGGGTCAGTTGTCGAAGCGCGCCTGCACGAACGGCTGGACGCTCTCGATGTCGCCGAGTCGGGAGTCGGACATCAGGACCGCCTCGGTCTCGTCGATGGGCACCGAGAGGCTGATCTCCTTCGTGCGACCGTAGCGGCCCTTGCTGACGACCACCGCGTTGACGATGCCGAGCATGTCGAGTTCGCTGATGAGGTCGGTGACGCGGCGTTGCGTGAGTACGTCGGCATCTATCTCCTCGCAGAGGCGCTTGTAGATGTTGTACACCTCGCCGGTGTTGACGTTGTGGACGCCGTTCTTCTCCAGCGAGATGATGGAGAACAGGACGAGTTTCGACTGGGTAGGCAGGGTGCGGACGACTTCGACCACGCGGTCGAGTTCTATCTTCTCCTGCGCTTTCCGGACGTGCTTCTCGTTGACGCCCTCGGCTTGGTCGCGCTCGGCGAGTTCGCCCGCGGTCCGCAGGAGGTCCAGCGCGCGCCGGGCGTCGCCGTGTTCCTGCGCGGCGAAGGCGGCGCAGAGCGGAATCACGTCGTCCGACAGCGCGTCGGCCTTGAACGCGACCTCCGCGCGGTGCTGGAGGATGTCGCGCAACTGGTTGGCGTCGTAGGGCGGGAAGACGATTTCTTCCTCTCCCAACGAGGATTTCACGCGCGGGTCGAGGAAGTCGGTGAACTTCAGGTCGTTCGAAATGCCGATGATGGAGACCCGCGAGTTCTCCAACTCGGAGTTCATCCGCGAGAGGTTGTAGAGGGTGTCGTCGCCCGACTTCTCGACCAACTTGTCGATTTCGTCCAGCATGATGACGACCACGCGCTCCTCGTAATCGACGGCCTCGAAGAACGTGTTGTACACGCGGTCGGTCGGCCACCCGGTCATGGGGACCGACTCCATCTCCTCGCGGTCGTCCTCTAGCTCCTCGATACGCGCGTCTACCTCCTCGGGCGAGTCGAAGTCGGTGTCGGCGAGGCGAGTGGGGTCGGCGGCGGCCTCCTCGCGGAGCGCGTCTAGCTCCTCGACGCGGTTCGATACCCACTCGCGGTTGCTCTCGATGAACTTGTTGGCGAGCTGCGCGAGGACGCGGTACTGGGTGTCGGTGACCTCGCAGTTGATGTACTCGACGTTGCAGGGCACGTCGTATTTCTGGGAGGTACTCTCCAACTCCTTGCTCACGAACTTCGCGCTGGCGGTCTTGCCAGTCCCGGTCTTGCCGTATATCAGGATGTTCGAGGGCGTCTCTCCACGGAGTGCGGCGACCAGAATGGTCGCCATGTTGTTGATTTGGTCCTTCCGGTGGGGAAGCTCGTGTGGAGTGTACGACGGCCGGAGGACCTCCTTGTTCTCGAATATCGGTTCGCCGGACAACAGGTCGTCGAAGAGCCCTTGGTCGTCGCCCTCGTCTTCGAAGACCACGTCGTCTAAATCGACGTTGTCGAAGCTCCGGTCGGGGCTCACGTCGACCGCGTCGTCCGTCGGTTGGCTGTTTTCGTCTGACATACTCGTGCCGACCCCTTCGTTTCAGGTGGAAGACGCGCGACGCGAGAGCGGATTTCGGCGAAACCGGCGGGGAGCGCCGGGATACCGAGGTCGAGAAGTTGCGAGCGCGTCCAGTTGATGCAGGAGAACTAAAGGTCCAGCAGGGTATTAAACTCTTTCTTCTTTCGTTTCAGTTCAGGGAAACGGTCGATAGAGAAGCCAGAGACGACGATTCCGGCCGGTAAAACGAGCCGTGAATCCGTTTTCAGGGTGTGATTTCCCGCCGAGTAACCCCCTCGTTTCGGGTGTAGCGTCGGTCGAACCGGTGTCACGACGAACGAGGTGCCGGTCGAAACGACGGAGCAGCGAGGAGGTATTCGACCAAGAATCGGGAATAAACTCGGATGAGAATCGGGGGTGAACTCGACCGAGAATCGGGGGTGAACTCGACCGAGAATCGGGGGTGAACTCGACCGAGAATCGGGGGTGAACTCGACCGAGAATGGAAGACGAACCCAACCGAACCCGGAAATCGCGGTCACGAAGGGTGGCTACAGTCGAAACGCGAAGCAAAAGGCGGCGAGGTCGTCCGAGTATCGGGTCGGCCCTCCCCTACCCCTTCATTTCCGGTCGAACGCCGGAAAGGTAGCTACACTCTCACTGGTCCGGTCGTAGTTCCGGGCTGATTGTGTCTCCTCGAGGATTCTCGTCATTTCCTCCCTTCTCCGACAACTCTCGTTGTAGACTCGATTCATTACCGACTCGCTTTATTATCGACTTGATTTATTACCGACTCGCTTCACTGCCGACCCGCTTCATTGCCGACTCCCTTCGTTACCGACCCCCTTCGTTGTCCACTCGCTCCCTGAACGAATTTTCTGTCCGACGGTCGGCCCCCTTCTTCGGGTGGAAGAATTCGTGAGGTAGAGCGGAGGGTCCCTCCCCCACCCCTTCGTTTCAGGTGGAGTGGAGATAACGGTGGGTGGGGAGGGGTGAGCTACCCTCCCTAGATAAGGGGCACCTTTATTACAAAAGAGGAAAAACAGTATCCGCAAACTAGCTAACACCTAGAGTTTGAGTTCTGTTAGGGATAGTTCCTCTCGGAATCAATCGGTTCTCTCGACCCCTCTCCCCTTCTCCCCAGCGTTCCACTTGAAACGAAGGGGTGGGGGTATCCTCACCCCTCCGATATCCCCGTCTCCTCTCTTCGATTTCGACCCTCACCCCGTGATTCTCATTTCCTCAATGGTCTCTCTCGGTCATCTCGATACTCGCCACCTCGACGTTATAGTTTCTCTCGTCCAGACCTCCTCTCGCCGTTGGCAATCGTCTTCTGATGAACGCACTTCGGCCGCTGGTACTCTGCTGTCGTCGCCATCGTTCCGTCACCCTCGTCTCCGAGGCGTCTCTCTCACTCTCGTCTCCGCGTCGTTTCTCCCACTCTCGAAATCTCTGTCCCGCCCCAACTCTCGTGGATTTAGGTTCGAATTCTGTGGGTTTAGTCCCGAACCTCGCAGGTTTGGACTCGATGCTCGTGGATTTGGCCCTGAGTCTCGTGGATACACCGTTCGACGTGTCTCACTTTCTCTTTGGCTTCCGTTGCCACAACCCCACCGTTTCAACTGGAACTCGATGCCTCTTCCGAACCCTCGCCCTACCTTCGGTTTCTGCCCGGAACTCCTCGAACACGCCGTTCGTTCGGGTTCGAGTCGAAACGGTCTCCTCGTCACTCCGAGTCGGCTACTTCCGGTATCTCGGTCGTCTCCTTCCCCTTCTTCTCGTTTTCTTCGGTCTGTCCTTTTTCTCCTCGACGGTTCGTCTACCTGCTGACCGACTCGGAACGCCGAGGAGTTCGTTTCCGAACGGGAGACCCGTATTTTTCCGGAGGGGTGTCTGACATAGGTTTAAGTGGGTGGGATAGAGTTGTTCGCGCAACAGCCCCCGTGGCGGTCGCGTACGCCGATAGTGGGGACTAGGAGGAAAGGATGGGATTGTTTACGGACCTGAAAGACAGCATTTCCCGCGTTACGGACAAGCTCTTCTCGGCCCAAGAGCCGAGGCGTATCGGTATCTACGGCCCGCCGAACGCCGGAAAGACGACCCTCGCGAATCGTATCGCCCGTGATTGGACTGGCGACGCAGTCGGCCCCGAGAGCCACATTCCACACGAAACACGACGCGCCCGTCGCAAGGAGAACGTCGAAATCGAGCGCGACGGCAAGACGGTGTCTATCGACATCGTGGACACGCCGGGCGTGACGACCAAGGTGGACTACGAGGAGTTCCTCGACCACGATATGGAGAAAGACGACGCGGTGCGTCGCTCCCGCGAAGCCACCGAAGGCGTCGCCGAAGCGATGCACTGGCTCCGCGAGGACGTGGACGGCGTCATCTACGTGCTGGACAGCACGACCGACCCCTTCACGCAGGTCAACACGATGCTCATCGGCATCATCGAGAGCCAAGACCTGCCGGTTCTCATCTTGGCCAACAAGACGGACCTCGAAGATTCGAGCGTCCAGCGCATCCGCAACGCCTTCCCGCAGCACGAGACGATTCCGCTCTCGGCGCTCGAAGGCGAGAACATGGACGAAGTGTACGACAAAATCGCGGAGTACTTCGGGTGATATCATGCCGGAAGTGACAGAGGACGACCAGAACGACGGCGTCCAGATCGACCTCATCGGGGCCGACCGGATGGCCGAGATGGCGTCGATGGAGAAGATACGGATGATACTCGACGGCGTCCGCGACGGCAACATCGTCATCCTCGAAACCGGCCTCTCGCCCGACGAGGAGAGCAAGCTCATCGAGGTGACGATGACCGAGATAAGCCCCGACGAGTTCAACGGCATCGAGATAGAGACCTACCCCCGCTCGGAAACCGCCGACCAGAGCTTCTTGGACCGGCTGATGGGCAAGGAATCGACCCAGAAGCTCACCGTCATCGGCCCGGCGAACCAGATCGAGACGCTCCACAAAGACGAGAACCTCATCAGCGCGCTCGTCTCCCGTAAATAATGCCTCACCAGTGTACCAACTGCGGTCGGACGTTCGAGGACGGCTCGAAGGAGATGCTGTCGGGCTGTCCGGACTGCGGCGGGAACAAGTTCCAGTTCCAGCCTGCGAGCGCCGCAGCTGGGAACGCTGGCGATGGCGTCGGAGCGGGGGCGACACCGGCGACCGAACCGCGGAAGACCCCCGAGAACGTAGGGGCCGCCCGCGACGCACCCGAAACCGGGGGCCGCGCCGGGACTCGAAAGCGCGGCGACCCCGGAGACCGCGGCGATGCGAACTCCGAACGAGCGCGAGAAGACGACTCGGCGACCGAGGCCAGTTCCGGCGCGGTCGATCGCGCGGCCGCGACGGTCCGCGACTGGGTGAGTACGCGAAACGACGCCGACACCGCTGCCCGTGACGGCGCGCCCGGCCGCGAAGACACTCCGACCCGCGAAAACACCTCCGCCCCGGAGCGTGCGCCCGACTCCGAGAGCGACCGCTCCGGTTCCGCTCGAAACGGGTCGGTTCCGACCGACCCGAGCAACGAGGACTCGGCGCAGGCGAGCGCGCGCTCCGACATCGTCAGCGACTCGGAACTCCCCGACGACCCGCCGGAAGACGCCGCGCAGGTCGGTCCCGCCCCGGCCGACGCGGACGACGACGCGAACGTCGTCAGCGCCCCCGACGACGACAACCCCGGCCTGAAGGAACTCCGCGAGGAGCTAAACAGCCAGTTCGAGAGCATCCGCATCGTCAATCCGGGCCAGTACGAACTCAACTTGATGGAGTTGTACGAGCGCGAGGAGTACATCATCTCGCTCCAAGAGGACGGCAAGTACGTCATCGAGGTCCCCGACGCGTGGGACGCCGCGGAGCGCTGACGAGGTAATCGTCCCGCTTGCTTCCACCGCGACGCGCTTTCCAGCAAGGCCGAGGGCTTCGCAAAACTGTTTACCGTGCGCTCCGCAAACTCCGGTATCCGATGTTGGACGACGCCAAGCGCCGGGCCCAGCGCGTCGCGTTTCTCTTTCCGGCCGCGCTCGCTCGCCTCGGTCTCCTCGACCGCGAGAAGGGCGAGGAGGCCTTCGACCTCGCGGTCCCCGTGATGGTCACGGGCGGGATGCGGACCCTCCTGCGGGTCGCGGACTTCTTCATGGTCGGGCGGGCGCTCGGCGCGGAGGCGGTCGCCGCGCTCGAACTCGGCTTCCAGTACTTCTTCATCCCCTTCGGCCTCTCGCTGGCGCTGACCAGCGGGACCATCAGCGTCGTCTCGCGGTTCGAGGGCGCGGACGAACACGACAAGGCCAACTTCGCCATCAAGCAGTCGCTCTGGCTCGCGCTCGTCCTCGCGGTCCCGATTACCGCGGTGACGTGGGTCTACGCCGAACCGATGATAGACGTGCTGACCGACGACCCCGACACCATCCGGCTCGGGGCCATCTACCTCAAGATAATCATGCTCTCGGTGTCGTTCCGGTTCTGGAGCATGATCGCCGCCCGCGCGCTGGCCGGGGTCGGCGACACCCGGACGCCGATGTACGTCCGCCTGCTCACGCTCCCGACCAACATCTTCCTCAACGCGGTCCTCATCTTCGGTTGGGGTCCGTTCCCCGAACTGGGCGTCGCGGGCGCGGCGTGGGGCACCGCCCTCGCCAACGTCCTCGCGGCGACCATCTTCACGGGCGCGCTCCTCTCGGGTCGGTACTCGGTGCGCCTCCCGCTCGGCGGCAAGCAGTGGGACTGGTCCATCGCGGGCGAAATCGTCCGCGTCGGCCTCCCGCTGGCCGGAACGCGACTCTCCCGAACCCTCGGGCGGTTCCCCTTCCTTCTGGTCCTCACGACGCTGGGCACGCCGGTCGTCGCGGCCTACGCCATCGGCCGCCGGGTGATGCTACTGGCGCTGATGCCCGCGTGGGGGTACTCGACGGCCTCCTCGACGCTGGTCGGCCAGTCCATCGGCGCGGGCGACGACGAGGAGGCGACCGAGTACGGCTGGCAGACGCTCCGCATCGCGCTGGTCACGCAACTGCTCATCGGCGCGGTGCTGTTCGCGGCGGCCCGTCCCGTCGCGGTCGCGTTCGGCACCGAACACGTGGACCTGACCGTCACCTTCGTCCGCGTGTTCGGTCTCGGGGTCGCGGCGTTCAGCGTCTCCCGGACGATGCGCGGGGGACTGCGCGGCGCTGGTGACACGCGCTGGCCCTTCTACGGCGCGTTCGTCGGCACCTACTTCTTCAAGCTCCCGGTCGCGTTCCTCGCCATCGCGCCGGGCGTCGTCCTCTTCGAGGCCGCGGGGTGGCAGTTCGCGCCGGGGATGGGCTTCGGTCTGGTCGCGGTCTACGTCTCCATCGTCGGGGACATGTACCTCCGGGCGGTCGTCAACGTCTTCCGATTCTGGACCGGGAAGTGGAAGCGCATCGCCCGCGAGTCGGACGTGGGGGCCGGAACCGGCGCGGACTAAACCTGCCAATTTTAAACGCTCGCGCCCGAACGACCGACCATGAGCAAAGCAACCAAGATCACGGTCGGAACTATCGGCATCGTGACGATACTGGCGGTCGCAGTGTTGGCCAACCTCTGGCTCGCGGCGTGATGTTCGAAGAACGGTCGCTGTCCGGCGAGGTCGCGGCGGTCCGCGAAACTCACGCGCCCGACGCGCTGGTCCTCGACTCTGGGTCGGACTTCGAGACGCTGGCCCCCGAGCGCGCCGAGGACCTCGGCCTGCTCGTGGACGCGCTGGATCCGCTGACCTACCCCGCCGAGTGGCTTCCCGACGACGCGCCGGAACTCCTCGCGCGATTCGCGGGGTCGGACTTCACGGTCGGAATGCCCGGCGACGGGAGCGTCGCGTGGACTCGCCAGACCGACCCGCCGGTCGCGTTCGTCAAGCCCCGCGTGCAGGGGTCGCCCGACGACTTCGTGGACTTTCTGATTGCAGAGGCACTCGTCGAAATCGGCACCGGACTCCCCGAACACTTCCTCGGGTTCTTCGAGGAGCGATATCGGGACCTCGACGCCGCGCTCCCCTTCGACTCCGGGAGCGTCTACCAAATCGCGGCGGCGCTGTACGACGCCTACCTCGGTCTCCACACCCGAGAGGTGTTCGAGTCGTGGGGCGGTCAGTCGGAGGCGGACGATGCGTCCGGCGACATCGACCACCCGCGACTCTTCGCGGCGTGGCAGGACGCGGGCGAGCGCATCGAGCCTCGACTCGAAACGCTCCCCTCGTCGATGGCCCGCGACGAGACCGACTTCGCCGACGCCGCGGAGTTCGCCTGCGCGGCCGTGAAACACGGCCTCGAACTCCCCGCCCCGTTCGCGGCGCTCGACACGACAGCCTACCGAGACCACGGCACGGAGTACGCGGTCAAGTGGGCGGAGAAGACCTTCGAGTAGGGCGATGAAAACGAAAACCGTAGGCGGGCGAGACCTATCGAATCGGCGGTACGTCCCGTCGGCCGAACGCCTGTGTGACCCGCTCTAGCACACGAATACTGCGTTTCCCGTAACGGTTTTCACCCTCCCTAGCTAGTGGTAAAACGATCAGTCATGGGTGACCACTGGGACGTGCGCGGCGACGCACACGGCTGGGAGGAACAGCTCTACCCCGACGGCGACGACGACGAGGAGTCCGCCGAGGGGCCGACGACCGAGTGAGAAGCGACCGAACGCATTGCGGACCGACCCGACTCGTTTTTCGCGCCCGGAAAATTTGGTCGAGCGCGAGCCGTCTCTCGATTACCCCTCGGTTTCGTCTGGAGATTCTGGTACGTCCGAGAAACAGCTACGTCCGAGGATTCCGGAGCGCGGTCAGACTATCTGCTCGCCGTCGTCGTCGTAGACCCGAATCGCGTCCACGGGACAGACGCGCGCGGCCATCTTGGCGTCGAACTCGGCGTCGTCCGGAACTTCGCGGACGAAGGTGTCTTCCGCTTTCTCCTCGGCATCTCGGAGGTCGGCCTTCCCGTCCTCGCGGTTCTCCTCGAAGGCGTCCCACTCGGCGGTACACTGGAACATCCCGGTGCAGGTGTCGCGGTCGAACTCGACTCTCATGGCTCCGGGTTGGACGGGGACCGCCTAATCCCTGCCGGAGTTCGGGAGACTGCAATCGGTCGAGTCGAGAAATCGAGTCGCTACCGCCGACCGTGAGTGGTCGTTGACGAAACGGAGATATGATTTGACGGATCTAACTACTGCCGACGCCAATCGGACCGCACCGAAACCGCACGGCACGGTACCGCTCCTCGTCCTCCCCAGCCTCCTCCCTTCGGTCGTCCCTCGCGCGGATTGGCGCGTCGCCGTGGGCGACGCGCCCGCACGCGCCGGGACGAACGGTCGATGGCTTGCGCCGGGACGAACGGTCGATGGCTTGCGCCGGGACGAACGGTCGATAGCTTGCGCCGGGACGAACGGTCGGGGACGCGCGCCACCGAAGCGAGCGTTCGTCTCCGAGGAATCGCCACCGACCGCCCTGCCCGACCCGACAGTTTAAACCTGAAGACGCGCCAAAGGCGGAGTAATGATTACTTCCGTCTCCCCGCGGAGGTGGGCGGCGTGACCGTCGAAATCGGCGACATCCCCGACCTCCCCGAGGGCGTTCCCGAACACTTCCGCGAGCAGGGCATCGAGGAGCTATACCCGCCCCAAGGCGAGGCCGTCGAGGCCGGGGTCGCCGAGGGCGAGAGCGTGGTCGCCAGCGTCCCGACCGCCAGCGGGAAGACGCTCGTCGCCGAGTTGGCGATGCTCACCAGCGTCGCCCGCGGCGGGAAGGCCCTCTACATCGTCCCACTCCGCGCGCTGGCCAGCGAGAAAAAGGCAGAGTTCGAGGAGTTCGAGGAGTACGGCATCGACGTGGGCGTCTCGACCGGCAACTACGACAGCGACGGCGACTGGCTCGCCCAGAAGGACATCATCGTCGCCACCAGCGAGAAGGTGGACTCGCTCGTCCGGAACGGTGCCCAGTGGGTGGACGACCTGACCTGCGTGGTCGCCGACGAGGTTCACCTCGTGGACGATTCACACCGCGGACCGACGCTGGAGGTCACCCTCGCCAAACTCCGGAAGATAAACCGCGACCTCCAGACGGTCGCGCTCTCGGCGACGGTCGGCAACGCCGACGAGATAGCCGACTGGCTCGACGCGACGCTGGTGGACTCGACGTGGCGACCCATCGACCTCCAGAAGGGCGTCCTCTACGGCCAAGCCCTCCACTTGGACGACGGGTCGAAGAAACAGATTTCCAAGGGCAACGAGAAGGCCACCGCCGCGCTGGTCGAGGACACCCTGACCGACGACGGTTCCTCGCTCGTGTTCGTCAACTCCCGGCGGAACGCCGAGGCCGCCGCCCGGCGACTCGGCGACGTGACCCGCGACCACCTCACGCCCGACGAGCGCACGGAACTTCTGGACATCGCCGCCCGAATTCGAGACGCCAGCGACACCCAGACTAGCGACGATTTGGCCGACGCGGTCGAGAAGGGGTCGGCGTTCCACCACGCGGGCCTCTCGTCGGAGAGCCGCGAACTCGTCGAGGAGGCCTTCCGGGACCGACTCGTGAAGGTCATCTCGGCGACGCCGACCCTCGCCGCCGGAGTGAACACGCCCTCGCGCCGCGTCATCGTCCGCGACTGGCGGCGCTACGACGGCGACGTTGGCGGCATGCAACCGCTCGACGTGTTGGAGGTCCACCAGATGTTCGGCCGCGCGGGACGGCCCGGACTCGACCCCTACGGCGAGGCGGTCCTTCTCGCCAACAGTCACGACGAACTGGACGAACTGTTCGACCGCTACGTCTGGGCCGACCCCGAGCCGGTCCGGTCGAAACTCGCGGCCGAACCCGCCCTCCGGACGCATCTCCTCGCCACCGTCGCCTCCGGGTTCGCCGACTCCGAGGAGGAACTGGTCTCGTTCCTCGAACGCACGCTCTACGCGACCCAGACCGACGAGACCGGCCGCCTCGAAACCGTCACTCAGAACGTCCTCGAATATCTGGAACGCAACGAGTTCCTCGAACGCGACGAGGGCAGTCTCCGCGCGACCGGTCTCGGCCACCGCGTCTCGCAACTCTACATCGACCCGATGAGCGCCGCCGAAATCATCCACGGCATCCGGTCGGCCGACGACCGACCGACCGCGATGGGACTGTACCACCTCGTCTCCCGGACCCCCGACATGTACGAACTCTACCTGCGGTCGGGCGACCGCGAGGAGCTAACCGAACTCGCCTACGAGCGCGAACGGGAGTTCTTGGGGTCGATGCCCTCGGAGTTCGAGGACGAGGCCTTCGAGGACTGGCTCTCGGCGCTCAAGACCGCGCGGCTCCTCGAAGACTGGGCCTCCGAGCGAGACGAAGACGAGATGGCCGAGGAGTACGGCGTCGGACCCGGCGACATCCGCGGGAAGGTCGAGACCGCCGAGTGGTTGCTCAACGCCGCCGAACGACTCGCGGGCGAACTCGGCCTCGACTCCGGCCCGGCCATCCGCGAGGCGAAAAAGCGCGTCGAGTACGGCGTGGGCGAGGAACTGCTCGACCTCGCTGGCGTTAGGAACGTCGGCCGCAAGCGCGCCCGCCGACTCTACGAGGCGGGCATCGAGAACCGCGCCGACCTCCGGGAGGCCGACAAGTCGGTCGTCCTCGGCGCGGTCCGCGGCCGCCGGAAGACCGCCGAGACCATCCTCGAAAACGTCGGTCGAAAGGACCCGGACATGGAGGGCGTCGAAGCCGACGGCGACGCCAGCGCCGCGGACGCGACCGAAACCGGGGGAACGACTGATACCGGTCAGCAGAGCCTCGGTGATTTCGAATGACGAGCGACCGCGACCCGCGCGGGAGCGACCCGACCTCCTCGGAGGTGTCCCGATGAACCTCGTGACGGGCCGCGCCGACATCGCGGACCTCGACGCTTTCGTCGAAGACCTCGGAGCCGTCGGCGACGAATTCGACTGCGCGGTGCAGGCGTTCGACGCCGACTACGTCCTCGGCGAGGCCCACCTTCGAACCGCGGTCGAACACGCCGACCGCGCCTTCGAGCGCGGCGAGAACGTGGCTCGGGAGCGCGCGGTCGAAATCCTCCTCTACGCCGCGGGCCGCAGACAGATCAACCGCGCGCTCCGGATGGGCGTCGGCGAGGGCGAGACCGACGCGGTGGTAGTCGTCCACTCGCCGGACGGCGACGCTGAGAGTGAGCGAGACGCGGCCGAGGAGGTCCGGGACTTACTCGACCTCGCGTCCGCCGAGACCGACGCGCTCGCGGCCGACCGTATCGACGCCGAGGAGGTCCGGGAGTTCTTCGACGTGAGTGACGCGGAACTGGACGCCACCGACGCGACGCTCGCGGACCTCGTGCGCGAGCGGGTCGCCCTGCTGGACGTGGAGAAGTAGCGGCGAAAGGGGCCAGAAGCGAGCGAAAGGAAGTGGCGACCACTCGTCGCCCAGCCGCGACTTCCCCGAGGAGTCAGTGAGCAGGCTATCCTACTGTGACTCCGTGCGGGTCAATCGTCGATACGCGACGTACAGTCCGACGACCGCCGTCAGCAACTCGACCGCGGCTTTCGTCGTCTGAAGGGCTGTCGTCGCTTCGACGGCGACCACGACTGGGTAAGGTGTGGTCATCGACTCGTCACCGTGTAACCACGGTGACAATCGATACGAAACGGACTCGAAACAAAAAAGTTTCTTTTGACTAAATAGTCGAGGTACGCGAGCGAGACGTGTATGTAAGAACGCGAAAGACGCGACTGGCGGTATGAATCGGTAAAAGGCATCAGTTGCGCACGGTGACGCACCGATGCCACACCTTACCCGCTTTTAACTACAGTCCGACTGCTAATATGTTTTCCCCTCGGAACGTGACGCGCTTGCGGACCCGACAGCCAGCAGGGTTACGGATTTCACGACCGTATCGGAAGCCATGGCCGACTACGACCCGGACGCCGAGGAGGAACAGCGCCACGCCCGCGAGCGCCAGCACGAGCGGACCGAGAGCGTCGAAGACATGCTCGGTGAGGCGGGCCGGATGCTCGGCGAACACAAGTACCCCGCGACCAGCGAGGAGTTGGCCACCGAGTACGGCGACCAACCGCTCGACCTCGGGAACGAGACCGAGTCGCTGGGGAGCGTCTTCGACCGCCTCGTGGACGAGCGATTCGACACGGCCGACGAGGCCCGCGAAGCGGTCTACGACCAGATAACCGGGGAGGCGGGCGGCCCCGAGGAGTACAACGACGAGCGCGCGCTCGGTGAAATCGACGCGGACGTGACCGACGACGAGTCGAACGCCGACGCCAACTGACCGGCCCGGACGCGGTCGGTGTCCGGCCCGCACTGGACGCTCCAGTTGAAACGAAGGGGTTAAATGCGACGACGGGAGTACGGCCTGCGAGTCGGTTTAAAACAGGGCGGTTCGGTCCGAACGACGCTCTCCACGCTATTTGACCGCAACACTTCGTTCTTGCGGTTCGCTCTGGCCTCCGAGTCGGAGCTATCCATCGACCGAAGCCCGGAGCCGGTGTGAAACGGTTGCAACTGTCTTCGGGGTTTACCAGTTCGAGTTCCTCTTCAGAGTCGTGGTGGTCTATCGGTTGGAATGCGCAGACTGCGGAGAGTCGCGCGTCGGCAGGGAGACCGACGACGGTATCCGTCCCGTCCGAGACGAGTGTCCGGAGTGCGGTGGCTCCGAGTACGACGTTTCGGCGCACGGTCCCGAGGACTGACCTGTCGCGAATCGACACTTCTCACCACGACTGTTGACTGCCGACCGTCGGCGACGACTTCGACCCGTCGGTGACGACTTCGACCCGTCGGCGACGACCTCGGACCGTCACCGCGACTGGTCGGCGGCGTCGGCGAGGTCGACGTTCGTGAACTCGAAGCGCGCGCCACCGTCGGTTCCGGCGGTTATGGCGTAGTCCCAGCCGTACGTCTCGGCCAACTCCGCGACGAACAGCAGTCCGAACCCGGTGCCGTCGGTGGTGTATCCGGCCTCGAAGACCCGCTCGCGCTCGTCTTCCGGGATGCCCGGTCCGTCGTCCTCGACGTAGAATCCCGACGCGAGGCTTCCCACCCGAATTGTGACGCTTCCGTCGGCGTCTTCGGCCGCGTCGTCGGCCGCTGGCCGACTGCTCGTGGAGCCGTGTTCCACGGCTTCATCGTCCGCAGGACAATTGCCCGTCGAACCGTGTTCGACGGCGTTCTCGAAGAGATTTTCGAGGAGATGCCGGAGGTGAATCGCGTCCGCGAGCGGCGTCCGGTCGGACTCGACGACCAGATTCGCGTGGGAACTGTCGATGTCGTCCCAAGCGTTCTCTGCCACTGTGGCGAGTTCGACCGCCTCTTGGTCGAGTTTCTGGCTCTGGTCGCGGGCGATGAACAGGATTACCTCGACCATCTCCTCGATGCGGTCGAGCGCCGACTCGACCTCGGCGGCGGCGTCGGGGTCGCCTTCCGTCGCCTTCTCGTGGTATATCTGGGCGATACCGATGGGGTTGCGAAGTTCGTGGGCGAGGAGGCTCGCGAAACTGTCCAGTCGCTGGTTCTGTCGTCGAAGCTGTTCGCGCTGGTCCTCCAGTTTCTCTCGTTGTTCCTTGAGCTTGCGGTGCTGTTCTCGTAGTTGCCGGGCCTGCGTGGTGGCCCGCGCGTCGTAGATGCCGACGAGAAAGCCGCCGGTCGTCCCGATGGCCGTCGAGAACGTTGCCGACCAGACCGACACCCGAAACGGATTCAGCGGTTCGTGGTGAAGTAGACCCAAGAACGCCAAGATGATGGCGAATCCGCCGAGACACCACGCGACGACGCGCGAGTAGGCCTCGGGGTCGATGTCGGACCGCGGCAGTCGATATCCGCCGTAGAGGAGAACGAGACCCGGTCCGCCGACGATGGCGAAGTCGAGGAGACCGCCGAAACTAGCCTCGGTATCGACTATGACGAGGAGCGCGAGTCCGACGGCGAACGCGACGTACGTCGCGCCAGCGAACGCGACGAACCAGTGTCCGAATCTAGAAAGTATCTTCTCGACGCCCCGTTTCACGAGAGAACCAAACGAACCGCCGACATTTAGTTTTACTCACACCCGATACGTTTGCGGTCGCTCGCCGGAGAAGACGAAATCGGAGAAGTAGTCCCAGAAGGATTCGAACCTTCGTCGAAGCCCCCAGAAGGCTTCAGGATTGGCCACTACCCCATGGGACTGCGCATCCTGTCGTACTCGCCGGGGGAATGTAAGCGTTGCGCGTTCGTCCGAATTTGCTAACGCGTGGCACTCCTCGCGGTCGATTCTATCGCTCGCGTCGCACCCGCTCTTCCAACTCGTCGTCTTAGCTTCACCCGTGCATAAACCAATACGTACTTGGCCTCTAAGTGCGCACGTTCGTGTATGTACGTCGGACGCTTCGTCGTCGTCGGCCCCGAAACCGCGGCTTATCGCGTCTCGTCGCGGTCGTTCCCGAACCGACAGATAATCGAGCGCGACGCCGCGCTGACGGTCGCGCCCACCGCGGACGCGCCCGAGACGGATAACCCCTACATCTCGTACAACTGCGCGCGGACGGTCGGCGCGGAGTCGGCGGACGCCGCGAGCGGGACGGACGCCACGAACGGGACGGACGCCACGAGCGAGGCGACCGCCGCGGACGCGGCAGTCGTCGGCAACGGCTCGCATGTGGACCCCATCACCGAGAAGTTGGAACTGGGCTACCCCGCCCGCGACGCCCTCGCCGAGAGTCTGCTGGCGCTCGACTACGAGAAAGACGACTACGACACTCCGCGAATCGCCGGGGTCCTGACCGAGGAGTCGGCCTTCGTCGGCACCGTCCGGCGAGACGCCTTGTTGGTCCGCGAGGTTTCGGAACCGACGCTCGTGGCGACCTACGAACGAGACTCCCCCGAGGAGTTCGAGTTCGCGGCCGACACCGCGGCCGAGGCGGCGGCCGAGGCCTACGACCTCGACTTCGAACACGCGGTCTGTGCCGCTGGCGTCGCGCGCACGGACGACGGGTTCGAGTTCGCCGTGGAGAACGGCGACTGAACCGCCCGGTCGATATTCGAGTCGGAGTGCGTCGCCGAGGAGAAAGCCGGGACCGAAATTAAGTCCCGCGACCTCCAAGGCCATCCCATGCAAGTCGGCGTTCTCTCGGACGTTCACTCGAACCGAGTCGCCTTCGAGACGGTCTTAGACGACATGCCCGACGTGGACGCGCTGGTCTGTGCGGGCGACGTGGTGGGGTACAACCCGTGGCCAGCCGAGTGCGTCGAGTTGGTCCGCGAGCGCGAGATTCCGACGGTGATGGGCAACCACGACCGCGCGGTCGCCTCCGGCACCGCCTTCCGGTTCAACCGGATGGCGAAGGCTGGCGTCGAGTTGGCCCGTGAGCGACTCACCGACGACCAGTTGGACTGGTTGGACGACCTGCCGAACGAGCGTCTCCTCTTCGACGGTCGGGTCAAAATCGTCCACGGTCACCCCGAGGACCCCGACCACTACACGATGCCCGACGAGTTCTCGCCCGACCTGCTGGGCGACGAGGAGGTACTGGTCATGGGCCACACCCACGTCCAGCACCACGAGGAGTACGCCGACGGCGTCGTGATGAACCCCGGTAGCGTCGGCCAACCGCGCGACGGCGACCCGAAGGCGGCCTACGCCCTCCTCGACTTGGACGACCTGTCCGTCGAGGAGCGCCGCGTCGAATACGACGTGGCGGCCGTGCAGAGAGCGGTCGAAGACGCGGGATTGCCGAGCAAAATCGGCTCTCGGTTAAAGTACGGGAAGTAGAGTTAGGACCGGGACCGAAGCTTTCAGTTCCCAGATGTTTACAACCGTGGAAGTCCTATGGAGACACGTCTGACGGGGAGGGACCCGAGGAGTCGATGCAGCGACCTCCGGTTCGTCTCCGCGTCTTCTCCTCTCTCGGTTCAGTACCTTTTCGGACTCCAGCCCGAGTACTGTGTCGATTCTGATAAACAGTAGAATTGCGGACGCGTTCGTCGCTTTCAGGCGATCTCGTCGTACTGCTCGGAGAGCTTGTCCGCGGCCTCGCCCAACTGTTCGCGCTCGTACTCGGTCAGGTCCCACTCCACGACCTCCTGCACGCCGTCGCTACCGAGCTTGACCGGGACGCCTAGCGCCACGTCGTCGTGGCCGTACTCGCCGTCGAGTTTGACCGAGCCGGGCAGGACCTCGCCCGTGTCGCGGACGACGGCCTCGACCATGTGGCCGACGCCGGTGGCCGGACCCCACTGGGTCGCGCCCTTCTTCTCGATGACGTTCATCGCGCTGGTCTTGAGTTCGTCCAGAATCTCGTCTTTCTCGTCGTCGCTGAACTCGGGGTCCACGCCGTTCACGCGGACCTTCGAGAAGACCGGCACCTGCGCGTCGCCGTGTTCGCCCAGAATCGTCGCCTCGACGTTCTGAACCGGCTCGTCGAAGCGCTGGCTGAGGACGTAGCGGAAGCGCGCGGAGTCGAGGCGGCCGCCGAAGCCGACGACCTTCTCGCGCGACCGCTCGCCGACCTCGTAGAGGTGGCGGTTGAGCAGGTCCACCGGGTTCGAGGTCGTGACCGTCACGAAGTCGTCGTTGTACTCCGCGATGGACGAGCCGATGTCCTCCATGATGGGCGCGTTGTCGCCCGCGAGGTCGATGCGGGTCTGGCCGGGCTGGCGCGGAATCCCGGCCGTGATGACGACCACGTCCGACCCCTCGGTCTCCTCGTAGCCGCCCTGCCGGACCACCGTGTTCGAGTCGTAGGCGGCCCCGTGGTTCACGTCGGCGGCCTGCCCGACGGTGTCCTCCTCCTTGTCCGGGATGTCTACGAGTACCAGTTCGTCCGCGATGTCCCGAAGCGCGATGTTGTACGCCGCCGCGGCCCCGACGGTTCCGGCCGCGCCGACCACGCTGATTTTCGTCATACCACGTAAAACGCCGCCCGGAAATCCGTTAAGTGCTTCGGAACGGTCGAAAAACGGCCGCCGGAGGTCGGCAGACGACGCTTCGAGGTTCGACTATCGACGTACTCCCGTCGTCGGTCGCCGCCACTCGGCCAGACACGAGGTTTTTCGGTCCGGAAAGCCACTGTCCTCACATGAGCAGCGACGACGATTCGGGATTCGACAAGGAGGCCGAGCGCGAGAAGTTGCGCGAGAAGTACGGCGACGACGAGAAAGACCGCGAGAACACCCGGCGGATGAGCGAACTCCTCTTGCAGGGCGCGACCATGACGGGCAAGCACTGCGACAACTGCGGCGACCCCATCTTCCGGTACGATGGTCAGGAGTTCTGCCCGACCTGCCAGCACGAAGCCAAGCAGGCCCAACAGGCCCAGAGTGCAGAAACCCAACAAGCACAAAACGGAGGGACCCAGCAAGCACAGAACGGCGAGGCCCAGCGAACACAGGGCGGAGAGCCTCGACAGCCCCGGAGCGCACGAACCGAGGAGACCGACGGTCCCGACGGCCGAACCGCCGGGCGAGCGGCGTCGGACGGCGACGCCGCGAACGCCGACGCGGAGACGGACCGACCGACCGACCACGGCGACGACGAACCCCGCGTCGAAATCAACGACGTTCGGGTCGCCGACCGTCACGCCGACCGGTCGGACGTGCGCGCTCCACCGTCTCAGTCCGAGAACCGAGGGTCCCGGTCTGAGAGTGGCGGTCGGGGACACGACCGAACGCGCGCTTCGGACCGAAGCGCGGACCGCACGCAGGGCCGCCGAGGAGGCCACGACCACGGTGAAACCCACCAGCACGCGCGGGACGCCCACCGACCCGCGACCGGTCCGAGCGACCGCGACGCGACCGCTCGAACTGCGGCCGACTCGGGCGACCTCGGTCCCGCCCGCGAGGCGCTGGTCCGCAAACTCTCGGACCTCGCGCGTCGCGCCGAGGAGACCGACGACGTGACTCGCGCTCGGGAACTCCTCGGGGCGACCCGCGAGGCCGCCGAGGCGCTGGCCGCGCTCGACCGGGCAAACCGTTAACCCGACCCCGACCGACGTTCCTGCATGGAAGTTCTCGTTCCCATCGACGGCTCCGAGTGTAGTTTCCGCGCGCTCGACTTCGCCATCGACTTCGCCCGTCGGTTCGAGGCGTCGCTCCACGTCGTCCACGTCAGCGACAGCGAGACCGACGCGACCGACGAGATTCTCGACCGCGCCCGCGAGCGACTCGACGAGGCGGGCGTCCCGGACGAACCCGAAGTCTCGACGGACGTGGACCTCTCGTTCCGACCGGCCGAGCGGGTCGGCAAGGACATCCTCGCGCTCGTTGAGGAGCGCGGCTACGACCACGTGGTCATGGGTCACCACGGCAGCGGCGCTGTGGACCGAATGATGCTCGGGAGCGCGGCGCACACCGTGGTCGAAGAAGAGACGGTCGCGGTGACTATTGTTCCGTAGTCACGCGGGAAGAATCCGAGCGGGTCGGTAGCACGGTCGGTCCCGCGGGGGCCTCCGCTCGCAGTCGAGCGAACAGGAGGTCGAGGTCCGGCAGTTCGCGGTCCCCGTCGTGAGTTTCGTGCTGGGGTTCGCCGTAGAGGGACTGCTCGTCGTAGTCCGAACCGGTCTCGTGACACGGCTCGCCGTAGAGCGTCCGCTCGTCGGGCCCGTCGGCGGTCTCGTAGTTCGATTCACCGTAGAGCGAATCGACGCTTCCCGTGTCGTCGTCCGTGGAAGGCCGTTCGTATCTCATTTACTCGGTACCTACTCAAGAATGCGTATCGACATAAGTCGCCCCGGCCGTTTTGATGAGTTTTGCTCGAAAACTATCTCTTACGCGCCGCCTACGGGCGAGTAAGCGACCGTTTCTCACGGGGGAGCGCCGTCGTCTGCCGGAACAACGTCGAAATTCGCGGAACTGTTCACGCTCGTTCACAACTCGGTGGTACCACCACCGGCCGCTACCGGTCGTAGTCGCTTCCGACGACCTCGCGGATTCGCTCGGCGGTGACTTCACCGACGCCTTGAACCTCTAGTAAGTCGTCCTCTCTGGCCGTCATGACCGCCTCGACCGTCTTGAACTCCTCCAGCAGGGACCGGGCGGTCACGGGACCGATGTCCGCTATCGAGGAGACGACGTACTCCTGTTGTTCGGCCAGCGTCTTGCTCGCCTTCTCGCCGTGGACCGACACCTCGCGGTCGTCGGCCTCCTGCTCGCGGGTGGCGATGACCTCCAGCAGGTCGGCGGTGTCGTCTTCGCCGGTCGTCCGGAGGACGCTCGCGCCGAAGTCCACCGCCAGCGACGAGAGCGCGCCCCGAATCGCGTTCGGGTGGACGTTGCGCTCCTCGTAGAGACCGTCGCCCTCCAGAATCACGACCGGCCGGGCGTAGTGGCGCGTCGCGTCGCCCAACTGCTCGAACATCGAGCGGTCGCCGCCGGTCAGCGTGTCGAGGAAGTCCCCGACCGACTTGCGCTCGACCACCACGCGGTCGCTCAGCACGTAGTCGCCGACCGAGAGCGTTTCGAGGCGAGTCTCGACGCCCTCGCGCGTCGAGAGGTCCCGCGCGATGGTCGAGTCGAGTTCGCGCTGGTCGGCGACGATTTCGACCGTCTCGTCGTCGGGTTCGGCGGCGGCGACGACGCCCTCGTCGCTCTCGTCTTCGGCTCGCTCCTCGGTTTCGGTCTCGTCTCTCTCGTCGGCGTCGTCTCCCCCGCTATCGCCTTTGTCTCCCGCGGTGTCGTCTCTCTCGTCGCTCGCGTCGAACGCTTGCAGTCCGGGTTCTACCTCGCTCCCCGAGTCGTCGCCCGCTTCGGTTCCGCCGCCGGACCCCGAATCGAAGTCGCCCAACTGGCGCTGGGAGTCGTCCAGTTCCTCCTCAACCTCGTCGGCAACGCCCTTCAGCTTCCGTAACTCGGTCTCCATTTCGTCTTCGCGGCGCTTGGAAATCCAGAAGTAGGCCTCGTCGCGGGTGTCCTCCGCGAGGAGAACCGCGACCCGACCCTTGGCCTGTCGCCCGGTCCGACCCTTGCGCTGGATGGACCGGATGGCGGTGGGGACCGGTTCGTAAAACAGCACGAGGTCCACCTCGGGCACGTCCAGTCCCTCCTCGGCGACCGAGGTCGAGACTAGCACCTCGAAGTCGCCGCCGCGGAAGCGGTCCAAGACCTCCTGCTGTTGCTTCTGGGTCATTCCGTCGCTTCCTTCCTTGTCGCCCTGCCCGACGAATCGCTGGGTGTCGAAGTGCTGGCCCAAGAATTCGGTCAGGGCCTCGGCGGTGTCGCGGGACTCGGTGAACACGATGACGCGCTCGCCGTTCTCGATGCCCAGCGTCTCGGCGATGCGCATCCGGGCACGGGAGTACTTCGGGTGGAGGTCGTCGTACTTCTCGGCTCTGCGCATCGCCTCCTTGACTTTGGGTTCGGAGACGAACCGTTGGCTGGCCTTCGACGCGCCCGAGGACTTGGCGGCGTTTCGCTGGCGCTCGAAGTACCGCCGCAGGGCTTCGACGCTCTGGGTCTCGACGTAGGTGACGGCGGTCCGGAGCTTCCGAATCTCGGCGAGCGCCGACATGCCTTGGTACCCCTCCGACTGGTCGTTGTCGATGAGTTGCTGGAGTTCCGCCCGCATCTTCTTGATGTCGGTCTCCGAGAGGTCGGCGCTCG
Organism: Halorussus salinus; assembly: GCF_004765815.2. NCBI lineage: Archaea > Methanobacteriati > Methanobacteriota > Halobacteria > Halobacteriales > Haladaptataceae > Halorussus > Halorussus salinus. The sequence goes on along the minus strand of NZ_SBIS02000007.1, from coordinate 655,179 downwards.
TCTTGCGGGTGATTCCCAACTCCTTCAGCTTCGCCAGTCGTTCTTCCACGACCTCGTTCAAGGCGTCTCGAATCTCCAACACGTCGTCGGGTAACTCGACGCGCTCCCACTCCACGTCGGTGTCGTGGGTGTACTCGTCTACGTCCGAGTCCTCCTCGGTCATCACCTCCACGTTCTCGATGCCGAGGTTCTCACAGACTTCGAGGATTTCCTCCTCGTCGCCGCCCGGAGACGCGCTCATCCCCGTGACGAGTGGGTCGTTCGCGTCCTGATGGTATCGCTCGGCGATGTAGTTGTAGGCGTAGTCGCCGGTCGCGCGGTGGCACTCGTCGAAGGTGACGTGTGTAACGTTGCCGAGGTCGATTCGGCTTCCCACGAGGTCGTTCTCCACGACCTGCGGGGTGGCGATGACCACGGACGCGCTCTGCCAAAGCTCCGTGCGCTCGTCGGGCCGGACCTCGCCGGTGAAGACCACGATGTCGTCGTCCGGAATATCGAGGGCCTCCCGGTAGAAGTCGGCGTGTTGCTGGACGAGCGGTTTCGTCGGCGCGAGGAGTAGACTCTTGCCGCCCACGTCCGCCAGTCGCTCGGCGGTCACCAGCAGGCTCACGGTCGTCTTCCCGAGACCGGTCGGCAGACAGACCAAGGTGTCCCGGTCCTTGGCCGACCCCGCGAGTTGCAACTGGTACATCCGGCGCTCGATGAACTCCGGGACGAGGAGTTCGTGGTCCACGTACTGCTGGTCCCCGGTCGTCGCCATTCGTGGGCAGGTAAGTCGGCATCCGATTAAAGGGTTCGCCTATCGAGGTGAAAGTGAAACGGGGGCGAACTCAGAGCCTCACCGTCGGCAGGTACTGCAACGCCAGATACATCACGACCGCCGAGACGACCGGAATCGTGATGTTGTCGTCGATGACGTAGCCAGCGACGATTGGTTTCATGCCGTCGGCCAGCGTCGCGGCCAGCGCGCCCAACACTGCCGCGACTAGCGGGAGGCCCGACAGACTCGTGATGAGCAGACAGACGCCGAACGTGAGCAAGAGCGTGTGGGTCTGCTTGACGCCCAACTCGCCCGAGCCCGCCAGCCCGCTGATGGGGTCGGCGATGGTGAGCATCAACATCGCGGGGACCGAGACCCGCGGCCCGAACGCGAGGGCGGCCACGGTCATCCCGAAGATGTAGAGCGCGTAGCCCGCGAGGTTGTCCTGCTCGTACTCGCGGGTCAACTCGTCGAAGATGCGCCAGTCCAACCCGACGAACAGCCGAATCACTTCCAACACGAGCGCGACGACCGAACTCGCCACGAGCAACAGTTGCAACTCCCGGTAGGACGCGAGGTCCAGCAGGTACAGCGCCGGGTAGCCCGTCCCCGAGACGTGGACGAGTCGGCGCTTGACCTCGCTGGGTAGCGACACGGTTACTGTTCGGGGGCGGGCGCGTCCAGCTCCGCGAAGGTCGTTTCGCCCGTGCGGAGGTCCCCGAGGAGGTCGGGCAGGTCCGCGATGGGCACCCGGACCTGTTCGGTCGAGTCGCGCTCGCGGAGGGTGACGGTCTCTTCTTCTAGACTCTCGTAGTCCACCGTCACGCAGAACGGCGTGCCGACCTCGTCCTGTCGCCGGTAGCGCCGACCGATGTTGCCCGAGTCGTCGTAGGTCACGTCGAAACCGGCCGCGCGGAGGTCGTCGGTAATCTCACGGGCGGTCTCGCCCATGCCGTCTTTCTCCATCAGCGGGAAGACGCCGACGAAGGTGGGCGCGACTTCGGGTTCGAGCGCGAGGCGCTTGCGGCTCTCGCCCTCCACTTCGTCCTCCTCGTAGGCGTGAATCAGCGTCGTGTAGACCGCGCGGTCCACGCCGATGGAGGGTTCCACGACGTGGGGCATGACGTGTTCGCCGGTCTCCTTCTGCTCCTCGACGCCGAAGCCGGTCTTCTCGGTCGGGACGGCGTACTCGTCGCCGTCGACTTCGACGGTCACCTCCTCGGAGTCGAACGCCGCGCGGTCGCGCTCGGCCAGCTTTTCGAGTTCGTCGGCCACGGCTCCGGCGTCGCCGCCGAACTCCGGCCCGAGGTAGCTCATGTCGGGCTCGACGGTCGCGCGCTCGACCACCTTCGGCTCGTCGTACTGCTTGAAGACGGTGAAGTCGTCGTCGGAGTACTCGTCGTGTTTACTCAGGTCGTAGTCGCTCCGGTAGGCGAACCCGGCGAGTTCGTACCAGTCGCCGTCGATTTCGCCCTCGGCGTCCCAGCAGTCGGCCGCGTAGTGGGCGCGCTCGCCCGCGAGGTGCTGGCGGAACCGGAACCGGTCCATGTCCACGCCGATGGACTCGTACCACTGCTTGCCGACGCCCAGATAGTAGGCGACCCACTCGTGAACGACGCCCTCCTCGACGGCCTCCTCGACGGTCTTGTAGACGTACTCGGTGCCGTCCTCCTCCTGTGCGTCGGCCGGGTAGAGTTTGAGTTCCACGTCGGCGACCTTCTCGATGTCCGGTTCGTCCTCGTTGGGGTCGATGAAGTGTTCCAACTCCGCCTGCGTGAACTCCCGCGTCCGGATGAGCGAGTTTCGGGGGGAAATTTCGTTGCGGTAGGCCTTGCCGATCTGGGTGATACCGAACGGAAGCTGGTTGCGGGCGTACTCCGCGAGTTGCGGGAACTCCACGAAGATGCCCTGTGCGGTCTCGGGGCGCAGATAGCCCGGCGAGGAGTCGCCCGGCCCGATGTTCGTCTCGAACATCAGGTTGAAGTCGTCCACCGACTCGCCCGCGAGTTCGGTCCCGCAGTTCGGGCAGACGAGGTCGTGGTCGGCGATGAGCGCCTCCACCTCGTCGATGGGAAGCGCCTCGGCCTCCTCGATGTCCGTGTTGTCCTCGATGAGGTGGTCCGCGCGGTGGCTCTCGCCGCACTCGGGACACTCCACGAGCATGTCGTCGAAGGTGTCGAGGTGGCCCGACGCCTCGAAGACGGGTTCGGGCATCACGGTCGGGGCGTCTATCTCGCGGTGGCCCTCGCGGACCTGAAACCGCTCGCGCCACGTGTTCTCGACGTTCTGCTTGAGCGTCGCGCCCTGCGGGCCGTAGGTGTAGAACCCCGAGACGCCGCCGTACGCGCCCGCCGACTGGAAGAAGTACCCTCGGCGCTTGGCCAGTTCCACGAGGTCGTTTCGGCTCACTGTAGGGCCTCCAGCAGATTCACGTCGCGGACGATGCCCGTGAGGCGGTCGCCGTTCATCAGCGGAATCTGCTCGATGTCGTTGCGAAGCATCATCTGGGCGGCCTGCTTGGCGGTCTTCTCGCCCGAGACGGTCACTACGTCGTGAGTCATGAACTCCTCGACCGGCGCGGCCGGAATCTCGACGTTCCGGGTCGGCAGGTAGCGCTTGCCGACCGCCTTGATGGACTCCCACTTCCAGTCGTCGTCCTCGTCGGCGATGGAGTCGCCCGTGTCGTCCTCGCCCTCCACGACGCGCGCGACCTCGATGATGTCCACCTCGGTCAGCACGCCGTCCATCTCGCCCTCCTCGTCGAGGACGACCGCGTAGGGCAGGTTCGCGTAGTAGAGTTCGCGCTCGGCGACGGTCAGGGGCGTCCCGTCGTAGGTGGTGTTCACGTCGCGGGAGGCGATGTCGCCGACCGCCGCGTCCCCGGCGGCCTCGCCGTCCGCGATGGCCCGAACCACGTCGGTCACGGTGACGATGCCCTCCAACTGGCCGTCCACGACCGGGACCCGGCGCGCGCCCTCCGAGACCATCAGGGCCGCGACCTCCTCGATGGTCGTGTCCTGCGTGGTGGTCGGCACGTCGCGCATCAGCATCGCGAGTTGGTCCTCGTCGGGGTTCTCGATGAGGTCGTCGCGCGAGATGAGACCGCGGAACTCCTCGGTACCGTCGCTGTTCTTGACCACGGGAACGGACGAGAACGACCGCTCCTGTAGATACTCTAGCACGTCGTCGCGGGTGCCCGGAAGTTCCACGGTGACGACCTCCGAGCGTGGCGTCATGGCTTCGCCTACGTTCATGTTCGCGCGATACGGGTCGGGGCGTCTTGTAGTCTACGAACCGAACATTCCGACTTCGCCCGTCCGTCCCACCGTTTCGGCTGACTTCACCGACCGCGAACGAACTTCTCTCGACCTTCGACCCGGCGCGTGGGGCGCGACCCTCGTGGTCGCGCCGATCGCGTGAGGGATGAGTAGCGCAGGTCGAAGACCGAGCAACGCAGTCGGTTGGGGAGGCCTGAGGTGCAGTCGCGGTGCTGTGCAGTGACTCCTTGGAGTCGGCAATAGCTAGCTTCTCGCCGCTTTCTACGTCAGAATCGTTCTTTTGATGCCGCTCACAGATAGAAACACTCGTCCGATGTCACCCATCGACAGAAGCACTCGTCCGAACTACTCGGAGTCCGACTCCTCGTCGTCCAGCACGTCGTCGAAGGGCACGTCGTAGCCCGCGTACTTGTGCGGGTCGGGGAAGAACTTCGTCAGGTCGTCGTGGCGGAACGACCCCAAGTGGGTGCCGTCGAGCGTCTGAACGTGGGTATACATCTCGTCTTCCTTCAGCGCGGTCTTGACGAGACCGGGGGCGTGGCGCACCTCGAAGTTACCCGCGAGGAGTATCGCGGTCTCCGACTCGGGGTCCAGCAGTTGAGTCAGCATGAAGATGCGACCCTGCATCTCGTTGCGGAATACGCGATACTCCGGGAACTTGCCGGTCTCGACGGCCTCGGAGAACTCGTCGGCGTCGTTGCCGGGGACGACGTGGACGAACCCCCAGCGGTCGGTCTCGCCCGAATCGGGGTTCGTCGGCGCGGTGTGGCCCGCGCCGATGGCGACGACGCTCCACCCCTCGGCTTCGAGGTCCTCCTCCATCGCCCGCATGTCGTCGATGGTGCGCTGCCACGCGCCCTTGTGAACGTCCGCGCTCGCGGCGATCTGCTCGGCGTAGTCGGGGTCTTCTCCCTCCCCTGCTTCTGGCATGTGTACGTCTGACGGCCTTCCGCCGGTAAAACCTGTTGTTTGGGGACCAACGCCGATTCGTCGTGAGGAGAACCTCTTTCACGAACAGTCCAGACTCGCCTGTAACTATCCCATGACGCCGAACACCGTCTCCAGCACGAACGACCACGCCAGCGTCGCCAGACTCGCGAGGAACAGCTTGAATCCCACCGAGAACCGCTGGTTCGGCGGGAGCGAGTACCACGGGAGCGGCGGAATCCGCTGGACCGCGGCCTGAAACCTCGTCTCGTCGCGTTCGCCGATGACCCGGCTGTTCTGCTCGTTTTTCGTCACCTTGAGTTCGCCCTCGTCGGTCTCGGTGGTGTCCCACGGCGGGTCCGGCCGGAGCTGAAACGTCCCGTAGCCGAACAGCAGGATGCCGAGGAGAAACATCACGTACTTCGCGGTGACGAGACCCCCGCCGAGGAGGACCCCGAGGACCGCCCCGAGGAGGAACACCACGGCGGCGACCGCGAGGGCGTAGACGACGGCATCCACGGCCTTCCGCGCGCGCCGAGCGTTCGCGGAGTGGGAAGGCGGCGACGACATCTACCGGTCGGTGTAGGGGACGAACTCGTCGGGCTCGGTGTACTCCGACTGGTGGCGGTGACAGTGACTGACGCGCCCGGTGTCGCTGACCACGTGGTCGTCGGGCTCCTCGAAGTCACAGACGCTCCCGAACTCCTCGCGCAGGACTTGCCGGGCTTGTCTCTCGTCGTTCTCCTCGACGTGGTCGGCGGCCGCGTCGATGTGGCGCTGGACCTCGCCCGACAACTCGATGTCGCCGAACAGTTCGCGTTTGATCTCGCCGATGTCGGAGAAGCGCGTCTCCATCCCGAGCAGTTCTTTGGCCTGCTCGGTCAGCGACTTCTCGGCGCGCGACCGCTCGCGCAGGACCTCGCGGAACACCTCGATGGCGACCCACGTGTCCGAGTCCATGTCTTGGTACTTCTCGGGGCGAATCTTCATCGGACACCGCGTCGTGAACGGACAGCCCTGCGGCGGGTCGCGCGGACTCGGCGGCGTCCCCCGAAGCGTGATGCGGTCCTTGTTCGCCGTGGGGTCGGGTTCGGGAATCGCCGACAACAGCGAGTGGGTGTAGGGGTTCTTGGGGTTCTCGAACAGCTCCTCGGTGTCGCCCAACTCCATCACGTTGCCCAGATACATCACGGCCACGCGGTCGCAGATGTGCCGGACCACGCTCAGGTCGTGGGCGATGAACAGATACGTCAGCCCGAACTCGTCCTGCAAGTCCTCCAGCAGGTTCAGAATCTGAGCCTGCACGGACACGTCCAGCGCCGACACCGGTTCGTCCAGCACGACGAACTCGGGTTCCAGCGCCAAGGCCCGCGCGATGCCGATTCGCTGGCGCTGGCCGCCCGAGAACTGGTGGGGGTACCGGTAGTAGTGCGCCGGTTGGAGTCCCACCACGTCCAGCAGTTCGCGGACGCGCTCGCGGCGCTCCTCGGGCGTGTTCCAGTCGTGAACGTCGAGCGGTTCCCGGATGATTTCTCCGATGGTCATCCGGTCGTTGAGGCTCGATTCCGGGTCTTGGAACACCATCTGGCTGTTGCGTCGCCAGTCTTTCAGCTCCTGCCCGGAGAGTTCGGTCACGTCGGTCCCGTCGAACAGGACCTCACCGGCGGTCGAGTCCTCCAACTGGATGAGCGTCCGGCCGAGCGTCGTCTTGCCACAGCCGGACTCGCCGACCAGCCCCAGCGTCTCGCCGCGCTTGATCTCGAAGTCTACGCCATCGACCGCTTTCACGGGGTTCGAATCGACGATACCGCCGTCGTCGTAGTAGGTCTTCAGTTCGTTGACCTCCACGAGCGTCTCGCCGGTAGCGACGCCGACCGACTCCTGTTGGACTTGTTCGCTCATCGTTCGCTCACCTCGCGCTGGCTCTCGCGCTGTTCGTGTAACTCGACGGCCTCACCCTCCGATACGTCTTCGGGGTACAGCAAGCAGGCCGCGGTGTGGTCCGCCGCGTCCGTGTTCACTTCGACCGACGCGGGGTGGACCCGCGTACACTCCTCGAACGCCTTCGGACACCGCGGCTCGAACCGGCAGTAGCTCGCGGGTTCGTTCGGCGTCGGCACGTCGCCCTCGATGGTCGAGAGCCGGTCGGCACCGGGTTGGTTGCCCGGAATCGACTGTAACAGTCCCTCGGTGTAGGGGTGTCGGGGGTTCTCGTAAAGCTCCTCGACCGGCGCGCTTTCGACGATTTCGCCCGCGTACATCACGTTCACGCGGTCGGAAATCTCCGCGATGACGCCCATGTCGTGGGTGATGAACATGATGGCCAGATTGCGCTCTTCCTGCAACTCGTCCAAGAGTTCCAGAATCTGGGCCTGAATCGTCACGTCGAGGGCGGTGGTCGGCTCGTCGCAGATGAGCAACTCGGGGTCGCAGGCCAGCGCCATCGCGATGACCGCGCGCTGGCGCATCCCGCCCGAGAACTCGTGGGGGTACTCCCGGACCCGCCGGGCGGCGTCCGGAATCCCGACTGCTTCGAGCAACTCGATGGCCTCGTCGGTCGCTTCGGACCCGCGCAGGTCTTGGTGGAGCCGAAGCGCCTCCTTGATCTGGTTGCCGACCGTGTACACCGGATTCAGCGAGGTCAGCGGGTCTTGGAACACCATCGCGATGTCGCTCCCCCGGAGGTTCCGGTACTGCTTTTCGGTCTTCTCGGTCAACTCCTCGCCGTCGAACCGGATGCTACTGCCCTCCAGCACCCGACCGGGCGTGTCCACCAGCCCCATGATGGAGCGGGCGGTGACGCTCTTGCCCGACCCGGACTCGCCGACGATGCCGACGGTCTCTCCTCGGTGGATGTCGAAGCTCACGCCGTCCACCGCGCGGATGACCTCCTTGTCCGTGAAGAAGGCGGTCTGGAGGTTCTCGACCGACAGCAGGGCCTCGTCGTCTTCCCGTACCGTAGTGGTCTCTCGTTGTGCCATCAGGCACCACCTCCTCCGGCTGCGGCGACTTCGGCGTCGCCTTCGCCGCTCTCGCTCTGCGGGTCCACGGCGTCGCGGATGCCGTCACCCAGCGCGTTGAACGCGGTCACGACCAGCACGATCATCACGCCGGGGATGAACGAGATGTGCCACGACGAGGTGGTGACGTACGCCTGTCCGATGTCCACTGCGCGGCCCCACTCGGGCGTCGGCGGGTTGATACCCAACCCGAGGAACGAGAGGCCAGCGACGGCGATGATGACGCCGCCGAGGGTCATCGAGGAGTACACCAGCAGGTAGCCGAGGATGTACGGTGCCATGTGCTTGCGCATCGTGACGCTCGGTCGCTGTCCGAAGCTCTTGGCGGCGTCTATCCACTCCTGCTCGGAGACCTGCATCGCGGGTCCGCGTACGGACCGCCATAGGAACGGCCACCCGGTCCCGGCGAAGATGAGCGCCAAGATGAGCGCGCCGCTGTAGATTTCGGCTATCCACGTGCCGCCCAACACCACCGACAACAGCATGACGAACAGTAGTCTCGGTAACGACATTATAGAGTCACCAGTGATGACGACCGCGAGGTCTACCAGCCCCTTGTAGTAGGCCGTCAACAGCGCGAACGCCGCCGCGATGAGCCCGCTTACGCCGACGGATATCAGACCGATGAACAGCGATATCCGCGCTCCCGCGGCCATGAACGTGAACATGTCTTTCCCGGACGGTAACGTCCCGAAGGGGTGCCACCGACCGTACTGGTCGTACGTCATCGGGCCGACGTTGCGGTCGGGCGTCCCCTGCGAGCGCGCCCCGAGGTTGGCCGACCCGACCGTGATGTTCTCCAGTTGCCCCTCGTCGTTGGTGTACTCGATGTAGTGCGAGTAGGGGTTCGAGATGGTCCGCTCGACAGTCGTCGGACCGAGCGCGGGTGCGAACATCGCCATCACGACGAACGCGAAGACGATGACAGCGCCGAACTGCCCCCATCGGTGTCCGCGGAGCCTATCGACCATGTCGTCTCGCGGCGTCCAGTCGGCGTGGCGGTAGTGTTTCCGGTAGGTTTCGTAGCCGCGCCAGAGCCAGACCAGACAGACGAAAGCGTAGGCGTAGATGAGGACGACGCGGAGCGCCCACGCGTACGCGGCCGGGAGGTTGAGGAACGTCTCTTTCCACGCGCCGTCCGGCGTCACGTAGCCGTTGTTCGGGATGAGGTCCCGCGTCAGGAGCGTCGGCAACTCCATTCCGGGTCCGAAGAAGCCGGTGACGAAGTTGACGACCGCTCCGGCTTCCAGCGCGAACAGTATCAGTGCCCCGGCGAGCCATCCGAGTGCCGGGCCGGGGTTCTCACGAACTCGTTCGAGGAGGGAGGCGTCTGCGTCTCTGTCTGTACTCATGTTAGGCACCTCCGTCGTACCCCACGCGGGGGTCGATAACTGTGTACAGCAAGTCTTGGATGATGTTGATGAGGACGACGAGCAGGATGAAGATGAACATCAGCGACCCGACCAGCGGCATGTCCCCGTTCTTGACCGCTTGGAAGAACAGGAACCCGATACCGCTGATGTCGAACACCGTCTCGACGAGGACCGACCCGCCGATGAGGATGAACGCTTCACCCGTGATAATCGGGACGAGCGGGATGAGCGCGTTCCGGAAGATGTGCTTCCAGACGAGCGACCGGGGCTTGACGCCCTTCGCCTTCGCCGTCTCGATGAAGTTGGAGTTGACGGTCTCCAGCACCGCGGTTCGACCGATACGCATCTCGTTACCCATCGAGGCGGACCCGAGGACGAGTGCGGCCGGTGCGATCTTCTTCAGCGCCTTCGTGAACCCCTCGACGGACGCGAGGTTACCGAGCGGCGGCGGCCCGGTGACGTTCGTCGAGTAGAGGAACGTCTCCCAGTCGAAGCCGAGCATGAACTTCTCGGACTGGGAGAGGACGCTCATCAGGATGACCGCCAGCCAGAAGTTCGGCATGGCGCGCCAGACGATACCGCCGAACGATGCCACGTAGTCGCTGAACGTGTTGGGATTCAGTCCCGCGTAGAAACCGAGCGGGATGCCCACGAAGATGGCGATGAGTACCGACCAAAAGCCCAGCCAGATAGTTCGCGGCGCGTAGTTCGTCACGAGCGTGTAGACGCTCGTGTCGGGCTGGAGTACCCACGACTCGCCGAGGTCGAGGGTGAACATGTTTATCATGTAGTCGATGTACTGTTGCCAGAGCGGTTGGTCGAGACCGAGTTGATCTCGAATCGTGTTGTACGCCTGCGGGTCTCCCTGCGGCCCGAGAATGGCGGACACCGGGTCGAGCGGCCCGGCACGAATCACGAGGAAGGTAATCGAGGCCCCGAACAACAGTACCGGAATCGAGAGCAGTACCCGCTTTCCGAAGTATTGCCACCTGCTCACGGCGAACCACCGCCGCGGCTGCGGCTACTCCCGTCGAATCGTACGTACCCAAACTGGACCGCGCACATGCGTGATGGGTTTGAGACTCCTCTCATTATGTCTTGCGTTTTCGTACACTATCCAGCTACCCCGCGATAGGAAGCGTCTCTGCTCGGTTTGACGCACTTGACCGGTGGCTATCAGGGATGTACTCGTAGAAAAGAAAAAACGTCGCGTCGTTACTTGCGGTCGCCGATTTCGACGTTGTTGTACATCTGGCGACTGTAGTCGGCCCCGCCGAAGTGCGGCACGTCAACCCAGTCGTACGTGAAGCGCTCGCTGAAGTCGTGGTAGGCTGGCAGGAGAACCATGTCTTCCCAGTTGGCCTCCTCGATGGAGACGTAGGCCTCGTTGCGAGCCTGCTTCGCCGTGTCGGTCGGCTTGGGGTTGTTCTGGACCTTCTCCCACGCCTGCGTCGCCTGTTCGGCGGCGTCGGTGCCCGACCAGTTGAAGTACGAGAGGGGCGCGTCTTTCGAGGTGTCGGTGCGCGGCGGGTAGAGGAGTTCGAGGAAGTTGTCCGGGGCCGGGTAGTCCATGATCCACCCGAGCGAGTACGCTTCGAGGTTCCCTTCGCGACCGCGCTTGGTCAGCGTGGAGAACGGCGTCGTCTCGATGGACATCTCGATGTGCGCGCTGGCGAGCTTGTCGCGCAGGAGCTTCCCGAGGGCGGGCCACGTGCTCGACGACTGGTAGACCGTGAAGGTGAAGCTAGCCTTGTTGTCGGGACCGTAGCCAGCCTCCTCCATGACCTTTCTCGCTTCCGGGAGCTTCGTCTCGTTGTACCCGTAGGGGTAGTTCTCCTTGGCGTGCTTCTCGTAGGCGTTCGGTCCGCCGGGGTAGATGGACGGCGGCGTGAAGTGATACGACGTTTCGCCGCGACCCTTGAAGATCTGGTCGACCGCTTCTTTTTGATTCAGGGCGTACGCGGCGGCCTGCCGAACCGGCTTCGGAACGGCCTCGGCGTTGAATCCCATGTAGTAGGCACCGATAGTCGGGACACCGAGGTAGTCCAGCGTGGCACCGCTCGTCGTCTCGCCGTAGGTCCCGACCTTCCGGCCGAGGTCGTCGGTCTCCTCGACGTTGACCTTGTCGGGGTTGTACTGGCTGGTGGGGAGCTGACCGGCGTGGAGGATGTCGGCGTTCTGGTTGACCGTCCCGTAGGTGTACATCGCCTGCGAGTCGGACATGATGTTCCAGTGGACGCCGTCGACGCTGGCCGCGCTTCCGTGGTAGTCCTCGTACTTCGAGACGCTGGCCTCGGTGTTGCTACTCCACTCGTCGAAGGTGAACGGACCCGCACCGATGGGGTTGGCGGTCGCGAACTCCTTGTGCTTCATCTCGCCCTCGTAGCCGTCGATGTCGCCGATGAGGCCCTTCGGCACCGCGGCGAAGGACGTGTACGCGAGCATCTCGGTGACCGCGTGGAACGGCTCTGCGAGTTCGATCTTGAGCGTGTAGTCGTCCTCGGCGGTGACGGCCATGCTACCGGGCTTGTAGGCACCGTCGCTGTCCGTCTCGTGTTTGACGCCGATGGAGTCGAGGATGAAGTACGCGCGCCGGGACTTGTCCGAGGCCGCGAGGCGCTCGAAGGAGTAGACGAAGTCCTCTGCGGTGACTTCGGTTCCGTTGTGGAACGTCGCGCCCTCCTTGAGCGTGAAGGTGTAGGTGGTGAAGTCCTCGGAGACCTCGTAGTCCTTGGCGAGTTGGCTCTCGACCTCGACCTCCGCGTTCGGGTAGTTCATCAACGCGTCGAAGACCTGCTGGATGACCGTCCCGGACGCGGTGTCGGTCGCCCGAATCGGGTCCATCGTGGTCATCGTGGAGTTGATGAGCCGGAGGACGTTCGCGTCGTCGCTCGGCTCGTCGGCCTCCTCGGTCGTGGTGGTCTCCTCGTCGCCGCCAGCCGTCGTCGTCTCGTCGGCAGTCGTCGAAGTATCTTGGGAACCGTCGTCGCTACCAGTACAGCCGGCGAGGGCCACAGCCGTCGCCGCACCGCCGGTCGCCTGCAGGAAGCGACGGCGGTTGAGATTGTCAGTATCTGTCATCCAACCGCCCATTGTAAAGCAGACCGGATAAAGTTACCGTTTGTTACTTCAGGAAAGCCCGTCTTAACCCGCTAAATTGCTTCGTATCTAGGTATTTTCGGCCGTTATTTTCTTTGTTTCGCGCCAGAACCTACGAAGTAGGCGATGGGGCGGTGGCTCCCGCGCCACCCGGTCGTGAACGAAATCTGGTGGTATTGCGCCGTGGCATCAATTACCAATACTTGAAATCTTCGATTCCTCCCACCGGTTCGCCGTTTCGGAGCGTTTATTATCCCTTGGTACCACGTGTCACATATGGCCCCCAATACGGCCACTCCGTCGAATTCGGTCGCACAGGACGAGGTTATGGCCTCGTTGGACGATGACGGTCGCACGGAGCGACTCATCATCGCCGACACGACCGCCGACGACGCGTGGCTTTCGGTTCCCGTCTCCGGAAGCGTAGCTCTCCAAGACTGGCAGTAGCGGTCTCCTCCGACTGCCATCCTGTTTTTTACTGCTGCGACGTACCGAGGCAACGAGCCAATACTCAACCTTTTTGCCGCCGCTGTTCGTTCCACTGAACATGAACTATCGGGAGGTCTCAGGGGACCGCGAGTTCGTCGCAAGACTGGGTCACGACGAGGAGTGGCGTTCGGAGATCGAGTCGCTCGCCGCCGACGAAGACGTGGACGCGGCGTGGTTCGTCGCGATGGGCGCGGTGCAGGACGCGACCGTCTGGTTCTACGACCAGTCGGAGTTGGAGTATCGCGAGGTGGAGTTCGACGAACCGCTCGAAGTCGCCGCCTGCGTCGGGAACGTCTCGTGGCTGGACGGGGAACGATTCGCCCACACCCACGCCGTCCTCTCGCGCAAGAGCGGCCAGACGCTCGCGGGCCACCTCGATTCGGCGACCGTATTCGCCGGAGAACTGTACATGCGAACCTTCGAGGAGGAACTGGAGCGGGAACCCGACGAACCCACCGACCTCGACCTCTGGCTCTAACATGCGGGACGAGGACGAACGATACTTCGAGGACTTGGAAGCCGACTTAGACGACGCGTTCGAGGTCGCCCGCGAGGCCAAAGCCAACAGCGGCGACCCTAAACCCGAGGTCGAGATTCCGGTCGCCAAGGACATGGCCGACCGCGTCGAGAACATCCTCGGCATCGAGGGCGTCGCCGAGCGCGTCCGCGAGTTGGAGGGCGAAATGAGTCGCGAAGAGGCCGCCCTCGAACTCGCGGAGGACTTCGCGGAGGGTCGGGTCGGCGACTACGAGAGCAAGGCCGGGAAAGTCGAGGGCGCGGTCCGGACCGCGGTGGCGCTCCTCACCGAGGGCGTCGTCGCCGCGCCAATCGAGGGCATCGACATGGTGGAGGTCCTCGAAAACGACGACGGCTCCGAGTTCGTCAACGTCTACTACGCCGGACCGATTCGCTCGGCCGGTGGGACCGCCCAAGCCCTCTCGGTCCTCGTGGCCGACTACACCCGCGCGCTGGTCGGGATGTCCGAATACGAGGCCCGCGACGACGAAATCGAACGCTACGCCGAGGAGATAACGCTCTACGACAAGGAGACCGGTCTCCAGTACTCCCCGAAAGACAAGGAGACCAAATTCATCGCCGAGAACATGCCCATCATGCTCGACGGGGAATCGACCGGCGACGAGGAGGTCTCGGGGTTCCGGGACCTCGAACGGGTCGATACCAACAACGCCCGCGGCGGCATGTGTCTCGTCCTCGCGGAGGGTATCGCGCTGAAGGCACCCAAGATTCAGCGGTACACCCGCAATCTGGACGAAATCGACTGGCCGTGGCTACAGGACCTCATCGACGGCACCATCGGGAAAGACGACGGCGACGAGGCCGAGGACGACGACGCCGACGAGGAGGGCGACGACGAGGCCGACGAAGCCGAGGAAGACGAGGAGACGACCGAGGTCTCCGGGCCTCCTCGGGTCGAACCGGCCAAGAAGTTCCTCCGGGACCTCATCGCCGGACGCCCCGTCTTCGGCCACCCGAGCGAGTCCGGGGGCTTCCGCCTGCGCTACGGTCGGGCGCGCAACCACGGGTTCGCCACCGCGGGCGTCCACCCCGCGACGATGCACCTCGTGGACGACTTCCTCGCCACTGGGACCCAAATCAAGACCGAACGCCCCGGCAAGGCCGCGGGCGTCGTCCCCGTAGACTCTATCGAAGGTCCCACGGTGCGCCTCGCCAACGGCGACGTGCGGCGCATCGACGACCCCGACGAGGCGCTGGAACTGCGCAACGGCGTCGAGAAGATTCTCGATTTGGGCGAGTATCTGGTCAACTACGGCGAGTTCGTGGAGAACAACCACCCCTTGGCACCCGCCTCCTACACCGTCGAGTGGTGGGTACAGGACTTCGAACACGCTGGCGCGGACGTGCAGGCGCTCCGGGACTCCCCGAGCGTGGACCTCTCGGACCCGACGCCCGACGAAGCCCTGACGTGGGCGACCGAGTACGACTGCCCGCTCCACCCGAAGTACACCTACCTCTGGCACGACGCCACCGTCTCCCAGTTCGAGGCGCTCGCCGAGGCGGTCGCCGACGGCGAAGTCGTCGGCGGCGACCTGTTCGTCGCGTTCACCGAGGAGACCCGGACCGCGCTCGAATGTCTCCTCGTCCCCCACGAGCAGAAGGAGTCCGAGATACGAATTCCCGAGTGGCGACCGCTCGCGCGGTCGCTCGGCGTCCTCGCTCGCGACGACGCCGACAATGACGAGGATGGCGGCAACCAGTTGGAGAAAACGTGGGACGACCTCTCGACGGAAGCCCGCGACTGGGGCGAGACCGACGAGGGCGACAACGCGGTCCGCGCGGTCAACGAAGTCGCTCCCTTCGAGGTCCGCGAGCGCGCACCGACCCGCATCGGCAACCGGATGGGCCGCCCCGAGAAGTCCGAGGAGCGCGAACTCTCGCCCGCAGTCCACACCCTCTTCCCCATTGGCGAGGCTGGCGGCAGTCAGCGCGACGTGGCCGCCGCGGCCAAGCACGCCCCCGACATGGAGAGTACGCCCGGACTGGTGGACGCGCAGGTCGGCCGCCGGGAGTGCGAGGACTGCGGCGAACACACCTTCGAATGCGAGTGCCCGGAGTGTGGCGGCAACACCTTCGCGCACTTCACGTGCCCCGACTGCGACTCCGTGGTCGAGTTGGACGAGTCGGGCCGGGCGGTCTGCGACCGCTGTGAGGTCGAAGCCAGTTCGGTCGAGTACCGGACCATCGACGTGAACGACGAGTTCCGGGCGGCGCTCGAATCGGTCGGCGAGCGCGAGAACGCCTTCGATACGCTCAAAGGCGTCAAGGGGCTGTCGTCGTCCTACAAGACGCCCGAACCCATCGAGAAGGGCGTCCTCCGGGCGAAACACGACGTGTCGGCGTTCAAGGACGGCACGGTCCGCTACGACATGACCGACCTGCCGGTCACGAGCGTCCGGCCCGCGGAACTGGACGTGACCGCCGACCACTTCCGGTCGCTGGGCTACGACGAGGACGTTCACGGCGACCCGCTCCGCCACGACGACCAACTGGTCGAACTCAAGGTGCAGGACATCGTCCTCTCGGACGGCGCGGCCGAACATCTCCTCCAGACCGCCGACTTCGTGGACGACCTGCTGGAACAGTACTACGGTCTCGACCGATTCTACGAGATGGACGAGCGCGACGAGTTGGTCGGCGAGTTGGTCTTCGGGATGGCTCCCCACACCTCCGCGGCGGTAGTTGGTCGAATCGTGGGGTTCACCTCGGCGGCCGTCGGATATGCGCATCCGTACTTTCACGCTGCGAAGCGTCGGAACTGCTTCCATCCCGAGACGAAAGTCTGGTACGAAGACGAGTCTGGCGAGTGGCACTACGACGAGATTCGAACGTTGGTCGAGAAGCGACTTGACGACCCACGCGAGGACGACTTCGGCGCGTTGGTCGAAGAACTGGATGGCGACGTGTGGGTTCCGTCAGTCGATGAAGACGGTGACGTAGTTCAGAAACCGGTTGAGGCAGTCTCGAAGCATCCCGCACCGGACCACTTGGTAGAGATTGAAACCCGGAGTGGGCGAGAAATTACGGTGACACCGGACCATGAAGTCCATCTCTTCGATGGTGAGTCTATTACTTCTAAACGAGCATCTACCGTCACCGAGAATGATTGTGCCGTCAAACCTGCTCACATCGACGCTATAAACACCTCTGAGACCGTCCCTCGTTTCGACCTTCTCGAAGAACTCCTCGATATTGATGATTTCGACCATGACCGCTTAATGATCAAGGGACTTGATAAGGAAGACCTGTACGACCTCTTCGAATCGGTCTTGGCTGACGATTGGGACGGGCGATTTTATCCACTCCAAAGCACTGCCGAGTACCTCGGACTCACAAAAAAGAGTCTCAGCAACTATCTATATCGCCAAAGCCTTCCGGTGTCGCTTCTTCGTGAGTTCTTCGAGACGGATGTCGAGCTTCTCTCGTTTGTCCCTAACGACATAGCCCTCGGAATGAAGCGCGACCGGACGGAGATTAATCGCTGTATCGAATTAAACGAGCAGGTTGCAACGTTGCTTGGCTATTACGCTGCGGAAGGGTTCGCTCGTAAACAGGAAACCTCGAAAGGGACGATACACCAAACGACTATTTGCGGTATAGAAGAGGAATCTCGTGACTTCTTCGCCGAGGTTCTCCAAGAAGAGTTTGGCGCTGACCCCTACCGAGAAAACCATGCAAAGGTGACTGTCTCAGGACGACTTCTCAGAACGTTCTTCGACACGGTCCTTAATGCTGGTGTCCTCGCTGATGAGAAGCGAGTCCCACAATGCGTGTTCGATTCGCCCGACAGTATCGTGCAGTCGTATTTAAGTGGATACTTCAGTGGTGACGGCTCTGCCAATGCAAATTCATTGAGAGTGGATGCCACAACTGTCAGCCGAGAACTGAAAGAAGATATTCTCGCCCTATTGACGCGGCTTGGGATTACGGCTCGTGTAAAAACAACTGAACCGGAGCCGCTATCCGAGAGTTTCCCCGACTACTACGACATCGAGGATGAAACCCAGTCGGCACGTTCTTACATTCTCACAATTTCGTCGATAGATGCGGTAGAATACGCACAAACGATTGGATTCCATCTTCAGCGGAAGGATACGAAGCTTCGTTCTCGTCTAGAGGAAATTACTCCTGCTTCGAGACGAGTATTCGACGGCGGTGATGGAGACTATCTCGTTGACGAAATCGTTTCGGTTGAGTACATCGAATCTGAGAGTGATTATACGTATTGTCTCACAGTTGCAGATACTCATTCCCTCGTTACGAATGATTTATCTCAAAAGCAATGCGACGGAGACGAGGACTGCGTCATGCTCCTGATGGACGGCCTGCTCAACTTCAGCAAGGAGTTCCTGCCCGACAAGCGCGGCGGCCAGATGGACGCGCCGCTCGTCATGTCCTCGCGAATCGACCCCTCCGAAATCGACGACGAGGCGCACAACATGGACATCGTGCGTCAATACCCCCGCGAGTTCTACGAGGAGACCCGCGAGATGGCCGACCCCGAGGAGGTCGAGGACGTGATGAAAATCGCCGAGGAGACCCTCGGCACCGACCGCGAGTACACCGACTTCCACCACAGCCACGACACCTCGGACCTCGCGCTGGGGCCGGACCTCTCGGCGTACAAGACGCTCGGGTCGATGATGGACAAGATGGACGCCCAGTTAGAGTTGGCCCGGAAACTCCGGTCTGTGGACGAGACCGACGTGGCCGAGCGCGTCATCGAGTACCACTTCCTGCCGGACCTCATCGGCAACCTCCGGGCGTTCTCCCGGCAAGAGACCAGATGCCTCGACTGCGGCGAGAAGTACCGCCGGATGCCCCTGACCAAGGAGTGTCGGGAGTGTGGCGGGCAGGTCAACCTGACGGTCCACCAAGGCTCGGTGAACAAGTACATGGAGACCGCGATTCGGGTCGCCGAGAAGTACGACTGCCGGGAGTACACCAAACAGCGCCTCGAAATCATGGACCGCAGGCTGGAGTCCATCTTCGAGAACGACAAGAACAAGCAGGGGAGCATCGCGGATTTCATGTAGAAACTTTTGCTGCGGGCGGCGCACGAGCGCGCCGCCCTTGCAAAACTTTCATGAAAAACACGGCGTCACCCCCTCAGAAGCGCCTGCGGTGCTTCTTCGAGGGTTCCTTGGTCCGCTCGCTCGTCGCGTCGCGCGGCGCTCCGCGCCGCGCTCTCGCTCCTCGCTCGCGGTCGTCACACTAGCCCGGTCGGTTGATTCGTCTGCTCGGTGGTCCGGTCGGCCGTGGCGTCCGCTCACTCCCTGCGGTCGTTCGCTCGTGGTGGAATTACTGAGATGCTACTCGTTCCTCCAAACGTCACTCCGTCACACCCTTTCGCCCGAATCGGCGAGGAGCTTTATCACTCGGTACGCCGTACTGTCGTCCATGAGTGGACATGGGGAGACACCTGCGGAAGACGGGGACGAGGAAGCCGAGGAGCGGACCCTCGAAGTGAGCTTCGGTCAGACCGTCTACGACGACGACGGCAACGCGCTCGGGAACGTCCGCGGGTTGGAGAAGGGCGGGTTCTTCGTCTCGACCCGGCAGGGCGTCGAGAGCATGAGCGTCGAACACGCCCGCTCGGGCCACGACTTCGGCGAGGCCGAACTGATGTGGCGATGCACCGAGTGCGGCGAGATGGGCGAGATAGACGAGGGCATCCCCGACGAGTGCCCGAACTGCGGCGAGCCGAAAGAGGCGCTGATGTACTGGACCGAGGACTGAAGACGACTACCGGTATTCCGAACACGGATGTAATTAGTTCCAGCTAAGAAAAATTTTTTATTCCTTCCGTAAATCGACTATTTTGTCGGGGCGGCCTGTTCGCTGGTACCGACCGAGCCGAAACCCCGACACGAATGGAATGACGGCAGACGATACCCGAGCCGACGACGAGTCGGAACCGGCGTCAAAGACGCGTCGGTATTTGCGAACAGCAAACCTTATCGTGCGGTTCATCGTCAACGTTGTCAAGCTAGTGGTCATGCTGACTACGTAAGTCGGCCCACTGACCCTACTTGCGACACGTAAAATCACCCCTCGGGACTAATACTCCCATCTTCGGGGTTTAACGAAGATGCTTCTCAGGATATTGTACAGCCAAATGGAATGACGGCAACCGCCAAGGAGAGCGGCATGGCGGACCAATTTCACGGCTTGCAACGCTTCTTGGTCCAGTCAGTGGCTTTTCTCCTCAGTGGCGGTCCGCTGGTACCACTTCCCAGTACTTTCTCTTCCTAATTAAACCTATTGGTGAGATAATCAGTTGTCTGGTGTAGTTTTCTATCTCATGACCTTCCACGCCTTCGAGACGCCCCGACTTTTCTATCCCCGGTTCCAAGGCCTCGACATGGATATCGTCGTGTTCGGCGCGGGAAGCCTCGGCAGTCTCGTCGGCGGCCTCCTCGCCCGCGAACACGCGGTCACGCTGGTCGGGCGCGACCCCCACGTCGCGGCGATTCGGGAGTCCGGTCTCCGGGTCGAAGGCGAGTTCGAGTTCACCGTCTGCCCCGACGCGACCACCGACGGGACCGACCTCGCGGCCGACCTCGCCGTGGTGACGGTCAAGGCGTTCGACACCGAGGAGGCCGCCCGGACGCTCGCCACCGGGCGAATCGACGCCGCGCTCTCGCTCCAGAACGGACTCGGAAACGAGGAGACGCTGGCGCGACGCCTCGACTGCCCGGTCCTCGCGGGCACCGCAACCTACGGCGCGGTCCGGGGCGAACCGGGCGCGGTGGCCTGCACCGGACAGGGGAACGTTCTCCTTGGACCGCTTGAGGGCGGTACCTCCGAGGCGGCCGACCGCGCGGGCCGCGCGTTCGCCACCGCGCAAATCGAGACCACCGTCGCCGACGACATGCCCCGCCGCCTCTGGGAGAAACTGGCGGTCAACGCGGGCATCAACGCGACGACGGCGCTCGCCCGCGTCGAGAACGGCGCGCTACTGGACGGCCCGGCCCGCGACGTGGCGGCCGACGCCGCCCGCGAGACGGCCCGCCTCGCCCGCGCCGAGGAGGTCGAACTGAGCGACGACGAGGCCGTCCGTGCGGTCGAGCGCGTCGCCGAGGCCACTGCCGTGAATAGCTCCTCGATGCGCCAAGACGTGTCGGCGGGCAGGCGAACCGAAGTCGAGGCCATCAACGGATACGTCTCCTCTCGCGCACGCGACCGCGGCGTCTCGGTGCCGGTCAACCGCACCTTAACGAAGTTGCTCCGGGCTTGGGAGCGCGAGCGCCCACAGGATTGAATTAGTCGGCCGACGCCCGTAGATGCGAGAAGCCATGCCGACCTACCGCCCGGTCCACCGTCGAGCGTCGAGTGGGGATTTCGACATACTGATTACCGCAGAAAGCAACTGTCGCCCATGAACGGCGCGCAGTTGCGGACGACGATTCTCGGGTTTCTCGGGACGTTCGCGATTCTCGGCCTACTGCTGTACTTCGTGGGTATCGAGGGGTTCGTCCAGAAGATTCAGCGGGCCGACACCGAGCTAGTCGTCCTCATCGTCGCTGTCACGCTCGGCTGGCTCGCCGCGTGGGGCTTCGGTCTCCGAACCGTCCTCGACGTACTCGGGGTGGACGTGTCGTTCGCCAAGTCCTTCTTCATCCTGAACGGCGCGATGTTCTCGAACAACATCACGCCCTTCGGGCAGGCGGGCGGCGAACCCGTCACCGCCCTGCTCATCTCGAAGGTCGCGGACACCGAGTACGAGCGCGGGTTGGCGGCCATCGCCAGCGTGGACTCGCTCAACTTCGTCCCCTCAATCGTGCTGGCGCTCGGGGGCGCGGGCTTCTACGCGACCCAGACCGACTTCGGCCGCCGCCTCCGACTGGCGACGATGGCCATCGTCGTCCTCTCGGTCGCGGTCCCCGTGGCCGGAATCTTCGGCTGGCGCAACCGCGACGCGCTCCGGCGGGCAATCGCGCGGCTCCTCGCGCCGGTACTCCAGTTCGTCACGCGCGTCGCGCCCGTGGACGTGGCGCTCAGTCGCGAGACACTCGAAACCCGCGTCGGCGAGTTCTTCGAGTCCATCGAGCGCGTGGCGACGAACCGACGCGGCCTGACGCTCGCGCTCACCGCCTCGACCGCGGGCTGGGTGTGCCAGATGGTCGCGCTCTGGCTGGCGTTCCTCGCCATCGGCGAGCCGATTTCGTTCTCGGTCCTCCTGTTCGTCGTCCCGGTGGGAGCTATCGCGGGAGTCACGCCGCTTCCCGGCGGCGCGGGCGGTATCGAGCTAGTACTCGTCGGACTGCTGGCGAGTCTCCCCGGCGCGGGAGTCGAGTCCGGCACCGCGCTCGCCGCCGTCGTTCTCTTCCGCGGGGCCATCTACTGGGTGCCCGTAACCATCGGCGGCGGCGTCGTGAGCGTCGTCGGCGTCGATTCGGTCTGAAAAACGAGTGCGCCCGCACTTCTCCGTTCGTCTCTCCCTGCGGCGAACCGCTCAGTCGATGTACCCGAGGTCCTGTAGCCGGTCTTTCGCGTCGTCGCTCATGTCGTCCAACACGTCGTCGTCCTCGACTTCCTTCCACTCGCCGCCGACGCTCTCCTCGAACTCCGAGAGCGCGCCTTCGAGTTCGACCTCCTCGTCGGTCTCCTCGCCGCGCACGTTCTCGGTCTCTCCGGGGTCCTCGTCGAGGAGGTAGAACTCGTCGGCGATGCGCTCGTTGCGGATGTACTTGGCGTCGGGGCGGCGCGCGGCCCGCATCCGCGAGTAGAAGCGCGAGTCGGTGTCCAACTCGATGTTCGCGTCGGCGGCCTTCTGCTCTAACTGCTTCAGTTCCACGACCGGCCGGTAGTACTCAACGAAGGCGTAGTCGCCCTCGGCGAACTCCCGGTAGTCGGCGGACAGTAGCGACCGCGCTCGGTCGAGCGGTTTGGTCGAACGCTCGGCCTCGACGCCGGTGTGGTCCAACACCGTGTGATAGAGGTCCACCAGTTCGACCTGTTGCTCCTCGCGGCGGCCCGACTCCATTTCGGGATGCTTGACCATCAGCGGGACGTTCACGAGCGGGTCGTAGATACAGAACTCGTGGCCGTAGAGGTCGTGTTCGCCGTGCAACTCCCCGTGGTCGGCGCAGACGACGACCATCGTGTCCTCCCACTCGTCGTTGTCCTGCATCCACGAGAACAGGCGCTGGAGTTCGGCGTCGATGTGGCGAATCTCGGCGTCGTACAGCCCTTCGATGGCCTCCCACTCGTCGTCGCTGATGTCGCGCGCGCCGCAGTTGTACTCCTTGGAGTTCTGGCAGACCTTCGTGGAATCGACGTTGGGGGCGAACTCCTGCTTGTACTCCTCGGGCGGGTGGTACGGCAGGTGAGCGTCCATCAGGTTGATGAACGCGAAGTAGTCGTCGTCCGCGTCGTCGATGAACTCCATCGTCCGGTCGATGACCTGCGGGGTCTTCGAGTCGGCACCCTCGCCCGACGCGGTGTACTCGTGAATCTTGTTGCCGACGCTGACGAGGTAGTCGGCGGCCTTCCGCAGAGTAGCGTTGTCGTTCATCGTCTTCCACGCCTTCGCCAGCGGTCCCGAGAGGAAGTCGCCGGGCATCACCTCGAAGAAGTTGTCTTGGTCGTCGAAGCCGTCGGTGAGGTGAGTGTAAGGGGTAATCCACGCGTTCGAGGAGTAACACGCGGTGTCGTAGCCAGCGCCCGAGAGCGTCTCGGCGAGCGTCGTCGCGCCCTCCAGATACGGGTTCTCTTGGCTCGCGCCGTGTTCGCTCGGATACATCCCCGTGAACAGCGAGGCGTGAACGGGAAGCGTCCACGGTGCGGGGGAGACCGCTTGCTCGAAGACGGCCGCTTCGTCGGCGAACCGCTCCAAGCCCGGCGTCGTCGGTCGGTCGTAGCCATAGACGGAGAGGTGGCTCTTGCGAACCGTGTCCATGACCACGAACACGACGTTCCCCGCGGCGTCGTCGTTGGTCATACCGTAGCGTCCAACTCCCGGCGGGATAAATATCCTGATGTTAGCCGCGTTCTACGGGAAGAATCGAGACGTTTCGCGGCCGGAAATACGGGCTTAGAAGGGGGCCTGCGGGCCTTCGTCCTCGTCGCCGTCGTCGCTCGTCTCGCCGGGGAACGAGGGACTCATGCCGCCACCGCCGCCGCCGTGGCCGCCGTCGCCGCCCATCCCGGTCTCGGCGTTGACTTTCTCGATTTCGGGAATCTCCTTGACCATCCGGCTCTTGATGGCCTGAATCGTCATCGGGGAGATGCCACAGCCACTGCACGCGCCGCCCAACTGGATGTGGACCGAGCCCTCCTCGCGGTCGATGTTCTGGATGGCCGCGCTCCCGCCGTGCATCTGAATCTGGGGGAAGTTGCGCCGCAGGAAGTTGCTGACGCGCTCCTCCAAGTCGTCCCCGTCGTCCTGAGTCTCGGTGCTCATACGGCGGGGTAGGGTGTGTGCGTTCTTAGACCTTTGGTTCACCGCCGTTCGTCTGCTATTCGTGCTACTCCGTGCGTCCGGCGACGATGTCGGCGACCCGGTTCCGGTCGAACAGCCATTCGCCCTCGGGAATCTCGGGGTAGTGGTCGCCGTCTTCGTAGCGGGGCCACTCGCCGAAGATGTCGGGGTAGAGTTGTTTCGCTCCCATCTCTATCTGGAACAGGTTCATGATGGGACCCTGATATCGCATCCCCGCGGCGTGTACGCGGTCGTTCTCGACCGCTTTCAGTTGGCTCCCGCTGGCGTTTTCTTCGAGTTTCGAGCGCGTGTCGGCCATACTGTAGCTCGGCGTGATGCCCCAGAGGTGGAGGATAACGTCGGGGTCGGCTTCCAGCATCGTCTCGTAGTCGACGGTGCCCCACAGGCTCTGCCAGTCCTCGTCGGCGAAGGCGTCGTTCGCGCCCAGCGGCCGGGTGTCGGCCAGCCAGTAGCCCGGCTTGTTGAGGTGGTAGGTGTAGAACGACTCGCCGTCCTGCGCCAGCGTGACCCGGACGGCACTCGGACGCTCGTCTTTCGGCGGAAGCTTCTCCCGAATCGAGGAGACGAGGTTCGAGTGGACTTCCGCCAGCGCCTCGTACCGCTCGCGCTCTCGGAACACGCTGGCGACCTTTCCGAACAGTTCCCAGAGGTCGTAGTACTGGTAGTCGTCGTACCCGTCCGGGGCGGGGGCGCGAGTGCCGCTGTAGAAGTTGCCGAACCACGGCGAGAGTTGGGTGGCGATTTCCTCTACGTCCGACTGGTTCCAGTTCTTCTGCGTGGTCGCCCACGCGGGGTCGGCGAGGTGAACGTCGCTATCGAGTTCGTACAGCAGTTCCTTGGAGAAGCTATTGCTCAGGGGGTCGTGCAGTCCCTCCCAGTCGAACGAGACGCCGTCGAGGTGGTGATTGTAGTGGTTCATCGTCGTGCCCGACATCTCCGGCACGTACACCGAGTTCACCGCGTCGCCGTGGCCGAGTGCAACCGCCATGTCCGCGTACTGCGGGAACACGGTGAAGACGTTCTCCGGGACGGCGTCGAACTCGACGGTTCCCACCGGGGACATCGACACCGAGTACCCGCCGCCGGTTTCCGTCGTCGTGGACTCGGCCGTGGTCGTCTCGGTCGCCGTCTCCGACGCGCCCTCCTCGGTCGTCTGTGTCTCGTCGCTCGCTCCGTCGCCCGTACATCCGGCGAGGAGCGTGCCGGTGCTGGCCGCGCCCGCGCCCTTGAGCAAACTCCGCCGGGTCAGTCTCGAAGCCGGTGTCTCTCGCATGTATTTAGGCTACCCTAAACCCCGACTTAGGCATTTTGGTATGCCCAAATTTCTGTCTTCCACGAACCACGTTCGGAAGGTCGCTTCGTGGAACGCACGCTACATTCGATATAGCAGAAAGTGATTTATCAGGTCGAATCGGGCGACACGCCTCGCTCTCGCATCCAATCGGTCCGTCGGACGAGCGCCGGGTACGCGCGGAGCGACGCCCGGAATCGCCGAAAAATGGAGTATCGGGGAATCGCTGACGGGGCGGGCTACTCGTTTCCGGACTCGAAGCCGAACACGCGCCGCAGTTCGGTCTCTATCTCCTCGACGTAGATGTCGAGCATCTCCTCGACTTTCTCGTCTTTCACCACGATGCCCTGTACGCGCTCGACTGGATTTTCCGGGAGGTCGATGCGGAACTCGCCGTCGCCCTCGTAGAAGGGTTCGCTCTCGTTGAGAATCTGCTGGTCGATGGCGTGGATGAGTTCCGAGTCGTACCGGTCGTTGAGCCGGTTGAACGCGTTCTTGTACGCCTTCTGCAACTCGTTGAAGTAGTGGACGTACTTGTCCTCGAACTTCTCGGGGTCGAAGTCGGCCATGCCCGGCGGTTGGGTCACGACGAACAAAAGTGAGACGATTGGTCGATTTCGCGAGTCACCGGGGACCGCGGCTTCGCGGTCGGAACTGCGGTCGAACTCGCAGTCGGTCGCGCGGTCAGGGCGTCACGCGGTCGGGGTCGCGCGGGAACAAGATGGCTTCCTTGATGTTTTCGAGGTCGGCGACCTTCTGGACGAGGCGGTCGATGCCCAGTCCGTAGCCGCCGTGGGGCGGGATGCCGAAGCGGAACGCTTCGAGGTAGAACTCGAAGTTCTCGGGGTCCGCGCCCTGCTCGTCCATCATCTGCTCCATCGTCTCGATGTCGTGTTCGCGTTGGCCGCCCGACGAGAGTTCCTGACCTTTGTAGATGAGGTCGAACTTCCGGGAGGCGATGTCGTCGCCCGACACGTCTTGGCGGTAGTAGAACTTCTCGTTGGGGTAGCCGACGACGAAGAACGCGGGGTGGCCCTGCTCCTCGAAGTACTCGCCCAGCAGTTTCTCGCCCTTCGTGTCGAGGTCGTCGCTGTCGTCCGGAACGTGGTCGAACTCGGTGGCGAGGATGTCGCGGGCCTCCTCGAAGGTGATACGCGGGAACTCCTCGGTCGGCACGTCGAGGTCCACGTCGAGAACGTCCAGTTCGTCCTGTGCGTTCTCGGCGACCTGCTCCAGCGCGTAGCGCAGGGACTGCTCCTGTACGTCCATTACGTCGTGGTGGTCCTCGATGTAGGCCAGTTCCACGTCGAACATCGCGATTTCGGAGACGTGCCGGGAGGTGGCGAACGCTTCCGCGCGGAACGCGGTGCCGGTCTCGTAGATTTTGTCGAACCCGGCGGCCATCAGCATCTGCTTGTAGAGTTGCGGGCTCTGGGAGAGGAAGACCTCGTCGCCGTAGTAGACGACCGGGAACAGCTCGGCACCGCCCTCGGCACCCTCTTGGGAGATGAGCGGCGTGTCCACGTCCACGTAGCCCTCGTCGTCGAACCACTCCTCCATTGCGCTCATCAGCTTCGAGCGCAGGGAGAAGACGGCGTAGTTCTCGGGTTTGCGGAGGTCGATGGCACGGTTGTCGAGTCGCGTCGAGAGGTCCGACTCGATGTCCTTGGCGACTTCCATCGGGAGGGGCGTGTCGGACTCGCTGATGACCTCCAGTTCGGTCGGGGCGAGTTCGACGCCGCCGGGCGCTTGGTCGCTGGCCTTCACGCGGCCGGTAATCTGAACTACGTCTTCCTTGTGGAGGTCTTGGGCGGCCTCGAAGAGGGCTTCGTCGTTCTCCTCTTTGAATACGGCCTGAATCTGGCCCTCACGGTCGCGCACGATGATGAAGGTCAGCCCACCCAAGTCTCGAATCTCGTGGACGTGCCCAGCGATGGAGACAGTCTCACCGTCCTGTTCGGCAGAAATCTCGTCGGAGTACGTTCGGTCAATCATGGCTCGCAGTGGTCTCAGTATTTGTCCCGTCTCTCCCACACGTATTTATTCTCTCCGACTACAGGACGGCCGGACGCGTCCGATACGGCCGATTCCTCGGGTGGTTCGCCCGACCGATTCGGTCGCTCCTCGGCGCTCGGCGCGGTCGATTCGCGGCGCTGGGAGACCGCCGGTGAGTCGGCCGAGGAGATTACATAAATCTTCTACCGCTATACGAAATCGTCCCTTCGGCAACTCGGTCGGTCCTCCTCGGATCGCCGAGAATCGACTCCTCGCTACCGAACACGCCGGAACGTCCGACGTATGAGGATTAATACCGATTACCTTACCGTCGCAAGTCACTTGACGATGGTCTGGATACAGGCGAGCGATGACGTTTCCGAATTTCCCGGACAAACACGGCGCAGAACCCCTCGTCACGCCCGAGGAGCACGCCGATTACCGCGCGTCGCAGGCGGACGGCGACGTGTCAGAACCGCCCGAGGCGGTCGTCCTGTGCTACAGTCGCGGGTTGATGGACTACCTGACCGAGACCTACGAGGGCGAGACCGTGGACCACTACTACGGGCAACTGTACTGCTTCGCAGACACGGATTACACCGTTGGCGTCATGGGTAACTTCGGCATCGGCGCGCCGACTGCCGTGATGCTACTGGACGAACTTATCGCCGACGGCGTGGAGGCGTTCCTCTCGGTCGGCATCGCGGGGTGTCTCGACGAATCGGTCGAGATGGGCGAGTTCGTCGTTCCCGACCGGGCCATCCGCGACGAGGGCACGTCCCACCACTACGTCGAGTCCGAGAAGTACGCCTCCCCGACCGACGAACTATTCGATGCGACGACGGGACTGCTGGACGAGCGCGGCGAGACCGTCCACGTCGGCCCGACGTGGACGACCGACGCCATCTACCGGGAGACCAAGCGCGAGGTCGAGGAGTACGCCAACGAAGGCGTCCTCACCGTCGAGATGGAGGCCTCGGCGGTGTTCGCGGTCGCCGACTACCGCGGCGCGGACGCCGCCGCGATGTTCGTCGTCAGCGACTACCTCGGCCTCTCCGACTGGGAGCCGAAGTTCCACCTCACGAGCGAGGACGTGCAGAATCTCGGCGACACGGCGAAGGACGTTCTCACCGAGTACGTCGAGTAGTCCGGAACGGTCTCGAAATCAGCCCAACTGCTCGCCGACCAATTCGTCGGCGAGCGCGACGAACTCGTCTTCGGTCCCCTTGGGCACCGTCGCGCCCGCGGCGACGTTGTGCCCGCCGCCGTCGCCGCCGACGGCTTGGGAGGCCTCGCGCATCACGACCGAGAGGTCCAGACCCCGGCGGGTGAGCGAGGGCGTGCCGCGCGCCGAGACTTTGACCTCCGTCACCTCGCCGCCCTCCTCGTCGCTCTCCTCGGTCTTCTCCGCGAACGCGAGGATGGGCGTCCCGCGGTCGATGCCCTCGGCCCCGACCGCCATCCCGGCGACGATGCCGACGATGGTCTCGCGGATGCGGTCCTCGGCGTGGAACCACTGGACGTTCTCCTCGGTCTCGACGCCCTCGCGCTTGACGAGTTGGAGTCCCTCGGAGAGGTTCCGGCGGTGGTTCCGCAGGAGTTCTCTTGCTTGGTCGAGTGCGCCGTCGCGGTCGCCTAGACACACCGCGAGTCCCACATCGGCGCGCTCGTATCTGGCCGTCGCGTTCAGGAGCGTCGAGAACTCGCTCACGTCCCGGAGTTCGGTCCCCTCGGGTTCGTCGGTGAGGGTGTAGGCAGTTCCGACGAGTCGGTCGATTTTGTCGGGGGAGACGCCCTTCGAGAGCGCGCGCTGGATGAGCGCGTTCGAGACGGTACTCCGTTCCTCCTCGGTCAGGTCCACCCAACAGCGCCACTCGCCGTCGTCGTCCTTGAGTCGCACGTCGAGTCCGTCCAAAAATCGGAGGACACCGTTCTCGTTGTTCGTGATGCCGGGAATGCGCGTGTCGCTCGAATACTCCAGCATCTTCGGGAGCGGGCGGGTCTGCTTGCCGTACATCGCCAAGTCGGTCCGGGATTCGACGACGCCCGCCTCCTCGCCCTCCGCGACGATGGACTGGTTCGCGCCGACCAGCTCGCCGTCGGTGGTCTGCATGTCGCCGACCGCACCGACGACCGCGAGTCCAGCCAAGTCGCGGTTGTCGGTCCCGTTAGACTCCAACGCGCGTGCGAGGACGTACGCCGCGCCCGCGCCCGAGAGTTCCGACGACCCGTCCACGTCGAACAGGAGCGGATTCAGGTGGAACTCCGTGTCGGGGTCGGCTGGCTGGTGGTGGTCGGCGATGACGGGCGTGAAATCGCCCGCCTTCTCGTGGTCCGCGATGATGTCCAACTGGCCGCTCCCGAAGTCGGTAAAGAGGACGGTTTCGTAGTCGGTCGCCGCGATGGACGCTATCTCCTCGGCGTCCAACTGCTTGCTGAAGACGGTCTCGAACGGAATTCCGGCGCGTTCGAGCGCCGAGGAGGCTATCGCGGCACTCGTCAGGCCGTCGGCGTCGATGTGGGACGCGAGCAACACCTCGTCGGCGTCCCGCAGTCGGTCGGCGCATCGAGCGGCGCGGTCGGCGAGGGCGGGGACGGGACCAGCGGAAGCCATTCGGGGAGAGGTAAGTCGCTATTACGTATAAAGTTCTGTGTCTCGCTCGTTTCGGACGTTAGGTGGCGGGATTCCGACCTCCGGCACTCGCTCCACGTTTCGGACCGGCGCGTGCTGACGCGGTCCTCGTGACCGCGAGAACGCGAGCGCGACCGCGGCGCGTCCTGCGAGAGGAGTCGCCGAGCGTTCGCCGGTGGTCCGCGTCACCGGCCGCATCCAATCGACGGTGAAAATCCGCCAAACAGCGGTTCGAGAACCGGCGTCGCCAGCGAATCGCTACTCGTGGTACGTCGGCGCGGCCGCTTCCACGACCTCGCAGGCCAACTCCTCGAAGTCGGCGACCTCGGGAACCACGTCAACTTCGATGCCCTCCGCCTCGGCCGTCTCCCGAGTCGGTTCGCCGATAGCGCCGACGACCGCCTCGTTCAGCCCCTCGATTGCCTCCTCGCGGACGCCGCGCTCCTCGGCGGCGTCCAAGAAGTGGGCCACCGTCAGCGAAGAAGTGAACAGAGCGGCGTCGAGACCGCCCTCGGCGGCGAGTGCGGCGGACTCGCCCGACCCCTCCGGCCGGACCAATTGATATAGCGTAGTTTCGTTTACGGCCGCTCCGGCGTCCCGGAGACCGTCGGTCAGGACTTCACTCCCGTGGTCGCTCCGGGCGACTTCGACGCGCTCGCCTTCGACTTCGCTACCGAGCGCTTCGACCAGTCCGGACGAGGAGTACTCGTCGGGAACGAGGTCCACCTCGTAGTCAGCGTCGCGGAGCGCGTCGGCGGTACTCTCGCCGATTGCGCAGACGGTCGCGTCGCCGGGGTCCCACCCCGCGTCGGCGGCCAACTCCACGCCGGTCTTGCTCGTCAGAATCACGTACGCGCCGTCGGCGGGCGCGTCGCCAGTCGGCCGGACCTCCAGCATCGGGTCGGCCACCGGGTCGGCACCGAGTGAGTCCAGCAGTTCGACCGCCGCGGCGAGTCGTTCGTCGTCCGGGCGGAAGACGGCCGCGCGCACGTCGCGTCGGGTTCCGCTCGTCATCGCCCCGCGTCGCGTTTCGCTTCGGGCGTCTCGTCGCGCTTTGCGGCGGCGATGAGGTCGTCGGCACCGCGCTCGGCGAGGTCCGCGGCGAGGTCCTTGGCGGCCGAGACGTGGTTCTCGACGGGCACGTCACGGCTCGCCTCCACGATTTCCGAGCCGTCTTGGGAGAACACCTGCACGTCCACGTGGACGTTCTCGCCCTGAATCAGGCCGTGGACGCCCATCGGCGCGACGCATCCGCCGCCCAACTCCGCGAGGAGGGTCCGTTCGACGGTCGTCTCGACGCGGGTCCGCGGGTGGTCCAGCACCGTGTTCAGGTCTTCCGCGAGGTCGCCGTCGAGCGCCGTCACCGCGAGCGCGCCCTGCCCCGGCGCGGGCACGAACTCGCTTTTGGGCAGTTCCACGTATTCGAGGTGGTGGGCGAGACCGCTACGCTCCAGTCCGGCCTGCGCGAGGACGATGGCGTCGAACTGGGTCTCGACTTCCCGTTCGAGTGCCCGGCGCTCGACCTCGGCGAGGTCGTTGAACCACTCCTCGACGGTCCGGTCGAACTCGCCCTCGTACTCCTTCTTGTGGCCCTTCTGGGCCATCGCCTTGTCGGACTGCTTCTCCTTCTCGGCCTCGGTCCGGCGCTCGTGTTCTGCCTGCAGCGCGGGCGCGAGGAGCTTCTCGGCGCGGGTGTCCACGTTCCCCCGGAGCGGTTCGACGTTCAGGTCGGGCCGACGGTGGAGCAGTTGGGCCTTCCGCCGGAGGCTGGACGTGCCGACCGTCGCGCCCTCCGGTAGCTCGTCCAGTTGCGTCCCGTCGGGCGTGATGAGTACGTCGTTGGCGCTCGCGCGCTCGGGGATGGCCGCGACGACTAGTTCTTCGGGACTCTCGGTCGGCATGTCCTTCATCGAGTGAATCGCGCCGTCCAGTTCCCCGTCGATTACCTTCTGGTCCAAACTCCGGACGAACGCGCCGGTCTTGCCGAGTCGGTGGATGAGTTCGTCCTGAATCTCGTCGCCGGTCGTCTCGACTTCGACCAGTTCGACCGAGAAGCGTCGGTCTTCCAGTGCCGCCTTCACTTCGCCCGCCTGCCGGAGCGCGAGGTCCGACCCCCGCGTGGCGAGGCGTATCTCGGTGCCGTGGTTGCTCATAGGAGAGGGTCGGCGTCGGAGGTTGAAACACTTGTTCGTTCTTGTGGCAGGGGCCAGTTCGCGGGTCAGTCTTGTCCCTCGTGGTTCTCCTCGTAGAGTCGAGCGTACCGACGCCAGTTGTCCTTGACGAGATCTTCGGCCTCGAACAGCGAGTCTACGTCTACGTCGAAATCCTTCCGGTTCGCTCCGTCGGCCCGGTAGTAGCGGTCGAAGTGGACGGTACCCTCCTCGTGTTCGCTGTCGTCTATCTTCGCCACTTCGACGTATTCGCCGTTGGAACGGGTGTAGAACAGGACTACCGCGAACGACTCCCTGTCGTATACCTCCGGCTCGGCACGGACACCGATTTGATACTCCTTCGCCCGATAGCTTCCGACACCGTACCGATAATTGAACGTAGGCACGTACTCTCACTCGGGATAGCTCCGTCTCCGCTTTCGGTCACGACCGACCCGCAAGCTCCGGTCGGCGGCGGACCTGCAAACCAGCGTGTGCCCTCATGGTATTTGAAATTCGACCCGCCGAACGTTTATACCGTTGTGCGAAGAACTCAACAGTAAGAGGAGAGACTAATGTCTGAATCCACGCAACGCGACGCCACCGAGAACGCTCCCGAAGACGACGCCGAACGCGTAGAGCGTCGGGCACAGATGGCCAGAGCGCTGGCGATGGGTGGGATGGACGGTGCCCACGTCCTCAGTCACGAGAGCGCCGAACGAGTCCTGACCGAGAAGCGCCGCGAGTTGATCGACGTTCTCGACCGCGAGGAGGTCGAATCGGTCCGCGCACTCGCTCGGCGCGTCGAACGCGACAAGGCACAGGTCAGCCGCGACCTCGGCACGCTCGCGGAACACGGCGTCGTCGGTTTCGAAGCCGACGGTCGAGAGAAGCGGCCGTACCTCGAAAACGCGCACCTCGTCGTCGAGCCGATTCACTAATTTCGCGCGTCACCACGGCACGTCGGGTGTCCCGACGCGCTCGCGGCGCTCCTTGAGGTAGTAGAGCGCGAAGGGAACGCTGGCCGCGAATCCGGCCACGACCGGCCACGTCGGCGGGAGGTCGTACACCGCCGCCGCCACCGCGACGGCGACCAGCAGGACGATTCCGGGCGCGGCCAACAGCGCCTGTCGCATCGGGTTGGGTGCCCACTGCCCGCTCGTGCGGTTCACGTAGTCGGCGTCCCGGTAGACCGCCACCGGGAAGTACGCCGTCAGGAAGGCGAAGGGCACTCCGAGCGCGACCAGCGAGAGGTTCACGAGGTCGGTACCGAACCCGAACGCCTCCCACGACGAGGCGAGCGCGAGCCACCCGACCGTCAGGACCCAGAGGAGAAAGCCCGCGGGGATGGCGGCCACCCAGTACCAGTGGTGGGACTGGCGGCGTCGTATCCGGCCCCGGTTGGTCCGTTCACTGCTCATGGCGTCGTGTTAGGAACGAAGCGATAAACCGGTGTCGCACTCCGAACCGCGCCGTCAGGGCGTGCCGACGTGTTCGTGGCGTTTGTAGAGGTAGTAGCCGCTCACGACGGCCGGAACGACCGGCAGGAAGGCGGTGACGAAGGTCCCCAGCAGGTAGACGACCGGGTTCGGCGACCAGCGGCGGTCGGTGGCGCGCACGTAGACGGCATCTTTGTATATCGCAATCGGTAGCACGCCGCAGAGAAGTAGCGACAGTCCGAACTCCGGAAACGTCGCCATCGCCTCGTTCGACAGCTGGATTCCCGTCGAACCGACGAGTAACGTCGCCGTCGGAACGAGGACCATCGCGGCGAACGCTCCACCCACGCCGTACCACCAACCCCCACGGACCGCGGGCGGTTCGACGTAGTCGTGGCGCTTGAGGAGGTAGACGAGACCGGTCAGCGACGCGAGAAAGAGACCGCCGAGCGCGTACACCACCGGCGACGGGTCCCAGTCGGCGTCCGACTCGTACACTCGCGTCGCGTCGAAGTAGAGCGTCACTGCGAGCAACAGTCGGAGTGCGACTCCGACGACGAGCGAGAGGACCGCCAGCAGTGCTAACGTCTCGGCGAACTCGCCGCTCTCCACGCCGAGACCCGGAACGAAGAACCCGAGTCCGACTGCTCCGAACGTCGCGGGCCACCCGAGGACGCCCAGTTCGACTCCCGTCGCCCACCGGGACCGAACGGTCACGCGCCGCGTCTCGTCGGTCATCTACGCGCCGACTTCGGAGAGAAATATAAAATATTTGCCGGAACGCGGTCGGCGGACAGCGGCAATAATCGTGCGACGGTGGGCCGAACGGCTCGCGTGACCTACCCGCACAGCGACGCTACGTTACGGTGGTGGAGGTCACTACAATACGCCGGTCGCTACAGCGCTTCTTTGTACGCTTCCAGCGTCTCCGCTACGTCCTCCTCGGTGTGGGCGTAGCTGATGAACTGCGACTCGTACTGGTTGGCCGTCAGGAAGACGCCCTCGTCGCGCATCGCGGGCCAGAACAGGCGCTCCCACCGCTCGGTCTCGGCGGCGTTTACGTCTGCCTTGTTCTTCGGACAGTAGTCGAACCGGGGGCAGTCGGGGTCCTGTCGGCATCCGGCATCGCACTGGCCCTGCCGGTCGCGGGGGCCGTCGCGGGTGAAGACGACCTTGAACATGCTGTCGTAGCCCGTGACGGTGTACTCGGGCGCGTGGTCTTCGAGGAGGTCGGTCAGCCCCGAGCGCATCTGTTCGCCGAGGTCGGCGAGGTGGTCGTACACGTCGTTTTCGGCGGCGTAGCGGAGCATCTCCAGTCCGGCGGTCAGCGAGAGCGGGTGGCCCGAGTAGGTGCCCGCTTGGAACACGTCGCCGGTCGGCGTGAACGACTCCATGATTTCGGCGGGACCCCCGATTGCGCCCACGGGGAACCCGCCGCCGATGACCTTGGCGAACGTCGTCAGGTCGGGCGTGACGCCGAACTTGCCTTGGGCGCACTGAAGCCCGCCGACGCGGAACCCGGTCATCACCTCGTCGAAAATCAGGAGCGCGCCGTGGTCGTCGGTAATCTCGCGCAGGCTGTCGAGGTAGCCCTCTACAGGCCCGACCGACGCGCAGTTGCCCAGAATCGGCTCGGTGAGAATCGCCGCGATGTCGTCGCCGTGGGCCTCGAATACCTCGCGGACGGCCTCCGCGTCGTTGAAGGGGACGGTGATGGTCTCCTCGGCGAAGGATTGGGGAATCCCGGCCGAACTCGGGGACCCGGTGCCGCCGGTCTTGCCCTCCACGAGCGTCGATTCTTGGGCACCGTGGTAGCCGCCCTGCATCACGACCACCTTGTCTCG
This sequence comes from Halorussus salinus, assembly GCF_004765815.2. NCBI lineage: Archaea > Methanobacteriati > Methanobacteriota > Halobacteria > Halobacteriales > Haladaptataceae > Halorussus > Halorussus salinus. The sequence continues at coordinate 619,898 of NZ_SBIS02000007.1, read as the reverse complement.
GCCGGTGTAGCCCCGCGCGAGGCGGACCGCGGAGGTGGTCGCCTCGGTGCCGGAGTTGACGAACCGGAGCATCTCGACGCTCTGGACGTGGCGCGCGATGAACTCCGCGAGTTCGACCTCGACCTCGGCGGGCGCGCCGTACATCGGCCCGTCCGAGAGTTGGGACTGAATCCTCGACTCGACCTCTTGGGGCAGGTCGTGGCCCAGAAGCAGGGGGCCGTAGCCCATCACGTAGTCTACGAACTTGTTCCCGTCGGCGTCCACGACGTGTGCGCCGTCGCCGCGCTCGACGAAGAAGGGGTAGGGTCGGACGGCCCGGACCGGGGAGTTGACCCCGCCGGGCAGAACCGAGAGCGCCCGGTCGTACAACTCGCGGGAGTTCGCGTCGTGCATGGTCCGGACTTCGGACTCCTGCGTGAAGTCCATTTCTGTCTCGGCGACCGACCGGTCACTCCTCGTCGTCGTCCCCGCCGAGCGAGCGACGAATCGCCGCCCTCCAACTCCGTCCGGCCGCGCGTCCGGGGTCGGCAAACGGGTCGTACGTGATGTCGTAGAGTCTCCTCCTCGCGGCCGCGGTGAGGTGGTCGCTCAGTTTCCCGGTCTTCCAGTACCAGCAGTCTACCGCCGCTACGAGTACCAACGCCGCCAGCAGGATGGCGGCCAGAACGCTGTCGAGGCCGTCGAGGGGCAACACCACGAAGTAGGTCAGAACCGGCACGATTGCCAGCGAGGAGGCGTAGAAGAGGTAGACGACCGAGTTCCCCGACAGCTCGATAGACCGTCCCATCTTCGTGTCCGGCAGTCAGTCGTCGGACGCACAATATCTTTCCGACCGATTCGTCCACTCCACGCCACGCCGAACCGGAGCGCGGATTTCGAGTCGTCGCGCGCTCGTCCCCGACACCCCGCGGCTTACAACAACTGTTATACTCCGACCGCTCCTCGGTTGGTCCAACATGGTCGATGCGCCACAGGAGCCACAGGAGAATCTGGACGAAGAACTCGACGACATCTCGGACGATTTGGAGGACGTAAAGACCGACGTGCGGGGACTCATCGACCAACTCCGCGACCAGACCGACGCGCCGCTCCGGCTCGCGGTCCGGTTCAGCGGCGACGAGTCGGACGTACTCTTCGTCCGCGAGGACGTGCGCGAGCAGTACACCGACGACGAACTCGAAGCGCGCATCGAGACCATCGTGATGAAGGGGCTGGGCGACCCGCCGCGCGAGCGACCGCTGTTCGACTTCGGGACGCTCGACGCAACGATTCGCTGGTACGAGAACGTGCAGGTCGCCCACTTCCCCTACCGGGAGTGGTCCGGGCTGGCGTTCGTCTTCGACCGGCGCGAGTCGCCCATCGTGGATTTGGCGAAACGGCACCTTCAGGACGAATAGGTCGGACTGCACGACGAGTCTCGTCTCTCCAGCCTCAGAACTCGGTCCACGTCTTCGGGCCGAAGTCGCCGCCGCGGACGCGCAACTGCTCGCCGTCGTCGGTCTCTCTGACTTCCACGAGCGCGTCGAACACCTGCATCAGTCGGTCGGCCGCCTGCCGGTCCCCGCGGACCGTATCGAGGGTGAACACGCCCGCGAAGCCGGAACTGGCGATGCGGCCGGTGACGACGTGGAGAAACTGGTAGACCCGACGCAGGTCGGCGTACATCAGGACCGGCGACAGCGAGTCGAAGCCGAGTCGGGCGCGCGCCAAGTCGTCGCGGTGGTAGAACTCCTGCATGAACCCCGAGAGTTCGATGCCGATGCCGGTCAGGTCGCCGGGGTCGGCGACGTACCGGACCGTCTCGGTCTCCCGGACGGCCTCGACCGACCGCCCCTTGCTCACGCAGTCCACGAACCGGAGGTCCCACGCCGCGGCGTCGTACCGCCGGTCGAACGCCTGCTTGAGTCGGGCCGCGCTCAGTTTCGTCGTCGCGAGGATGGCTCCTCGGTCGGGCGTGTCCAACAGTTCGAGCATCACCTCGCGCTTGCGCGTGAACGGCTCTCCGGCGACGAGGACGTTCGTCTCGTCGGCCAGCGATTCGGGCGACACGGGCAACGCGCCACCGGTCTCGGCGTCGGACACTGTTATCGGAACCTCCTCGGGACGAGTTTATAAAAATGGTACGTCCGTCCTCGTCCCGTTCGGGCGGGTCAGTCGGGACCCGATTCGAGCAGGTCGGGGTGCCCGGTCCGATTCGGCTCAGAGTTCCCGGTGTAGGTACGCGCCGAGCGCGCCGCCGAGCGCCCCGGCACCGACGAGGTAGCCAGCGACGACCACGAAGAGGAGAACCGCGAAGACGCTCGTGACTGCGAGAACTGGGTCCGCGCCGAGCAGGAGGAAGGCCGCGACGAACCACGCGAAGAAGAACGCCGGAACCGCCGCCAGCGCGCCGGAGATGGCACCGACCTTCGCGCCGTCTCCGAGGTCCGTCCCCTGCAAGTAGCCCGCGACCCCGCCGCCAGCGATGGCCGCGAACGGGAGCGCGGGCGCGGTGACGACCGTCACGACGGCACCGACGATAGCGTTCATCAGTGTGTTGGGGTCGTCGTCGGGCGGACGCCTGCCGGTAGCGGGAGGGCGGTCGGCGGACCGAGCGGTAGTCTGTTTCTCGACCATGGCGAGTGTTTCCCGGCGAGACGGGATATACGTTGGCTCCGGGCCGCGGCGCGCTACCAGTCGGGCACGTTCGAGATTCGCTGGGGGGAATCCCGAAAGATGCGTTCGAGACAGTCGTACGTGAACGTCGATAGCCCCTGCGCGACGTTCGGGTCCACGCTCACGATGGTTCCGTACTCCTCGCCCTGCGGGAAGTGAAGAATCGCGGCGTCGTCGTACAGCCGGACCGTGACGTGATGGTTTCCGGCGTAGAGGGTCCCCTCCTGCTTGGACTCGGTCGGCTCGGCTTCCCGGTACTGTCTGACCACCGCCTCGAAATTCGACGTTCCGCCGTAGGCCTCGGTAACGTCGGTTCGGACGTAGAGGAACCGGTAGTCGTCGCTGTCGTATCTGATGACGCCTCGCAGTGAATCTCCGGCCTTCGACCGCAGGAAATCGACGAGAGGCTCGCCGCCGTCGGTCACTTCCCCGTTGTTCATCGTGAATCGAGACTCGGACCGCGATAATAAACTTTCGCGGACCGGAAAGAGAGGAGGCGTTCGGGAGTGCGCTACACCGCTTCCGGACCGCGGACGCCGGTCCGGACCTGACAGGCGTCCTCGACCGGCACGACGAATATCTTGCCGTCGCCCGGCTCGCCCGTGTCGGCGGCCTCGCGGATGGCTTCGACTACCTCGTCGGCGGGCACGTCGGCGACGACGCACTCGACTTTGACCTTCTGGTGGAGGTCCACGGTGTACTCCTCGCCGCGCCACTGGCCGGTCTTGGCGGGCTGGCTCCCGCGGCCCGAGACGTTCGTGACCGTGAGGCTCGGCGCGCCTACTTGGGCGAGGGCGGTCTTGACGTTGCTGAGGCGGTCGGGCCGGACGACGGCCGTGACCATCTTGATCTTCCCCGCGTTGGGCGGGTCGCCCGCACCGTCCGCGCGGACGACACCGCTACCGTCAGTTCTGACCGCGCCCGCGTCCACGTCGGGCCCGCCGAACTCGGGGTAGGTGTCCACGCCGTGTTCCGCGATGTCGAGGCCCTCGCGCTCGTGTTCCGCGCTGACGCGGGCCTGTCCCAGCAGTTTCAACACGCCGAAGACGAGTCCGGTCCCGGCGACCGTCCACAGCGCGATGACCGAGACGCCGACCAGTTGGGCGACGAAGCTGACCTCGTAGCCCGGAATGGCGAAGAAGGGGAACGCGAGCGCCCCGAGGAGACCCGCCGAGCCGTGGACCGGAAAGACCGCGCACACGTCGTCTATCTTCAGCTTCTTCTCCACGAACTCGAAGACGACCGGAAGCTGTCCGCCAGCCAGCAGGCCGACGACTAGCGCGCCGACCCACGTAATCCCGTTCGTGTTGCTGGTGATGCCGACCAGTCCGGCCAACATTCCGTTGGCGACGTAGAGCGTATCGACTTTCTTCGTCTTGACCAGCGAGACGGCGCTCGCGCCGATTGCACCCGCGGCCATGCCCAGCGTGGTGGTCAGCGCGACGCGGCCCACCGTGTCGGCGAACGCGCCGAGCGCGAGCGTCCCGTTCTCGACCACGAAGACGCTCGCGGCCGTGCCGACGTTGAAGCCGTACCAGCCGAAACAGAGGATGAGCGTCCCGAGTACCGCGAAGGTGATGGAGTGGCCGGGGATGACGTTGACCGAGCCGTCGTCGTCGTAGCGGTCCATCCGGGGGCCGAGAATCCACGCCGCGGTCAGGCCCGCGATGCCGCCCATCCCGTGGACGATGACGCCGCCCGCGAAGTCCTGAAAGCCCGGTCCGATGTCGTTCAGGAAGCCGCCAGCCCACGTGAAGCCGACGACGACCGGGTAGATGACCGCCGCCAGCAGGACGGTGTAGCTCACGTAGGCCCGGAGCTTCGCGCGGCCCGCGACAGCGCCGGAGACGATGGTCGCCGCGGTCATGGCGAACACCGCGCCGAAGAGCCAGCCTATCCACGAGTCCGAGCCGCCCGAGACGTAGGCGAAGGGGTCGGCGGCCCCGCCGACGACCGACGAGATGCCCGCGCCGACGAGGAAGTAGACCAGCACGCCGACGCTCCACGTCAGCATGTTCTTCGTCAACTGGTTGGCGACGTTCTTCGACCGAACCTGCCCGGCCTCCAGCATCGCGAAGCCCGCGTGCATGAAGAAGATGAGGAAGGTCACGGTCAGGACCCAGACGTTGTTGACCCCGCTGGCTATCGACGAGGGGTCCACCTGCATGGGTGCATCTAGCATCTCTCTCCCTCCTCGGTCGGCATCTCCACCAAATCGTCTGGACGACTGTTCAGGAATATCTCGAATTCCACCGAGTTCGTGTGTTCGCTCACGATATAGTGTGACGGCAAAGCAGTACATAAGGGTAAGTGTTGAAGATATACAGAATATCGTGTCTGCGGTAGACGACCGTCCGATTTAAAATCGGATAATACGGATATAAGGTTGTATTCCGTCCAGAAAGCGGACGTTCGGGCGGTCGATTTCCTGACGTTCGTAGGCCGGGGTCCGCGACTGGCAGGGTATCCCACGAGTCGGCGACGCGCGCGAGAAACCGAGCATCTCGGGCGTCGAAACGTCAGTCGAGTCGTGACTCCTCGAACGCCGTCCCGCGTCGGCGCTCTACGAACCGGAGAACGAGTTCGGTCATCTGGTACGGGTACTTCGGAAAGTCGTCTCTGTCTATCGCCCGTTCGCAGTCCGGCGGTTCGTGGAAGTGGTCTCTGGAGTTGTGGTCGTTCGGGTGCCGGTCCCATCGACACCGGTAATCGTCGGCCTCTCGGTCCCAGACCTCACGATACGTGGCGAAGAAGTCTCCGCTTATCAGTACCTCGAACTCGACCGATACTTGTCGGACTTCACTCGGGTAATAGTCGGATTCGAGTTCGATGACCGCCTTCTTCGGTTTATTTCGCGGTCGGACAGCGATAGCCGTCACCCAAGTTAGTCCTCGCCACTCGTCGGCGATGTCGCGCAACACCCGGTCGTCTACTGGCGCTCGACTCACGACGCTAGTTAGACTATTTTGACTACACAATTTAAATATACTTATTCCGAAATCCGGAGACGGTTTCCGGAACTATCGTCCCGCGGAGCAGTCGAACCGAGGTCGAGTTCGTTTCGGAGCGCGGCCGCCACGTCGTCCATCCGGTCGCGGACGCTCTGCCACCGTCGGATTTTCTCCGCCGACTCTCCCGCATTCTCGTACCCTCCACTCAAAATATCTACGTCTCTGGGCGAATCCACGTCGAACTCCTCGGCGAACTGCTCGTCTTCCTCCGCGAGTTCGCTTAGGGTCTCCTGTAGCTCTTCGACGGACTGCTCGCGCTGGAGCGTATCGACCCTGAGCCAGTCGAAGTACGACTCGTTCCGGACGAACGTCTCCGGGTTCTTTCCGGTCCGGACAAGCACGTTCCAGTTCTCGAAGTGGTTCAGATGCTTTCTGGCGGTCTCTTTCGACACGTCGGCGTTGTCTGCGACTTCCGCCACGGTAGTCTTCTCGGTCAGATTCGGGACGAGTATCGACACACGGTCCAAGGCGCTCCGACTCTCCGTTTTCGCTCGGTAGTCGTCCAGCGGCGACGGAACGGACGGTTCGCCAGTGTGTTCAGCCATTACAGGATTATTTGAGCTACTACTGATTATATTTTGTGCAGGCCGATTTCTTGGCGGACGAGGAGTGATATTACTGAAGCCGACGAAAAGGGCCGCTCGGCGATTCAAAGCTGTTCCGCCACGTCCTCCGCGAAGTACGTCAGAATCAGGTCCGCGCCCGCCCGCTTGATGGACACCAGCGACTCCATCGCCACCTCCTCCAAGTCGAGCCACCCCTTCTCGCTGGCGGCGTGGAGCATCGCGTACTCCCCGGAGACGTTGTAGGCCGCGACTGGACGGTCGAACTCCTCGCGGAGGTCGGCCACGATGTCGAGATAGGGGAGCGCGGGCTTGACCATCAGCACGTCCGCGCCCTGTTCGACATCGAGACTGACCTCGCGGCTGGCCTCCCGGCGGTTCGCGGGGTCCATCTGGTAGTGTCGCCGGTCGCCGAACTGGGGCGCGCCGTCGGCCGCGTCGCGGAAGGGACCGTAGAACGCCGACTCGTACTTCGCGGCGTAGCTCATGATTGGCACGTCCGGGAAGCCCGCGGCGTCCAGCGATTCCCGAATCGCGCCGACCATCCCGTCCATCATGCCCGAGGGCGCGACCATCTCTGCGCCAGCCTCGGCGTGGGAGGTCGCAATCTTCCCGAGCAAGTCTAGCGTCTCGTCGTTCTTCACCGTGAGGCGGGCCTCGCGCTCGCTCAGACTCTCGCTTACGTTTTCTTCCAGTACGCCGCAGTGGCCGTGACTCGTGTACTCACAGAGGCACACGTCCGTGATGACGTAGGCGTCGGTTTCGCTCGTGACGCGCCGCGTCGCCTCCTGCACCACGCCGTCGTCGGCCCACGCCCGAGTCCCGCGCTCGTCTTTCGACTCGGGGATGCCGAAGAGCATGACCGCCTCGACGCCGGTTTCGAGTACCTCCTCGACGCGCGCGACGGCCTCCTCGACCGGGACGCGCTCGTGGCCCGGCATCGTCTCGATAGGGACTCGCTGGTCGGTCGTCGCGTCCACGAACACGGGCGCGATGAGGTCGCTGGCGTCTACGTCGGTCTCGCTGACCATCTCGCGGATTCCGTCCCGCCGGAGGCGGCGGGGCCGGTCGGTGAGGTCCATGTCGGCACTTGCGCCGCGGGTCTCAAAACCGCGTCGCTCGCGGCGACCCCTTCGCGGCGATTCGCCGGTCTCCTCGGCGTCGATTCACCGCTCCTGTTCGGGGTCCGTCGGCGATTCCTACTCGGTCGGGGTCACAACGCATTTACTACGCCCAGTCGATACGACACTCACGAATGCTGTCCCCGCCCGCTCTCGTCGCTCCCGACGCGCCAGTCGCGCTCGGGTTCGTCGTAATCGTCCTCGGAGGCGTGTTGCTGTCGAACGCGACCGAACCCGGCCGCGTCCGGGAGTTTCTGGCCGACAACGGCGTCGTCCTACTGACCGTGGGCATCGTCCTCGCGGCAGTGGTCGGCGTCGGCCTGTTCTTCGTCGGCAACGAGGAGCTAGCCCGAGCGTGGCTCGACCAGTACGGCCTGCTCGCGCTGTTTCTCATCCTCATCTTGGAGGGCGCGATGCTCCTCTATTTCGCGCCGAGCGAGAGCCTCGTCCCCATCGGGGTCACCTTGCTGGCCGACTCCGCGAGCGACTACGACGCCATCGCCGCGGTCATCCTCGTCGCGGTCGTCGGCGCGACCATCGGCCAGTTCGCGCTGTTCTCGCTGGCCAAGCGGGGCGGCCGCGAGTACCTGCTGAAAAAGCGGTGGTTCCGAATCGACGAGGAGCAACTCGACCGCTTCGACGGCTGGTTCCAGAAGTGGGGCCGAATCATCGTCCCGGTCAGCAACGCCCTGCTGTTCACTCGCGGGATGCTCACCGTTCCGGCCGGGTTCGCCGAGATGCGCGACTGGGAGTTCGTTCTCCTCTCGGCGCTGGGCACGCTCGTCTTCCAGTCGTGGCTCGCGGTGGCCGCGCTCTATTTGGCCGGGCAGGGCTTCTTCGGGTTCCTCTAACCCCGGTCGTTCTCTGCTCCCGACGAACTCCTCGTGCTATCCCCGCGCGTTTCTCTCCGAACTGGTAGGCGTCAGACCTAACAACGCTCGGTTCGTAGGTCGATTTGCGCTCGCGTGCCGATTCATCGCGTGCCATGCAATGAACTCACGCGAGCGCACCTCTGCCGCGATGGGTGCGGCAGTCGTCGTTTTTGGGCGAACCTTCAAATACGAAAACGGACAACAGTTTGATAGCATGAGTTCGTCGGTGGACGTTTCGGACCGGACGAAGCGACGATTAGAGCAACTGCAAGCGGCGGTCGAGGAGGCCACCGGCCGGGAGGTGAGCCAGCGGGAACTCCTCGACCGACTCGTCGGCGAGGGGTACGACTCGAAGGCGGCGTTCGTCGCGTCGTTCCGCGACGCGGGTGAGTCCGATTCCGACGACTGGGAAGGTCTCTCGGAAGATGAGCGGGACGCCTTTCTCGCAGGAACGAGCGACTGGGGCGTCGAAACCTCCGAAGACGAGATAGACCGGACGCTGTACGGGAAATGAGCGTCGTCATCGACACCGGCGTCTTCTGCGCCGTCCAGAACGAACGCGAATCACGAGATAGCGACGGCGGCGCTGTCGAGAGTTACGTCCGGCGAGTTCGGTCGTCCGTACACGACGGATTACGTTTACGACGAGACGGTGACGCTCGTTCGTAGCCGAACGAACAGTTTCCGGGAGGCGGCCGTCGTCGGAGACCGAATTCTCGGCCGCGACCGATACCCCGACGCGATAGATTTCGTCACCATCTCCGAGGAGTTGTTCGACCGGTCGGTCGCGGTCTTCGACCGCTACCGGGACCACGACCTCAGTTTCACCGACGCGTCCACGGTTGCGCTGATAGAAGAACACGGTTTCGACGCGGTGCTGGCGTTCGACGACGATTTCGACGGTCTCGTTCCGCGACTCGACCCGGCGGAAATCGCGGCGTAGTCGGTCGCGGTTCGGTCGGTCGAATTGGTTGGTCGGATTCGGTCGGTCCCAGTTCAGTCCGCCGCGACTTCGACCTGCTCTTTCCGGCCGATGGCCTCCACGAGGAGTTCCGACACGTCCACGATGTCGATGTCCTCCTCGTAGCCGCCGGTCTTGCGGCCGTCCTCGTACATCGTCATGCACATCGGGCAGGCGACGACGAACTTCTCGACGCGGCCTCCCGCGTCGGTGTCGTTCAGCGCCTCGCGCAGGCGCTCCTCGCTCGGCTTGGGGTCCTCCTCGAAGTCCATCCAGAGGCCGCCACCGCCGCCGCCACAACAGAACGAATCGTCGCGGTTGCGGGGCATCTCGTCCAGCTCACAGCCCGTCGCTTTCACGATTTCGCGGGGTGCCTCGTACTCGTCGTTGTACCGGCCGAGGTGACAGGGGTCGTGGTAGGTGACGGTGTAGTCGAGTTCGTTGCCCGAGAGACCCAACTTGCGGAACAGGTTCTCGACGACCTGCGTGTAGTGGAACACGTCGTCTTCGGTCCAGTCGCACTCCTCGAACTCGGGATACTCGTTCTTGAAGGTGTTGTAGCTGTGGGGGTCCGTGCAGACGATTTTGTCGTAGTCGCAGTTCTGGATGGCCTCGGCGTTGTCCTCGACCAGCATCTCGTAGAGGCCCTCCTCGCCGACGCGGCGCACGTCGTTGCCGTCGGCCTGCTCGTCGTCGTAGAGGATGCCGTACTCGACGCCGGACTCCTCGAGGATGGTCGCCAACGAGCGGGCCACCTTCCGGTTGCGCTCGTCGAAGCTCGGGTAGTCGCCGACGTACCACAGATACTCGACGGATTCGTCGCGCGCGTCGGGAATCTCGAAGTCCAACTCGTCGGCCCAGTCGGGGCGCTTGCGCTGGGGTTCGCCGAACGTGTTGCCGTTCTGGAACACGTTCATCATCGCGTCTTGGACGTTTTTGTCCATCTGGCCCGACTCGGTGAGCCGCCGGTTCATCTGCGTGAACTGCTCGACGTGTTCGATTTCGACGGGACAGGCGTCCATGCAGGCCATGCACGACATGCAGGACTCCATCGTCTCCGAATTGATGACCGAGGCACCGCCGTCGGCGATGATGTCTTTCTCCTCGGTCCGGCCCGCTTCGAGGTCCTCGCGGTACTGTTTCAGGTCGAGAATCACGTCGCGGGGGTCGAGCGGTCGGCCCGAGGCCTTCGCGGGACAGACCGACGAACAGCGACCGCACTTCGTACAGGCGTCGTGGTCGAGCAGTTCCTTCCACGAGAAGTCCTCGATGGAGCCGTGACCGATCTCCTCGGGGCTGGCGTCGTCCGGAACGCCGGGGAGGCGCTTGCCCGCCTTCTCGTCGCGCGTGACGACGTTGGCGAAGCTCGAAATCATGTGGAACGGTTTGGCGTAGGGAATCGCGGCGACGAACGCGAGCGCCAACAGCGCGTGAGACCACCAGATGACGGGGTAGGCCGCGGTCGCCATCGCGGGGGTCACGCCCGCGACCTGCAACACGTCGTAGACGAACCAACCGACGAAGCTCACCGTCTCGAAGGACACGTCGCGGGTCGCGCTCGTGCCGAGGATGCGGACGCCCTCGGTGAGATAGCCGCCGACGCCGAGCAGGAAGAGCGTCCAGACGAACAGGTCGTCCTCCGTCGAGGTGTGCTTGCCCCAGAGGCGACCCTCCCGGACCCAGTAGCGACGGTAGATGGCCATGCCGACGCCGACGACGAACAGCAGTCCCATCGCGTCCATCACCAGCGAGTACGAAAGGTAGAACGCGCCCTCGAAGAACGAGGGCTGGCCGAGCGCCTTCGTCCAGATGTCCATGTCTATCATCAGAATCGTCGTCCCGATGAGGAGGGTCAGGAAGCCCCAGAAGATGAACGCGTGCATCAGACCTCCGTAGAGGTCCCGGTCGAACTGCTTCTGGTTCGAGAAGACGATTTTCGTCGCGGAGACGATGCGCCCCGTGAGGTCGTCGAGGCGGTCGAACCACGATTCGGTCCCCTGCGCGTAGGTCGCGAATCGCTGGTAGGCCCCGACGGCGAAGATGGCTATCGCCACCGCCGCGAGGTAGTAGAAGATGGCCTCGCCCAGATGGCCGATCTTCCAAAACGTGGGGCGGGTGGCCTCGCTCCCCGCCTGCGCCAGCACAAATTTTGCCATGTTGTACACGGGGCACAGGATTCGCTTAAGTTTTACCGACTCAGCCCGCTTCCCCGGCCGAAAACGGACTCGGAGTTTACAGTTTTCCCGCTATCGAGTCACAGCCGTATCACGTCCGCGACGACCGCACCGGCCCAGATTCCGAGCGCGAAGCAGAACCCGGCCTCCCCGAGGTACGTCCGAACGAAATCCGTGACCTCGGGCGCTCGGCGCGCGAACTCGGCGAAGAGAGGTTCTTCGAACGCCAACACGACGACTCCCGCGACGACTGCACTCGCTCCTTTGCCGACACCCAACGTCGAACTCAGTTCGACGTTCCGATTCGTGTTCCGCGCCCCGAGGTAGCCGAACAGGTCGGCGACGACGACGGCGACGAAGACCCCGACGCTCCAGTCGAGGAGGGCGGCGTACTCCTCGACGAGTCGCGCGATTACCGGCAACCGGAGGGCCGCCTCGACTACTTCGTACTCTCGTAGCATCGGCCCGACTCCGAACCACCACGCGAGGGCCGCACCGACTACCCCGACGAACGCCAGTTTGGTGCCTCGAAGGATTCCCATGACAGTCGATGGCACGGGGTGCGAGATAACTCACACTGATGGTCTCGCTCCCTCCTCGATTAGTTAATTTCCGGAACTGTTCGCATCCTTCGGTTCGGAGTCGGAACTGCGACCCGGTGGCGAGGACGTTCGTTCTCTGTCGGCGACGGTTCAGACTACCGCCCACGCGAGCAACGTGAGACTCGCGCCGAAGACCGGCAGGTCGGCCCGCGAGAACGCCAGCGGCGGAAGCGTCGGGTTCCACGAGAAACACCGCGCCCGGAGCGCGAGCGCGAACCGGTCGGCCCGCGAGAGCGCCCGCGCCAGTCCCGAGATGCCGACCCGGCGCATCCGGGCGACGAGCGACTGCTGGTCGCCGAGTCGCGCGGCCGAGGCGTCTCGAATCCGCCGGAGGTCCGCCTGCAAGACCGGCAGGAACCGGAAGACGAAGCCGACGCCCGTCCCGAGGAGTCGCCCGGTTTTCCCCGGCACGAGGCGCTGAATCGCGGCGCGCGAGTCCCTGACCGGCGTCGTCCGGAGGTACGCCGCGCTCACCAGCAGGACCAACACGACGCGATAGCTCGCGAGCAGGGTGTCGAACCCGGCCTGCCAGCGAATCCACGGCGGGCCGAGCGTCGCCGCCGAGAACAGCGGTCCGGCGACGAGGAACGGGAAGACGAACCGGTACTCCGCGAGCGCCCGCCGGACCGACAGCCCCGACGCGACGAGGACCCCGAGGACGAGCGCGGTCAGCGCGGCGAGTCCCCGAGGAGTCGTGTGCGCGAACGCCGCGAGCGCGAACGCGACCTGAAAGGCCAGCTTGCTCCGGGGGTCGAGTCGGTGGGCGAGCGAGTCGCCGGGGCGGTAACTGAGCGTCACCGTTTTCCGGAAACCTCCCGCGGCGGCACGCGAATCCCGAGGTCCGGAAGCCGCTCGCGGGCGTCAGCGGGCACCTCGTCCACGGCCACCTGCCCGTCCGCGAGCGCGACGATTCGGTCCGCGAGGTCGAAGGCGTCCCGGAGGTCGTGAGTCACGAGGAGGACGCCGGTGCCCGACGCTTTCAGACTCCGCAACTGCTCGACCACCGACTCGCGCGCCGGCGCGTCCAGTCCGGTGAACGGTTCGTCCAGCACGAGGTGGTCGGGGTCCATCGCCAGCGCACCCGCGATGGCGACGCGCTCGCGCTCGCCGCCCGAGAGTTCGTCGATGCGCTCGTCGCGGCGGCCCGCCATGTTCACCGCCGCGAGCGCGTCGGAGACTCGCCGGTCTATCTCGTCGTGAGAGAGGCCCAGATTCTCCGGGCCGAACGCCACGTCCGCGCCGACCGTGGCCGCGACGAACCCGTCGCGGGGTTGCTGGAACACCATCCCGACGCTGGTCCGGGCCGCCACGAGGTCGTCGGCGACGGGCGTACCGTCCACCAGCACCTCGCCCTCGTCGGGGTCCAGCAGGCCGTTGAAGTGCCGGACGAGCGTGGACTTGCCCGACCCGTTCGGGCCAGCCAGCAGGACGAACTCGCCGTCCGGGATACGGAGCGAGATGCCGTCTACTGCGGCGGGTCTGTGGTCGTCGCCGTCACTGGCGTCACCGCCACTGCCGTCGCTCTCGACGCTCTCCTCGTCGTCTCCTCCGCTGGCGTCGCCAGCGCCGCCGTACCGGTGGACCAGATTTCGGGTCTCTATCATGAACTGTCCTCGTGTGTCCTCGAATCTCTTTGTGGTCCCTGTCTCGTCTTCGTCTCGCTACTCGGCGACGATTTGGTCGCTCCGGACGACGCCGATGGCGGCCGCGATTTTGAACGCTTCGGCGGGGATGAAGGCGGCCGCTCCGGCGAGGAACGCCTTCTGGAGGGTCATGTCGAGGACGAACGACATCACGCCCACGCCGAAGGCGTAGATGACGGCGGTGCCGACGACCATCGCGCCGACGAGTCGCGGGATGGAGCGGGGAACCGACTCGCGCAACTGGAGACCGCCGTGTGCGATTGCACCGACGAGGAGCGCCGCGACGGGGTACGACCAGAGATAGCCACTGGTCGGTTGAATCCACAGCACCGCGACTCCGGCGGACCCGCCAGCGAAGACGGGCGCGCCGACCGCTCCGGCGGCGAGGTACAGCGCCATCGAGACGCCGCCCCAGACCGGACCGAGCAGGAGTCCGGCGAGGAAGACGCCCAGTACTTGCAGACTCACCGGTGCGGGTGAAACCGGATTCGGGAACGAGACGTAGGCGAACGCTCCCGTGAGCGCGGCCAGCAGGGCCGCGCGGGCGACGTTTTCGGCGGTTTCCTCGCCGACCAACTCGACTGAAGCCGTGTCGGTACTCATACTCGCCCGTGGACTGTCAACCGGAAAGAGGGCTTCGGTTGACGACGCTCGCGTGGTTCCCATCCGCCGACAGGTTTTTATACACCCATCACGACCCACCCCACATCGTAAAATAATGGACGAGAAGACAGAGGAACTCCGGGACATCTTCATGGATGTCACCGACGAATCCACCGTCACCGAACAGCAGGTCGAGACCCACGGGTCACTGGATTCGGAGGCGGCTATCGACGACCGGTTGGCGGAGGTCGTCGGACAGATGCGCGACCGCTACGACTTCGCCACGACGCTCTCGGACACGGACCTCGTAACCGTCGTCCGCGGCTTCTACGCGGGCGATTCCGACGCCGACATCGCCCGCGAGTTGGGCGACGCCTCGCTGGGCAAGACGGTGGCTCGCGCCCGCATCGACCTCCACCTCTTGCGCGACGCCGACGAAGACGCGCCTTTCGAGTTGGACGCACTTCGGGACCTCCTCGAAGCGGACTCCTCGACCAGCGAGTGCGCCGCCGAACTCGACGTGAGCGAATCGACGGTCCGGCGCTACCGCCGGGTCGTCGAGGCCAAACGACAGCGCCGCACCGTCAACGACCAGTTCCGCAACGAGTTCGAGAACATCCTTCAGGACCGCGAACTCTCGGACCGAATGACCGAGAGCGTTCAAGAGGACGGCTTGGACGACGCGACCGAGGGGATGGAGACGAACGTTTCCTTCTGAGACGACCTTTTCCTGCGGGCGGCGCACGAGAGCGCCGCCCTTGCAAAAGCTCGATCAAAAACACGGCGTCACCGCCTCGGTCGGTCCTCACTTCGTTCGGACGCTCCTTCGACGGTTCCTTGGTCCGCTCGCGTTGCTCGCGGTGAACCGCGCTCGCTTCGCTCGCACGGATGCTAGTTCCGTATCGGTGGCTTAGTCGAGTTTCTGCCGTCAGGGGTTCGGCCGGGCGCTCGATAACTTCGTCGGTCAGAAACATATCTTCCTTTCTTTAACGTGTCTATAGTTGGTCAAGATTTATCTCCGAAGCCGGGACGAACCATTCGCGTGTCGAAGATTCCGTTCAGCGATCTCGAAACCGCGGCGTACTGCCCGCGGAAGTTGTACTACCGACGGCGCGAGGACGAGATAACGGTCCCCGACGAAGTTACCGAGCGCCGGGAACTGGCCTTTCGCTACGGCGACCTGCTGGCGGCCGACCGCGAGGAGTTAGCGACTCTCCCGCTCGCGGTCGAACCCGACGAGTTCCGGTCGAATCTGGACCACGCTCGCCACCGGTTCGACGGTGCGTGGCCGGAGATTCGGGACCCGAGCGAGCGCGAGCAGTTGACCGAGGGCAGGGAGTGCCGGGGCATCGTCCACAAGGTCCTGTCGCTCGACGTGCCCACGCCCGCCATGGTCTTCACCGGCGACCCGCCGGAACAGGGCGTCTGGGAACCCCAGTCGGTCCGACTCGTCGCCGCGGCGAAGGCGCTCTCGTGGGAGAACGAGGAGTCCGTCGAGCGCGCGTTCGTGGAGTACCCGACCCACGGTATCGTCCGCGAGATTTCCATCGGCACGCGTCGGAAGGCGGCCTACCGGACCGCGGTCGAGGCCGCCCGGACGCTCGACGGCCCGCCGCCGCGGCTGACGAACGACGCCAAGTGTGGTGCCTGCGATTTTCGGGCGGAGTGCGGCGTGAAAACGCGGTCGCTGAAGTCGTTACTGGGGTTTTAATTCAGAACGAGCGGATGTCGAGGGTAAAGTACGTCTCGAAGAATCCACCGTCAAACGTCAGCAACTGGTCGGCTTGCGTCTCTGCTTGTGCGCCGATTAGAAAGTCGGCAGGGACGTGCTGACGTGCGGTGACGTTTGCATTGCAGTTCGGACAGTCGAAGACGCGTTCTGTACCACACTCGCTACACTGGAGTTCTTCACCTCGCCGGTCGAGATACGTTTGGAACGCGTCACCTGCCCTGAACAATGCATCCGTGTTTGGCTCTTCGACACGAATTCCGGTGTCTTCGAGAAAAGCGTCGAGGTCGGATGCGGTCTGGAAGTACGAGTCTGCACTCAATTCGGTGTACGTCACGGGTGCAACGATTAGCGCACCCTCAGAGTACGCCTGCATGAGTAAATCCGCCGCTCGTTCGTTGTGCTTTTCGTCGGAGTTCATGAGTGCAATTACTGCACTCGTGTCTACGACGGTTTTCACCGTTCGCCCCGTAACTCGGTCATCCGCTCCGTGACGCTTTTTTCGGTGTCGGCGACTCCACGCCACTTCTCGAAGGGATTCTCTTCGGCTTCCTTCCTGATTTGATAGCCACTCTCGGTTTCGACGAACTCCACTTCGTCGCCGGGCCGAATCCCGAGGTTCTCTCTCACTTCCTTCGGGATCGTTACTTGGCCCTTCTTCGTCACTCGACTCATAAGTAATACTCCGTCGTAATACCAAAAAAGTATTACGGGTGTGACTGATTTCGGTGAACTACTCCGAGCCGAGCCACGCCCGCACGTCGTCGGCGTTCGGTCCCTCGCGCACGATGCTCCCGTCCGCGACGTTCACGACCGTACTCCCGGTCCCGCCGGTCTCGCCGCCGTCCACGACGACCGCCGCGGCGTCTCGAATCTCGTCGTCGAGGTCGGCGACGCGGGTCGCGCTCGGCCGCCCGCTCACGTTCGCGCTCGTGGCCGTGACGGGCGCGGTCTCGCCCAAGAGCGCGAGCGCGACCTCGTGGTCGGGGACTCGAATCCCCACGCGCGAGCGCCCGCCGGTCAACGCGTCCGGGACCTCCTCGCGCTTCTCGCACAGGACGGTGACGGGACCGGGGAGGAACTCGCACATGAACCGCTCCTCGCGGTCGGTCGCGCGGACGTACTCCAGCGCCGCGTCCACGTCCGGCACCGCGAGCGAGACCGGCTTGTCCCGCGCCCGGCGTTTCGCCTCGAAGACGCGTTCGATTGCCTCCTCGTCCAGCGCGTCCGCGCCGAGGCCGTACACCGTCTCGGTCGGGTAAACGACGAGTTCGCCCCTGCCAATCGCATCGGCCGCCGCCGCTATCGACTCGTCTGTCATGGCGCTACCTCGGGAACCCGTCGAAAAAAGCGTAGCGTCTGTGACCGGTCAGAAGAATGCGCGCGGGACGCCGGTGCCCTGCACGGCCGCGTCGCCGTCGTCGTAGTACGAACGCTTCTTCTCCCAGTTCGGGTCCCACACTTGGAAGTCGAGGTGCGGGCCGGTGCCAGCACCGGTGTCGCCCTCGTAGGCCACCACGTCGCCGCGGTTGACCGACACGCCGTCGCCGACGTTGAACGAACTGAGGTGTCCGTAGCCGGTCTTCCAGCCGTTGCCGTGGTAGATGAGGAGCCAGTTGCCGTAGCCGCCTTCGTCGTAGCGGTGTTCGGTGGTGCCGCCCGCGGCCGCGTGGATGGGCGTGCCGCCGCCGTCCGCGAAGTCCACCGCGCGGTGGTAGCGACTGCCGCCGTCGCGGGTGTCCCAGTACGTCGAGGTGACGGTACCGGTCATCGGACAGGCGAAGTTGGCCGACGAGAGCCAGTTTTCGGCGACCCAACCCGTGACCGAGCCGTTGTTCGCGTCGCCGGAGAACTGGACCTTCCACCAGTTGTAGCCGTCCGCCGTCTCGGGACCCTCGAACACGCGTCCGCCGGTTCGATTGCTGGCGACGGCCTTTCGTGCCGCGCTCGTCGTCGGATTCTCCCGGACGCTGAGGTCCGAAGTCGTGAACACCGGCGTCAGGTAACTGTAGTCTTTCGCCGCGGCCGCGGACCCCGAGAGGGCCGCCGCGCCCGCAATCGTTGCGCCGCTCGCTTTCAGGAAGCTGCGTCTGCTGGTTTTGTCGTCTTTCATGACTTCTTTCCACTAGATGCGGCACCAAATAATAAAATTAACTATAAAGCAAATTAATTGTTATTTGGAAATACTTCAAAAATAGCTGGAATATGAACTCTGGCCTACAGATAGCTCTTCGGGATGCCCGACCCGGCGATGAGGTCCTGTCCGTCGAAGCCGGGGATGTTCTGGTTCGCACCGTTGTATCGGATGGCGAAGTGAACGTGCGGCCCGGTCGAGTTGCCGGTGCTACCCATCTCGCCGATTTGCTGGCCTTCCGAGACCGTCTGGCCGTTCGAGACGTACCGTTCCTGCATGTGGCAGTAGATGCTGGTCCAGCCGCCGCCGTGGTCGATGGAGACGTAGTAGCCACACCGGTCGCCGTAGCCGGTGGTAGCGGTCCCCCCGCGCGCGGCGACCAGCGGCGTCCCGTAGTCGTTGCCGATGTCGATGGCACCGCCGTCTTGAGCGGAAGTCTGGGTGATGAAGCCCCAGCAGGGGTACGAGAAGTCGGTCGGGCCGTCGAGCCACGCGTCGCCCTCCGCGACCCAACCGGTGATGCGGCCGTTGTCGCTGTCTTGGTTGAACGAGACCTTCCACCACGTGTAGCCGTCCGCGCTCCGGGGACCGTCCACGACGTGACCGCCGGTCCACTGGTCCGCGCTGGCCTTGACCGACGCGCTGGTACTGGGTTGTTCGCGGATGTTCAGGTCGGTCGTCGAGATGACCGGGTCGCTGACCCCGACGTGACTCGCCGAGGCCGACCCGCTGAGGGCCGCGCCGCCGACGATTGCCGCACTACTCGCTTTCAGGAAGCTCCGCCTGTCGAAGTTCATGCACTTTACAACAGTTATTGTAGCAACTAAAAATTAATTCTAGATGGTCCGATACTAATATTCTAAATTGGAGCTATGGAAAGATATACTAGAACGCTGCCGGGATACAGGCTACGCTTCGAGGCGTCAAAACACGTATTTCCACTCGAAGTTCCAACGCGAGGAGTCCCCTCCGTACGGGTCCGACAGCGAGAGGCGGGTGCGCTCGTCTACAGTCCGTCGATGGCGTCCTCGACTTCGTCGTAGTCCGGGAAGTCGGGCCACTCGTCGGCCACCCACGCGTACTCGACGGTGCGCTCGTCGTCCAGCAGGAACACGGCGGGCCGGGGTTCGCTCACGCCAGCCATTCCGTCTAAGTCGTGGCCGATTCCGTACTCCTCGGCGACGCCGTTCTGCGGGTCCGAGAAGAGTCGGTAGTCCATCCCGCGCTCCTCGATGAGTTGCTTGTGAGCGTAGGGGTCCGAGATGGAGAGGCCGACGATGGTGAGGTCGCCGTCGGCTTCCCACGCTCTGTCCCGAATCTCGTTCCACATGTACGTCGCGGGGAACGCCCCGTCCATCGTGAAAAAGACCAGCAGGACCGGTCCCTCGGCGGTCAACTCCGAGAGGGCGGCGTCCTCCCAGAACTCGTCGTTGACCAGCGGCCGGGTGAAGTCGGGCGCGGTGTCGCCCACGTCTACGTGGTCGGTGTCGGGAAGGCTCACGACCTCGAAATCCACCATCAGGCGTCACCCCCTTCGGCGTCTGCGTGCGCCTCGCCGCCGTCCGCTCGGGCCTCCTCGCCGTAGGTCTTCTCCAAGTACTCCACGATGTTGGCGCTCTCGCTCATCGTGACGCCCGTGTTCTCGTCCACGATTGCCGGGACGGTCCGCTTGCCCGAGATTCGCTTGACGACGTTGCGGTCGCTGTGCATCGGCTCTACGAAGCGCGAGCGGTAGTCGAGGTCGTACTCCTGTAGCTTTCGGACCACGCGCTCGCAGAACGGACACGCCTCCAAGCGATACAGCGTAATCCCCGAACTGCCGGACGCTGACTGGCTCATGTCCCACCGTTCGTCTGAATCGGTGGTAAGGTCTTCGCTCGCGGCAGTCCGGCGTCATCTCCGGGGAAAAGAATAAAGAGTTAATCCTTCCGACTCTCAAGGTGAGTTGTTGAATGGTGTCACTTCCGATACTCACTGCCTCGTCTGTCGGTGCCGTTCCGCTGGCAAACGTCCTCGGTGTCGGCCTCAACGAAGGGCAGATTACGGTTCTTGGAGCCTTGGCTATCGTGGTCCTCATCGCCCTCTCGGGCTTTTTCTCCTCTTCGGAAATCGCTATGTTCTCGCTCGCCAAGCACCGCGTCGACGCGCTCATGGAAGACGGCGTCCCCGGCGCGGAGGCGGTCGCCCAACTCAAATCCGACCCCCATCGCCTGCTGGTGACGATTCTGGTCGGTAACAACCTCGTCAACATCGCGATGTCCTCGATAGCGACCGCGCTCGTCGGCATCTACGTCGAGAGCGCGGGTGCGGCCGTCCTCATCTCGACGTTCGGAATCACCTCGCTGGTCCTGCTGTTCGGCGAGAGCGCACCGAAGTCCTACGCCGTCGAGAACACCGAATCGTGGGCACTCCGCATCGCCCGCCCGCTGAAGATTTCGGAGTACGTTCTCCTCCCGCTGGTCGTCCTGTTCGACTACCTGACCCGTCTCGTCAACAAGGTTACGGGCGGTCGCTCGGCCATCGAGACCTCCTACGTTACCCGCGACGAGATTCAGGACATGATCGAGACCGGCGAGCGCGAGGGCGTCATCGAGGAGGACGAGCGCGAGATGCTCCAGCGCATCTTCCGGTTCAACAACACCATCGCGAAGGAAGTGATGACTCCTCGGCTCGACATGACCGCGGTACCCAAGACCGCGAGCGTCGAGGAGGCCATCGAGACGCTGGTCCAGAGCGGCCACGAGCGCGTCCCGGTCTACGAGGGGAGCCTCGACAACGTCATCGGCGTCATCCACATCCGCGATCTGGTCCGAGAGGATACCTACGGCGAACACGACGAACTCGAACTGGAGGACGTGATTCAGCCGACCCTCCACGTCCCCGAGAGCAAGAACGTGGACGAACTCCTGACCGAGATGCGCGAGAACCGGATGCAGATGGTCATCGTCATCGACGAGTTCGGGACTACCGAGGGACTCGTCACGATGGAGGACATGGTCGAGGAGATCGTCGGCGACATCCTCGAAGGCGAAGAGGAGGAACCCATCGAGTACGTGGACGACGAGACCATCATCGTCCGGGGCGAACTCAACATCGACGAGGTCAACGAGGCGCTGGACATCGACCTCCCCGAGGGCGAGGAGTTCGAGACCATCGCCGGGTTCATCTTCAACCGCGCGGGCCGACTGGTCGAGGAGGGCGAGGACATCACCTACGACGGCGTGCGCCTCCACGTCGAACAGGTCGAGAACACCCGCATCATGAAGGCGCGGGTGACGAAACTCGACCGCGAGGAGCGCGCCGAGAGTGAGGACGGCGCGGAAGAACTGGAAGAGGGCGTCGAGACGGGAAGTAACTGAACAGGTCGATTTCAGATTACCTATGATGAAGCATAGTTTGAGAATACATCCAGAAATATATTTTTTATTGACTGTGTTTCTCGTTGATGTTGACCGATATTCTTGTTGGCGTTCTATGCCCGTTTAAATTCCACAAATTGACTATATTAAATACATATGGGTCAGGCAAGTCAGGGTCAGTTGATTTATTTTCGTCTATGTGGAGCTTGTAATAGCATCTATCTTCTTGAAGTTCAATTTTTTTCGGTACTAGCGTATTCTTGGCAGGGACTACGACAGAAATAAGAGAGACGAATTGTCTTGAAAATTCTACTGGTCGCCAGTCACTTACCGCTTGAGAGATATTTTGTTTGAACCTATTCATATCTTCTTCTTTAGTTATGAGTAAAGAGTTCGTATCCCAGTTGTTCTGTAACTCTGATTCATTATCTATTATTGAGTGATTAGTATCGGCTCGTAATTCTCTTACGTTAGTAGCTGACACTCTTATTGATCTATTACAACCCGAGAGCAAAATTGTCGTCGCTCCTGCCGCAAGTTTATCCATCAAACTTCTACGATTCATACAACGGAGTACTTCGTCTTTAGACTCTCTAAATAAAAATGTTGCGTTTATTCTAGTTGTTACGCCTTGCTGAACGTATATACCTTTTCGCCCTCATCCATCTCGCACTCCTTGGTAAGAGTCTCAGCGACGTACTTATTTTTGGAACTGGAGAATGAAATTACTGGGGCCCCAACTGTCCAACCGATGCTATAACTTTGGCTAGGCCACGTGTGGTAGTAGTTAGCCTCAATTTGCCGATCACAAACACTGTTCTTTTCGGCCGAAAGTGGAGTACCGAAGAAACTACCGAAGGAGTAGCAGTCTCCGTTGTCGTAATAATGATCTAGGCTATGTTGAGCGTCGTTGTATTCACAGACACATCCGTTTAGGCCTTCAGACTCCTCGTTAGAAACTTCGCTTGCGTACTTCCCGTAGTATGGCGATTTTTGCCGGTCATACTCTGGGCCTTCCCACTTGATGTCAATGAGGTCGAACGGTTTCTCTGCCCAGTGCCCATCACAGACTTTGAATTCCCAGTCAACATCAAAACGTGGATAGTCCATACCTGTACCGTAACTGTGCGATACGGCTATGGTAAGTTTATCCCGCGTTAACCACTCAGACGAGACTTCATCTTCTTTCTTTGCTGGTGCTGGTAAATCCACCGTTCTATCCTTCAGTTTGACATTAACACCCCTTTTCAAAAGGTATTTTCGCCAAGTATGGACCGACCAGTTATTTTTCTTACGTAGAAACAGCGATTGTTCATATATATTACTTTGATTATTACCTTTCGCTGAACCAAGTCCTGAGATCGCCGATAGGCCGGTGGTAGCGATTCCTGCGTATTCCACGAAACTTCTTCTATTCATTTTATCGTTTTCCATTGCGTATATTGATACGCGAGGAAATAATAAAAATGTTTCTATATATGAATTACTAATAAATTCATATAGTATAAAAATAGTATTGTTTCAAAGCCAAAAAACTCTACTACTGTCATACTAATTGAAAATAATACTGGCTAATGAGAAGACAATCTTGAATCAATTATATACTAGAAGAATATCTCTATCGCCGCGAACGCGCCGTACCCGACCCCGATAGCGAGGACGAGCGACGCCAGCCACGCCAGCACGGTGTAGCCCATCTTCTCCTTGCTCACGCCACCGCCGTCGCCGTCGGCGGCCGCGTACCCGCTCCCGACGATGGCGCTGACGATGATTTCGTTGAACGAGACCGGGATGCCGAAGAACACCGCGATTTGGGCGATGGCGAACGAGGGGATGAGCGCCGCGATGGACCTGCGGGGGCCGAGTGCCGAGTAGTCCTGCGCCAGCGCCTTTATCATCCGAGGAGCGCCGGTCCACGACCCGGCCAGCAGGCCGAGGCCGCCACCGACCAGCACCGGCACGAGCGGAATCTCGAATGGGTCAAGCAGGGGCACCAGCGGGCCGATGGCGAGGCCGACCTGCGACCCGCCCGCCGAGAAGGCGACGAGGCTCCCGAGCGCGAGCAGGAAGTGGCGCTGTCCGGCCGCCAGATTCCGGCGTACGTCCCACGCTAGCAGTCCGGCGACGAAGCCAGCTATCGCCAGCGAGACGACGACCGTGCCCGTCTCGACGCCCGCCGTCGCCGGAAGCGCCAGTGCGTCGCCCGCGGTCTCGGCGATGGACTGGCTCACGTCCGACGGGCCGAGGACGACGAACTTCACGTTGGCGACGATGAGACCGACGAGCGCCCCGAGGAGGGGAATGACGACCTCCTCCGACGTGCGCTCCGAGCGCAGGAGCTTCGCAGTGGTGTAGGCGATGGAACTCCCGACGAAGGGCGTCAGCACCCACAGCGCCGAAATCTGGCGGTACTTCGCCCACGCCGGGTCGCCGCCCATCGCCAGACCGACGCCGACGATGGCTCCCGTGACGGTGAAGGCGGTGGCGATTGGGTAGCCGGTGAACACGCCGATGGCGACTAGCACCGCGGCGACCAACAAGCCGGTCGTCGCCGCGATGGCGGTCAACTGGACGCCGCCGATGAGTTCCGTGCCGACCGCTTCCGAGACGTTCGCGCCCTGTAAGACGGCTCCTCCGAAGCCGAGGAGACCGACGAAGAACCCGGCCCGCATCACCGAGATTGCGTTCGCGCCGACCGCGGGCGCGAAGGGAGTCGAGCCGGACGACCCCGCGCCGATGGCCCACGCCATGAACAGACTGGCGATAGCTGCGATTACCAACGTCACGACCCCAGTCCCGACCATACCGGACCCTTTCGCCGACGATAAAATAGTCTACCGGCTTGCGCCTCTCGCAGGGTCGTTCTGCCGGTCGATTTCGGCCCGCGCTACGTCGTCTTCGAGTGGGGTTCCTCGGGCTCGTCGGGCGCTTCGACGCCCTCGGCGGCCTCGGCGGTGTCGGTACGCTTCTCGGTATCGACGTGCCAGCGCGAAATCTCGTCCTCGTAGTCCGCCAACGTCTCGCTGACCGCCTCCTTCAACTCGTCGTCGTTGACGTTGACCTCGAAGACGAACAGCTCCTCGTCGTCGCCGCGGCCGACCTGCTGGACGTTGGCGCTGATGAGGTCGTTGTCGAAGTAGTAGGGCGCGAGTCGGGTCATCACCTTCTGGTACACCGTGTCCTCGACCTTCCGGAGCGCCTTCCGACTCGCGGAGTCGGCGGCGCGCGCGACGTAGCTCACCGAGTCCTGCCACTTGCTGACGGCCTCGTCGGTCTCCTCGTCTTCTAACTTCTCGTAGGACTCGCTTATCTTCTCGCCCGCGGTCTTCAGGTCGTCGTCGGGCGCTTTGCCCTTCTTCTCGCCCTCGCCCTCGCCGACGGAGGCCTGCTCGGCGGTCTTCTCGGACACGTCCTCGCCGAGTCGTTCGTGGTGTTTGGGTCGCCACTCCTCCCACTCGTCGTAGGCGTCGCCGGAGGCTCCGGCTTCGCGGAGGGCTTCGGTGATTCGCTCGCCGTGTTCGACGATGTCACCCCACGTGCCGCGCAGTTTGAATCCCGAAACGCTCTCTTCCATTTGAATCCTCCTAGGGTGGCTCTGTTATACGCTTGTCGGGCGACGCCGACGCGCGTCTGACGCTACCGTACACCGGGGACGACCGACGGTCGTCGAACACCGACCGCGCTTCGGTTCGTTTGCCGTCCACGGGTTGGTCTTGCACGGTGATTGTGTGTCCGGATTATTAAGGTTTCGGCGGTCGTCGTTCGTCGTGAGGACACGTTCTCCGTCGTCGCCCTCACCGACCCATCGGACCCGACCACCGCTCCCGTTCGCTGGCCTCGTCGTCGGACTGGCACGCTGGCCCGTGAGACTCACGCGCGGACCCGTCGCTCATATCAAAAGCTAAACCCCCGCGTCTCCCGCATACGGACTAGACATGACCATCGAAGACCGAGGAGACGCCAAACTCGTCACCCACGCCTTGGCACAGGACACGCTCTCGAAACTCCGGGACGTAGAGACCGAACAGGTCGGGTTCCGGAAAGGGCTGGTCAAACTCGGCCGCATCTGTGGCTACGAGATAATCGACGGCGCGATGGAGACCGAGTACGTCTCCATCGACACGCCCCTGACCGAGACGACCGGCCAGCGAGTCAAAGGGCTGGACGACGTGGTCATCATCAACGTCCTCCGGGCCGCCACGCCCTTCGTCGAGGGGCTTCTCAAAGCGTTCCCCCGCGCCAAGCAGGGCGTCATCAGCGCGGGCCGCGACGAAGAGGCCGGTCGCGGCGAGGACGGCACCTTCCCCATCACCATCGACTACGTGAAGTTGCCCGAGATTCAGGAGAAAGACACCGTCATCGTCGCCGACCCGATGCTCGCCACCGGTTCGACGATGTGCGCCGTCCTCGAAGAGGTCCTGAACGAGCAGTCGAACCCAGAGGACCTGTTCGTCCTCTCGGCGGTCAGTGCGCCCGAGGGCCTGCTCCGCGTCGACGACGAGTTCAACGAGTGCGACCTCCTGACGGTCGCCATCGACGACGAACTCAACAACGAGGGCTTCATCGTCCCCGGACTGGGCGATGCTGGCGACCGGGCGTTCCGGACGACGTAGTCGTTCTCTGACCCGCTATTTCTGCTTCTCTCCGTCCCTACAACCGAAGCACCCGCGAGACCAGCGACCCGTCGCCGCGCTTGGCCAGAATAATCGTCCCTTCCGCGCGCCGCCCGACCGCTTGGGGCGTCGAGCCGACGACTCGCCGCCGAATCGCACCGGTCCGCGTCGCGCCGAGGACCGTCACGTCGTGGCGCTCGGACTCGGTGACGATTACGTCCGGCACGTCGCCCTCCCGAATCGCGGTCTCGACCGCGACCCCGGACCGCGAATCGACGCTGGATAGGGAGTCGGCCTTCGCCGCCAGCAGGTCTTGGGCGGCGGCCTCCTCGCTTCGCGACCCGACGACCCGGAGGAGCGTCACGGTGGCGTCGTTGGTCACCGCGATGGCGCGCGCGACCGACGCCGCGAGGGCGGCGTGTCGGCTCTCGGCGACCGGGAGGAGGACGCGTTCGACGGTGCCAGCCAGCGCGCCGATTTTCTCGACCAGCACGTCGCAGTCGGCGCGGCGCACGATGCGGTCCACGTTGGTCCCGAGGACCGCGTCCTGTCGAGTCCGCTGTTCCCACCCGAGGAGAAGCGCGTCGCAGTCGCGCTCGCGCACGCCGTGGAGGACGCCCCGAGCGACCGACGAGGCGACGAAGAGCTTGCCGCTCACCGGCACGTCGCTCTCGGCGGCGACCGACACCGCGCGGTCGAGGACGGCCTGTCGCTCGTCGCCGAACTCGCGGGTGATGACCTCGTCGGTGAACAGCGCGAACGGCGACTCGCGGGGTGTGACGACGACGCCGAGGACGAACACCTCGCCGCCGCGCTCGCGGGCCACGTCCCGCGCGGTCCGGACCAACTGCTCGGCGTTGTCGGGGTTGCCCACCGCGACGGCGATGCAGTAGTCGTCGTCGCTCATTGGCTAATTCACGGCGTCGGCGAGCAAAAGTGTTCGCGTCGTTACTCTACGCGGTCTCGTCGCTCCGAAAAGACGAGTTAGTCGAAAGTAGTAATAATAGCTAAAATAAAGTCAACTCGATGGCTTCGGTCCAAGAGTGGCTCGATAAACACGAGCGCGACCTTCGAGCGGCACGAGATAACACACAACCACAGAAAAAATTGAAGGAGTGCCATCTGGCTGTCGAATCGCTACTGAAAGCAATTATAGTCAAGCGTGGTGGCGTTCCAGACGAGATACATAACACTATCCAACTCGCTCAAGATGTTCCTCGATTTCCCAAAGAAAAACGTCAGCTCCTTTCATATTTATATTCAGTTTATGACCGTCGATACCCGGATGACTTGGATTACGCTCGGAACACGTCTCCGAAAGATGCGATTCGAGCGACCGAAGAGCTAAAGAATTGGGCTGACCAACAGTATTTCAAATGAGTACCGATGTGGACCGCGGTCCAGATAATCCGCGGGAGACTCTTCCCTCTGCCGAAGAAGTTGCTCAGGAGGTTGTCCGCATCGGTCATCAAAACGGAATCAATCCGACCACCGTAGTCGTATTTGGGTCGTATGCTCGTGGCGACCCGACGCCGTCTAGCGATGTGGACGTAGTCGTCGTAAGCCCGGATTTTGAGGAAGACGACGTACACGCCCGGCGCTACCACTGGGACTGGGATTGGAACTACGACGAGTATCCGACACTCGACCTGATTCCGCTTCGTCCCAGCGAGTTCCGCAAATTTTCGTCTCGCTCGAACCACATCGTAGCAACTGCGGTCGAGACGGGTAAGACGTTCAATTTCACCCATACCGCGACAACTCGTCCGCATACCTCTCGCGTCTAAATACTGAGATATCTGATATTCGACTCCCTACTCTTAGTACTCGTTTAACACCGGGCCTAACCCCTACTGAGGGACGAACCAACAGCTAAGACCTTTGTGTCTCCGCTACTCACGCCAAGTCATGACCGACGAGGAGTCCGACCCCTGCGACGACTGCCGGGACCCCGTCTCGGACGCGCTGGCGCGCACCGTCCGACTCACGGTGGACCGCTCGCAGATAGACAGCCAGCGGCTCTGCCCCGAGTGTTTCGCCGACTGGATAGACCGCTACGAGACCGAGATGCAACCGGACGAGCGCCCGGTCATCGACGACGGCGACACCGACATCATCGTGGACTGAACTCTCCGCGACCGCGAATCGTCGGCCGACTTTCGTCTCGCCGACGGCGAACCGCCGCCGACTCCCTCGTCGGCGAACCCCTCCGTGTCCACTGGAAAAACGCAGGACTACGGGCAGTTCTCGCGCGTATTTCTCCTGACGAAGGCGACCCCCGTTCCCGAACGTAGTTCTCCGGAGGCGTTCCTGTCGGTGGATAGTCACCGCTGTCGAACCCCTCCGTTTCGGGTGAACGACCGCAAGACGGCGGCGGGATTTTCCCCGCGGGAGCCACTACCGAAGCGGTCCTTCCTGTGCGAAAAATTGCCAATGGAGGGGTGTGAACGGAACTGAGACGTAGGTCGAGAGGAGTGCCGTTTTGCCGAAGTCGTTCCCCTCGGAAATCCCTGCGACACTACGACAGCACGGCGAACTGGCCGGATACCGACACCAGTCGTACCGCCAATCGCCCCGCACCGCGACAGCAGTACGACCGCTCGACGGACTCTCGCCGACAAACAGGAGGCTCCCGCGACCGCCCTGCACGGCACCGTCGGAGCAAGCACTGACGCGCCTGTTCGAACGAAGCGAGAACAGACACCGCTCCTCGTCCTCCCCAACCGCCTGCGGTCCTCGGTCTCCGCTTCGCTCCGACCTGCGGTCCTCGTCCCTCGCGCGCTCGGCGACCCACGAGGGTTCGCCAGCACGCGCCGGGTACTCGGTCTGTCGAGCGCAAACGTCGGTAGTCGAGTCGGGTTTCTGCGTCGTCTGACTACTCGTCGCCGTCGTCGCTCTCTCCGTCTTCGTCGTCCTCAGCCGCGGAGAGGCCGTCGTCGCCGCGGTCGAGGGCCTTCGGCGCGTCGTGGTGGTCCGAGTAGCCGTCGAACCAGCGCACGATGCGTTCGAGTCGGTCCACGACGTGGGCGGGTTCGCCGCTCCGGGAGAGTTCGTGGCCCTCGCGGGGGTAGCGGACCAGTCGGGTCTCCACGTCGTTTTTCTTGTACATGAGATACAGCATTTCGGCGTTGTTCACCGGGACGCGGTAGTCGTCGTCGCTGTGAATGAGCAGTGTGGGGGTGTCCACCTCGTCGGCGTAGGCGGTCGGGGACCGCTCCCACAGGAACTCGTAGTCGTCCCACGGGTTCGCGTCGAAGTCCCACTCGATGAGCTTGAACGCGTCCGTCGAACCGTAGAAGCTGTTGAGTTCGTAGACGCCGCGCTGGCTGACCGCGCCCGCGAACCGGTCGGTCTGGCCGACTATCCACGTCGTCATGTAGCCGCCGTAGCTCCCGCCGGTGACGTACATGTCCCCGTCGTCCACGTAGTCGCGGCTCGCTACCTCGTCCACGCCAGCCATCACGTCCTCGTAGGCGACCTCGCCCCACCCGCCGCCTTCGAGCGCGGCCATGAACTCCTCGCCGTACCCCGTCGAACCGCGGGGGTTCGACCAGAAGACGACGTAGCCCCGCGCCGCCAGCAGTTGGAACTCGTGCCACATCGTCCCGCTGGTGGACCACATCGAGTGGGGGCCGCCGTGGATTTCGACCGCGAGGGGGTACTCCTCGTCCTCCTCGAAGTTGGGCGGCGTGAGCATCCACCCCTGAATCTCGTCGCCCGACTCGTTCTCGAAGCGGACCTCCTCGGGCTGGCAGACGGCGCGGTCGTCGAGGTAGTCGCTGTTGACCCGCGTGAGTCGCCGCGACTCGGCACCGCCCAGCGTCGAGACGAACACGTCGCCGGGGTGGTCCCACTCCGACCGGACGAACGCTATCTTGTCCGCGCCGACCGTGGCGGCCTCGACCTCGCCGTCGCCGACGACGCGCTCGGGGTCCGAACCGGCGTCGCCGGGCGCGCGCCAGACGGCGTACTCGCCCTCGTCGGGCGTCGAGAAGTAGATTCGCTCCTCGTTCGGTCCCCACTGGGGCGACACCGCCATCGAGAGTGTCCGGTCCAGCGACTCGGTCGGCGTCGTCACCTCGCCGGTCTCGCGGTCCAGCACCTCGATTTCGGTCTGACGGAGCGTCGCGTTCTCCTCGGGCGTGTAGGCGTACGCGAGTCGCCCGTCGCTCGTGGCCGCCAGCATCGGCGTCCACCCCGTGGTCTGGGTGACTGTCTCGGTCTCCTCGTCAGCGTCCAAGTCGTACTCCACCACGTCGATGACGATGTTGTCGTCGGGGTCGCCGGTCCGGCGCGCGCCGTAGAGGAGCCTCCCGGCGTCGGCCCACTCGGGGTTCACGTGGTCGTAGTCGCCGTCGGTGAGCCGCCGGATTTCGTCGTCGCTTTCGAGGTCCACGACGTAGACGTGGGCACGCTTCCCGTCGAAGTACCGCTGGCCCGCTCGGTAGACCTTCCGGTCGATGACGCGCGGGTCCGGTTCGTCGGGCTCGAACTCGTCGCCGTCGAGACCGGTGTCGCGGTCCTCGTCGCGGTCCTCGTCGGTGACCTGCTGGGTGAACGCGATTCGGCTCCCGTCGGGCGACCACGCGATTTCGGCGACGCCGCCCACCACGTCGGTCACCCGTCGGGCCTCGCCGCCGCCGGTCGGCATCACCCACAACTGCGGGCGGTCGTCGTCCGCGCCCCGCGTGCTGACGAACGCGAGGCGGTCGCCGCTCGGACTCCACCGCGGCTGGCTATCGACGCCCTCCGAGACGGTGAACTGCCGCGGCTCGTCGCCCCCGACCGGGACGACGTGTATCGTCGCCTCGTACTCGTCGTCGGACTCGGGGACTTTCCTGACGAAGGCGACCTCGTCGCCGTCCGGCGAGATTCGGGGCTCCTCGGCCTGCACGATGTCGTGATAATCGCTCGCACGAACCGTCTCCATACAGTCCGACTACGAACGGACGCTCAATATTATTTCGATTCGAAAACATAGCACCGCCGAGACTCCCGGAACTCAGTCGAACACCACGGGCGCGTCGTCGGCGAACCAGAAGGTCGCGCGCTCGCCGCGCTCGACCGGGGTACTCCGGCCCTGCATCACCACCGAGAGTTCGACGTTCTCACCGACATCCACGACGTAGTTGGTCTGGTCGCCTTGGAAGTACCGCTCGACTATCTCACCCTCGAAGGTGCCGCCCCCCGACGCGCGGCCGCCGTCGGACTTCGCGCTCGGGCCGCCCGCGTCGGCCAGCGAGATGTCCTCGGGGCGAATCGAGACGCTGACCGGCCCCTCGCCGACCGACTCGTCGGGGACGAACTCGATGCCGTCCCGACCGCCGACCGCCACGACGGTCCGGCCCTCCTCGGCGTGGGCCTCCCCGTCCAGCAGGTTCGTGTCGCCGATGAAGTCCGCGACGAACGGACTCGCCGGGTTTCGGTAGATCTCCTCGGGCGGGCCGACCTGCTCGATTTCCCCCTCGTTCATCACCGCGAGGCGGTCGCTGAGCGTCATCGCGACCTCTTGGTCGTGAGTCACGTAGAAGAACGCGCCCTGCGTTTTCTCGTGAATCTTGCGCAACTCGACCTGCATCTGCTTGCGGAGTTTGCGGTCGAGACTCGACAGCGGTTCGTCCAAGAGCAGGACGCTCGGCTCGTTGACGAGCGCACGGGCAAGTGCAACGCGCTGTTGCTGGCCGCCCGAGAGTTCGGTCGGATTGCGCTCCTCGTACCCGCCGAGGTCCACGAGTTCGAGGTATCGAGAGGCGCGCTCCTCGCGCTCGCTCTTCCCGACGCCGGACTTCTTCAGACCGTAGCCGACGTTCTCCGCGACGGACATGTGCGGGAACAGCGAGAGGTGTTGGAAGACGAGATTGGTGTCTCGCGCGTCGGGCGGTACGCCCTGCATATCCCGGCCGTCGATGACGACATCGCCGTCGGTCGGCGTCTCGAACCCGCTTATCATCCGGAGGGTGGTGGTCTTCCCGCACCCGGATGGCCCGACCAGCGAGAAGAACTCGCCGCGCTCGATGTCGAAGTCGATGCCGTCCACGGCCGTCACGTCTCCGAACTCCTTTCGCACGTCGGTCAATCGTATTAGCTCCCCATCCACTCCCATGACGCATGGTACTGCATCACAATATAAAACGCCTCGGGGTGATTCGGAATAGCTCGGCGCGGAAGTTCAGTTCGATTGAAATTTTCGGCGGACAAGCGTCTGCGGCCCGAGTCATCGAAATTAGTCCGCCGGGCCACACAAAAAGCATAAACTTTTATGACTTATTCTCTCGACTCTCGACGTGGTGGGGGATACCAAATGACACGAGACGGTGACAGCGGTCGTACCGAACAGAGCAACAACTCCCGTCGGCGGTTTCTGAAGGCCAGCGGCGCGGCCGGAGCGGCCGGACTGGTTGGACTGCCGAACTACGTCGGGTCGGTCTCCGCACAGCGACCGACGCTCAACGTTCTGACGTGGGAGGAGTACGGTGACCAGCAACTCCTCGGGCCGATTCAAGAGCAGGTCGGGGTGGACATCCAGATAACCAAGTCCACGTCGTCGGCAAAGATGTTCTCGTCGTGGAACGCCGGGCAGTACCGCCAGTACGACATCGCCATTCCGAACAACAACTACGTGCCGAAGATGATGAACGCGGACCTGCTGGCACCGGTGCCAGAGGACGTGGTCAACAACCAGAGCAACATCTACGACACGTTCAAAGGGTTCGCCGACACGCAGTTCACGGCCAACGGCCAGCGGTACGGCGTCCCGGTTCGGTTCGGCTGGTACGGCTACTCGTACGACTCGCGGGAGATACCGGACCACGAACCGACCTACGAGATTCTGTTCAGCGAGGAGTTCGAGGGGACGAACTTGAGTGGCGACATCATCATGTACGACAACCACTTCAAGGCGATGAGCGGGGCCGCGCTCCACCTCGGGATGCGCGACGCCTTCGAGGGCCAGCGGGTGACCCTCTCGGAGGACCAGATTCAGGAGGTCAAGCAGACGATGATCGACCAGAAACCCCTGTTGCAGGGGTACATCGCGGCGGACCCGACCTACATCAAGTCGTTCCGGCAGGGCAACTTCCTTGTCGGCCAGTCCGGTCGCAACGAGATCGTCGAGATGTGGGCCAGCGGCGACGACTGGCCCGAGATGGCGGTGCCCCAAGAGGGCGCGCTCGCGTGGTTCGAGTCGGCGGTCGTCTCGAAGGCGTCCAGCAACAAACAGAAGGCGTGGGAGGTCGTCAACGAGTACATCTCGCCGAAGCTCGGGGCGACGCTGGCGAAGGTGGGCTACTCGCCCAGCGTCAACCCGGCGACCCAGCAGTACCTGACCCAGCAACAGAACGACCTCTACGGAGCGGTGGACCCCGCGAAACTGGAGAGCTTCATCCCGTTCAAGGCGGTCGAGAACGAACGGCAGTGGATTCAGGCGTGGGAAGAAATTAAGGTCGCCTGACGTGTCCACCGAAACGTCCGAGCGCGGCCAGTCCGCGCGCGAGCAGTTCGTCGGCGCGTTCACCTCGCGGGCCAGCAAGCTCGGGATAACGACCGGACCGGCGCTGGTCTGGTTGTTCCTCCTGTTGTTGACGCCGCTGACGTTCATGGTGGCGGTCAGCTTCACGAGCGTCGATACGTTCACCTACCAGATTATCTGGGAGCCGACGATGGAGAACTACAATCAGCTGTTCGCGGGCGAAGGGCCGTTCTGGCAGACCGCGTTCTTCCAGTCGCTCGCGCTGTCGTACTTCATCGCGGCGGTGACGACGGTGCTGTGTCTGATGTTAGCGTTTCCGCTCGCGTACCTGCTGGCGCGCCGAGGAGGCACCACGTTCAAAGTGGTCATCTTCCTCGTGTTGTTGCCGTTCTTCACAATGTACCTCGTGCGGGCCTACTCGTGGTACCTGATGTTCGGCCCGAGCGGCGTCATCAACAGCACGCTGATGCGACTCGGCGTCACGAACGGGCCGCTCGGCATCTTCAACTACGGGGTGCCAGCCATCATCGTGGGGCTGACTCACGCGTACTTCCCGTACATGCTGTTGTCGCTGTACGCCAGCCTCGACGGGCTGGACTTCTCGCTGACCGAGGCCGCGCGGGACCTCGGCGCGAGTCGGGTCGAGACGCTGAAAGACGTGATTCTCCCGCTGGTGTTGCCGGGCATCATCAGCGGGAGCCTGTTCGTGTTCGTGCCCGCGCTGGGGGCGTTCATCACGCCGCGGTTCCTCGGGCAGGGGAAAGTGCTGATGATAGGCCAACTCATCGAGGAGCGAATCAACTCGCTGTACGCCATCGGGTACGGGAGCGCCGCGTCGATGTTCATCGTCCTGAGCATCGTGGTCGCGTTC
The DNA here is from genome assembly GCF_004765815.2 of Halorussus salinus. Classification (NCBI taxonomy): domain Archaea; kingdom Methanobacteriati; phylum Methanobacteriota; class Halobacteria; order Halobacteriales; family Haladaptataceae; genus Halorussus; species Halorussus salinus. The sequence continues at coordinate 585,519 of NZ_SBIS02000007.1, read as the reverse complement.
GCGCTCGCGTTCCGCTACGTCAGCATCGAGGACTTGGGGGGTGTCTGAGATGGCGACCGAGACCGATTCGGGCACCGAGACGGACCGCGGGACGGTGAGCCAGCAGGACACCGGCACGCGACTCCTCGACCACGAGCGCAAGGAGTGGCTCCTCGGGCGGGGCCTGTACGTCATCGCGGGCGCGCTCCTCGTGTTCCTCTGGATTCCGCTCGCGGTGATGATACTCCTCTCGTTCGCGGTCAACGCCAGCACGTTCTTCCCGTTCCGGGGGTTCACGCTGGCCCACTACGCCGCGACGTTCGCCGACGGCGCGCTGATGACTTCGCTGTGGCACAGCGTGCAGGTCGCCACCATCGCGGCCTCCATCGCCACGGTGTTCGGCGTCCTCGCCAGTTTCGCGCTGGCGCGGTACTCCTTCCCGCTGAAGGAGACGTATCGAACCTTCGGCATCCTGCCGATGGTGATTCCGGGGGTCGTGTTGGGCATCGCGCTGCTCATCTACTTCCGGACGCTGCTGCCGCAACTGTTCGGCATCACCATCGTTCCGGGGTTCTGGACGGTCGTGTTGACCCACAGCGTGTACGGACTCCCGTTCGTCCTCCTCATCGTGACCTCGCGGCTCTACACGTTCGACGAGTCGCTGGAGGAGGCCGCCCGCGACTTGGGCGCGGACCCGCTGACGGTGTTCAGAGACGTGACGTTGCCCATCGTCGCGCCAGCAATCGGCGCGGGGTTCCTGTTCGCGTGGATTCGGTCGTTCGAGGACTTCATCCGGGCGTTCTTCGTCCGCGGGACGATGGACGTGCTGACGACCTCGATGTTCTCGATGATAAAGTACGGGACGGCACCGAAGATGAACGCGATTTCCTCGTTCATCGTCTTCATCATCGCAATCGTGCTGGCGGTGGCGATGAACGTCGGTAACGTGACGGGGATGGTCGCGGGGACCGACGGCGACGACGAGTAGGGTCCCGCCGCTGCTTTTTCGCCGCTACGCCTCGAAGACGACCGGTGCGTCCTCCTCGACGGCGAACGACGCGCGCTCACCGCGCGAGACGGGCGTGTCCCGGCCCTGCATGACCACCTGCACCTCAGAGAGGTCCTCCGCGCCGGTGTCCACGATGTAGTTGGTCTGGTCGCCTTGGAAGTACCGCTCGACGATTTCGCCCTCGAAGGTAGCGCCGCCGTTTTCCACGAGCGAGAAGTCCTCCGGCCGGATGGAGACCGTCACGTCCCCCTCGCGCACCTCCTTCGAGGAGGTGAACGAGAACCCGTCGCCGTTACCGACTTCGACGGCCGTGCGGCCGTCCTCGGTGCGCGCGCGACCGTCGAAGAGGTTGGTGTCGCCGATGAAGTCCGCGACGAACGGACTCGCCGGATTCCGGTAGATCTCCTCGGGCGGGCCGACCTGCTCGATTTGGCCCTCGTTCATCACCGCGAGGCGGTCGCTGAGGGTCATCGCGACCTCTTGGTCGTGGGTGACGTAGAAGAACGCGCCCTGCGTTTTCTCGTGAATCTTGCGTAACTCGACCTGCATCTGCTTGCGGAGTTTGCGGTCGAGCGAGGCCAGTGGCTCGTCGAACAGCAGGACGCTCGGTTCGTTGACGAGCGCGCGGGCCAGCGCGACGCGCTGTTGCTGGCCCCCCGAGAGGTCGCCCGGATTGCGCTCCTCGTAGCCGTCGAGGTCCACGAGTTCGAGGTACTCCTCGACGTACTCCTCGCGCTCGCCGGTATCGACGCCGGACTTTTCGAGTCCGTACGCGACGTTCTCGCCAACGCTCATGTGGGGAAACAGCGAGTGATGCTGGAAGACGAGGTTGCTGTCGCGGGCGTCCGGCGGCACGCCCTGCATGTCGTGTCCGTCGAGGACGACCCGTCCCTCCGTGGGGGTCTCGAACCCGCTTATCATCCGGAGAGTAGTCGTCTTCCCGCACCCGGACGGCCCGACCAGCGAGAAGAACTCGCCGCGCCTCACCGTCAGATCCACCGACTCGACCGCGGTCACGTCGCCGAACTCCTTGCGCACCCCGTCCAATCGTATCAGCGACTCGTTACCGGTTGCCATACCAGTGGCTTGCAAACTGCTCCACATAAACAGTTTCGGTCAAGACAGTAATCCAGTAATTTGTCCAATATATTAATACTAAATTTTACTTACGAACCCTAATTCTGTGCGAAATACCGAATACCCCTATAGATTTTCGACGTAAGAATTAAGTCGTAGCTCTATGTGGTGATATGACATGCCAAGTAGCCGAACCGAGCAGGCCGAGAAATCGGAGACGACGAACGAGCATCGCAACGACCGCCGGACGTTCCTCAAGGCGACCGGTGCGGCGGGTACCGTCGGACTGACCGCTGGCTGTATCGGAAGCTTCGGCGGCGGGAGCGGCACCCCGACCATCAACATCCTGACGTGGGAGGAGTACGCCGACCTCAAGTCGGACATCGAGAGCCGACTCGACGTGAACGTGAAGTTCACCAAGTCCACGTCCTCCTCGAAGATGTTCTCGTCGTGGAACTCGGGCCAGAACGAACAGTACGACATCGCGGTGCCGAACAACAACTACGTCCCGAAGATGATGGAGGCGGGACTGGTCGATTCGGTTCCGAAGGACGTGGTGTCGAACTACAGTTCCACCTACGACGTGTTCAAAGGGTTCGCCGACAACCAGTTCACCAGCGGCGGAGAGATGTACGGCGTCCCGATTCGGTTCGGCTGGTACGGCTACTCGTACGACTCCCGGAAGGTCGACGACCACGAACCCACCTACGCGAAGTTGTTCGACGACGAGTACAGCGGGCAGATCATCATGTACGACAACCACTTCAAGGCGATGAGCGCGGCGGCGCTCTATCTGGGCTACCGGGACGCCTTCGAGGGCGGGAAGGTCACCCTCTCCGAGAAGCAAATCGAGGAGGTCAAGCAGACGATGATCGACCAGAAGCCGATGTTGCAGGGGTACATCGCGGCGGACCCGACCTACATCAAGTCGCTCCGGCAGGGCAACTTCGTCATCGGCCAGTCCGGACGGAACGAGATCGTCGAGATGTGGACCAACGGCGACGACTGGCCCGAGATGGCCGCCCCGAAGGAAGGGTCGCTGGCGTGGTTCGAGTCCGCGGTGGTCTCGAAGGCCTCCAGCAACAAGGAGAAGGCGTGGCAGGTCGTCAACGAGTTCATCGCCCCGAAACTCGGCGCGAAGTTGGCGAAGGTCGGCTACTCGCCGAGCGTCAACCCGAAGACCCAAGACCACCTCTCGGACGAGCAAAACGAGATGTTCGGCTCCATCGACCCCTCCCGGCTCGAAAACATGATTCCGTTCAAGGCGGTCGAGAAGGAGGACGCGTGGATCAAGGCGTGGGAAGAGATAAAGACGGCCTGATCGCCACGCTATGTCTGTCGATACACCCAGTCGGTCGGAATCGCTCCGAGAGCGGCTGGTCGGGCGGTTCGTCTCCCGGCAGAGCCAGCTCGCGCTCACCACGACGCCCGGCCTGATATGGCTCCTCTTGCTGTTGCTCGCACCGCTGACGTTCATGGTCACGGTCAGCTTCCTGAACGTCAACGACGCCTACCAGATCGTCTGGCAACCGACGATGGAGAACTACGGCCAGTTGCTGGCTGGCGACGGTCCGTTCTGGAAGACCGCGTTCTTCGACTCGCTGTTGCTGTCGTACTTCATCGCGGCGGTGACGACGGTGCTGTGCCTGACGCTGGCGTTTCCGCTCGCGTACCTGCTGGCGCGGCGCGGCGGCACCACGTTCAAGGTCGTCATCTTCCTCGTGTTGTTGCCGTTCTTCACGATGTACCTCGTGCGGGCGTACTCGTGGTATCTGATGTTCGGCCCGAGCGGGGTCATCAACAGCGCGCTCGTGAAGATCGGCATCGTCAGCGGGCCGGTCGGGCTGTTCAACTACGGCGTCCCGGCTATCATCGTGGGGCTGACTCACGCGTACTTCCCGTACATGCTGTTGTCGCTGTACGCCAGCCTCGACGGGTTGGACTTCTCGCTGGTCGAGGCGGCCCGCGACCTCGGTGCGAGTCGCTCCGAGTCGCTCCGCGACATCATCGTTCCGCTCGTGCTTCCGGGCATGATAAGCGGGAGTCTGTTCGTGTTCGTGCCCGCGTTGGGGGCGTTCATCACGCCGCGGTTCCTCGGGCAGGGGAAAGTGCTGATGATAGGCCAACTCATCGAGGAGCGAATCAACTCGCTGTACGCCATCGGGTACGGGAGCGCCGCGTCGATGTTCATCGTGATGAGCATCGTAATCGCGTTCGCGGTCGCGTTCCGCTACGTCAGCATCGAGGACTTGGGAGGTGCCTGAGATGGCGACCGAGACCGGTACCTCGACCGACGACCCGACGGAGACGACGGGGCGGTCGCTCCGACTCGACTACGACGCCAAGGAGTGGCTCCTGAGTCGCGGCCTGTGGACCGTCGCGGGCGCGCTGTTGGTGTTCCTCTGGATTCCGCTCCTCGTCATGATGTTCCTCTCGTTCGCGGTCAACGCCAGCACGTTCTTCCCGTTCCGGGGGTTCACGCTGGCCCACTACGCCGCGACGTTCGCCGACGAGGCGCTCATGTCCTCGCTGTTCAACAGTATTCAAATCGCGACGCTGTCGGCGTCCATCGCCACGGTGCTGGGCGTGTTGGCGAGTTTCGCGCTCGCTCGGTACGACTTCCCGTTCAAGGAACTCTACCGGACGTTCGGCATCCTGCCGATGGTGATTCCGGGAGTCGTGTTGGGCATCGCGCTGCTCATCTACTTCCGGACGCTACTGGGCATCACGCCCGGTTTCCTGACAGTCGTGCTGACCCACAGCGTCTACGGCTTCCCGTTCGTGCTGTTGATGGTCACCGCGAGACTCTACACGTTCGACGAGTCGCTGGAGGAGGCCGCCCGCGACCTCGGGGCCGACCCGCTCACCACCTTCTGGGACATCACGCTCCCCATCGTGGCCCCGGCCATCGGCGCGGGGTTCCTGTTCGCGTGGATTCGGTCGTTCGAGGACTTCATCCGCGCGTACTTCGTGAAGGGGACGATGGACGTGCTGACGACCTCGATGTACTCGATGATAAAGTACGGGACGGCACCGAAGATGAACGCCATCTCGTCGTTCATCGTCTTCGTCATCGCAATCGTGCTGGCGGTGGCGATGAACGTCGGTAACGTCACCGGCTACGTCGCCGGAACGCAGGGCGACGAGTAACCTCCTCGCCCGTCTTTCGCTCGCGGACGCCGACTCGACGGTTCTTCGAGACCCGAAACGATGCTATAGTCACTCGAAACGAATACGTACCGTTCTTTCGGACTCTCACGTCGTTTCGAAGGTGGCGTTTCCTAGCGACCGGACGGTACTCCTCGAATCGGACCTCGCTCTCGACGCCCAGCGTACTCCCCGGTCGCGGCCGAACTTCGACTCCGAACCCGAACGAGGACGCTACGCCAGTCCGACCGCCGACAGCGCCCCGAACAGCAGGTCGCCGTAGGTCATCGCCACCACGGTTCCGACGAATAGCGGGACGACGAACGGAATGCCCGGCGAGACCCACACCTCGTCTTCGGCGGTCAGCACGTCGAGACCGTCGCGCAGGCCCGCTGGCGTCGTGCCGTACGCGCCGTGGTCGATGTCGTCCAAGAACGCGGCCGCGCCCCACGGGTCGTCGTCGGGCGCGTCCGCCTCTGGAACTGCCTCCGCGACCGCACCGCCGTCGGTTTGAGCGACGACGGTCGAGCCGTCGCCCGGCTGATTCGGTTCGGCGGGCAAGGTCGCGGGGTCCCGGAAGTGGTCGGCGCGCTCACGCAACTCCGCCAGCGTCAGGCCGCGCCAGCGGAGGTACATCCGCACCGCGTCCAAGTCCGCGCCGTTGCGAGTCACGCCCTCGGGCGTCTCCAGCAGGCGGCCGTGTTCGTCGGGCACCGCATCCCACGACACCGGCTTGCCGACGACCATCACCGAGGAGAACCGCCCCGCGACCGCGTTCCGAGCGAAGACCGCGAGGGGGTAGAGTGCGCCGAGCAGGACGGTGTTCGTCAGAATCGTCAGCGAGAACACGCCGACGGTCGTCTGCTGGTGGGGAAGGACCCACCCGAACGCCTCGTAGGTCGGGAACGTCGGGAACAGCGCGGCGACGACGAGGAAGGCCTTCGCGTCCGCGCCGCCGAACGCTCGGAACCACCAGAAGGCAATCACGAGGGGCGCGACGAAGCCGAGGCTGATGGCGGCCCGAAGCGCGAACGCGCGGGTCTCGTAGGCGGTGCCGGTCCACGCCTGCCAGCCCTCCACTGCCAGCAGGACGACCGCGAGCGCGGCGAGGGGGTACCACGTTCGGTTGGGAATCCGGCGGGTCTTCACGTCTCGCCACGCCGCCCACCCGAAGACGGGGACGACGACGAGTCGCAGCAGGTCGGGTATCGAAGCGTCGAGTACTGGCACGGCGAGTAGTTCTCCGTGAGCGAGGTTTGTTTCGTCATCGTATATAAATGTAGGAGGGGTAGAGCGCGGGGGATACCGTTTTCAAACGACCTATTTTATAACGTCGGGAGTAGAAACGTTCCGATAGGAATGGCCGCTACAGAACAACCCGCGCCTGACACGGAAGACGCTCACGTGCAATCGAACGGCGTCACCGAGTGGAAGGCACCTTCGCTCTACCGGTTCGTAAAGCGGCTACTCGACTGATTCGTTCTTCACTTCGACCGTCGCTCGAAGCATCCAGCCCGTTGATTTCGTTTCTTTCAGTCATTCGTTATCGTCGATTCCGTGAATCTCCTCGACCCGCCACGACCCACCTGCTCCTCGGCTTTCCACCAACGTCGCGTCCACGGTCCCCGACGAGTCCGCCAGTCGCCCGAACGCGGCCGCGTTCTCCTCGGGAAGTGGGACCGAGACGTACTGGTCGTCGGAACTTCGGAGGACGACCTCGCGTTCGACCGTATCGACGTTCCAGACGCGAAAACTGTCTCGCATCCGACGAGCCGAACCGTCGGGGTCGGAGTCGGCGGTCATCGGCTACAGTGAGGTCAGCGACGCGGGTAAAAGTGCCGTCCGTAGAGCTACCGCTACGTGGCGTCGGGACGCGAAAAAATCGAACCCGGAAAATCCGGAACGGTCTATATGACGCGGTTCTGGAGGTAGTCGAGGTGCTTGGCGTTGTAGACGATCTTGACCTCGTCGGTAGCCGCGCTACCGATGCAGGTCAGACGGACGTTCTTGTCTTCGACCTCCTCGTCGGAGAGAATCTGCTGCATGTCCATGTCGATTTCGCCCTCTTTGACGATGGCGGCGCAGTTCGCACAGGCACCGGCGCGGCACGAGAAGGGCCAGTCGTAGCCCTGCGCCTCGGCGGCTTCGAGGATGTACTCCCCTTCGGCCACGTCGAGGCTGCCGTAGTCCTCGTCGCCGAGGTCCGCGTCGGCGGCCTGCTCGAAGAGGTCGTCGTCGTCCATGTCCCAGCCCTGGTCGTCCAGCACTTCGTAGTTGAGGTATTCTACGGTTGGCATCAAGACGAAGGTTCGGCCGCGACATGGTTAGTAGTTATTGTTTTCCCCCGAGGAGCCCCGACGTTAGCGATAAATCGGGAAGAACTCGAACAGGAGGAACGACGCCACCGCCGAGATGCTCGGCGTCAGAATCCAGAGCATGATGACGCGGCCGGTCGAGGCCGGGTCGAACAGGTCCTTGGTCTGGAGTTCGTCGGGGTCCTCCTCGCCGATCTTCTGCACTTCGTCCTCGGGTTCGGCGGTCAGCGCGTCCACCGACATCTTCGACTCGCCCTCGCCCGACTCGGCGCGCTCCTCGCCGTCTCCTTTGACCGCCGCGGCCGCGGCGTCCCGAACTCTGACGGCGCGGGTCGCCCGGCCCCACCCGAGACCGATGATGCACATCGTCGCGCTCACGGCGAGGCTCGCCGGAATGCCGAGATACGAGAGGAACGTGATGAGCGACGCCGAGACGACTTCGACGATGAGCGCGGCCAGCAGGGGTAGGTCGGTGAGGTCGTTGCCCACGGTATCGAGAGTCCGGCGCGCGATGGTGAACGCGCCGAGTGCGATGGCACCCGCCGCGAGCAGGATGCCTTGATTGATTTGCAACTCGCCGCTCCCCACGAGAGGAGCGACCGCGTTCGCCACGTTGCTCGCGCCCGCGGAGAAGGCCATGTAACAGCCGATGACGACCACGAGGACGCTGCTGACCAACTCGCGGCGATTCGTCGTCGCGCTCGGAACAGGGTAGGGGACCGACCCGACGCGGTTGTACTCCAAGAGCGGGCCGTCCGACCGGTCGATGCGGAACCACACGTCGAGATACGGGTAGAGATACCGTCCGATGACCGCGCAGACCCAGAACGCGACGATGGGGGCGACGAGCCACCACGAGACGATTTGGCCCATCACGCCCCAGTCGATGTCCCCGGCCGCGACGCCCAGTCCGGCGATGGCACCCACGGCGGTCATCGAGGTGGAGGCGGGGACGCCGAACAGGTTCGAGACCAGCAACGCCAGTCCGACGAAGAACAGGACGCCCACGCTCGCGGGAAGCGTGAACAGCGCCGAGGGGACGATTTGGCCGCCCATCGTCTCGACGACGTTCCGGCCGACGGTCCACCCGCCGAGCAGTGCGAAACTCGCCATCAACGCGGCGGCACCGAGTTTCGACAGGACGCCGCTCCCGACCGCGGGACCGAACGCGACGCCGGTAGACGAGCCACCGATGTTGAAGCCGACGAAGACCGCGACCGCGAGACCGACGAGGAGAAGTACGCTAATCACATCTATACGAAGACGCGTCGGCCGTTAAATCGTACCGATTTTCGACCCCCCGGAGCGACGGGTCCCTCCTCGGCGGCGAGCGCGGCGGGTCACAGAATCGGCACGTACCGGAAGACGACGTACGCGACGACCGTCGCGATTCCCGGCACGAGATTCTGCAAGAGGACGACTCTCGCGGTCGTCGCTGGCTGGTAGAGTTCGGCCGCGGAGGGGTCGCCGTCGGCGGCCGCGCCCGCGTCGGGGTCGAGGTCTGCGTCCCCGGTTTCGCGGTCTTCGTCCGTCGTCTCGCGGGTGGGACCGGCTTTTCCGCCGGGGAGCGTCGCGCCCTCGCCGGGCAGACCGGCGCTCTCGCCGGGCATGCTGGCGCTCTCGCCGGGGACGCCGACGCTCGCGCCGGGGACCTCCGGGGCGTCGGGAACCGGGTCGGCGACCGTGGCGCGACCCCACCCGAGACCGACGACGCTCATCGTGGCGATGACGACGAAACTCGCGGGGATGGAGAGCGCCGACAGCACCGTCACGATGGAGGAACTCACGACCGCGACGACCACCGCCGCGACCAGCGGGAGGTCGGTGAGGTCGTTGCCCACCGTGTCGAGGGTCCGGCGCGCGATGGTGAGCGCGCCGATTGCGGTCGCCCCGGCCGCCAGCAGGACGCCCTGCGTCATCGTAATCGCGCCGTTGCCGACCAGCGGCGCGACCGCGTTGGCCACGTTGCTCGTGCCCGCCGAGAACGCCATGTAACAGCCGATGCCGACGACCAGAAGCGTGCCGCCGAACTCGCGGCGCGTGGTCCCCGGCCCGAGTTCCGGTTCGGGAAGCCCGCCCGACCGGTCGAGCGTCACCAGCGGTCCCTCGCTCTGGTCGATGTCGATGTAGTCGTCCAAGTCGTCGTACCAGTACCGGCCGACCATCGCGCTGACCCAGAAGCCGACGATGGGCGCGACGAGCCACCAGCCGACGATTTCGAGGACCGCGTTCGTCTTCAGTTGGCCGATGGCGAGACCTAACCCGACGATGGCCCCGACCGCGGTCATCGACGTGGAGGCCGGGACGCCGAGGACGTTCCCGGCGAACAGTGCCAGTCCGATGAACAGTAGGACGACGACCGCCACGCGCATCGTGAAGGGGTCCCCGGACACGAGGTCCTTGCCGAGCGTGTCCACGACCCGGCGGCCGAGCGTCCACCCGCCCAACAGAAAGAAGAAGCTCATCAACACGCCCGCACCGAGTTTCGAGACGGTTCCGCTCCCGACCGCCGGGCCGAACGCGACGCCCGTGTTCGACCCGCCGATGTTGAAGCCGACGAAGATGGCGACCGCCACGCCGAGATAGAGGAGGAGACTGGTCACGTAACGTATATCGGGTGAGAGGGGGTTAAATGGTGTCGGTCAGTACAGCGGTTCGACCACGACGAACTCGTGGACGAGTTCGGGCACCTTCGACCGGCCCTCCCTCGTCACGTTCACGATACCGTAGTCCGCGAGCAGTGTCAGGTCGCGCGAGACGTTTCCGGTATCTCTGTCGAGCGCGTCGGCGAGTTCGCTCACCGACGCCACGTCGTGGTCTCGGAGGTAGTCGAGTATCTCCTCGCGGTGGTCGTCCAGCACTTCGCGGGCGTCCTCGCGGGCGAGGACGTACACGTCTTCGTGGCCCGCGCTCGTCAGCGCGTCTGCCAGCATCTCGCGTCGTTCGACTTCGCGTGGTACGTCCTCCTCGGTCGGGCGTCTCGGTGCGGATTCTTCCGGTGACTTTCTGGTCTCGGACATCGTATTCCCCTAACCTTTGTTAGAATCTACAAACATAAATGGATTCGGGAAACGTTCAGAGAGAAGTCTGTCGGCTGAAATGGAACGAATTAAGTGACTATATCGACTAAGCGCAGTTGCGGCAGTGACGATTCGCGTGCTGGTGAGTTCAGATGCAGAGGGTCCAAACTCTCGTCGTCGGCCACGTTCGCGTTTCTGACGCTGAGCGCCCTGTCAAACGACTCGTCTTTACTGAACCGGGACCACGAGATGTACCAAAGTTCGACCGACACGAGGATGCCGAGACGTGGGTCGTCGTCCTTCAAGTCCCCGGAAACCGACCCGACGAAGAGAACGCCGAAATTGCGACGATAGACAACACCGAGGGCGGCGAGGGTCACATCGACTATCAGTTCTTGCCGGACGATTCGATTCCTCGTGGCAACAAACTCGTCTGGTTCGACGGGACGCTCAGCCTCCGTGAGGCGGAGATAATCGCCGGGCGAAACGCCGAACACTGGGCGAAGATATACCGAAGCAACCACGCTCTGCCGGACAGGAAGTAGTTCGTCGAACCTCCGAAGCCGACTTCTGGCAAAAGACACGGGCGAGGAAAGGGTTATCCCGGCGGCACGAGTGGGGACATTCATGAAGGTCCTCGTAACGGACCCCATCGCCGACGCAGGCTTAGAGCGGCTTCGAGACGCGGGTCACGAAGTCGAAACTGCCTACGACGTGGAAGGGGACGCGCTTCTGTCTGCTGTCTCGGACGCCAACGGTCTCATCGTTCGGTCGGGAACCGAGGTGACCGAGGAGGTCTTCGAGGCCGCGTCCGACCTCGTCATCGTCGGCCGTGCGGGTATCGGCGTAGACAACATCGACATCGAATCGGCGACCGAACACGGCGTCATCGTCGCCAACGCGCCGGAGGGCAACGTCCGGGCCGCCGCGGAACACACCGTCGCCATGGCGTTCGCCAGCGCGCGCTCGATTCCGCAGGCCCACGCCCGACTCAAGGACGGCGAGTGGGCCAAGGGCGACTACCTCGGCACCGAACTCAACGGCAAGACCCTCGGTATCGTCGGACTGGGCCGGGTCGGCCAAGAGGTCGCCAAGAAGCTCCACTCGCTCGGGATGGACCTCGTGGCCTACGACCCCTACATCAGCGAGGACCGCGCCAAGCAACTCGGCGCGGAGCTGGTGGACTTAGACGAGTGTCTCGAACGCGGGGACTTCCTGACGGTCCACACGCCCCTGACCCCCGAGACCGAGAACCTCATCGCCGAGGAGGAACTCGCCCAACTCGAAGGCGGCTACCTCGTCAACTGCGCCCGCGGCGGCGTCGTGGACGAGGAGGCCCTCGCCGAAGCGGTCGAGGAGGGCGTCCTATCGGGTGCCGCGGTGGACGTGTTCGCCGACGAACCCGTCTCGCCGGACAACCCCCTGCTCGACGTGGAGGACGCCATCGTCACGCCCCACCTCGGTGCGAGTACCGAAGCCGCCCAAGAGAACGTCGCCACCAGCACGGCCGACCAAGTGGTCGCGGCCTTCGCCGAGGAGCCGGTCGTCAACGCCCTGAACGCGCCGTCCATCGACGAGAGCGCGTTCCCGCGCGTCGAGCCGTACATCGGTCTCGCCGAGACCGCGGGCAAGATAGCGACCCAACTGCTGGACGAACGCATCTCCTCTATCGAGGTCCACTACGAGGGCGACATCGCCGAGGAGGACGTGGAACTCGTCACCGCCAGCGCCCAGAAGGGCGTGTTCCAACCGCTCGAATGGCAGGTCAACGCGGTCAACGCGCCCCAAATCGCCGAGGAGCGCGGCGTCGAAGTCACCGAGTCCAAGACCCGCCAGACCGACGACTTCCAGAGCCTCGTTCGCGTCACGGTCTCGGGCGACGACGAGTCCATCAGCGTCGAGGGGACCCTGTTCGCCGACGAGGACCCGCGCATCGTCCGCGTGGACGACTACCGCATCGACGCCATCCCGCACGGCCACATGCTGGTCGCCCGTAACGAGGACGTGCCCGGCGTCATCGGGTTCATCGGAACCGTCTTGGGCGACCACGAGGTCAACATCGCAGGGATGTTCAACGCCCGCGAGGCCCACGGCGACGAGGCGCTGACCGTCTACACGCTCGACGCGCAGGTCCCCGACGAGGCGAAGGAGGCGCTGGAGGCCGACGAGCGCATCATCGAAGCGCGGTATATCGAACTGAACGGCGCGGAGTAGGGGGAAGCCGTCTTCTATTTCCGCAGACTTATTCTCGGTACTCCATCGTCCGCTCCAAGGGCTACTATCTAAGTTTTCTAAAGAGAGAAATCAAGAGCGGTGTTGCAGCACCGCGCGCAACCGTGGTCTGGAAAACGCTCCTAGCTCGCTGACTGGGAGTCCAGCCTTCACTCGTAATTCGTTCAGGAGAAGTTATAACGTGTTCGAATACACCCTCTCGTTTGGGAAACGTTTTTGTCGAACGCCAAAGTAGTGATAGGTGGCCAAGGTTCGGTCATCGTATGCCACCGCATGCGGTGACCCGCGGATATTTTCGACGGAGATACTGCCGTTGAGAGCGACGAGTGTCGTTTGCAGTAGCGGGTAGAGAGTAACGGTAGTCCCACCACTCCACACCAGAATATAAACTCTTTTAGTTATTTAGTCGAAATTGACTCTTACCACTGTCTAAAGCAGTGGTATGCGATGACCGAACCTTGGCCGGTTGTCATCGTCGGTGCTATCGTCAACCTCCAGCGAGCGACGGTCGTCGTCGAACTGGCGACCGCACTCGTTGGATTGGTGACGGCCCTCGTTGGGCTGTATCACACCTACCGACGGTTGACCCACACGGAGTCACAGTAGGGTAACCCTGCTCCCTGACTCCTCGGGGGAACCGACGGCCGGACCGAAGACTGGTCGAAGCCGTCTTCTTTCCCGCGGTTCAATATAGTTTATATATTCGGGTATCCATCGCTTATTAGTGTCTTCTCCGTCCACGATTCGCACATGAGACATCTCGGACTGAAAGCGCGCATGGCGGTCGTCGGGTCGCTGTTGTTCGCGTTCTACGCGCTCGCGTCGGTCGTCGCGATGGGGGCGTTCGGCGTCCCGATTTGGCTCGTCGCGCTCGGGAGCCTCGCCTTCGTCGGCGTCCAGTACAAAATCGGCAAGTGGGCCGCGCTCCGGAGCGTCGGCGCTGAAGACATGCCCGAAGACCGGTTCCCCACCATCCACCGCCGCGTCGAGTCGCTGTCGAAGGACATGGGTATCGACAAGCCCCGACTGATGGTCGCCCGGATGGGCGTGCCCAACGCCTTCGCGGTCGGGCGAAAGGGCGCGGGCACCGTCGTCGTCTCCGAGGAGTTGCTCCAGATGCTCGACGACGACGAGATAGAGGGCGTCCTCGCCCACGAACTCGCCCACATCCGGAATCGCGACGTGGTGATGATGGTCCTCGGGCAGGGCGTCGCCTCCATCGTCGCCATCGTCGCGCAGTGGGCCGTCCTGCTGACCGGCGACAACGACCTCGCGGACTTCTTCCTCGCGATGGTCGTCGGCCAGATCACCCAGATGCTCGTGATGGTGTTCGTCTTCGCCATCTCGCGCTACCGGGAGTACGTCGCGGACCGCGACGCCGCCGCCGAAATCGGCAGTGGCGAACCGCTCGCTCGCGCCCTCGAAAAGATTAGCTCGGGGAGCGAGCGCGCCCGCGAGTCCGAAATCGACTCGGAGGTCAGCGCCCTGTGCATCTTCGGCGAGGGGTCCGGCCTCGCGCGACTGTTCGCCAGTCACCCGCCGGTCGAGAAGCGAATCGAGCGCCTGCGGAGCTAACCCCGGAGCCCGGAGATGGATTTCCGAACCCTCCTCGCGGCGGTTCTGGGCGTCGGCCTCGGACTGTTCTTCCTCGCGGCCCCGGAGACGGTCGTCCGGATGCACGCCGCAGGTCGGCGGCCGCCCGGCCGGGGCGGCGAGTACGGCGACGACGCGGTCGCGGGGAAGTGGCGGCGACTGGTGCAGGTGGTCGGCGTCGCGCTCGTCGCGGTCGGACTGTACTTCGGGACGGGGGCGTTCTGACAGACAGACGCCCGCGCGAGGAGTCCGGTCTTATCCCTCTGCTTGCAGTCCGAAGTTTCGGGCCGCGGCTCTCGCAATTCTGTCCGTCGCGTCTTCCGTGAGACTTCCTTGCGGAGCGACGATGCGTGAGTGCTTGACGGTAAACGCGAACCACGGCGATGCGTGGGACTGTTCGTCCATCTCTCCGAAGAGCCAGTCCGAGGAGTCGAGCGGTATCGTCTCGTCTTTCGGCGATGTCGTGAGCGCGACTACGGTGTACTCCTCGCCGTGGAACGGTCTCGAATCGTCACTGACGACGACGAAGGGTCGCCTGTTGCTTCCTTGAACGGGGCTTCGTGCCAGACTACGTCTCCTCGCTGGAAGGGCGTCTCACCGACTACAGCCATCTTCGTCACTCCCTCATTTCGCGGGGGTCTACGGCGTTCTCCATCGCCGACTCGAAGTCCTCCTCGCCGTACCGCGCGTTCAGCATCTCGTAGGCGTCGTCTACGTGGAGCAATTGCGCGACCTCTTTGGGACTCACGGCGATAGCCCAGTACGGTTCCTTGTGTCGGACCAGTCCGCGCTCTTTCAGTCGCTTGAGCGTCGGGCCGACGCTCCCCCGCGCGAGGCCGAGCGCTTCGTAGATTTCCATCGGACGGTAGCCAGTTTCGGGCGACTTTGCCAAGAACCGAAGAATTTGGCCAGCGTTCGACCCGCTCTCGATGTCGGCGTTCGAAGACTCGTATTCGTCGAAGTGGACAGGCATCTCGATCGTATTTCGTATTCTATGTACTTAGCTGTATCTACCGTATCAGCTGTATCACCCGTGGTAAGCCCCCGCGAAAATACGTCCGTTACGCGTGGACAATCAATACAGCCGACGTACTCACGCCCCTGCCGCAAAGCCCGAACTCAAATACTCGCGCCTCTTTGCTCCGAGCGTGTCACGCGGTCGTGCCGACGAAACAGTCTCCGACGACTCCGCATCGAGTATCCCTGAGACCGACGCGTCCGACGAGCGACTGCTGACCGGTTACTCCGGGCGGCTCTTGCTCGCGGTCTCGCTCGGTTGGGCCGCCATCCAGACCGGGCGACTCGTCCTCTCGCCGATGCTTTCGGCCGTGATGGCCGACCTCGCCATCACCGACTTCCAGTCCGGTCTCGCGTTCACGACGCTCTGGGGGCTGTACGCGCTCTGTCAGTACCCCAGCGGTCGGCTCTCTGACGGGCTGACGCGCAAGACCTTGCTCGTCACCGGTCTCTCGCTGGTCGTCGCGGGGTTCGCGGTCCTCGCCAGCGCGCCGACCTACCCCGTGTTCCTCGTCGGTGCGGTCGTCGTCGGGACCGGCGCGGGACTCTACCCGACCCCGGCGCGGGCGCTCGTCTCGGACCTATTCGTGAAGCGGCGGGGACAGGCGTTCGGTCTCCACACCGCCTCGGGCGACGTAGGCGGCGCGGCCGCGGCGGGACTCGCGGTCGCGGCGCTCGCGCTCGCTGGCTGGCGGTCGGCGTACGCACCAATCGTCCTCGTCCTCGCGGGCGTCGCCGTCGCGCTCCACGTCTGGGGGCGCGAGGAGTACGCGTTCCCGGCGGTGGATCGCGACTCCCTCGCCGCTGGTCTCTCGGACGCCGCGGCGACAGGAAGACGGCTCCGGAAGAACCCCCGGATGCGGTGGCTCCTGCTGGCCTACGCGCTCTACGCGTTCACGTGGCAGAGCGCGGCCGGGTTCCTGCCGACGTTCCTCCGGGTGTCGAAGGGGTTCCCGCCGGGTCTCGCCAGCGGCGGATTCGCCGCGCTCTTCGTCGTCGGCGCGGCGGTCAAGCCCCTCTCGGGGTCGCTGGGCGACCGGTTCCCGCGGGCCGGGGTCGCGGCCGGAGCCTTGGTCGTCGCGGCCTGCGCGCTGGCCGGGTTGCTCGCCGCCTCCGGAACGCTCGCGGTCGGTGCCGCGGTCGTCGTCTTCGCTGGCGGACTGATGGCCTACCCGCCGGTGATGCAGGCGCTTCTGATGGATACGTTCCCGGACGGGAGCATGGGCGGGGACCTCGGCGCGACCCGGACCGTCTACCTCGGTCTCGGGAGCCTCGGGCCGAGTTACGTCGGGTTCGTCGCAGGCCGGGTCTCCTACGCCGCGGCGTTCGCCGGGTTGTTGGGGTGTCTCCTCGTCAGTGCGCTCGTCGTGGTCGGCTTGGCGCGAAACGGGTGAACCGCCGAGCGCGAACGAACGTCACCGTCGGACTACCGAAGCCAGTGCTGTAGCTTCGACAGGATTCCGGCCGCCTGTCTCCGGCCAGTCCACGCGAAGCCGTCGTCGCCCGTCTCGTCGCTCTCGGCGTCTCCGATTCGCTCGCGGTACGACTCGGTGCGCGCCTCCAGCACCTCCTCGTTTCGCTCAACCACCGCGTCGAGTTGGGACTTCTTGTCCTCCAGTCGTCGTTCGAGTCGATTCGCCTCGTCGGCCAGCCGCGCGCGCTCGGCAAGCAACTCCTCGTACTCTCGTTCGTACTCGCCGTACCGACGCTCGCTCCGTTCGTCCAGTTCCGGTCGCAGTCGCTCGTAGACGCGTCGCTCACAGACGACCACCACCAACTCCTCGTCGTCGGGCCGTTCGTCGGACCCGTCTGCTCGCTCTCCCTCGGGTAGCCTCTCGGGGTCGTGAGCGCCGTCGGGGGTGTCGATGCTCACGGAGTGATACACGGTATCGAACGTCAAAAAGGCGCGTCAGACGGACGGAAGACGGCGTCGGACGGGGGAAAGACGGCGTCAGACGCACGCACGACACCGTTTCGACTGGAGACGAACGAGGAGGTCCGACTCGCCGACGGGGACCTCACTCGCCGAGGTGGTCCAACACGCCGTCGGTGTCGGCAGGGACCGGTTCGGGGTCGGCCCCGGCGGTCGCCGCGGCGTCGGGGTCCTTCAGGAGGTGGCCCGTCGTCAGGCAGACGACCTGCTCGTCGGCCGCGATGTCGCCCGACTCGCGCAGTTTGCGGAGGCCCGCCACGGAGGCGGCGCTCGCGGGTTCGACGCCAACGCCGTCGCGGGCGAGCGCGCGCTGGGCGTCGGTTATCTCCTCGTCCGAGACCGCGACCGCGGTCCCGCCGGTCTCTCGGATGCCGGGCAGGGCCTTGGGCGCGTTGACGGGGTTGCCGATGCGGATGGCCGTCGCGCGGGTCTCGACTTCCTCCCAGCGGCGCACTTCGTCGGCGTTCTCCTCGATTGCTTCGACCATCGGGGCCGCACCCGCGGCCTGCACGCCGGTCAGGGTCGGGACCTCGTCGGCGTCGAGCGCGCCGCTCTGGACCAACTCGCGGAACGCCTTGTAGAGCGCCGCGGTGTTGCCCGCGTTGCCGACCGGCAGGACGATGCGGTCGGGCAGGTCGCCGGTTTGGTCCCGGAACTGCTCCAGAATTTCGAGGCCGATGGTCTTCTGGCCCTCCAGTCGGAAGGGGTTGAGCGAGTTCAGCAGGTAGGCCTCGCCGCGGTCGGCAAGGTCCGACACGATGTCCAGACAGGCGTCGAAGTTGCCGTCCACTTCGAGAATTCGGGCACCGTGGAGGCTAGCCTGCGCGACCTTGCCCGCGGCGACTTTTCCGGCCGGGAGGAGGACGAGCGTCTCGGTGTTCGCTCGCGCGCCGTAGCACGCCAGCGCCGCGCTCGTGTTGCCCGTGGACGCACATGCGAGGCGGTCCACGCCCAGTTTCTCGGCGACGCGGACGCCGACGGTCATGCCGCGGTCCTTGAAACTCCCGGTCGGGTTCATCCCCTCGTGTTTGACCCGGAGGTCGGCGACGCCGGTTTCGGCCTCGATGGTCGGCACCTCGTAGAGGGGCGTGTTGCCCTCGTCGATGCTCACGCCCTCGTCGAAGGGGAGCGCGTCGGCGTACCGCCAGACGCCGGGGGTCCGGCCCTCGAACTCCTCGAAGGTCGGCAGGTCGGCGTACCGGACTTCGAGCAGGCCGTCGCAGTCGTCGCAGGTGTATCGGACGGCCTCGAACGGGGCGAAGGTCGCGTCGCACGCGATGCAGGACAGCCAGACGCCCTCGCTCGCCGTCTCCGGCGGGTCGGGTCGCGCTTCGGACAGACGCAGAGTCATGTTCTGTCCGAGGGAAGCGACGGGTAAAAGCGGTCGGTTCGAGGTAGTTCTACGCTCGGGAGACGCGACGTGGTGGCGTTCGACCCGGCCGGGTCGTCAGGCCACGAGGAGGTCCTCTTGCTCCTTGTCGTCGGCGAAGGCGGCGTCGAGGTGGGCGTCGATTTCGGCCATCGCGTCCCACGCCCGCTCGACGCGGGGTTCGGCGACGTTCGTGAAGAACGAGTGGACCATCTCGTCGTAGTGGGTGTGTTCGACGGGGACCCCGGCGTCTTCGAGGCGGTCAGCGTAGGCGACGCCCTCCTCGCGGAGCGGGTCGAGTTCGGCGGTGAGGACGGTCGCGGGCGGCAGGTCGCTCAGGTCGCTGGCCCGGAGCGGCGAGGCGTAGGGACTCATCCCGTCGATGTCGTTTTCGAGGTAATGCTCCCACGACCACTCCAAGTCGGGTTCGGTGATGAAGTAGCTCTCGCCGCCGGAGGCCTCGTCGGCGAACTCGTAGGAGAAGGTCGTCGTCGGGTAGACAAGCACTTGGTAGTCGATATCAGGGCCGCCCTTGTCGCGGGCCATGAGCGAGACTGCGGCCGCGAGGTTGCCACCGGCGCTGTCGCCGCCGACGAACAGTTCGTCCGAGTCGGTGCCCAACACGTCCGTCCGGTCGGCCGCCCACTCCGTGACGGCGTAGCAGTCCCGGAGGCCCGCCGGGAACTTGTGTTCGGGCGCGAGTCGGTACTCGGGCGAGACGACGATGCAGTCGAGTTCGTCGGCGAGTACCCGACACACCGGGTCGTAGGACTCGATGCCGCCCAACAGGAAGCCGCCGCCGTGTAGCCAGACCATGACCGGGAACGGCCCCTCGCCCTCGGGGGTGTAGACCCGAATCGGGACGGTGTTGCCGTCCGGACCGGGGACGACGCTGTCCCGAACGTCCGCCAGCGAGGCGAGGTCCTGCTCGACCGAGAGGTAGTCGGCGTACCCTTCGCGCGCTTGCTCGACGGAGAACTGGTGAAGGGGTGGTACTTCGGAGACGACCGCTTTGATGTCGGGGTGAGCCTCTGACATATTCCATCGCAAGAACACCCCTTACAAAAACCTGACTATTTGTTTTTAAATCTAAATTGGGGGAATTATGGGCTGGAGGGCCGATTTAGAGGATGTCAATGATAAACGGTACCTCGGCTGTAAACGAAATTTGAACAAAAATATTTGTAACACGGTGTTGATAAACGATACCTCGGCTGAAAACAGAATTCGGACATGTCTGAACTATTATGGTGGCTCTCGAACGGGTGTTTCGCTGGCGCGCGCCGACGCTGGCGGTGTGCCCACCGGCTACCCCCATTTAACTCTTCGTCCGGCGGGCGTCCGGTTGCACGGCCGCCGAACCAGTTTCTCACCGGTCGGCGTAGTGGCCGACGCGATGGCATCAGAAACCACCACGGCAGTCGAATCGCAAACTCGTCGCGTCGCGTGGACGGGCGGCGCGCTCGCCGGTCTCGTCGCCGGTATCGCCATGGGCGCGATGCTCACCACGCAGATGGGTCCCGTCATCCGAGTCGCTATCCCCTCGATGTACGGCTTGGAGGGGCTGGCGGCCGGATGGGTCGCACACCTCTTTCACTCGGTCGTCCTCGGGGTCGCCTTCGCTGGCGTCGCCGACGCGCTCGACGCGGGCGACTCGCTCGGACGAAGTGCGGCGCTCGGCGTCGGCTACGGCGTTCTCCTCTGGGCGCTTCTGGCCGTCCTCGTCATGCCGGTCTGGCTCGGCGCGGTCGGGTCGCCAGCGAATCCACCGTTCCCGAACGTCAACGTCCAGAGCCTCGTCGGTCACGTCGTCTACGGCGTGGTTCTCGGAGCCGTCTTCCCGTACGTTCGGAACCTGTAGCATCGGTCTCCGCGAAACCGAGTCGTGGTAGGCGTTTCCACCCCTCCGTTTCGATTGGAGACCGCCGACCTCCTCGATTCGTCTCCGGGAACTGCCACACTCGCGCTCAGTCGCCGACGCCGCTCGCTCGCGTCGCTCGCTCTGACGGCGATACCGTCGCTCTCAGTGCCTGTCGTGTCCGTTTTCGTCGGATAGGTATATCTTCTCGGCGAGCGTCTGCGAGGGTATGGCTTCCAAAATCCAAACCGAAGCGGAGCGTATCGCTGGTGAAGAAACCGTACGCGAAATCGAGACGAGCGAGCGGACGTGGACCGGCGCGGCCCTCGGCGGTCTCGCGGGCGGCCTCGTCTTCGGTCTCCTGCTCCAATCGCTGGGCATGATGCCCGTCATCGGGTCGCTGTACGGCATGGAGAGCGTCGCGGTCGGGTGGGTCGCCCACCTGTTCCACAGCGTCGTGTTCGCGCTCGTCTTCGCGGCCGCGGTGGTCCGGACCGACTACCGCGACGCGGAACCCGCACGAGTTGCGGCGCTCGGGGCCGGTTACGGCGTCGTCCTTTGGCTCGTCGCGGCGGCCGTCGTGATGCCGCTCTGGATGAGCGCCGTCGGACTCGCCGCGCCCGCCATCCCGAACCTCGACGTGAACAGCCTCGTCGGGCACGTCCTCTACGGGGCGCTCCTCGGCGCAGTGTTCGCGTTCGTGCGGCGGCGCTAATTCGCACTTTTCGTGATTACTTCGACTCGTTTCGCAGAGCCGACGCTCTCGCGCGAGACTGCCTGAGGACTTCGCCACGGAACAAGTATCATAACCTTCACTTTCCGCGGATAATCGAGCGTAACGCCACACTCGGGACCCGAGCGCGGCGTCGGCGCGCCGTGAACGGTCCGAACGAACGCACCTGCTTTTCAGACGTGGTAGCATATTTCACACGTTATGGCCGAAACGGAGACCGCGGTTCGGCGCGACCGCCCCGAGAGGAGTCGCTGGGTCGGCGGCGCTATCGCCGGACTCGCGGCGGGACTCGCCTTCGGACTCTACCTCCAGTTCGTCGTCGGGGTCCTCCCGCCGCGCGAGGAGGTCGTCGGTCCCGAGACGCTGGCGTACAGTTGGACCGTCCACCTGTCTCACAGCCTCGTGTTCGCGCTGGTCTACGTCGGCGTCGTGAGTTTCCCCCGCGTCGCCCGGTTCGCCGACCGGCCCGCGACCGGAGTCGTCCTCGGGGCGGCGTTCGGCGTCGCGCTCTGGGCGGTCGCGACCGGGGTCGCCGTTGCGTTCTGGGCGCTGGCGAACACCGTCTGGGCGCTCCCGATTCCCGACCTGAGCGTCGCCAGTTTGGTCGGGCACGTCCTCTACGGCGTCGTGTTGGGCGGGCTGTACGCCGCCCTGCGCGGTTGATTCGACTCCCTCGGTCTCGTCCCGACTCTCAGTTCTGCTCGTTGGCCTCGTTGTACATCTCCTCGATGGCCTTCTCCAGTTGCGGGTTGCCGCCGCCGGGTTGGGTGCCGAAGGAGAACTCGCCGTTCCCGTCGATGGAGACGCCCTCGGTCCAGCGCTCGTGGGGGTCCTCGCGGTCCTCCCGGAACGTGGACATGAACTCGTAGTTGTAGTCCTGATTCTCCTTCTCTTGGTCGAAGCTCGCGGGCACGGGGACCGTCTCGCCCATCTCTTCGAGCGCGGCGTGCCACTGGTTCTGGTGCATCGTGTCGCGGGCAATGAGGTACGCCAGCATGTCCTTCATCCCCTCGTCGTCGGTCATCTCGTACAGCCGGGTCGCCAGCAGTCGGCCGGTCGATTCGGCCATGATGTTGGCGTACATATCCGCCGCGAGGTTCCCGCTAGCGACGATGAAGTTCCCGCTGAAGGCGTTGCCGTTGGCGTCCACCGGCATGGCGTGGAGTCCGGCCGATAGGGCTTGTCGGGGCTGGCCGCCGCTCATCATCGCGTCGATGACCGCGTCGTTCTCGCGGGCCTCCCGGCGCATCTCGTCGGGCGCGCCCTGCAAGTTCTTCGAGACCGCGGTGGCCAGCATCTCGATGTGGCCTAGCTCCTCGGCCGCGGTCTCCATCAGGAGGTTGCGGTACTCTTGGCGCTCCTTCGGCTGTCCGAACGCTTGGAACATGTACTGGAGCGCGACGCGCATCTCGCCCTCGACGCCCCCGATGGCCTGCTGGAGCATCTTGGCGAAATAGGGGTCGGGTTCTTCGACTTCCACTTCGTACTGGAGTTCGTTGTCGTGGTAGAACATCGTGTCTCTCCGAACGAAGACACGGCGAGAAGCCCGTAATCGTTTTTGGCAGTTGACATTTGTTTCGGACTAGTTGAAAACGAACGAGGAGGTCCGCCCGTCCCGATTCGATTACTGTGCTGGCTCGGTTCGGATACGCTCTATCTTCACAGCAACTCCTACGTCTTCGAAGTCGTCGTCCGCTCCGACGAGAAGCGTCGCCTCACGTTCCGCGGCCAGAGCGACGGCAAACGCATCACCGAGTGCGACTCCGCCGTGCATCTTCACTGCCGCCGCAGTTTCCCACGACTCGGTCGGCGCGACGAGTTCGACGCCGCCGTCCACGAAGTTTCGGACTTGCCGACGGCCGAGTTCGAGGTCCGAGTCGGTCGGTCTGTCTTCGGCGTGTATCCACGCGGTCTTGTACGCGATTTCGGTCGCGGTCACTTCGCTCAGTACGGCTTCCGCGTCCTCGTCGTACACGTCCCCGAGTACGTCCTCGACTCTTCCGGACCCCGGTTCGTCGTAGAGATACGCGATGAGCGGTTCCGCGTCGAATACGAACGGACCGCTCATGACTCCTTGCGCTCGACGAGTCGGTCGAGGTCGTCGCTCTCGCGCTCCTCGTCTTCTCGCCGCATCTCGTCTAACTCCTCCCACACCTCGCCGGATTCGCGCTTCTCGCTGGCGAGCGAACCGCGCAGGTCGGAGGGGTGTGGGACGGGTTCGACGACGATTTCCCCGCTTTCCGTCTCACGAAATCGGACGCGTCCGGGGGCGTCGATGTCGAATTTCTCCCGGAGGGACTTGGGTATCGTCGTCTGTCCCTTCTTCGAGACGCGGACGACTCGCCCACCGTCCGTTTTACTGCTCATCTTGTCTTACACTACTATCCAGTAAAACAAAAATCTTCGCTCCAAATTCTGGATGAGTCTTTACTTTTCTCCGAGGAGACCCACCAGAAGCGCCTTCTGGGTGTGCATCCGGTTCTCGGCCTGCTCCCAGACCATCGACCGGTCGCCCTCCAGCACGTCGCCGGTGATCTCCTCGCCGCGGTGGGCGGGCAGACAGTGCATCACGCTGGCCTCCGGCGCGGCCGCGAGCAGGTCGTCGTTCACCTGAAAGCCCTCGAAGTCGGCTAACTTCTCGTTGCGCTCGTCCTCTTGGCCCATGCTGACCCACACGTCGGTGTACACCACGTCCGCGCCCGCCACGGCCTCCTCGGGGTCGTGGACGACTTCGGGGGCCGCCCCGAAGTCGTCGGCGCGGGCCAGCACGTCGTCGGCGGGACCGTACTCCTCGGGCGTCGCCATCGTCAGGTCGAGTCCGGCCATCGCGGCCCCGACCGCGAACGACTGGCCGACGTTGTTCCCGTCGCCGACCCACGCGACCGATACGTCCTCGAAGCCGCCGAACTCCTCGTAGATGGTGAACAGGTCCGCGAGCGTCTGGCACGGATGGGCCGCGTCAGAGAGTCCGTTGACGACGGGCACCGTCGCGTACTCCGCCATCGTTTCGATTGCGTCGTGGTCGAACACGCGGGCCATCACCGCGTCCACGTACCGGGAGAGCGCGCGGGCGGTGTCGGCGACCGGTTCGCCGTGGTCCAAGTGGGTCGTGTCCGGCCCGAGGTAGACCGCGTGACCGCCCAGTTGGGTCATCCCCGTCTCGAAGGAGACCCGCGTCCGGGTGCTGGGCTTCTCGAACAGCATCGCGAGGCTGTGGTTCGGCAGGACCGCGTGGGACTTCCCGGTTCGGTGGGCCACCTTCAACTCCGCCGCCGTCGAAATCAGCTCGGCGAGTTCGTCGCCGGACAGGTCGTCGATTTGCAGGAAGTGGTCGGCTGGCGACGCGGTGCTGGCGTCGGTCGAGGCGGAATCGTTCCCGTCGTCGGCCGGGAGGGAATCGTTCTCGTCGTCGGTCGGGTCTGTCGATGAGTGGGTCGCGTAGTCGGTCATGATTGCAGGGTCTCGGAGACGCGTTCGAGGACCGCGACGGCGCGGTCGAACGCTCCGAGGTCGAGGTGTTCGTTCGGCGCGTGGTCCAACTCGGAGTCGCCGGGGCCGTAGGTCGCCATCGGGCAGTCCCACGCCGCGGCGTAGAGGTTCATGTCGCTGGTTCCGGTTTTGCGGGTGAGTCGAGGGTCGCCCCCGACTCGTCGTATCGCGGTTCGGAACGCGCGGGCCACCTCGCTTCGGGGCGTCTCCATCACGGGCGGAATCGGCTCGTTCCACTCGATTGCGCCCGACTCCAACTCGTCCTCGACCGTCCCGCGAATCCCCGCCGCGGTCTCGCCGGGCGGAATCCTGAACTGCACCTCGACGGTCGCCGCCACCGAGAGGCCGTCGTCCGCGACGCCGCCCGAGAACGCGACGGGCTTGGCCGTCACTCGCTCGAAGACGGCGGGTTCGTCCTCCGCGTCGTCCGCGCCCTTCGCGTCGTCCCCGCCGCCGTCGGCTCCTGCCGACGAGAGCGACTCCTCGACCGCCCGCCACCACGCCATCGCCTCCTGAATCGCGTTCGCGTCGGGACGGGAGGTGTGGGCCGACTCGGTGTTGACGCTGTACTCTCCGGCCAGAAAGCCCCGATAGCCCAGCGTCACGCCGTCCCAGCCGGAGGGTTCGCCGTTGACCACCGCGTCGGGGGCCTCGCGGTCGTCCACGAGAAAGCGGGCACCGCGGGAGTCGGTCTCCTCGCCGACGACGCCGACGAAGCTGACGCCGGTCTCGACGGCGGCCGCGGCCATCGCCGCGAGCGGGCCTTTGGCGTCCACGCTTCCGCGACCCCAGAGCGTCGCGGACTCGCCGTCCCCGTCGTCTTCGACGCGGACGGGAATGTCGCCCGGCACGGTGTCGATGTGCGAGGTCAACAGCACCGAGTCGTCGGCGGGCGCGCGGACGTTGCCCGCCTCGTCCCGCCAGACCTCGCGGCCGCGCTCCTCGAAGAACGCCGCGAGGAGGTCCGCACATTCCTCCTCGTCGCCGGTCGGTGAGGGAGTGTCCACGAGGCTCACGAGGAGGTCGCGGGCGGCCTCCTCGCCGACGCTCACGTCGGCGCTCTGGCTCACGTCTCGGCCCCCGCGAGAATCGTTTCGAGCGCGGCGACCACCTCGTCGGCGTGCGACTCCGTGACCGTCAGCGGCGGGAGCAGGCGCACCACGGTCCGACCGGCGGGGAGCGCCAGAATTCCGTGGTTCATCGCCAGTTGCTTCAGGGCGCGGTTCGCGCCGCGGCCGACCTCCGCGCCGAGCATGAGGCCCTCGCCGCGGACCGTGCGAATCGGCAGCTCGGAACCCCTCAGTTTCGACTGGAGATAGTCGCCGACCTGCGCGGCGTTTTCGGCCAGATTCTCGTCGGCGACGACCGAGAGCGTCGCGTCGGCGGCCGCGCTGACGACCGGGCCGCCAGAGAACGTCGAGCCGTGAGGCCCGGACTCCTCGGCTACCCAGTCGGCACAGAGCGTCGCGCCGACGGGGAGGCCGCCGCCCAACCCCTTCGCCGACGTGAGTACGTCGGGCACGACGCCGCGCTTCTCGCAGGCCCAGAGCGCGCCTGTTCTACCCAAGCCGGTCTGAATCTCGTCCAGAATCAGGGCCGAACCGGTCTCCTCGGTCACCTCGCGGGCGGTTTGGAGGTAGCCCTCGGGCGCGGGATTGACGCCGCCCTCGCCCTGAATCGGTTCCAGCAGGACCGCGGCCGTCTCGTCGTCCACCGCTTCGCTCAAGGCCTCGTCGTCGCCGTAGGGGACGAACTCGAAATCGCCCGCAAGCGGCTCGAAGGGCTTCTTGTACTTCGGTTTCCACGTCGCCGAGAGCGACCCCATCGTCCGGCCGTGGAAGCCGCGCTGGGCCGCGACGATTTTGGAGTTGCCGGTTGCACTCCGGGCGAACTTGAGCGCCGCCTCGTTGGCCTCGGTCCCGGAGTTGCAGAGCCAGACGTTCTCCACGTCGCCGGGCGCGACCGCGGCTAACTTCTCGTAGAGCGCGTCGCGGGCCGAGTTGGGGTAGCTGGCCTGCACGAAGGTCAGTTTCTCGACCTGCGACTGGACTGCCGAGACGACCTCGGGGTGGCAGTGGCCGACCGCGGCGACGCCGTAGCTCGCGCCGAAGTCCAGATACTCGTCGCCCGAGTCGTCGTAGAGATACACGTCCTCGCCCGACTCTATTTGGATGGGTTTCTCGGAGTAGACGAACCCCGACATTACCTCACCGCCTCCGGTTCGAAGGTCGTCCCGTGGCCGGTCCGGGCCGCGGTGATGGGGTCGCGGTTGTTCGCGTCCGCGACCGTCACCGAGGCCGCGCCGCCCTCCAGCGCCTCGACCGCCGCCATGACCTTCTTGGTCATGAACCCCTCCGCGGCCTCCTCGGCGGCGTCTAACTCCTCGGGGGTCCCGACCGATTCGATGAGCGAGTCCGAATCCTCGGGGTCCTCGTAGACGCCCGTCACGTCGGTCAGGACGACCAACTCGCCGCCCAACGCGCCCGCAATCGCGGCGGCCGCGCGGTCGGCGTCGGCGTTGACGGGAGTGTACTCGGTCCCAGTCCCCTCGTTGCTCTCTTCCGCGAGCATCGGCACCGTGACGACCGGGACGTAGCTCCCAGCGAGCAGGGTCCCGAGGAGGTCGTCGTTGACCGCCTCGATTTTGCCCGAGTGGTCGCCGCGCTTTATCTTCTTGCGACCGTCTTCGAGGACCTTGACCGCCGACTTGCGCGGGCCGGTCAGAAGCTTGCCGTCGGTTCCCGAGAGTCCGACCGCGTTCACGCCCTGATTCTGCAACCCCGCTACGAGGTCGGTGTTGAGCTTGCCGGGCAGGACCATCTCGAAGACCTCCATCGTCGTCTCGTCGGTGAAGCGCCCGACGACGCCGCCGGGCGTCTCGACGTACTCGGGCTCCTCGCCCAGTTGTTCGAGCGTCTCGTCCACCGCGGTCGAACCGCCGTGGACGACCACGACCTCCTCGCCATTGGCGACGAGGTGCGCGATGTCCGCGAGCGCACCCTCGGGTTCGACGGCGCGCGCGCCGCCGATTTTGACGACGATGGGCGCGCTCTGGTCTTCTTCCCCGGCGATTCCCCCGTCGGTCCGGAGGCCGTCGTCGCCGAGGTCGTTGTCGATGAGCTGTTCGTGGGCCGCTTCGAGTTCCGCCGTGGTGTACGCGTCTCCGTTCTCGGTCATGGGCTTCCCACCGGGTGCAGTCCCTGAAAGTCGAGTCCCGCGGTCTCCTCGAAGCCGAGCGCGAGGTTGGCGGCGTGGACCGCCTGTCCGGCCGTGCCCTTCACCAGATTGTCGATGGCGCTGAAGACCACGATGCGCTCGTTGCTCGGGTCCAACTCGAACCCGACCTCGGCGTAGTTCGTGCCCGCCACGGCCTTCGGTTCGGGGTAGCGATACACGCCCGACCCGCCCGACTGGAGGCGGACGAACGGTTCGTCGTCGTAGGCCCCGCGGAAGGCCGACCAGAGGTCGCCCTTCGAGACCGGGCCGTCCGGAAAAACGTGGCAGGTCGCGGCCGCGCCCCGAACCATGTCCACCGCGTGGGCCGAGAACGAGACCGACGCGCCCAGTTCCTGCTCGATTTCGGCCTCGTGGCGGTGGCCGGTCGGCGCGTAGGGTCTGACGACGCCCGAACGCTCGGCGTGGCTTCCGGCCTTGCTGGCGGTCGCGCCACCCTCCGAAGAACCGACTTTTACGTCGGCGACGATTTGCTCGTCGCCCGAGAGGAGGCCGCCGTCGAACAGGGGATACAGTCCCAGAATCGTGGCAGTGGCGTTACAGCCGCCAGCCGCGACGAGGCTGGAACCGGGAAGCTCCTCGCGGTGGAGTTCCGGCAGGGCGTAGACCGCTTCGTCCAGATACTCGGACGCGTCGTGGCCGTCGTACCACTCGTCGTACTGGGCTTGCGTGTTCAGCCGGAAGTCCGCGCTCAGGTCCACAACGGTGTCGGCCGCCTCGTAGAAGTCGTCTATCTGTGCCATCGAGACGCCGTGGGGCGTCGCCGCGAACAGCACGTCCACCGAGTCGAGGTCCGCGGGGTCCGAGAAGCGCAGATCGGTCCCGCGCAGGTTCGGGTGGACCGAGCCGACCGACTTGCCCGCGTACTCGCGGCTGGTCGCGCCCGCGAGGTCGAAGTTGGGGTGGCCCGCCAGCAGGCGCAGGAGTTCGCCGCCAGCGAAGCCGCTCCCGCCGACGACGGTGGCGGTGAGGGTTTCGCTCGTCGCGTTTTTCGGTTCCACTTCGGCGGCCATCAGGCGACCACCTCCTGTTTCGTCGCCGCCGCGGCCGTCGCTTCGAGCCAATCGACCACCGTCGCGGGCACGTCCGCGTCGGTGGCGTCGTTCAGCGCCTTGAACTCGACGGTGTGGTTGACCTCGTGGACGGTGTAGTTCTCCTCGCTCTCACCGCTGGTCTCCATCAGGTCGACGCCCAGAAGACCACCGCCCACGGCGTCGCTGGCCCGCTGGACGAGGTCTTTCGCCTCGTCGTCCAACTCGAACTGCTCGGTCTCGGCACCTTTCGCGGCGTTCGTGAGCCAGTGGTCCGACGAGCGCACCATCGCGGCGACCGGTTCGCCGTCGGCGGCCAGCACGCGAATATCGCGGCCGGGCTTGTCCACGAACTGTTGGACGTAGAACACTTTGTGTTCGTAGTGGCCGAGCGTGGCCTTGTGTTCGAGAATCGCTTCGGCGGCGCTCTTGGAGTCGATTTTCGCCATCAGGCGACCCCACGACCCGACGACGGGCTTGAGGACGCAGGGGTAACCGAACTTTTCGATGCTCTCCATCGCGGCTTCCTTGGTGAACGCCACGTCGGTCGCGGGCGTGGGCACGCCAGCCCCGGCGAGCGCGAGGGAGTTTTGCACCTTGTCGGCGCAGATTTGGGCGGTCTCCGCGGAGTTGACCACGGGAACGCCGTACGCCTCGCAGAACTTCGTGGCGTAGAGGCTCCGGCTCGTGGCGAGACAACGGTCCACCACCACGTCGAGGTCCGCGAAGATTTCGGGGGCTTCGGTCAGCCCGAACTGCAGATCCCGCACGTCGATTTTCACTACGTCGTGGCCGCGCTCGCGGAGTTCGGAGAGCAGGAGCTTCTCGTCTTTCCGAATCCGGGAGTAGAGGAGTCCGACCTGCAACTTACTCCCCCCAGTCCTCTTCGAGCTCCGGGGCTCGCTGGAGGACTGGCGGGTTCCGCTCGACGAGTTCCAGTTCCGCGCCGCAGGTCGTGCAGTCGAGTATCTCTCCTACTTCCGCATTCTCGTGCAGGGTCACGTCCGCCCCGCACTCGACGCATTCGGTCATAGCAATCCATTGTATTCCGCAGTACCACTTAAAACCATCGAACGTGTCAATATATTTTCATCGCGCAAAGTCGGCTCTAAGGGCGCAAAAAGGCAAAATCCGCGTCAAACGAAATCCGGCTTCGGACTTCGGTAGTTTATAAATATGGTCCCGGAGGGGACCGGTCGCGGGTCAGGCACGACTACTCACCTCCGTCGAGAGGAGGTCGGCGGCTTCCGCCAGCGACTCGCGGGCGTCGGCCAGCGCCGCCTCGTCGGCCGCGGCGGTCTCCTCGACCGCAGTCAGGCCCGCGGCGACCGACTCGGGCGCGGGACCGCCCGCGGAGTCGCGCGACGCCGCGCTCGCGGCGGGGTCGAGCGCGTCCTCGACCGCCTCGCGCTCGACGTAGGCCGACAGCGGCGAGTCCAGTACCTCCTCGGCGGCCGCGTCGAGGGCGTCGTAGTCGGTCCCCTTCTCGGAAGCTTCGGCGACCAGTTCGTGCGCTTTCCGGAAGGGAACCCCGGCCATCGCCAACAGGTCGGCCACGCCGGTCGCGGTCGAGAATCCCTCGCCCGCCTCCTCGGCGAGCGCGTCGTCGTCCCACGTCGCGGTCCCGACCGCTCCGGCCGCGACCGCGACCGCTTCGCTCACGGCATCGACGGTCTCCCACGCGTGAGGAGTGGCGTTCTGCAAGTCGCGGTTGTACGCGCGGGGCAGGCCCTTCAGCGTCGTGAGGAGACCGTTCAGTCCCGCCGCGGCGTCGCCCGCGGTCGCGCGGACGAGTTCGAGCGTGTCGGGGTTCTTCTTCTGGGGCATGATGGACGACGTGGACGAGTAGTCGTCCGACAGTTCCACCAGCCCCTTGTTCGAGAACACCACGAGGTCTTCCGCCAGTCCCGAAACCGTCGTGGCGAGGTTGGCAAGCGCGGCGACGACCTCCACGAGGAAGTCGCGGGTCGAAACCGCGTCCATCGAGTTGGCGACCAGTCCGTCGAAACCGAGTAGTTCCGCGGTGCGCTCCCTATCTACGTCGAAGGGCGTGCCCGCGAACGCGGCCGCGCCGAGGGGCGAGCGGTTGACGCGAGCGTAGGCGTCGAAGAGTCTGCCGGTGTCGCGGGCGACCGCCTGCTCGTAGGAGAGCAGGTAGTGGCCCACGGTGGTCGGCTGTGCGGGCTGGAGGTGCGTGTAGCCGGGCATCACGGTCTCCGTATGCTCGGCGGCGACCTCCGCGAGCGATTTGCGAAGCCCGAGGGTCGCTTCTATCGCGTCCAGCACGTCCTCGCGCAGGCGGTAGCGGATGCAGGTCGCCACCTCGTCGTTGCGCGAGCGGGCGGTGTGCATCTTCCCGCCCACGTCGCCCACGCGGTCGATGACCGCGGTCTCGATGGCGGCGTGAACGTCCTCGCCGTCGGGGAGCGCGTCGAATCCGGCCCGCTCCACGCCGTCGAGCGCCGAGAGGATGGCGGTCGCTTCCTCGTCGTCCACGATGCCCTGCTCGGCCAGCATCACGACGTGGGCGCGGTCGGTAGCGAGGTCGGCCGCGAAGATGCGCTCGTCGTCGGCCATCGAGGAGAGGAACCCGCGGGCGGGGCCGCCGCTGAAGCGGTCGCGGCGCACCACGTCGCTGGTGGGTTCCTCCTCGGCCATTCTACTGCTCCTCCGTCTCCGCGTCGTCGCCGCCGTCGGCGAGGAGTTCCGCCTTCTTCGCCTCGACGTTCGCGGTGACCTCGTTGGCGAGTCTGGACTGGAAGCCGTGGTACTTCGCCACGCCGGTCGCGTCGGACTGGGCGATGCCGTCCACCGACTCGGTGTTGAACGAGGCGGCCGACTCCGAGTAGACCGCGTACTCGCTCTCGCGGCCGACCGGGCGGGCCTGCCCGCCCTCGAACTTGACGGTGACGGTGCCCGTGACCTTCTGTTGGGTCGTGTCCACGAAGCCGTCGAGGGCGTCCACGAGCGGTGCCGACAGGAGTCCTTCGTAAGCCTTCTCGGCCCACTGCTGGTCCACCTGCTTCTTGAAGGCGCGTTCCTCCTCGGTCAGGACGAGTCCTTCGAGGGCTTCGTGGGCGTTCAGGAGCGTCGTCGCGGCGGGATGCTCGTAGTTCTCGCGGACCTTCAGGCCGAGCATGCGGTCTTCCATCATGTCAGTGCGGCCGACGCCGTAACTCCCCGCGAGGTCGTTGAGGTACTCGATGAGTTGGACCGCGGGTAGCTCCTCACCGTCGATTGCGACCGGCGTGCCCTCCTCGAAGGCGATTTCGATGGTCTCGAACTCGCCGTCTTCGGTCTCCTTCTGGCCGGGCGCGTCGGTCCACTCGTAGATGTCCTCCGGCGGGACGTAGCCGGGGTCTTCGAGGTCGTCGCCCTCGACCGAGCGACTCCAGAGGTTCGTGTCGATGGACCAGTCGCCCTCGTTGCCGCCCTCGACGGGGAGGTCTTTCTTCTCGGCGTACTCCATCTCCCACTCGCGGGTCAGGCCGAGTTCGCGGACGGGCGCGATGACCTCCAAGTCGGACTCGCGCCAGACCGCCTCGAAGCGCAGTTGGTCGTTGCCTTTGCCGGTACAGCCGTGAGCGATGGCGTCGCAGTCGTTCTCTTGGGCCACGTCGAGGATGGCCTCGGCGATGACGGGACGCGCGAGTGCGGTTCCGAGTGGGTAGCCCTGATACGTCGCGTTGGCCTTCACCGCGTCGAGGCACTGCTCGGCGAAGGCGTCCTTGGCGTCCACGACGTAGTGGTCGAGGTCCAACGCTTCGGCGGTCTCCTCGGCCTCGTCGAACTCCTCGGCCGGTTGGCCCACGTCCACGGTGACACCGATTACTTCGTCGTGTTCGTACTCCTCTTCGAGCAGCGGGACGCATACTGTGGTGTCGAGTCCGCCCGAGAAGGCGAGCGCGACTTTCGTTTGTTCTGTCATGTTGGGTGTGGTGTGTTGTCGGGTAGCGTGTTCGGATTACGATGCACCGGCGAGCGCGTGTCAGGATAGACGGACGACACGAGTGTCGTCGTCAGCGGCAAACGCGGTGAAGTCGTGGAATGAGGATAGAGTGGGGTCTAGAGAGACCCCGGTCGTCGTCGCGGCGCGAGAACGAGGGTAGACTCGCGGCTCTGGGGAATGGCGCGCACTCCCAGTCCGCGAGTTTCGGTCATCACACTTTCGTAGAACGCCGAGGGTTTTAAACTCTTTCGGGGTGGCAATATTTCGGACTCAGGTAAATAACACAAAATCATTATAACATATCAAATAATAATATTTACTATATTGTGATAGAATAATTTATTCCCTTCGTACAGAGTCTACATTTCATGGAAGACCCATCCCGTAGTAACCGTCGAACTGTGCTCAAGTCTTTTGGCGTCGGTGCGACCACGATTGCCGGTCTCCGGTCGGCCACTGGTCTCGGTTCCGCGTACTACTCCAGCATCGGCGAACGGTGGGAGAAGGGTGACACCTACCATGCCGATAATTGCCCGTATCCGCCAGATATCACCGCGAACGCGCCGGTGGATTCTAGCATTCAAGTTGTTGCAGAGAAAACCGACAACGACTTTGAAGAGACTCCTGGCGACGACATTCGAATTCATGAATTCGACATCGAAATTCTGCTCACGTCCTCGTACCAACTCTGGCAGGACAAACAGGCGCAACAAATATCCGAAGTAAGTGTTACCCTCTCGGGAGAGGGCGGTGCCGACCTACAAGCGTGGCAAGACGGCAATACAGATACAGTACTAAGTGGCCCGGCGCGCGACGAGAGCCAGATCGACGAAACCGCCGAACAGATTACGGATTCAAGCGACTACGGCGATACGCTTCTCGGACTCAGTGAATTTGCACTCGGTAAGACGACGGTCTACGGCGGTGCCCTTATAAGTCTCGCAAGTCTCGCGTACAGCATCCTTGACCTCGGCACGGAAGACGATGGGAAAACGTACCGGTGGGACTACACGGTCCCGACGGTCTCCCATCTGGACCCCAACGAACCCGAGTACGATGAAACAGACCAAACGTACGCTGCGACTATCTATCTCACGGATATTCGTCTCGGCATTCCGACCGATCTGGAAACCGGTACGCTCCACCTCGAAACCGGTATCGACGGGTACGGCCTAAGCTCGACTCTCACCCACGACATCGTGGTCGGAAACGATCCCGGCTCGGGTGGCCTGTAACGTCGCTCAAACCGACCGACCGACCGCTATCCTCTTGTATCGCCGCGCCCGACCGTCAGGCAGTGTACAGCCTGAACGTCCCGGTTCCCGGCGAAGTCGAGCGACTGGCCGAGGAGCTACGGCCCCAACTCCTCGACTTCGACACCATCCGGGAGCGTCACGGTCTCCTCTGCAAGCGCCTCGGCGACGAACCGCCGGGCGGGATCGCCCGCCTGCGCGAGCAGGTCCGAACCCGACTCGCGGGCGCGCCAGCCTTCGAGGCCCGCGTCACCGGCATCGACTGCTTCGAGCATCCGCCGCTCGGGGAGGGGCCGGTGGTCTACCTCGCCGTCGAGAGTCCGGGCCTCAAGCGGGTTCACGAGCGATTGGTCGGCGACTTCTCCGCGGTCGAGGAGTTCGAGGGTGACGACTACGTGCCCCACGTCACGCTCGCGCGGGGCGGCGGCGTTGCGGCTGAGAGGACGGCCCGCCGTCTCGCCGACCGGGAAATCGAGCCGGTGACGTGGACCGTGAACCGCCTCGCGCTCTGGGACGCGACCTACGACGAGGAAGTCGCCACCTTCTCGCTTCCGGGGTAGGTCTCGGCGTCGAGCCGCGGACGATCAAAGATATAATTTTCTGCCTCTAAGAAACATTTATGACCTTAAAGCATCGCCCTGCAAGTCTTCCATCGTGGCGCGTGGGGCGCGGCGCTCGTGCGCCGCGCCGATGCGCGCGAGGGACGCAGGAGCGAAGCGACTGCGAGGTTGGGGAGGCGTGAGGCGGTCGCGGTGCTGTGCGGGGCGTTGTGGTGCGGCAGACTCCTTTTTGTCGGCGAGAGACCGCTGTGCGGTCACGGTGCTGTCCGCGGCTTCCTGACTCGAAAATTCAGCTACGCTCGGTTCTCACGGCGTCGGCGGCGCGCCGTTCCACGCGTCCTTGTCCGAGTAGAAGTTCAACATCGCGAACTTCAGCTTCTGGGGTTGGAGGTCCAGCATCTCGGCGCGCTCCTCGGGTGGGAACGTCCCGCGGACGCTGTACTTGCCCATCTCGCGCTCGCCGGTCTCGGTGTAGCGTTTGTCCACCAGCACGCGGACGCCGAAGTCGTCGGGCGAGCGAATCACCCGGCCGAGCGCCTGCCGGGTCTTGCGAATCGTCGGAATCTCGACGGCGTACTCCCAACCGGAATCGCGGCCCGAGCGGTCGGCGAAGGTGCGGTCGTAGGCCTCTTGGACCGCTTCCATCCGGTCGTCGAGGTGCGGATAGGGCACGCCGACGACGACCACGCTCCGGGCCTCGTCGCCGTCGAAGCTCACGCCCTCCGCGAGTGTGCCCCACAGCGAGGTGAACATCGCGGCGTCGTCGTCGGCGACGAACCGCTGGCGTAGCTCCTCGACGGAGGTGCCGGGTTCGTCCATGTAGAGCGTCGTCTCCGAGTTCTCGCCGCCGAGGTCGCTGTTCAGGCGGTCGTAGTAGCGTTCGGCCTCGGCGTAACTCGGGAAGAACAGCAAGCTGTTCCCCGCGGTGAACTCCACGGAATCGCGGAGAACGCCCGCGATGGCGTCCTGCGTGTCGGGGTCGTCGCGCTCGCTGGAGAACAGCGCGGGGGTCTCGACCGCGAACGTCCGGCGGTTCTCCTCGGGGAACTGCAACCCGTAGGCGATTTCCACGGGGTCGTCCAGCCCCAGCACGGCCGCGCTCACGTCGAAGGGCCGCAAGGTCGCGCTCATCAGCACCGTGGCGTACACCTCGCCGAAGAGGTCTTCCGTGACCTCCCGCGGGATGCAGGTGTACAACTCCGCGCGACCGTAGACCTCCTCGGTCGCCTCGTCGCGCCGGACCGAGACTACCGGGTACTGGCCCAACTCCGCGCTCTCGTCCATGAACGACTGGATGAACGTTGCCGCTTGGAGCGTCTGGCACTCCTCGCGGGTCGTGGACTCGCCGTTCTTGTAGGCGTCTTCGTACTCGTCGTCCAACTCCCGGCCGAGGTGGACCGCGAGTTCCAACTCCGTGTCGATGCCCTTCCCCGTGTACTGCTGGAGAAAGTTGAGCGTCAGGTCGTCGCGCTTGTCGTCGTTGGCGATGGACACGTCCTCCCAGTCGCCGCCGACTTTCTCGCGGTCGCCGAAGCCGAAGTTGTCCTCGTAGGTCTCTTCGAGCGCCGACCGGAACGCCGAAATCACGTTGTACGCGGGTTCGCTCCGGGCGTCGTCGGAGTCCTGTAGCTCGTCCAACGCCGAGTCGAGGGTGTTCTCGGTCAGCGTCCGGGTCGCGTGTTCGCGGGCGGTGTCCTCGACGTTGTGCGCCTCGTCGAAGATGGTAATCACGTCTTCGGGGTCCCGGTCGAGCCACCGGAAGAACTGCTCGCGTATCATCG
Source organism: Halorussus salinus (assembly GCF_004765815.2). NCBI lineage: Archaea > Methanobacteriati > Methanobacteriota > Halobacteria > Halobacteriales > Haladaptataceae > Halorussus > Halorussus salinus. The sequence goes on along the minus strand of NZ_SBIS02000007.1, from coordinate 548,940 downwards.
GGTCCAGCAGGTGGTGGTAGTTACAGACCACCAAGTCCACGCCCTCCATCCCGTCTTTCAGCAACTCGTAGCCACAGAGCGTCTGCTCCTCGGCGAACTCGTAGATGTCGTCGGGCGTGCGCACGTCGTCGTACAGCCACGAGTAGAACTCGTCGTTGTCGCCGACGAGGTTGTTGTAGTAGTACTCGCAGGTGTTCTGCTCTTCGAGACTCTCGACGCGCTCTTGGACCTGCTCTAACTCGTCCATGACCGCGCTCCGGGCCTCGGTCGCCCGGTCGTCGCCCTCTTGGCTCGCTTCGAGGAGTTCCTCCTGTCTCTCCTCTAGCTCCGCGAGGTCGCTCTCGGCATCCACGACCTCGTAGGTGTTGTCCCGCAGGACTTGGCACTCCTCGTAGCCCACGTCGATGTGGCACATCGACCCCTTCCCCCGGAACACGACCGCGCGGATAGACTCCTCTTGGGTAATCGCCCGCGCGTCGGCCACGAACTGGCGCATCTGCTGGTGGACGTTGGTCGTGATGACGACCGTCTTGTCCTCCTCGCGGGCGTACTCCAGCGCAGGCACGAGCGACGACAGGGTCTTGCCCGTCCCGCAGGCCCCCTCGAACAGCACGTCCTGCCCGCGCGAGAAGGCGTTGTAGATGCGGTCCATCGCCTCCCGCTGGTTGTCGTACGGCTCCTCGTAGGGGAAAAAGCGCATGTACCCGTTCGTCTCTGCCACGGGAGTCGTTTGCTCGGCTTCGGGTTTAAATTCTCGCTTGCGAGCGAAAGTGTCGGATTAGCAGAAGACACTTGCCGTCCCCGAAAGTCGAGTCGTTCGTGACTTCGGATGCGTACGCCGAAGATAGCCCCTTCGTGCCACTCTTCGGCCAGCCAGCGCGAACCAAGATTCTGGCCGCGTTCGTGAGCGAACGCGGCCGCGACTTGAACGTGAGCTACGTCGCCGAACTCGTGGGGGTCGCCAGAAGTACTGTCTACGACCATCTGGACGACTTGCAGGTCCTCGGCGTAATCGAACACACCCGCGACGTGGGCGGAAGCCCGATGTACCAACTGAACGAGGGGAGCGAGATTGCAGAGGAGTTAGTTCGATTGGAGGGCGTGACGCTGAATCGGTTGTTCGAGATGAGCGAGGAGTAGCTGCAATATTCGATAGAAAAGCATTTATTTGTAGTCTAAATTGACTACAACGGATTCCTAACTCGACACCGGTTTGCACGAGCAAAGCGGATTTATGCCACTTCCCCGTATTTCGACCCATGAGCCAAGGCCGAGACGACGCCGGTCGATTCACCGAGACCGTCTCCGACCAAGACGTTCTCAAGGTGTTCGACTACTACGACGACCCGGTTCTGACGGTACAGGAGGTCGCCGACGGGCTCAGACAGTTCGGCAAGCAGATGACGAACGAAGGCGTCCGGAATCGTCTCGGTCGGATGCACGACGAGGGACTGGTAGAACGCAAGCAGTTCGGTGCGCGAGCGGTCGGCTGGTGGGCGACGGTCGCGCCCGAACTCGACCCGGATACCGCAGAGACCGTCGAGTCCCGGCGCGAGTCCGGCGACTGGACAGAACTCTAACGGACTCGATGGCGACTGTTCTACTTCACCCTCGCGTCGAGTCGAAACTTCAGTCGCTTCCGAACGACGTAGAATCGCGCGTTCGTTCGAAGCTCGAAGACGCCGCGAACGACCCCCAGCGTCATCTGAAACCGTTGAAGGGCAGAGACGACTACTCGCTCCGTATCGGGAAACGTCGTGCTATCATCGACTGGGTTCGGCAGGGTGACGAACTCAGAGTCTTGGAACTCGACACCAGAGACACCGTCTACCGCTAACTTCCTACTCCGCGGCTTCTCGCCGACTCTGCCGCCCCTTCTCGGGTTCGACGTACACTTTGAACACGCTCGCGTTCGCCTCGATGAGCGCGTCTTCCAGTTCCGTTATCTTCTGGTCCATCTCGGCAGTCGCGATGCCCTTCTCGAAGGCCACGTCCGCCGTGACCAGCACGTCGTCGGGACCGAAGATGACTGTCCGGAAGTCCACGATGCGACGTACGCCGTCGAACTCCTCGATGATGCGACGGAGTTCCTGCTCCTCGCTCTTCGGCAGGCTCTCGCCGATGAGGAGGCGCTTGTTCTCCCACGCCAACGCCACCGCGAAGCCCATGAGCATGAGGCCGATGAGTAGTGCCGCCACCGCGTCGTAGATGGGGTTGCCGGTGAATCGCGAGAGGTAGACGCCTACGAGCGCGAATCCGGCCCCGGCCATCGCGATGGTGTCCTCGGTGAACGCGGTCAGCGTGGTCACGTTGCTGGTCTTCTTGAACGCCTCGACCAGTCCGCTCCACTCGTGTTCTTGGATGTCCTTCTGCATCCCGGCGTAGGCCTTCTTCAGCGCGTAGGCTTCGAAGACGATAGCTCCGAGTAGCACGCTGTAGTTGACCCAGACCGCCGGGAACGTCGCACCCAGCAGGGTCGCCGACCCCTGTTCGACGGGGTGTGGGTGCATGATGGCGTTGTACCCGTGCTTGGCGCTCTCCCACCCGGCGATGCCGAACAGCAGGACGCTCACCAGAAAGCTGTAGAAGAACTCGGCTTTCCCGTAGCCGAAGGGGTGGCCGCGACTCGCGTCTTTCCCGCCGTATCGAATGCCGATGAGCAGGAACACCTGATTGCCGGTGTCGGACACCGAGTGGTACGTCTCCGAGAGCATCGCGGCGCTCCCGGTCAGTAGGAATCCGAAGAACTTCAGTATCGCTATCGCGCCGTTAGCGATCAACGCGGCGATGACGACGGACTTACTTTCGGCCATTTGTCGTACCTTCTCGGCCACCGGATAAGAAACTGGTTGCAATCCGGACGGGACCGTTCCTCGGAAGCCCGAAGGAGGTCGCTCGGCCGAAATCCGGACGGAAACGCTCAGGACCCCGCCGTCCCTACCTTCGACCATGATTACCGTCCTCTCGGACACGCACAGTCGGTCAGGCCACGAACTCGCCGGTCGCGCGAAGGAGGCCGTCGAGGAGAGCCGCGCGGTCGTCCACGCTGGCGACTTCACGACCGAGAGCGTCCTCGACGCCTTCGAGGAGGTCGCGGACAGACTCTACGCCGTCTACGGCAACAACGCGACGCCGGGGGTCCGCGACCGACTCCCGCCCGAGCGCACCTTCGAAATCGAGGGCGTGCGCTTCGTCCTGACCCACGGCGACGACCGCGGCGCGACCGGCCTCTCGCTGTTGGGTCGCCAACAGGCCGCCGACGTGGTGGTGTTCGGCCACTCCCACCGCCACGCCGCCACCGACGCCGAAGACGTGCTACTGCTCAATCCCGGCAGTCACGCCGACCCGCGCGGCGGGATTCCGACGCACGCGGAGCTTCGGGTAGCCGAAGACGGCGAGAACGAGACGACCGACGCGAGACTCGTCGGCGAGATTCGTCGGCGCGACGGCTCCGTCGTGGAGACGCTCGAAGTCGAGTGAGTCGAAATATCGGACGACCGCCCCGCTTCGTCCCCGGTGGCAGTTCGGTGGCGGTCGGCGGTGAGAGGGTGGGTGGGCAGTGGAGGGTGCGGCGGACGGTGCGGTGGAGGGCACCGCGAACCGATGAGCCGCGATTCGGCGGAGGCAAACCGGGACCGTGGAAGCCACCGGGACCGCGGCGGGGACCGGACGAAGACCGTTCAGGGCGTCGGAACCGTACGGGGCACAGACCGTACGGCGTACCGGGACCGTGACGGAGTCGGTGGAGCGCGGTCGGCGGGCGGGAACGCACTGGGCGGCGGCGGACTCCCGCGGTGGTGGAGGGCCGAAGCGGGGCGGTACACTACCCCCTACACTCTGGCGTATCAAATACTTCCCGTAAGCTCAAACAGCCATTTTAGTTATCCGCATGGCCGAGCGAATCGCGCCCGAGACCGACTCACTCGCCGCTGTTCGAGTAGTACCACCACGCGAACCCGAGCGCGAGGACGAGCGCGCCCCCGGCGAAGAAGACCAGCCCCGGCGGGAGGGCGTTGGCCGCGGCGTCGGCGGCCTGCCCGGCGGTGTCGGTGGACTGGACCGTCATCCCGCCGCCGCCCGTCTCGGCGGCGTCGCCGCCCGAACCGCCCAACAGCGTGCCCACGCCGTCGCCGTAGAACTCCTGTACCGCGACGCTGAGGAGACCGAGCGCGCCGAACGCGCCCAACAGCCGGGAGAGCGCGGACTTCAGCCCGGTCGTCTTCTCTTCGTTGCCCGCGAAGACGACCAGCGGTTGGTCGGCGGGCGCGTACACCTTCATCTCGCGGCCCTTCTCGGAGTAGACGGTGTCCACGACCTGAATCACGTCCGCGTCCGCCAGTTTCTTGAGGTGGTACTGGGCGTTCTGGAGCGAGGTATCGACGGCGTCCGCGAGGTCCGAGGGGGTCGCGGGGTCCTCGTGGAGGGCGGCCAGCAGTTCGCGCGCGGTCGACGACGAGAGCGCCCCGAGCAACTCCTCGGCGTCGTCGCTGTCGACGCCGATGACCCGCGGGTCGGCGGACTGGGGGCCGGTCGCGTCCGAGGTGGAGGGCAGCAGGTCAGCCATGGGTCGCAGTTGACGCCCCCGTCTCAAGAAGGTTGTTCCCTGCGCGGGTCGGGTACGTCGAAACGAATTTGAGGCAGCGAGCGAATGTGTAGGATATGGATCTCAGCTTCGTCTTCAACAACCCGCTCGTGGTCGGCTTCGTCGCCATCCTGCTCGGGTTCGTCCTCTTCATGTACCTGTTCGTCCGGCGGACTATCACCGGGTTCCAAGAGGGCGTCCAGAACGGTCGCCGGTAGTCGCCGTCGCGTAGATATCGGGACGACCGCGCGCTCGACCCGGACTACTGTACTCAGTCCAGCTTACTGACCGCTTCGCCGACGCGCTCGGCCGCCTCCTCTACGTCTTCTCGGTTCACGTCCCAGTGCGTGCAGAACCGCGCGACGTGCGCGTCGAATTGTGTTCCCTGCACTCCTTCGTCGGCGCACGCGTCGAGGAACTCGTCGGCTTCGTGTCCCGTCCCCTCCGTGTCCACGAGGAGAATGTTCGTCTCCGGCTCCTGAACCGACAACCCCTCCACGCCCGCCACTCGCTCGGCCAGCACGCGGGCGTTCTCGTGGTCCTCGGCGAGTCGCTCGACGTTCTCCAGCGCGAGTCGCCCCGGTCCCGCGATGACGCCGACCTGTCGCATCCCGCCGCCGAACAGCTTGCGGTTGCGTCGGGCGCGAGCGATAAACTCCTCGCTTCCGGCCAGTATCGACCCGACCGGCGCGCCGAGTCCCTTCGAGAGACAGAACATCACCGAATCGACCGCCTCGGTCATCCGTTCCGGGGGCACGTCGTGGGCCACGGCGGCGTTCATCACTCGCGCGCCGTCCAAGTGAACTGGAATCCCCAACTCGCGGGCGGCCTCGGCCGCGGCGTCTATCTTCGCCGGAGCGACGGCGACGCCGCCCTTGCTGTTGTGCGTGTTTTCGAGCGTCAGTAGCCCGGTTCCGGGCCGGTGGAGGTCCTCCTCGACGTACTCCTCGCGGACCTGCTCGGGGGTCGGCACCCCGCGCTCGCCGCCGTCGAGCGTCCGGACCTGTAGGGTCGAGAGCTGTGCCATCCCGCCCAGTTCCCACTTGACGACGTGGCTCTCGCGCTCGGTCAGCACCTCTTGGCCGCGTTCGGTGTGGGTCCGGACCGCGACCTGATTGCCCATCGTCCCGGTCGGCACGTAGAGGGCGTCTTCCATCCCCACGAGGTCGGCGGCCTCGTCTTCCAATCGGTTGACGGTCGGGTCCTCGCCGTACACGTCGTCACCAACCTCGGCATCGTGGGCGGCATCGCGCATCTCCTCGTCGGGCGTCGTCACCGTGTCGCTCCGGAGGTCTATCATAGGAACCTCTTGCTCGCGGCGCATCAAATACCCCGCGGTGGCGGCGATACGTCTTCTCGACGAATCGAAGTCGCGGCGGCGACCGCCTCGCTGTCCCGGACCGAAAGCGGTTTGCGGCTTTCCCCGTCATCTTCCGGTATGGACCCCCGAGTCACGGAACACGCCGAGATCGTCGTTGACCACTCTACCGAAATCGAGGAGGGCGACAACGTCGTCGTCAGTGCCTCGTCGGCCGCCGAGGACCTGACGCTCGCGCTCTGTGAGGCCGTCGGCGAGCGCGGCGCGTTCCCGTTCCACGTCTCGTTCCGCAAGGACCGGACGCGCGCGGCGTTCCTCGAAGCGGTCGCCCCCGACGACCTCGACACGCCCGACCACGAACTCGCGCTGGCGGAGGCCGCCGACGTGTGGATTCACGTTCGCGCCCACGACAACGTCGCCGAGATGAGCGCGGTCGATAGCGACACCATGTCGGCCTTCCGGAAGGCCCAGCTTCCCGTCCGCGAGGAGATACTCGACACGACGTGGGTGTTGACCCAGTACCCCGCGCCCGCCGACGCCCAGAACGCCGAGATGTCCACCGAGGAGTACGAGGAGTTCGTCTGGTCGGCCATCGGCAAGGACTGGGAGGAACAGAAGGCCCACCAACAGCAGATGGTCGAGATTCTGGACGCGGGCGAGGAGGTCCGCATCGTCTCGGGCGACACCACGGACCTCCGGATGAGCATCGAGGGGATGACCACCATCAACGACCATGCGAAGAACAACCTGCCCGGTGGCGAGGTGTTCACCGCGCCGGTCGCCGACTCGGTGGAGGGCGAAGTCCTCTTCGACAAGCCGCTCGTCCACGAGGGCCACGAGGTCAACGATGGCTACCTCCGGTTCGAGGAGGGCGAAGTCGTGGAGTACGGTGCCAGCAAGAACGAGGAGGTCCTCGGCCAGATTCTGGACACCGACGAGGGCGCGAAGCGACTCGGGGAACTCGGCATCGGGATGAACCGCGACATCGACCAGTTCACCTACAACATGCTGTTCGACGAGAAGATGGGCGACACCATCCACCTCGCGGTCGGCCGCGCGTACGACGAGTGTCTGCCCGAGGGTGAGACCGGCAACGAGAGCGCGGTCCACGTGGACATGATCGTGGACATGGCCGACGACTCCTACATCGAAATCGACGGCGAGGTCGTCCAGCGAAACGGGACGTTCCGGTTCGAGGACGGCTTCGAGGGGTAGGACTCGACCGCGAGCGAACGAAGTGAGCGAGCGGCTTTTTCATCGACGTTTTTCGAAGAAGGGTGCCCGCAGGGCACCCGACGAAGAAAAAGGTCGAACTGGGACGTTCCGATTCGAGGACGGGTTCGAGGAGTAGAGGTCGGTTTGACCGCGAGCGGAGACGGTGAGCGACCGACTTTTTAACCGACGTTCCGCTTCGATAAGTAGCGTCCACGTCTCCCTGTAGCGTTTCTAGTCGAGACCGTACCACGGCACTGCGGGTCACAATCCACGTACGAGACGAGCTAACAACCTTCAATTCGAAAGTCGATTCGGAGTTCGGGAGTTTATTTCAATCTCCTTTGCGCGCGAGGTGAGTCAGCTCGGACGTTTCGTACGTCTCGGCCGTAAGATTTCTCTACTGACCTTACAATGCAATTTAAGTGTTTGGGCCATAGACCCATGCCCGTGACGAAGGTAGCGTGTCCCGACTGTGGTCGCAGTATCGCAATGCACGAACTCGAAACTCGAACCGTTGCCCAACGCAACGACTTCCAGACGAACTATCGGTGCCCCTTCTGTCGGTCCGACATCAACGATGTCGGCGACCTCTTCTGAGCGAGTACGTCTGGATTTTCCGTCTCGTCGCTACCGATACACCGCGACCGAAGAACGTGAAGTACAAACGTTCGTCGCTGTGCGGGCACGATGGGATTTGAACCGGAGCGAGACGTTCCTGCTCACTGCGTTGCGCGGGCCTGCGACTCGCGGGGTTCAAATCGCCTTTCGCGCCGGTTCGCTCCTCATTTCGCTCACGGCGTCGCCGTTCGCGTTCGAGGCGCGACGCGCCTCGCACTCGTCGCTGTACGGGCACGATGGGATTTGAACCCACGACCGTCGGATTAGAAGTCCGACGCTCTTTCCAGACTGAGCTACGTGCCCTTGCCGATTCCTTGGAGTGGCCTTCCCAAAAGGTCTTAGGATTCACCTCGGCTATGCACCGCTCAAACATCGTTTTCGGTGCGTTCTCGATGGAACACAGTGCTTAAGCACCAATCACCACTACCTGAATCCAATGAGAGTAATCGGAACCGTGGGGTTGCCGGGGAGCGGCAAGGGCGAGGCCGCCTCGGTCGCCGAGGAGCTAGACATTCCCGTCGTGACCATGGGCGACGTGATTCGCGCGGAGTGTCGCGACCGGGGGCTGGACCCGGCGGAACACCACGGCGAAATCGCGGGCGCGCTCCGCGACGAAAACGGCCCGGACGCCATCGCCCAGCGGTCGCTCCCGATAATCGAGGAAGCCCTCGAAGAGAGCGATACCGTCCTCGTGGACGGCATCCGGGCGGGCGTCGAAGTCGAGCGGTTCGTGGAGGCGTTCGGCGACGACTTCACGCTGGTCAGCATCGAAGCCCCCTTCGAGGTCCGGGCCGAGCGCGTCCAGTCGCGCGGTCGGGACGCCACCGACGCCGAGACCCTGCGCGAACGCGACGAGCGCGAGCGCGGGTTCGGCATGGACGAGGCCATCGCCCGCGCCGACGCCTCCATCGACAACACCGACAGCTTGGAGGCGTTCCACGAGAAGATTCGCGCCCTGCTAACCGAGGGCGTCGCAGGACTCGAACGCGAACGCGCCCGAGAAGCCTGATTTCGACCGACTACGACCTTCGACCACTACCATGATATACAGCATCGACGTGCAGATTACGGCACCAGTCCAAGACACCGAAATCGCCGACCGCGTCGCCACGGCCGTCGCCAACCTCTTCCCCGACGCGGACCCGGCCCAACAGCACGGCGAAGTCGTCGCCGAGGCTCACTCGCTCGACCACTTCTCGGAACTCCTCCACCGGCAGGAGATTCTCGACACCGCCCGCGGGGAGTTCTTCGGGTCGCGCCGGGGCGACACCTTCTCGTTCGACCTGAAGAAGCAGGCCGCCTTCGAGGGCGTCGTCAACTTCGCGGTCGGCAACCCCGACGAACTCGGCGACATCCACGTCCGCGTCCGCGTCGAGCAACCGACCGTCGAGGAGTTCGTGGACCACGTCGCCCCGCCGACCGAGGAGGGCCAACCTGTCACGCAGGACGACTTCGAGTAGCGCAGTCAGATACCCTGTTTTTCGAGAGTCGAGTCACCATCGCTTCGCCGGACGGCCGCGAATCTCCGGCCCTCCTCGAACTGAACCGGCCGTCTTCACGGTGAGACGACCGGCTCGATTCGGTCGCGGCGATAGTCTATGTAGTCTCTATAGACTCAAACCTCCAATTACAAAAATTTATCAGTTCCTGATATAATTCTACTATAATGAATTCAGACATACATATTAGGATATTTACTAAAATTCCGGCGGCTTCTCTCCCCGGAGGGCTAACATGACGGGGGACCGCGTCTCTGCGGTCTTCCTCTCCGTCCTGTTGGTCGTCTCGGCAACGACCGCCGCGGTCCCGGCCTCGGCCGTCACGTCCGTCGGCCCACTCACGGCCGGGAACACCGCCGGGAATACGGCGGGGAACGCGACCACGACGCTCGCGGAGACGACGACCGTCGGCGACGCCACGACACGTACCGCGACCACGGACGCGGCGACGACCACGACGGCGAGCGAGACGCCGATAACGATTACGGCGACGAGCGTGGACGACGACACCACTGTCGCCGAGACGACGGCGGCCGAAACGACCGCGACGACGGTCGGCGGCGAGACCACGACGACGAACGCGACGGCTACGACGACAGCCAACCAGACGACGAACGAGACGGCTACCAACCAGACGGCAAACGAGACGACGGGCGGGGCGACGAACGAGACGACGCGGGCCACGCCTTCGGCGGCGAAGTCGAACCCCAAAATCTCCTCGTCGCTCCTCGATAGAGTCGAATCGGCCGCGAGCGGACCGTCGACCGACAGCACGGGAGACACCGAGTTCGTGCAGGTCGTCGTCCGCTCGACCGTCGGCCGGAGCGACGCCGTCGCCGGACTGGTCGGCAACGTCGGCGGCGAGGTACAGGTCCGTCACGAAACGCTCGTCCAAGCCCGCGTGCCCGCGCCAGCCGTGCAGGCGCTCGCGGACTCCTCGGCCGTCGAGTTCGCCCGTCTCCCCCGACGCCCCGAGACCGACGAAATCGTCAGTGAAGGCATCTCGAACATGGACGTGGGCAACGTCCACGATGCGGGCGTGACCGGCGACGGCGTCACCGTCGCGGTCATCGACACGGGCTTCGACGTGACGAACCCGGAAATCGAGGAGCAACTCGTCGATTGGCGAAACTTCAGCGCCTCCGACCCGCGGTCGATGAGCAACCAGTCGGGCGAACACGGCACCGCGACCGCCGAACTCGTCGCCGACACCGCGCCGAACGCCTCGATTATCGCCGTGAAGGTCGGAACCCTCACCGAGTTCTACGAGGCGACCGACTGGCTGGAGTCCAGCACTTCGACCGACGTAGTGACTATGTCGCTGGGTTGGTACGGTGTCGGTCCTCTCGACGGCACCGACCAAATAAATCGCGACATCAACGAGTCGGTCCGGAGCGGTACGACGTGGTTCACCTCGGCCGGGAACGACGGTGAAGACGAATACTGGGGTGGAACGTGGTCGGACCCCGACTCCAATCGCTGGCTGAACTTTAGCGGTAACGACGAGTTCGTGGAGGTCACGCCTCCCGGTGGGGAGGGATACGTCGATATCGACGTTAGTTGGAGCGACTGGGACGCAAGAAACGAGGACTACAACGCGTACCTCTACAACTCCGATGGCGATATCGTCGCCGATTCGAAGACGGTCCAGAGCGGTTCGCAACGACCGGTCGAACATATCGACTACTACGCGACCGGACCCGTCCATCTCGCCATCCGTAACCACAGCGCCAACGGTACCGCGAGGTTCAACGTGTTCTTCCGCGGCGACTCGGACCCCGAATATGGTACTCGGTCACGGACCATCACGGTTCCTGCCACCGGACGAAACATTGTCTCCGTCGGCGCGGTCGATTACTGGAGCAACGACCTCGCCGACTACTCGTCCCGTGGACCGACGGTCGACGGTCGAATCAAACCCGACGTAGTCGCACCTGCCGGTGTGACGACTTCGGTTTATCCGGATGGGTTCTCCGGAACGTCGGCTTCGTCACCGTACACCGCTGGCGTCGCGGCGCTGATGCTCTCAGACGACGGTACTCTTACGCCCGAGGAGATTCGCTCGAAGCTGGAATCCTCAGCGGTCCCCCTGCGTGGCACCGAACCCAACTCCGAAACCGGGTACGGGCTCGTGGACGCCGACGGCGCGATACCGTCGGTCGCCGAGGAGTACCCCGACCGCGTGGCGTACTCGGGGCGAATCGTCGAGGCCGACGGCGACCCGGCGGTCGGCGACGAGGTGGTGGTCTACGAGACCCAATACGGCCAGACGCACAATGCTACTGTCACCGACGACGCGGGGGACTTCTCCGTCGTGGCTCCCAGCGCCAACGAAAGTTACGTCGTCGGCTACTATCAGGGTGATTCCGGGTCGGCTCTCGAAGACGGCTCCCCAGACGTGCAGGCGCTCGAAATAGTGAACGGTACCAGTTCGTCGGATATCGGGACGACCACGCTTCCGCAGGCACACGTTCTGAACGTGACTGTCGTGGACGAGAGCGGCGACCCAGTGCCGAACGCGGGGGTCGAAGTTGCCGACTTCGTCCACGAGAACGACGATCACGGCTACGTCAGGTACACTACCGAAGCGGACGGCGACGGACGACTCGTCGTCGGTTCCGAGGCGGGTATCGAAGTCGTCGGTCAGGTGCGAGTCATGGCGGCCCCGCCCGACGGGAGTTCCCGATTTGCAGGGGTGGAGTACACTCGCATCATCGACGTGCAGGACGACAGGAACGTCACCGTCACGCTACAGAACGAAGGCGTTTCCGTCTCCGGACACGTCACCGACGCCGACGGCGACCCCTCCGCAGACGACGCCGTCGCCCTCGCCAGCGACCTGACCGGAGACTTCGAGTTCGTCTACACGAACGCGACGGGGAACTTCTCGGCGACCGGCGTCGAGGAGGGCGACTCCTACGCGGTCAGATACTACCAGAACTTCAGGGACAACGTTACGACGTTCCCCCGAGACGGGACCGCGGACATCTACGTCCTCGACGCGCTGAACGTCAGCGGGGACTCCTCGCTCGGCGACCTCTCCGTGCCGAGCGCGTCGGTCCTGAACGTGGCCGTCGTCGACCAGTACGGCGACCCGGTGGAGAACGCGACGGTCAACGTCACCCACCACCGACTCGGCGAGAACGCGACGTTCAGCAGGATGACGACCGACCCCGAGGGCTATCTCAGGCCGACCAGCGCGGCCCGTGGCGTCGAGGTCACCGGCGACGTGTCGGTGAAGGTCAGTCCGCCGGACGGCGACGAGTTCGCGGGCGAAACCGCCGTGCGCAACCTCACGGTGACGAGCGACACCAACGTCACGGTCACGCTACATCGGGTGGTCGACGCCTCCGGGCAGATACGCGACGCCGACGGGAATTCCGTGACCGACGGCTTCGTCTCCGTCATCAACCAGTCGGCCGACCATTGGTCCTACAGCTACACCAACGCAACGGGGAACTTCACCGCGGAGGATCTCTACGCGAAACAGCCCTACAACGTCAAATTCTACCAGACTCCGCCCGAGGGCGAGTCGTACCCCCGCGACGGCGTGCCCGACGTGTACGCGCTGGACCGCGTGAACGCGACCAGCGACGCCGACCTCGGGCAGTTCGACCTGCCGAACGCGTCGCTGTTGAACGTCAGAGTCGTGGACGAGGCGGGCAATCCGGTCGAGGACGCGAGCGTGAATCTTACGCACTCGCACGGGAGCGCGACCGCCGACTTCGTCTTCACGCCGACGGACGCCGAGGGCTACATGGTCCCGCAGGCGTCCGGTCGCCGCGGGATGGAGTTCGTCGGTAACGTCTCGCTGGAAGTCAGGCCGCCCGCCAACAGCACGCGCTTCTCGTCGCAGGCCCACCGCCGGTCGCTCACGATGGACGACGCCGACCGGAACGTCACGGTCACGTTGGAGACCGCCGCGCCGACCGTCTCGGCGTTCGACGTGACCGCCGACGGACAGGACGTGGACGTGCGCTTGGCGTCCGACGAGGAGTTGGCGAACGTCACGGTCCGACTCGGCGGGGACTCCTCGGGGACTCTGACGCTCGCGGAATTTACGGAGACGACCGATGGGGAGGCCTACGTCTACCGTGCGAACGTCTCGGACGACTCGGACGGCACCTTCACGGCCACGCTCCGTGACGCCGAAGACGCCGACGGCAACGACGGTGCGACCGACCAAACCGACGAGGTCCTCGTGGACACGACTGCGCCGACGCTCTCGGTGAGTGTCACCGACATCACCGACGGCGACGGCGTGGTGACGAACGGCGACCGAGTGAACGTGACCGCGACCGTGGTGGACGAGGGGTCCGGCGTGGCGGACGTAGAGGCGTTGATTAGCGACATCACGGACGAGTACAACCACGAACTCTACGCCGTCGGCGACGACACCTACGCCAGAACCTTCGAGGTCTCGCAACTCGACAGGGAGAACTTCGAGGAGAACGTCCCGGTCAAAGCCACCGACGAACGCGGGAACTGGAAGGTCCGAGGAGTTCCGATACTCACCGACCCCAAGTCCCCCGAGATTAGCGCGTTCGAGGCCTCCTCGACGCCGAGCGACGAACGCAACGTCTCCATCTCGTTCCGCGCCCACGAGCAACTCGCGTCGCTGCGCGTCGAACTGACCGACGCGAGCGGGACCACGGTCGCCAACCTCACGAAGAGCGACCTAACGGAGACCTACAACGACTCCGAGAACTTCTACGAGTACAGCGCGTACTACACCGCCGCGGACGGCGAGTACGACGTGACGCTCGTGAACGCCAGCGACTCCCACGGCAACGACGAGTTCACCGGTCGGACCACCGACTGGGTGGACGTGGACACCACGCCGCCGACCGTCTTGGACTTCCGGGCGACGAACGACGGGACGGACGTGGACGTGGTGCTGTTCGTCTCCGAGGGCTTGAGCAACGCCACCGTCACGTTCGATGGGGGCGGGCCGCCCACCCCCTACTATCTAGAGGACTTCACGGCGTACGAGCAGGACAACGGGAGCTATCGGTACGTCGCCGACCTCCACGACAGTATCGACGAGTCGTGGGTCGAGGTGACGTTGACCGAGGCGGTGGACGGCCACGGCTTCGACGGCGCGTCCGGTCAGTACGACTACCACGAGTGGGACACCGTCGCCCCCGAAATTCACGACCTGAACGTCACCGCCGACGGACAGGACGTGGACGTGACCGTGAACGCCAGCGAACCGCTGTCGAACGTCACGGTCGGCGTCGGCGGTGCCGCGACCGCCACGGTAGGCAACGAGAGTTTCACCGGACGCTCCCTGTCGGACGGCACCTATAGCTACCGCGCGAACGTCTCGGACGGACTCGACGGTACCTTCGAGGTCACGCTCCGCAACGCCACCGACGAGTTCGGCAACGACGGGTCGGCGGGCGAGACCGACTCGGTGGCGGTCGATACGACCGCGCCGACGCTGACGGAGTTCTCGGCGAGCGTCGAACGACTCTCCTACGAAGACCAACTCAGGGTGTCGTTCGACACCGACGAGGAGTTAGACGCCACGTCGGTGAACGCGGTCGTGACCAACGAATCCGGCCGGACGGTGACGACGGTCTCCTCGTTCGCGCCCGAAAAGGCCGGAGGCGAGACGTACGACGCGACCGCCACGATTCCGCCGGGAACTAACGAGACGTGGACCGTCACCCTCGAACGCGCCGAAGACGAGTACGGCAACGACGGCGCGACCGGACAGACGGCGAATCTGTTCGTCGACGCGGACGACCCGGCGGTCACGGACTTCGACGCGACGCTCGACGACGGTCGCATCACCGTCCGGGTCGAGGCCGACGAACTCCTCGGCACCGACGAGGACGACATCACCGCTATCGTCTGGGAGGACGGCACCAGAGCGGACTACCTCGACCGATGGAACCGCCGCGGCGACGGATACGAGGCGTCGGCCCCGCCCGGACAGGTCGAGGAGACCTTCCGAATCGAACTCACGAGCATCACCGACACGCGGGGCAACGGGAACGACACCCACTACAACACCACGCTCGCGGTGGACACTCTCCCCCCGACCGTCACCGACTTCGACGTGACCGCGGACGGCCAGAACGTCGACGTGGTGGTAAACACCTCCGCGCAGGTCCGGAACCTCACGGTCGGCCTCGGCGAGGAGGTCTCTGGGACGCTCTCGTCCGCGAACTTCACCGAGACCGTCGAATCGGAAACCTACGTCTACCGCGCGAACGTCTCGGACGACTCGGACGGCACCTTCGCGGCGACGCTCCTGAACGCCAGCGACGCCAGCGGTAACGACGGGTCGAGCGGGCAGACCGACTCGCTCGCCGTGGACCTCGACGCTCCGTCGGTGGACGCGACGCTGACCGACGCCACCGACGCCGACGGCGTGGTCAACGACGGCGACCGAGTCCGCATCGCGGCGACAGTCACCGAGAACGGAACCGGCGTCGAGTCGGTGACCGCGGACGCGACGGCTCTCGGCGCTGGAACGGTCTCGCTCGACCGCGTGAGCGACGGTACCTACGAGACGACCGTCACGGTCGATGGCGCGGCCAACGGCTCTCGGAGCGTCACGGTGGCGGCGACCGACGGTAGCGGAAACGAGAACTCCGGGGCCGGTTCCATCGTCGTGGACAACGACGCGCCTACAATCTCCTCTTTCAACCTTCGGTCGTTCGTCAATTCCGAGCGGGAATTAGTAGTCGCGTTCGAAGCAGACGAGAAGTTGGAGAACGCTCGCGTCGTCGTCACCGACAGCGATGGAAATGTAGTGACCGACGCAACGAAATTCGAGCTTCTAGCGACTGCGCCTTACGAGTATCGTGCAAGCTTTAGCGTGCCCGCAGACGGTGAGTATCGAGCGACGCTGAAGGAAGCCACCGATGCCACGGGCAACGAGGAGTTCACCGGAGCGACGACGGACACGACGCTGGTCGATACCACCCCGCCGACGATTTCGGACTTCGAGGCGACGACCGACTCCGGGACGGTGACGGTCGTGTTCGACGCCAGCGAGGAGCTACCCACCGATTCGGTGGCCGTCGAACTGCGGGACTCCTCGAATCGGACCGTGACGACCCTCACGTCGTTCTCCGAGACCGCCACGGCGGGCGAGTACGCCGCTACCTACGACGTATCGGCGGACGTGGAGGAGACGTGGTCCGCGAACCTGACGCGGGCCGAAGACGACCACGGTCTCGACGGCGCGACTGGGCAGAACGACACGACGCCGGTCGATACGGTTTCGCCGACGGTCTCGAACCTGAACGCGACCTTCGAGGAGGGGACGTTCACCGTCACGTTCGACTCCGACGAGACACTGGACCGGAGCGCGATGACGGTAGAAATCCAAGCGGACGGCGACGTGGTGACGACGCTCGACTCGTTCGAGGAGTCCGGGTCGGACGCGTACACCGCGACCTACGAGGTGCCGTCCGGCGTCGAAGAGCGGTACGTCGCCGAACTGACGAACGTAGCGGACGCGGCCGGGAATCGCGCGTACCCCGATTCGGCCAACGAGTACGTCGATACGCGCGCGCCGGTGGTGACGAACTTCGAGGTCGACGTTGACGGCCAGAACGCCGATGTCGTCGTCGAAAGCGACGAGAGGCTCGACGGACTGAACGTCTCGGTCGGTGGCGATGCGACCGGGACGCTCTCGTTCGCCGACTTCGAGAGAGACGACCGGTACGGCCAGCAGTACACCTATCGCGCCAACGTCTCGAACGGCACCGACGGCACCTTCGAGGCGACGCTCCACAGCGCCACCGATTCGTACGGCAACGACGGCGCGTCCGACCAGACCGACTCGGTCGAAATCGACACGCACGCGCCGACGATTTCGAACTTCTCGGTGTTCACCGAACCCGACCGCGTCGTCGTCACCCTCGAAGCCAACGAGTCGCTCGACACCGACACCATCCTGCTCGATGTCGAGAACGGAAGCGGCGACCCTGTCGCCGCCTATTTCGACTTCTACGAAGTCGGCCCGAACGAGTATCGGGGCGTCCACGAACTGTCCGACGGAGTCAACGAGACGTGGACCGTGGAACTGGACTACGCCGCCGACGAAAGCAACAACGACGCGGAAGTCGGTCAGAACGTCACGCTACACGTCGATACGATTCCGCCGACCGTCGAGGAGTTCGACGCGACGTACGCCGACGGAACCATCACGGCGACGATCACGACCGACGAACGACTCTCGACGGACGAGTCGTACCTCACGGTCCTCGGTGACGGCGGGAAACTGCTTTACTCGGAAATCGGTCTCTCGCACGTCGCGGGCACGACGTACGAAGCGACGTACTCGCTCGACGGCAACGACGACGACGGCGAGTATATCGTGGAACTCAGCAGGATAGCCGACGACTCGGCGGGATACAGGACGACCCAAACGACCCGGACCGTGTTCGCGGACACCGACGACCCGAGCGTGACCGACGCCCGTGTGACCGACCCGAGCGACGGACTCGTCGGCCCGAACGAGGAGGTCGCGGTCGCGGTCGAAGCCGCCGACGCCGCGACCGGAATCGAGACGGTCACGGCGAACGCCTCCGCGTTCGGCGCTGGCACGGTCGCGCTGAACGACACCGACGACGACGGCGTGTACCGCGGACAGTTCGAGGCGAACTCCTCGCGCGCACTGGCCGACGGCGACCACCCCCTGAACGTCACCGTCGCCGACGGCGGCGCGAACGAGGTCGTCCGCGAGGCGGCCACCCTCACGCTCGACACGCGCGCGCCGAACGCGACTGTCACGCTGTCCGGGACCCGGAACGGTGACTGGTACGACTCGGCGGTCACGGTGAACCTCTCGGCGTCCGACGGCGGGTCCGGCGTCGCCGAAATCGAGTACCGCGTGGACGGCGGCGACTGGCAAGTCTACGACGGGAACGTCACCGTCTCGACCGGCGGGAGCCACACCGTCCGGTACCGGACGACCGACGCGGCCGGGAACGTCGAGAACGAGTCCTCCTCGTTCGAAATCGACCGGACCGCTCCCGAGACCGACCTCGCGGCCAACGCGTCCGCGAACGAGTACGGCTGGTACGACTCCGACGTGAACGTCACCTTCGACGCCAGCGACGCGACCGACGGAAGCGGCGTGTCCGCCACGGAGTACCGCGTTGACGACGAGGCGACGTGGCACGTCTACGAGGGCGGGAACGTCACGCTCACCGCCGACGGTAACCGCACCGTCGAGTTCTACAGCACGGACGCGGCGGGCAACCGCGAGTCGAAGCGTCTCCGCGAGGTCGCTATCGACACCCACGCGCCGAACACGACGGTCCTGACGGATTCGGAGGGCACGACGAACGGATGGCACACCGGCGCAGTCACGGTGAACCTCTCGGCGTCCGACGGCGGGTCCGGCGTCGCCGAAATCGAGTATCGCGTCGGTAGCGGCGATTGGCAGTCCTACGCCGGGAACGTCACCGTCTCCGCAGACGGCCAGCACACGGTCTACTACCGAACCGCCGACCGTGCGGGTAACGTCGAGGAGGGGGCCACTTCGTTCAAAATCGACGCGAGCGCCTCGAACACGACGGCGAGCGTCTCCGGCGACGAGGGCGAGAACGGCTGGTACACTTCGGACGTGACCGTCTCGCTCGACGCCGCGGACGAACACAGCGGCGTGTCCGTCACGAAATACCGACGCGGCGACGAGACCGCGTGGCAGGACTACACCGGAAGCATCTCGGTCTCCGGCGACGGCAACCACACCATCGAGTTCTACAGCGCGGACGCTGCGGGCAACGACGAGACCCACCACAGCGAGACGATTCGCATCGACACGACGAAGCCGGTCGTGACTTCCCCGCCGGGACTCAACCGGACCGACGAGGTGTTGCCCCGGCAGGCGATTCGACTCTTCGTGAACGCGACCGACGACCACAGCAGGGTCAGCGAGATTCTGGTCGATGGGCAGGCCATCGGCGCTGACGGGCGCGGTCCGGTCGCACCTGCACCCGCGCTCGGCAACCACTCCTTCGAGGTGGTCGTCCGCGACGCGGCGGGCAACGAACGCCGGGTCAGCAACGAATCGACCGCCTACAGCGTCGGCCAGCAGGTCGAGATGACGGTCGAAAACGACACGCTCTCGGCCGAGACCGACGATACCAACGTGAACGGAGTCGAAATCGAGACGGACGACGAGACCGCCGAGGCGAACGTGACGGTCGGGACCGCGACGACGAACCCGGAACCCGACCGAGGGACCCCCGCGAACACCTCGCTCTATTTCCCGCAGATAGACACCTCGGTCTCGAACGACGACATCGCGGACGCGACGGTCACGGTGACCGTCGAGCAGTCCCGCGTCCGCCAGAAGTACATCGAACCCGGCACGGTGAAGTTCTGGGTCGAAGAGGAGAACAGATCGACCGGCTGGGAGAAAGTGGACGCGACGCGAATCGCCACCGACTCCTCCGACGGGACTTACACCTACGAAATCGAGGCCCCGCACTTCTCGACGTACGCCGTCACCGGCACGCAGGAGTCGAGAGCCCCGAACGCCTCGCTCGCCGTGGCGACCGAGACGTTGACGCCCGGCGACGTGACGCTGACCGGGTCGTACAGTGACGGCTACTCCGGCGTGGACCCGGCGAACGTGACGCTCACGTTCGAGAGCGAGCGCGGCGTCGAGGAGGTGACCGGCGACGCGACGATAGCCGACGGCAACGTCACCTTCACGCGGAACCTCTCGGCGGGGACCTACAACGCGACGCTCGACGTGACCGACGACGCGGGCAACTCGCTGACGCAGGCGAAGACGGTCTCGTTCACGGTCGTCAACGCCTCCGCTGGCGGGAGCGGCGGCAGTGGTGGCGGTAACGGCGGCGGCGGTGGTGGCGGAGGCGGCGGTGGCGGTGCCAACATTCCGCCGCCGTCGGTCCAAGAGGAGGTCGTGGAACTGACGCCGAGTAGCTTCCGGGCCAAGGTAACGAGCGCCCGCGCGGACTCGCCCGGTCGCGTCGCCCCCGAGGGCGGCATCGCCGCGGGCGACGTGACGCTCCAGCGCCTGACGCTCCGCCCCAACACCGCGGACGCGCAAGCGCGGTTCTACGCGGACGCCAGCGTGGCGACCGACGCACCGAGCGGCGCGAGCGCGCCCGACGTGCGGACGCTCGGCTACGCCGAGGTCACCACGACCTACATCTCGTCGGCGACGCTCTCGGAAGTCGGAATCGAGTTCGCGGTGCCCGCGAGTGCGGCCGCCGCGCCCGAGAACGTCGCGCTCTACCGACTCGACGGCGGGTCGTGGCAGGCGGTCGAGACGACTGTCGTCGAGACCGGCGGCGGGCAGTACGTCCTGCGCGGCGCGGCCGCGGACACCGGCACTTTCGCGGTCGGCGTCCGGAGCGGTGCGCTCGCAGTGACCGACGCCGCGGTCGGCGCGACGAGCGTCGAACCGGGCGAACCGGTCGAAGTCACCGCGACGGTCGAAAACGACGGGTCGGGCACCGCCAGCGAGACCGTGACGGTCTCGGTCGGCGGCGACGCCCTCGCGCAGAAATCCGTCGAACTCGCGGGCGGCGAGTCGAGGACGCTCGCCTTCGAGGTCTCGTTCGAGTCGCCGGGCGAGTACGACCTCGCGGTGAACGGCGCTTCGGCCGGGTCGGTGTCGATCGCCGGTGACGACTCCGGCGGGTCGGACGGCGACGGCGACTCGGCCGAGGAGACCGCCGGGACAGAAACGACCGCCGACGAGGGCGGGAGCGGCGGTATCCCCGGCTTCGGCGTCTCGACCGCGCTCGCGGCGCTCGTGGCCGGTCTGGTCGCCGCTCGCCGACTCGCGTAACGCTCGGCCGGTCACGCCGACGGTTTTTGGTCTCGTTCTGCGGAGGACTCGGCGCGGTGCGGGGCGGTGCTGTGCGGTATAATCGGTGTCGGCTTCAGTACGGTTCGTGGTGCAGTCGCAGTTCGCGGTGCTGTCGCGGTCCGTAACAGTTCGGTGCCGTCGCGGTCCGTAACAGTTCAGGGTGCCGCCGATTCCGCGGACTTGCGAGCAGTTACCTTCGTGGAACCAACGACCGTCCCCGACGACGACCTACAGCGACCGCAACTCGTCGGCGATGTCGTCCAGCGCGGCGTCCGCCGCGGCCACCGACTCGGACGTACTCAGGAAACCGTGGGGCTGGTCGGGGTGGTGGTCGTGGCGAACTTCGACGCCAGCGCCCGCGAGTCGGTCGGCGTAGGCCACGCCCTCGTCGCGGAGCGGGTCGAACCCGCAGGTCACGACCGTCGCGGGCGGGAGGTCGGCGAGGTCGGGCGCGCGAACCGGCGAAGCGTAGGGGTTCGCGCCGTCCACCTCGCTCCGGAGGTAGCGGTCCCAGAACCAGCGCATGTCCTCCTCGGTCAGGAGCGGGCCGTCGCCGTTCTCGGCGTACGAGTCGGTGTCGAAGGCGTAGTCGGTGATGGGGTACAGGAGGAACTGGCGCGCGAGGTCCGGCGGGTCGTCGCGCTCGGGGTCCCGTCGCGCGTCCCTCGCTCGCAGGGCGGTCACGGCGGCCAGATTCCCGCCCGCGCTGGTGCCGCCGACAGCGATTCGCTCGGAGTCGCCGCCGAACGACGGGGCGTGGTCGGCGACCCACCGGAGCGCGGCGTCGGCGTCGTCCACCGCGGCGGGGAAGGGGTGTTCGGGCGCGAGTCGGTAATCGACCGAGACGACGACGCACTCCCCGCGCCGGGCGAGACGGCGGCACACCCCGTCGATGGAGTCGAGCGTGCCCAGCACCCACCCGCCGCCGTGGTAGTAGACGAGTACCGGCGCGGGGTCGGTGTCTCCGCCGGAGTCATCGTCTTCGCCGGGTTCCGCGTGCCGGTAGACTCGAATCGGAATTTCTCCGTCGGGGTCGCCCGCCGGGGCGTCCGGAGCGCCCGCCGAGTCGGGGCCGGGAATCGACAGGTCCCGGACGAAGCCGACCTCCGGCGGGTCGCCGCCCGAGAACACCTCGTCCTCGACGCGCCGGGCCGACGCGACCGACATGGCCGACCACTCGGGCACGCCCGCGGATTCGATGTCCGCGATTACCTCCTCGGTCTCGGGGTCCAACTCGGTTCGCAGGGGTTCGGTCATGCACGCGACTTGGAAGGCGGGCGGGAAAGTAGGCGGTGGTCGGCGTGACGCCGGAAGTCCACCTCTCGAAGTCCAAACGACTAACTCGATTCCACCGCTCGCTCACCACATGAACGCAGACCACGAGTTCGAACTCGGGGCCGACTACGCCGCCGAACTGGACGCGGCCGACCCGCTGGCCCACCTCGCCGACCGGTTCCACGACCCCGACGACGAGTGGTACATGGACGGCAACTCGCTGGGTCTCTGCTCCGAGGAGGCCGAGGAGGCCGTAGACCGAGCGGTCGCCGAGTGGAAGGACCTCGCCATCCGCGGGTGGACCGACGCCGACCCGCCGTGGTTCTACTACGGCGAGCGGTTGGGCGACCGACTCGCGCCGCTCGTCGGTGCCGAGAAGTCCGAGGTCGTCGTCGCCAACTCCACGACGGTCAACATCCACACGCTGGTGGGCACCTTCTACGACCGCGTTCGGGACGAGCATCCCGAGCGGACGAAAATCGTCGTGGACGACCTCGACTTCCCGACCGACCACTACGCGGTCCGTGCCCAGTTGCGCCAGCGCGGCGTGGACCCCGATGAGGCCCTCACCGTGGTCGAGAGCCGCGACGGCCGGACCATCGAGACCGAGGACGTTATCGACGCGCTGGACGACGAGACCGCGCTGGTGTTCCTCCCGTCGGTCCTCTACCGGAGCGGGCAGTTGCTCGACATCGAGCGAATCACGGAGGCCGCCCACGACCGGGCGATTCTCGCGGGGTTCGACCTCGCCCATTCGGTCGGCGTCGTGCCCCACGACCTCTCGCGAATCGGCGTCGATTTCGCGGTCTGGTGTAGCTACAAGTACCTCAACGCCGGACCGGGAGCTATCGCTGGCCTCTACGTCAACGAGAAGCATTTCGGCGAGACCCCGGCGCTCGCTGGCTGGTGGGGCCACGACAAGGAGACCCAGTTCGAGATGAACCAGACGTACACCCCCGCCGACGACGCCGGAGCCTACCAGATCGGCACGATTCCGATTCTCTCGTCCGCGCCGCTCGCCGGGTCGCTGGAGATTTTCGAGGAGGCCGGTGCGGCGGGTCTCGCCGCGGCGACCGATATCGCCGACGCGACGCCGACCGACTCGGCCGACGCCGCGACCGCTGGCATCGAGGCGGTCCGCGCGAAGTCCCTCCGACTCACCGACTACCTCACGTTCCTCGCGGACGAGCGCCTGCCCGAGTGTGCAGTCGGGACTCCTCGGGACCCCGAGCGTCGCGGCGGCCACGTCGCAATCGAGCATCCCGAGGCCTACCGGGTCAGCGAGGCGCTGAAAGACCGCGGCGTCGTCGTGGACTTCCGCCCGCCGAACGTCGTCCGTCTCTGTCCCTCACCGCTGTACACGAGTTTCGAGGACGTGTGGGAGGTCGTCGAGCAGTTGCGACGGGTCGTGGACAACGAGGAGTACGCGACCTTCGAGACGCGGGGCGGCGGCGTGACGTAGCGGGGAACCGACGCGCTCGTCTCGGTCGTTTCACTTCGCGACCTCGAACTCGACGCCCAACGCGTCGAAACCGTCGCCGACGCCCCAGTAGACGAATCGGTAGGTTCCCGATTCGAGCGGTTCGCAGGCGACGTGTTTGTCGCCCTCGACTGAGAGGCCGCCCCGCGAGAGCCGTCGCCGCCAGACGAACCCCTCGCCCGGTTGCTGGGAGACGCCGAGGTCCTCGTACCCCGCCACTTCGTGAACAGCACCGACTGCCAGCCGTCGTCCGTCCGTCTGTGGATATCGTACTTCTCCTCGATTCCGGTCATCTGCTTCTCGTCGGTCCGATTCGTGAGCCGGACCGTCACGCAGTCGCCGAGCGAGAGCGTCGTCGGCGTGACCGTCAGCTCGAACCCCGCGCCGCTCCCGAGTCGCACGTCGCCGTCGGTGTACGCGTTCACGCGCTCGAACTCCTCGCCGCAGTCCGGGGCGGAGGCGTCAGCGGACGGACAGCCGCGGGTGGTCGTGAGCGTCCGGTCGGAGCCGGTCTCCTCGGTTCCGAGACAGCCAGCCGTCGAGAGGCCGACCGGCGCGCTGGCGAGGAGCGTCAGGACGGTTCGGCGGCGCATAGCGGTGACTGCTTTCCGATTCTATAAACCTCTTGTGTCGGCGACACGACGGCGGCTCGTCCGCCAACGGACGACGCGACTGCGAACTCAGACCAGCACCTGCACCACGACGAACAGCACCACGACGCCCAGCACGTCACAGACGTTCGTGACGATCGGAATCACCACGTCGTCGGGGTCCAACTCGAAGCGGTACGCCGCGTAGGTCGCCACCAGCGTCACGGCGACGGCGACGACCGCGAGCGCCGCGCCGCTGGCCAGCGCCACCGCGACGACGGTCCGGAGCGGCAGTCGCGCGTTCCCGAGCGCGAGCGACAGCGCCCACGCGCCCGCGCCCACGACCGGGAAGATGGTCAGCGCGAGCGCGACCGTCGCCACCGCGTTGCCCGCGAGCTGGTCGTCGGTCGGGTCGAAGGAGAGGGTCCCGAGGTGGAACGCCGTCGAGAGGCGCGCGGCCAGCACGCTTCCGAGGTTCCCGGCGGTCCCGATGGTCACGGGCACGAGCGTCAGCAACGAGGGGTAGGTCAACAGCGCGTTCTCGAAACTCCCCAAGACGAGGCCGCTCCCGATTTCGACCACCGTGAGTCCGAGGAGTACCGGCAGGGTCGCCCGCGTGATGGCCCGGACGCTCCACTCGGTCTGCACTCACATCCCCCCGAGCGCCAAGACGAACCGGACCGCCAGCAGGAGGAAGGCGATACCGAACACGTCGCCGGTCGTCGTCACCAGCGGACCGACCAGCGTGTCGGGGTTGTACCCGCGCCGGAAGCCGACGACGACGACCGAGACGACCGCGACGGTCAGCGCGACGCCCGACAGCAGGCCCGCGACGAGCGCGATGGCCACCAGCGTCGCCAGCGGCGCGACCGGTTCGCCGAGGAGGGTGAGGACCAGCACCGCGACGGTCGCCGCGAAGAGGCTGGCCGCGATGCCGTTGGCCAGCGCCGCGGCCACGGCCGCCGCGAGTCGCTCGTCGTAGTCGAACGCGGGTTCGACCAGTCCCTGATGGAGTCCGGTCGAGAGGCGCGCGCCGAGCGAGCCGTAGACGTTCCCGCGAGTAGCGAGTAGCGCGGGCACGAGGACGAGGAGGCCCGGCACGGCGCGCAACTCCGCGCGCATCCCGCCGAGGACGACCCCGGCGAACAGGCCGCCGACCACGCTCGCGGCTAGCGCGGGGAGCGCCTCTCGGTACGCTCGGGCGGCGACTTCGCGGACGGACATCTATCGTGAACAGGCGGTCCCGAGGCAAAAAAGCGGGTGGGTCGGTCGTCGTCAGTCGAGCGCCTGACTGCGCCGCAGGAGGTACGCGCCTCCGGCCAGCGGGCCGAGGAACAGCGAGGCGACGGCCCACAACTCCTCGTTGGGGTCCCAGTCGGTCGCGTCCTCGACGTACTCGGCGTCGAAGTAGACCGCGAACGGGAGGAACAGCGCCCCGTAGAAGAACACGAGCGCGCCGACCGCCGTCGAGACGAGGACCAGTCCCGTCCCGACGAGGGGTGCGAGGAGACCGACGAGGACGCCTTTGAACCACGTCTCGGACACCTCGCCGGGCGCGGTCCCGGAGAGCCTGACGTGGCGGTCCACGAGGTACGCGAGTCCGACCGAGACGTTGAAGATAGGCACGAATCCGCCGACCACCCATCGCGTCGTCTCCGGGGACCAGCCGGTCGCGTCCTCCACGCGGTTGGCGTCGTAGTAGATGGTCGCCGGGACGGCGGCCCACGATAGTATCGCTAGCCACGCACCCACGGTCGCGAGCGGTTGCGTGAGGACGAACCCGAGCGCGCCGAGCGCGACCGCACCCGCGACGAGATTCCGCGACGTGTCGAGCGAGTCGTCGCCGCTGGCTCGCTCCGCGCCGCGCATCGCCGCGGTCTTCTCGGCGTCGATGCCGTGCCAGCCGTCTTCGGCGGCGAGCGCCACGCGGTCGCCGTAGACGTTGGCGAACTCGTCATGGCTCCGCCCGAGCGCGTCGAGGAGTTGGTCGATGTGGTCGCTCTCCTCGCCCTCCTCGGGCCACTCCAGATACGTCGCCACCGTCTCGCCGTCGGGCGTCTCGACGTTCAACTGGAGGGCGCGTCGGGTCTCGATGGGGACCGGGTAGTCGTCGGGGACCTCCGAGGCGGGAATCTTCGCGGCCTCGGCGACGTTCCCCTGCTCGTAGGTTCGGCGGGTCTTGTGCCCGGAGCTGAGTTCCTGTTCGAGTTCGAGGAACTCGTCTACTTGGGCGTCCGGGTCGCCGTGTTTGCTCATGCGAATCGGCTTACAAGTCGCGGAAGTTAATTATTCGGTATTTACAGATGGCTTCACGGAAAAGTAAAGAAACTGAACCGAACGTCGATTACGGCGACGCTGACGGTCGGATTAGTCGCCGAACGGACCCATCCCACCCATGCCGCCACCGCCGCCTCCACCGCCGCCCTGCATCTTCTTCATCATGCGCTCCATGTTGCCTTGGCCCATGCCTTGGAACTGCTTGAGCGTCTGGGACATCATCTTGTGCTGTTCGAGGAGTTCCCGGACGCGCTCCTCGTCTTTCCCGCTCCCGCGGGCGATGCGCTCGACCTGATTCGCGCCGATGGCGCGGGGGTTCTCCAGTTCCAACTCGGTCATCGAGTCCATGACGACCTCGAAGTCCCGCATCCGGTCTTGGGTCACGTCCATCGCGTCGTCGGGGAGTTCGTCCATCAGGCCGCCGCCCATACCGGGAATCATGTCCATCACTTGGTCGAGCGGTCCCATGTTGTTCATCGCCTGCATCTGGCGGCGCATGTCCTTGAGCGTGAACTCGCCCTTGAGCATGTCCTCGGGGTCCCAGTCCTCCTCTTCCTGCTGGGTCTCCTCCATCGCGCGCTCGACGCGCTCGGTGAGTTGCTTCAGGTCGCCCATCCCGAGGAGCCGCGAGATGAACCCCGACGGCTCGAATCGCTCGATGTCGCGGACCTCCTCGCCGGTCCCGAGGAAGGCGATAGACGAATCCGTCTCGTTGACCGCGGTCAGCGCCCCGCCACCCTTCGCGGTCCCGTCGAGTTTCGTGATGGCCACGCCGTCGATGCCGATGGAGTCGTCGAACTGGCGGGCTTGGTCTTTCGCGCCCTGCCCGATGGCGGCGTCGAGGACCAGCAGGTTCCGGTCGGGTTCGACCGCGCGCTCTATCTCCTCGATTTCGGCGATGAGGTCGTCTTCGAGCGCGTGGCGACCCGCGGTGTCCACGATGTGAACGTCGGCCTCGCTCGTCTCTTCGAGACCCTTCCGGGCGATTTCCACGGGGTCCTCCTCGTCGGGGTCGCCGTAGAAGTCCACCTCGGCGCGACTCGCCATCTCCTTGGCTTGGTCGTACGCGCCGGGCCGGAAGGTGTCGGTCTGGACGATTGCCGGTCGCAGGCCCTTCTTGGCGAACCACCACGCCATCTTCGCGGACGTGGTGGTCTTCCCGGACCCCTGCAAGCCAGCCAGCAGGATGGTCTGATTTTCGAGGGGAATCTCCGTGCTGTCGCCCACGAGGTCTACCATCTCCTCGTAGACGATGCTCAGGACGTGGTCCCGCGCGGAGGTGCCCGCCGGGGACTCCTCTTCCAGCGCGCGCTCCTTGATGGAGTCCGAGAGGTCCATCACGAGGCTGACTTCCACGTCGGCCTGCAGGAGCGACCGCTGAATCTCCTTGACGATCTCCTCTACGTCCTCCTCGGTCACGCGGGACTGCCCGCTGAGTTTGCCGAGGGAGTCGCGGAGGGAACTTCCCAAGTCGTCGAGTACCATTGTTACCGTGGGATAGACCGCGTGGCCGTTAAAGCCTTTTTCTACCTTCACAGAGATGCGCGAGCTACCGAGCGCGAAACTCCGATTCGACCGAGAGTGCGACCGAGGAGGGAACGTCGCTCCCTACTCGGCTTCGTCGGTGTCGCTGTCCGCCGACACGGCCAGACCCCACGGTCTAACCTTCAGGTCGATGCTGTCCCAACGCCTCGGCACGAGTCGAAGGGCGAGAACGCCGACTACGGCCATCGCTACCAACGAGAGAACTATCCACGACATGCTATTTCTCACGCGCGGCGTCCTAGCGCCGCGCACCTGTGGATTTTCGACTATATACTTAAATATCCTGAAATAGGTAAAAACCAAAAACCATATACGAATGGGAGGGGTAGCGATTGTTGTAGTCGAAGGCCGAGAGCGTCTCGGTCGTCGCGACCAGAGGACTATCCACGTCACGGTTGCGCGGCGTCCTAGCGTCGCGTCCTTTTTCCCGAACGAGGAGTTCCACAGTTCCGTCTGCGAAACGTTCCGCCGAGGAGAACGGTACGACGCTCGAATCGGCCGATACGCTTATTAGAAGCCGGTAGAAATCCCCGACCGCGTAAGTTCAATGCATGGCACGCGATTTAAACAAGACACGCGATAACTCGGTGGGAACGACGCGCGAACGCACCGACGCGGCAGGCGACGCGAGCGGCGACACCGGACTGGCGGGCGAACTGGCGGCCGACGCGTACAACATCGTCGCCGCGCTCGGCCTCCTGCTGACGGCGTACTGGCTCATCTTCCGAAATCTCCCGGTCGAACTGTTCACGCTCGGGTTGGTGACGACGGCGCTCATCGCGGTGAACGTCGTCGTCGCGGTGAAACGTCGGTACTGAATCGGTCCGTCGCCGAACCGGCGGCGAAAAAGCGCGTCGGACTACTCGTCGCCGAGGAGACTCTCGACTAGCTCCTCGGGTTCGAACTTCTCTACGTCGTCGTAGCCCTGCCCGACGCCGAGGAAGAGGATGGGCTTGCCCGTGACGTGCGCGATGGAGATGGCCGCGCCGCCCTGCGAGTCGGCGTCGGCCTTCGTCAGCACCGCACCGTCGATCTCCGCGGCCTCGTTGAACTGCTTGGCGCGCTGGACCGCGTCCTGTCCGGCCACGGCCTCGTCCACGAACAGCGTCATGTCCGGGTCAACGACGCGACCGATCTTCTCCAACTGGTCCATCAGCCCCTCGTCGGTGTGGAGCCGACCCGCGGTGTCGCCCAGTACCACGTCGATGTCGTTCGAGTCGGCGTACTCCACGGCGTCGTAAATGACCGCCGCGGGGTCGCCGCCCTGTTCGTGGGAGATGAGCTTCTTGCCGAGGTTGTCGGCGTGTTCCTGAATCTGCTCGTTGGCACCGGCGCGGTAGGTGTCGCCGTTGGCCAGCACCGTCGAGAGACCCTGCTTCTCGAAGTACTTCGAGAGCTTGGCGATGGTCGTCGTCTTGCCGACGCCGTTGACGCCCGTGAAGATGATGGTGACGGGCTTGTCGGCCTGCGCGATGCGCTGGTCGAAGTCGAACTGACCGACCGAGATGACCTTCAGGAGCGAGTCGGCGAGCGCCTCCTCGACCACGTCGGCGGTCTCGCTGTTGAACGAGCGAGTCGCGCCCACGAGGTCCTCGCGGATGCTCTCCAGAATCTCCTTGGCGACGTTCATCTCCACGTCGCTCTCCAGCAGGGCCATCTCCAACTCCCAGAGGGGGTCTTCTACGTCCTGCTCTTCGATGACGATTTCGCCTTTGGCGAACGACTTGGCCTTCTGCGCGAAGCTCCGACCGGACGAGTCGTCCTCGTCGCCTTCGTCGGACTCCGCCGTTTCAGGTTCGGCCGCCGCCTCCGCCCCGGCGTCCGCCGTCGCCTCGGCGGTCGCCCCTGCTTCCGCTTCGGCAGTCGCGTCCGCTTCCGTGTCGGCGGTCGCTTCGGCGTCGGCTTCCGCTTCCGCCTCGGCTTCTTCGGCCTTCTCTTCGGTCGTCTCCTCTACGTCCTTCCGGAAACTCCCGAGTTTGTCCTTCAGGCTGTCGAACATCGCCGGTTACTCCTCGTCGCTCTGCTCGCCCTGCATCTGCTGCATCTGCTGTTGCATCTGCTGTTGCTGGAGTTGCTGGGCCTTCTGCTCCAACTGCTGGCTCTCGTCTTCGACCTCGCTAACCTCGTCTTCGAGGTCCGAGATGCGGTCGTCGAGGGTGTCCTGCTTGTTTTCGAGGGTCTCGACCGCGTCGTCCTCCTCGCGCTCGGCGGCGTAGCCGCCGCCCAACTCCACGACGATTTCGTCGAGGTCCTGAACCTCCGCGCGGACGTGTGCGCCGCCGCCGAGCGGGACCTGCACGATGGACCCGGTTTCGAGGGCGTCGATGGCCTCGATGGCCTCGTCGATGTCTCCCTTCTCGTCTTTCAGCTCCTCGATTTCGCTTTCGAGTTCGTCCTGCTGCTCTTCGAGTTCCTGTAGCTGCTGGGACAGCTCCTGAAGCTCGGGGTTGCCGCCGCCACCCATCATTGTGCTTCGACCTCCTCGACTTCGAGCTGCGTGCGCTTCACGCCGTGGTAACTGCCGAAGTTGGTGTAGGTCCGCTCCTCGGCGACCTCCTCGTTGTCGGCCTCGATACTCGTCTCGAACTCCTGCCAGCCGTCTCGGGACTGGAACTTACCGCGTACAGTAAACGAACTCATGGGGCAATCTGGGACACGCGCAGGGAAGAATCTTCCTACTCGGGAACGACGGACCGAACTCAGGCGGCGAGTTCCGCGAACAGGTCGGCCACGCGCTCCTCGATTTCGTCACGAATCGCCCGCACCGCGTCCAACTCCTCGCCGTCGGGGTCGTCCAGCCCCCAGTCGCGGTTCTCGCCCGCCCACGTCGCCGGACACACGTCCTTGGCAGAACATCCCATCGTGATGACGTAGTCGCAGTCCTGCAACTCGTCGTGGGTAATCTCCCGAGGAGTCCGCTCCGAGAGGTCGAACCCGCGCTCGGCCATCACCTCGACCACCTCGTCGTGGACGTGGTCGGCGGGGTCGGTGCCGCCGGTGAGAATTTCGACCGACTCGGCTCCCTCCTCGGACGCTTCGCGCTCGTCTGCTCGCGGGTCGTCGCTCCCGGCTTCGCCGCTCGCTGTCCTCCCCGCTCGCCGTACCGAGGTCGGCTCGGACGCTTCGCGTCGCTCGCGGACCTCGCGCTCTGCAAACGCGGTCGCCATCTGACTCCGCCCGGCGTTCTGGACGCAGACGAACGCGACCGTCGTCATCGGTCTCCTCGCGTCGCCGTTTCGCCGTTCGTTCTCCCGTCTAGTGCGTCACCCTCGCGGTCGGCGGATTCGGCCATCGAGAGCCAATTGAATTAGCGTTCAAATAAGCGTTGTCGTCGTACTCGACGGACTCCGAAGCGACGTTCTTCACGGCTCGAACCCGAGGAGCGCGTCGAATCGCTCTGCCGCACGCCCGTCGGCGAGCGCGTCGCGCGCTCGCTCGACTCCCTCGCCGACCGAATCTGCGTCGCCGCCCGCGTAGATTCGGAACCCGGCGTTGAGCGCCACCGCGTCGGCGAAGGGGCCGTCTCGTTCCCCGGTCAGTACCTCCTCGGTGACGCGCGCGGAGTCGGCGGGCAGGTCCTCGACCTGCAACTCCTCGCGCTCGAAGTCCGCGCCGGAGTCGGCCGTCTCGACCTCGCCGTCCTCGATTCGGCCGCCCTCGGTGCCCTCCTCGGCGTCCCACTCGGCGACGCGGGTCGTGCCGGGGCGCACGTCGTCGTAGCCCTCCATGCCCTGAGCCATCACGACGCGCTCGAAGGGGAGTTCCCGGCTCTCGCGGACGGTGCCCGCGATGCGCTCGGCGTACGAGAGGTGGTAGAAGCTCCCGAAGTGGACGCTCGCGTTCGCGGGGTTCGCCAGCGTCTCGACGGTGTTGACCGAGGTCCGGACGCCGACCTCCTCGCGGGTCGCCCGCAGGTCGTGGACGACCGGGTTGAACCGCGACTGGGCGTAGAAGCCGAAGCCGACCTCGTCCGTCATCGCCGCGCTGTCCGCGGGGTCCAATTCCGTCGGGACGCCCAGCTCCGCCAGCACGTCGCCGTAGGTCGTGCCGTGCTTCGCGGGGAGCGACGGCCCGCTGTGGGCGACCACGGGCGTCCCCGCGGCCGCGGCGACCAGTCCGGCGGCGACGCCCAGCACCGCCGTCTTCTGTTTGCCGTCGTAGTTGCCGCCGCAGTCTACCGGGTCGGCGTCGGGCGTCGCCGCCACGACCGACCGCTCGCGCATCGAATCGGCGAATCCGGCCAACTCGTCGGGCGTACTCTCCTTCCAGCGGTTCGCCAGCAGGAACGCGCCGAGCGTGGCGGGGTCGGGGTCCCCGACCAGCACGCGGTCGAACGCCTCGCGCGATTGCTCGTAGCTCATGTCGTCGGCGGTCTTCGGCCCGGAGCCGACTCCCCCTTCGGTCAGGAGGCGCTTCAGCGGCCACTCGCCGTCGATTTCGGTCGCGTCGTCGCGCAACTGCTCGCCGCTCATCGCTGGTTCACCTCGACCTCCTCGTCCGCTCGGCCGCCGACGACCGCCGGACCCAACTCGCCCGCGGCACCGCCGAGGCAGTCGGCGACCGTCTCGCGGACGTTCACCACGTCGCCGACGACGGTGACCGCCGGGGGTTCGATATCGACCGCTCGGGCGCGCTCCACGATGGAATCGAGCGTCCCGGTGACGGTGCGCTCGGTCGGGAGCGTCGCGCGCTCGACCATGGCGACCGGCGTGTCCGAATCGACGCCGTTCTGCCTGAGCGCGGCCACGTTGTCCGGAAGTCGCCCGACGCCCATCAGGACGACGAGCGTCCCGCCCGCCGAGACGATGTCCGCGAGCGCGTCCCAGTCGATGGCGCTGTCCTCCTTCGTCGGGTCCTCGTGACCCGTGACGACCGCGAGCGCCGAGGCGTGGTCGCGGTGAGTCGCCGGAATTCCGGCGGCGCTCGGCCCGGCGATGGCGCTGGAGACGCCGGGCACGAACTCGAAGGGGACGCCGTGGCGCGCGAGGTACTCGGCCTCCTCGCCGCCGCGGCCGAAGGTGGTCGGGTCGCCGCCCTTCAGGCGCACCACGTCGCGGCCCGCCTTGGCCTCGCGGACCAGCAGGTCGTTGATTTCGGCCTGCGGCGTCCGCTCCCCGCCGGGTCGCTTGCCGACGTTTTCGACGGTCGTACACTCGGGAATCGTCTCCACGAGGTCGTCGCCCACGAGGTTGTCGTGGAAGACGGTGTCAGCCTCGTCGAGGAGACGCCGGGCTTTCACGGTCAGCAGTTCGGGGTCGCCCGGTCCCGCGCCGACGAGGTAGGCGGTGCCGGTGGTCGCGTTCTGGTTCGGATAGCTCATGGGTCTGGTCGCTGTCGGAGGTCGTCTCGCGCCCGGCGGTACCGCACCCGGTAGACGTTCGCCGGGTCGGTCGCGTCGCCGCGGGGCACGGACGGGTCGCTCTCGGTGGGTCGGTCGGAAGTCGATGCTTCTGGGTCCTCGTGCTGGTGGAACTCGCGTGCCGCCGCGACGAGGAACGAACACGGCTCTCGGCAGGGAAGGGAGTCTCCTCCGGTCCCGGCCGAATCCGCGCTAGCGGATTCCGGCGAGACGCCCTCGGCGTCCCACGCCCGGCGCTTCGCGCAGTTGCCGCAGGCCGCGTCGATGGTTCCGGACACCTCCGCGGGCGAGCAGTCGCTCACGCAGTCGTAGATGCCGGTCTGGCGGTCGGCGACCGCCCGGAACGGAACCGGGTCGAGGTCGCCCGCTCGCTCGGCGGCCCAGTGTTCGACGCCCGCGGGGTAGACGGTCGAAACCGCGTGCAGGAACTCCTCGCGGTCGAGGCCCGCACAGACCCAGCCAGTCGGCAGGGTCTCCTCGCCGGAGAACGGTCGGTAGCGGCCGTCGTCGGCGTACCGGACCTCCTCGCGCAGGTCGCCGACCGCCAGCGATTCGAGGTCCGACGCGGGCACGCCGCGGTCGCTACGGTGGCGCAGGTGATAGCTCCGGTTTCCGGGCCGGTCGCTCTCGGTCTCGCCGTCGGTCGCGCCGACGGCGAGTTCGCCCCAGACGCGGGAGTTGCGGCACTTCCGGGATTCGCGGGCCGCGTGGCTCGACTCGGCTCCGGCCTGCTCGACCCACGAGACGAAGGTGTCTGCCGCCCGCTGGCGGACGAATCCGGAGTTCCCGTTCTCCGCGTCGGCGTCGAGGTCCGCGCCAGCCTCCGCGGCGCGCTCTAACACCACGTCCACGACGAGCGGGTCCGTGCCGACCGCCGAGGAGTACCAGACGCGCCGTCCCTCCACCGTCCCCGGAACGGGGTAGCCCGTCGTCGGGTCGTCGGTCAGGCCGA
Source organism: Halorussus salinus (assembly GCF_004765815.2). NCBI lineage: Archaea > Methanobacteriati > Methanobacteriota > Halobacteria > Halobacteriales > Haladaptataceae > Halorussus > Halorussus salinus. The sequence continues at coordinate 514,409 of NZ_SBIS02000007.1, read as the reverse complement.
GGAGTTCCGGAATCTCGTCTCGGGTGTGGAACCCGTCGGCGGTGAACAGCGGGACGACCGCGATTTCGTCGGCCGAAAACTCGTCCAGAACGTCCTCGACGTAGGGCGCTTCGTCCATGAACAGCGCGCCGACCTCGGCGAAGTCGTACTCTTCGCGGAGCGCCGCGACGTGGTCGTAGATGGCTTCTGCGCTGTTGGGGTTGCGCTCGGTGCCGTGACCGATTACCGCGAGCGCGGTTTCTTCCGGGAGAACAGCCCCCCCAGCGTCCGCCGACGTGCCGTCGGCGGACTCGCCCGCCAGCATCCGGCGGGCGCGGGCCGCGATAACGTCGGTCATCTCGGGGTGAGTGCCGATGGGGTCGGCGTATCTGAGCGTCGGCGCGTCGTCGCCGCGGTCCTCGACACCCAGTCCGAACTCGCGGGGCAGGACCTGCTGGACGAAGTAGCCCTCGCTGACGAACAACGGGACGACGATTGCCTCGTCGGCATCCACGGTGTGAAGTACGTCCCGAAACGACGGGGCTTCCTTCCAGAACGCCGGGCGGACCTCGGCGAAGGAGCCGTCTTCGCGGGCCGCATCGACCGCGCGGTGGACCGGCGCGGCGGAATCGGGATTCCGGTGGGAGCCGTGGCCCGCGATTATCAGCGCCCGCTCGGTCGTCGCCTGCTCAGTCATCGTCGGCGGTGGCTCGGGGTTCGGTCTCGTCGGCGTCGGTGCGGTTCTGGGCCTGCTCGACTCGCTCGGCGTGTTTCTTCAAGTCGGCGGCGAGGGTGCGGGCCTGCTCGGGCGAGAGGTCTACCTTGTCGGCGTGGGTCGGGAGCGCGTCCAGTTCCGTGTTGTCGAGTTCCAACTGGAGGGCCACGCTGTCGGGGTCGTTTCGGGCCGCGGTCGCGTTCAGCGTGGCGTAGGCCGACTCCTCGAAGTCGTGGCCCTCGGCGGTGGCGTCCACGAGGTCCAGCGTCGTGTACGCGTTGACCTTCAGCACGCGGTCGGCCATCTCAGTCGTCCCCCGAAAGCGGCGCTCCCTGCCCGTCGGTCGGCGCGGGCGAGTCGGCCATCTCGTCCTCGTCGGCGTAGGGATACCACGTCATCTTCGTGTTGTGCATGTAGGGGTCCTCGTAGTCGGTCTCCTCGGGGTCGGCGAGGGCCTGCATCTCCTCCTCGTCGCGGTCCCGAACGAAGTCCCGGAAGCTCTCGCCCTCGTCGCGTTGCTCCTCGAACGTCGAGAGGAGGTTGCGAACGTACCCCGGAATCTCGTCGGCGGGGACGCGCATCTCGACCCAGTCGGCGAACTCCGGATTCTCGCCGAGTCCGCCGCCCAGACCAACGTCGAAGGCCTCGACCGGTTCGCCGTCCTTGCGCGCCTTCATCCCGCGGAGCGAGATGTCCGCGATTTGCGGTTGCGCGCAGGAGGCCGTACAGCCCGAGAGGTGGATGTGGAAGTCCTCGACGCCCTCGGGAACCGAGACGTTCTCCTTGAGCCAGCGGCCGTAGCGGACCATCCGGTTTTTCGTCTCCACGATGGACAGCGAGCAGTACTCGGTCCCGGTGCAGGCGATGGACCCGCGGAGGAAGGGATGGGGGTCCGGCGAGTACTCGTCGAGGAGCGATTCGTCGAGAAAGTCGTCCAAGTCGTCGTCGGCGATGTCGCCGACGATGAGGTTCTGGCGCTGGGTGACGCCTATCATCTCCGAGCCGTAGGATTCCGCGAGGTCGGCGAGTGCGATTACGTCCTCGGCGGCCATCCGGCCGACCAGCACCGAGAGACCGACGAAGTTGTCGCCGTCGTGCTGGTCGTGGACGCCCACGTAGTCGCCGGGCGAGTCGGCGCGTCCGGCGTTGTAGTCGTACTGCTCGCGCAGATTCTCGCCCGCGGTCGGGAGGTCGTACTCGACGTACTCGTCCTGCAAGGTCTCGCGGACCTTCTCGGTGCCCCACTCGTCCACGAGGAACTTCATGCGGGCGCTGAACCGGTCGTCGCGGTCGCCGTAGTCCCGGAACAGCCCCGAGAGGCCCGCGGCGACCTCGCTGGCGTTCTCCGGGCGGCAGAACACGTCGATGTCGCGGGCGAACCGGGGTTCCTTCCGGGCGAGACCGCCGCCGACCCGGACGTTGAACCCGGCGATTTCTTCGGTGGTTCCCTCGCCGTCTCCGTTCTCGCTGTCTCCCTCCTCGCTCTCGACTTCCTTGAGCGCTGGCTCGAAGGCGAGGTCGTTGATGTCGCCCTGTCCCGCGCCGCGGGTGTCGCCCGTGACCGCGACCTTCCACTTGCGGGGCAGGTTCTCGTAGAGGTCGTTGCCCTTGAACTCGTCGTGGAGTTCCTGCACGACGGGCCACACGTCCAGCAGTTCGTCGGCGTCCCGACCTGCGACGGGGGAACCGACGATGTTGCGCCACGAGTCGCCGCAGGCCTGAATCGTGCCGAGACCCACCGACTCCAACTTCTCGAAGATGTCGGGCACGTCCTCGACCTTTATCCAGTGGAGCTGAATCGACTGGCGCGTCGTGAAGTCGGCGTAGGCGTCGCCGAACTCCGGATTGTCCACCGGGCCGGTGGCGTACTCGCGGGCCACCTCGCCGACGACGCGCAACTGCTCGGGCGTCAGGCGACCCATCGGCACGCCGACGCGCATCATGAAGTACGACTCTTGGCCCTTCCGCTGGTGGTACAGGCCCCACCACTTGAACCGCTCGAACCACGCGTCGTGTTCGTCCTCCGGGATGGCGTCCCACCCCTCGTCGGCGAAGCGTTCGAGGTGGTCCCGAATCTCCACCCCGTAGAGTTCGTCCTTCCAGCTTTCGACTTTGCTCGGCATGAGCGTTCCAACGCGAGGAGACCCTAAAGGCGCGATTCCCCCGTCAAACTTCCCCGAGGCTCCCGCCAACCGGCGGGGATTGCCGGGGTCGGAGACGCCCTCGTCGGCCTCCTCCGAGGAGGGCCTACTCCGAGGCGGTGGCCAGTCGCCGCCGACGCTCGGGGACGTGGACGCCCGACGGGTCCACTCGGCGGAACTCCTCGGTCCCGCGCTCGACGCGACCCAGCGCCAGCCAGTCGGTGACACCGCTCGCGCCGCACTGTACGCACTGCCCGGCGATGCGGCCCTCCACGTCGGGCCAATCGACGCCGACCTCCACGAACCCCTCCGCGAGGAAGTCGGCGGGTTCGCAGTCACAGAAGTCGTGGCGCGCGAGGAGCCAGAGTTCGCTCACGGGGACCGACCGCGAGTCGTTGACGCTGAGCCACGCGCCGTCGTCTAACTGGTGGATGGAGACGACCATGCTCACACGGACGCCCAGCCAGCGAGTAAGACTGTCGTCGCCCGCGACTGTTGCCGAGTGTCGTCGGATTCGTTGACGCTCCGACTCGCCGCCGAGACGTTCGAACGCCGCCAGACGAAGCTCTCCGGCCGTCTCCGGCCCGCCAGCGACGATTCATCCGCGTCACGACTACCGGAAAGAACCGCCTCCGAAAGGGAGCATCGGTAGCGATTACGCCTGAGCGCGGGTTTAACCGCGTCGTCCGCTTATCGACCGGTAATGACCGCCGAGGAGACACTCGACGAGCAGGCCGCCGCCGACGAGTCCGAGGACAGCGACGCCGACCGGGAACGGAGCCACCTCTCGGACGTGGAGGACGGGGCGGGGTGTACGGAGATTTGGGAACACCTCAGCGAGCGCCGCGAGGACGGGGACGACGAGGAGTGAGTGGTTGTTTCGTGACGAGGCACGGAATCCCCGTCCCTTCAATATATATTTAGCTGATACTTATCTCTCGGCCGCTACGACATCGAAGCGTGGTAAACCTCGACCCGCACCCCTCGAATCGAGACGAACAGCCCTCTGAAGAGGACTTTGCGAGCGCGGTCGAATACCTCGACACCGCGACGACGACCGTCGCCGAGAGAGTAGGCTGTGGATACGATTCTGCCTACTACTACCTGAACAAACTCGAAGAGGACGGTGTCGTTAGAAGCGAGAAAATCGGAAACAGTCTCGTCTGGCACGCCGATTGACTACTCGATGTAGCCGAGCGACTGCTCGATACCGCCCAACTTCGGTTCGACCACTTCGAGGACGAGTCAACGAGAATGACGAAGTTGCTGGGAAACAAGGGTTTCTCTTCGAGAGTTCAGTCGAACCACTCTTCGACATCGTGGTAAAACGATTGCAACTGACCGGTCTGGAACTGTTCGATGAAGCACAGTGGGTATCGCTGTTCGTTGCCGTTCGTGTGCCGCAAAAATCGTTTGGGGTCGCGGAGACCACTGTCCTCGACGAACGTCTCGCTGTCAAATTCGACGTGATACCCTGCGAAGTTGCCTAGGTCACCCACTTTTTCGAACGAAAGACTGGAGAATCCCCCGTGCTGAAAATCAGTTCGCAGTCCTCTCAGGAAACTTAGCTTCCGAGCGTAGTACGACTCTTCGGTGCCACCGGTAGCAGGGGTAAACGAACCGCTCGTAAGTTCGACTCCATCCGCCGTGTTCTGGTTGAAAACGACCCGTATCGTCTCGTTGAACGAGTAGAGAGACGAGAGATAGTTGTGGAGTAGACGGAGTACCTCGAATCCCGCATCTTCGCGTGAGTCTTCCGGACAGATGTACACCGGATTGGTTTCGAGGTCACCGTTGATGTACTGTTTGACTTCGTAGTAGTTCTGGTCGAGTACGCGCTTCGCGGCCGTAAGTCGCGTTGCGGCCGACTGAGAAAGCGTGTTCGCTGGCAGAACGTTTGCTTCGTAGAGTGCCTGTATCTCGTACTCGTACGAACTCATATATAAATTCGGCAACTAGAACTAGCCTCGAATATCTCTATTCGTCTTTGAACTGGACTGCACGCAGTGCATCCTCGGCGGTGTCCACGTCTCCACCCGCCGCCGATGCGACCTCCTCGGCAGTCGGGATGTCTTTCGACTGTTTCATATATACTTGACTATCGTCTCCTTAATCATAATTCTTGTCGTGAAGACACCACCGAGGAGCGATTTGGAAGAGAAATCAGACGATACGCTGTCCCGACAGCCTGACGAAGGCGCTACTCGATGTAACCGAGCGACTGCTCGATGCGGCCTAACTCCGGCCCGGTCGTCTCCTGTCCGACGACGTAGCCGTGTTCGTTGGCCAGCAGGCCCGACCCGACCAGCGGCGCGCCGTAGTTGATGGTGCCGATGTCGGCGGGCACGCCCAGCACCTCCTCCAGTCGGTCGAGTTGGGCGTCGGTCGCCTTCGGGTGACAGAGGACGCCGTGGTTCGTGGCGACCGCGGCGGTGCCGACCGTCCGCACGTCGGCGAGTTCGCCGCGCTCCACGTCCACTTCGAGGGCCTCCTCGACTGCCTGCATCGCCTCGCGGGGCAGGTCCGGGTGGACGTAGGCACCCTCGTCGTTGGCGAGGACGACGTTGCCCGCGGCGTTGATTTTGCCCGGCAGTTCGACTACTTCGGCGTCTGCGGCCTCGGCGATGCGGTCGCGCTCGCGGTCGGTGACGCGACTGCTGACCAGCAGGCCGTTCTCGTTGCCGACCGCCAGCGCGCCGACGGTCGAGGAGCCTCCGACCGTCGTCTCGATGGCGTCCACCTCCAGTTCGTCGCTCACGTCGGCGACGATATCGTCGTCCAAGTCGGGGCGAACCAGCAGATACTCGTCGGTAGCGCGTGCGAAGACACCGACGTACGACGACCCGACGAAAGCGGCGCGGAGCAAAGCTCTACTCGGCGTGTTCCGCTTCGACGACCGTCTCGCCTTCCTCCTCGAACCGGGCGGCGCGGACGCGAAGCTTGCTCGGGGGCTTCTTGCGACCGCGCGACCAGACGGCCTCGTTTATCGAGGGGTCGAGGCGGACTTCGTCGTCGTCTACTTTGAAGTGCTGTGCGAGATGGTCGCGGACGAGCGTCATCGCCTTGTCGGCGCGCTCGTGTTTCGCCGCGGCCTTGGCGTCGCGGAGCGGCACCGTGATGACGCGCTCCTCGAAGTCGTTGGCGCTCATTATTCGTCGGTGTCGTTACGCCGCCAGTTTCGGCGCTTGGGGTTGCGCTGCGTCTCGCGGTCGGTCTTCATGATGACCCACGCGGGAACGCGGCTGTTCTGCCGGTCGAGCTTAGACAGGCGCTTTTTCTTCGCCTTCGATTTCTTACTCATGGTACCATGCTCTTTCCCGCCGTAGCTTAAAATCGTGTTGCTTTGCGGCCGGTCGCGCTCCGGCGCGTCCGCCGGTTCGTCGCGCTCCCCCGACTCGTCACTCGCCGTCGCCGAGCGCGAACGACTCGACCGTCGAGTACTCCGGGCCGTCGTCGGTCAGGACGCTCTCGGTCAGTCGAATCTCGGTCACGTCGGTCGTGCCCACGGTCGGGGCCAGTTCCTCGACGTTCTCCTGTACCAGCTCCTTGCCCCCGGCGTGTTCCATCCGCGCGAGGGTGACGTGGGGCGTGAAGTCGTGGTCCTCGGGGTCGAAGCCCAGACGCGTCACCTCGCGCTCGACGGCCTCGTGGAGGCTGGTCATCTCGTCGCTCCCCGCGCCGACGCCGAGCCAGAGGACTTGGATGTAGCCGAGACCGGGAAACACGCCCAGTCCCTCGTAGGTGGCCTCGAACGGTTCGACCCCGGACTCCTCGATTGCCCGCCGGAGGGCGTTTTTCACCCGCGGGAGTTCTCCGCGGGTCACGTCGCCGAGGAACTTGACGGTGACGTGGGCCTGCTCGGGGTCGGTGAAGCTCAGCCCCGAGGCGTCGGCGAACTCGTCTTGGACCGCCTCGACTTCCGCGGCGAACTCCTCGGGGAGGTCGATGCTGACGAACAGTCGCATGGTCGGCTACTGGTCGTCCGCGGGCTTGAACCTAGGTGTCGAGGAGCGGTCTCACCGCCCAGTTCCGTGCGTCGTGTCTGCAAGCTTCACGGCGTCTTTATCTCCGCACTCCTCGAAATTAGAACTGTATGACAGAAGTCACTATCACGACCACGGACGGTCTCGACGGCCGCGAAGTCTCGGAGTACCTCGGCGTCGTCTCGGGCGAGGCGGTCATCGGCGCGAACGTCGTCAGCGACATCGCGGCGGGCATCCGCGACGTGGTCGGCGGCCGGAGCGGGTCTTACGAGAAGAAGATAGAGACGGGCCGCGAGGAGGCCGTCGCCGACCTCCGCGCGGAAGCGGAAGACCTCGGTGCCGACGCCGTGGTGGGCGCGTCGTTCGACTACGAGGAGATGGCCGAGGGGATGCTGTGGGTCAACCTCTCGGGCACCGCGGTCCGGACGCGAAGCGAGTAACGGGCCGCTGTCCGGTACGAACGATTCTCGACAGCGAAACGATTCTGTGTCTTCACGTACACGGCGTGAGTAAATGAGTGCGACCATCCCAATCACCGAGGGCACGAAGGATAGGCTCTCTCGGATGAAAGAAGAAGACGAGACGTGGGACGAACTTCTGCGCCGACTGGCCGACGAGGAAGCCCCTATCAATGTCGGCGCGTGGTCCACGGACGAAGCCGAGAAAATAAGCGAGACGGTGAAACGCTCCCGAGAGGGCTTCGAACATGCACGTCCGGAATCTCGATAGCGTAGTTCTTAACCCCGCCGAACGCCAAACACCGAGACATGACTGACCCCGAGGACCACGACTTCTCCGAGGACGAGCGGTTCGACGACCCCTACGAGGGGTTCGACCTCGACCCGCCCGAACTGGACGTGGACCCCGACAAGGTGGACCCGGTGGACTCGCGCGTCGTCGCCGACCTGCTGGACGACCAGAACGTCAACGACGACGAGATAGATGTCGCGCAACTCATCGACGTGGGCCTGAACTACATGCAGATAAACCGGTTCGAGCAGGCCGCCGACACCTTCGAGCGCGCGGCCCAGTACGCCCCTGAGGACAGCAAACTCGAACAGGAAGCGTGGACGAACAAGGGCGCGGCCCACGCCGAACTCGACGAGTGGGACGCCGCCATCGGTGACTACCGCGAAGCCATCAACATCGACGCCGAGAGCGAACACGCCGCGACCGCCGAGACGAATCTGGCCTACGCGCTCTGGGAGTCGGGCCGGAGCGAGCAGGCGCTCGAACACGCCGAGAAGGCCGTCGAGATTGACGAGCGATTCGCCGAAGCGTGGTTCAACCGCGGGTTCTTCCTACTGGAACGCGGTCTCGCCGAGGACGCGCTGAACAGCCTCGAAAACGCCATTCGCCTCGGTCTCCGCAACTCGCAGGTGTTAGACGAGAAGGCCCGCGCGCTCGAAGAACTCGGCCAGTACGACGAGGCCGAGGAGATAGCCGAAGAAGCCGAAGACCTCCGCGAGCAGGCCGAGCAGGAACTCATCGACCAAGAGGAACAGCGACAGGAGCGATGATACTCAACGAGCGCGAGACCGACGAGGGACTCCTCGTGGCCGTCTGCGACGACGACGTGCTGGGCGAGACTTTCGAGGAGGACGGCGTCTCGCTGACCGTCACCGAGGAGTTCTACGGCGGCGACGAAGTAGACGAGCAGACCGTCGTGGACAGTCTCGCTCGCGCCTCGGTGGCGAACCTCGTGGGAACCGAGGCGGTCGAGTTGGCGATTCGGGAGGGGTTCGTGGACGAGGAGAACGTCTTGAACGTCGAGACGACGCGCCACGCGCAACTCCTCCGGATGTAGGCTCGAAGGGGGTGTAGCGGGATTTCCGAACCGATTCAATCGTCGTCGCCCGCCTCGTTCCCGTCGCTGTCTACGTCGTCGTCATCGTCTTCGTCGTCGCTGTCCCTGTCTTCATCATCGCTGTCTGCGTCGCTATTTTCGTCGTCGTTGTCCTCCTCGTCGTCTTCGTCACTATCCTCGTCGTTCTCGTCGCTATCTACGTCGTCGCCGCTCTCTCCGTCGTTCCAGAAGAGGAGGGGCACGCCGAGCGACGCCAACACGAGGAGTCCGAGGAGAGTCAGGCCAGCGTCGCCCAGTCCGTCGCCGAACAGCGGCGTCGTCAGCGAGAGCGTGCCGACCAGTGCGCCGCCGCCGAGCAGTGCGGTCGCGCCGAGTCGAGGAGTCGAGACCATACTGGGATTTCGGACGCTCGGGACGTAGTTCCCCTAGAACGTCCGTCTTCGTGGACAGTCCGTCTCGGTCGTCCGCGTCTATCTCAGTCGTCCGCGGCGTCGGCGTCCGCGTCGTCCTCCTCGGTTTCGTCTCCGCTTCCCTCGCCGAGCATCGGGAGATTGACGACCATCAGCGACAGCACCGAGATGCCCGCCAGTCCCGCGCCCACCGAGGCCAATCCGGTGTCGAATGCGATGGCGGCGACGGCGTGGAACGCGCCGACGAACGCCAACCCCAGCAGGAGGAGACTCGCGCCGAGTCGTCGTTTCGAGACCATATCGTGAGGTAGGGGCGCAGGCTATTAACCCCGTCCCCGACGGGAGACGCGCGGACGGCATCGGCCGTTCCCGGCGGGAGACGCGCGGACGAAACCGGTTCCGGTTACGCACTGCCGTCGGGACCGAAGGAATGTTCTTGCTCGAAACCCTACTTACCGACAATGGGACTGCAACAATCGGACGCGCTCGACGTGGCGCGGATTCGGGAGGACTTCCCGATTCTCCAGCGGGAGTTCGACGGCGAGCAACTCGTCTACCTCGACAACGGCGCGACGAGTCAGACGCCGAATCGGGTCATCGACGCCATCGCCGACTACTACCGCCACTACAACGCGAACGTCCACCGGGGCATCCACCAACTGAGCCAAGAGGCCTCCGAGGCCTACGAGGAGGCCCACGACACGGTGGCGGAGTTCGTCGGTGCCGACGGCCGCGAGGAGATGATATTCACGAAGAACACCACCGAGGCCGAGAACTTGGTGGCCTACGCGTGGGGGCTGAACGAACTCGGGCCGGGCGACGAAATCGTCCTGACCGAGATGGAACACCACGCTTCGCTGGTGACGTGGCAACAGATCGGCAAGCGAACCGGCGCGGACGTGAAGTACATCCCCGTCACCGACGAGGGGTATCTCGACATGGACGCCGCCGCGGACCTCATCACCGACGACACCGAGATGGTCAGCGTCGTCCACGTCTCGAACACGCTCGGGACCGTCAACCCCGTCGCCGAACTCGCGGACCTCGCCCACGACCACGATTCGTACATCTTCGTGGACGGTGCCCAAGCGGTTCCGAACCGCCCGGTGGACGTGAAGGACATCGACGCCGACTTCTACGCCTTCTCGGCGCACAAGATGGCCGGACCGACCGGCATCGGCGGCCTCTACGGCAAACAGGAGATTCTGGACGAGATGGAGCCGTTCCAGTACGGCGGCGGCATGATTCGGAAAGTCGAGTTCGAGGACTCGACGTGGCACGACCTGCCGTGGAAGTTCGAACCCGGCACGCCGCTCATCGCCCAAGGCGTCGGCTTCGCCGAGGCGGTCGAGTATCTGGACGACATCGGCATGACCGCGATTCAGCGCCACGAGGAGTCGCTGGCCGAATACGCCCTCGACCGGATGGCCGAGTTCGACGACATCGAACTCTACGGCCCGACGAACCCGACTGACCGCGGCGGACTGGTCTCGTTCAACCTCGATTCGGTCCACGCCCACGACCTCGCGTCCATCATGAACGACCACGCCGTCGCCATCCGGGCGGGCGACCACTGCACGCAACCGCTCCACGACAAGTTGGGCGTGGCGGCCTCGGCGCGCGCGTCGTTCTACCTCTACAACACGACCGACGAGATAGACGCGCTGATCGACGCCCTCGACAGCGCCCGCGAACTGTTCGCCTGATTTCCAACCGTTTTTGCGACCGCCCTGCGTCCGGCCAGCCATGCGAGACGACGTACGCGAACGCGCACGGACCTACTTCGACGGAGCCTCGCCAGCCCACGACTGGCATCACGTCCGGCGCGTCGCCAGACTCGCCGAGACGCTGGTCGAGGCGGACGGGAAACAGATAGACGAAGACGTACTCTTCGCGGCGGTCTGGCTCCACGATATCGGTCGTTCGAAGGAGGACTGCGGCGAAATCGAGGACCACGCCGAGTGGGGTGCCGACGAGGCCGACGACGTTCTTCGTGAACTCGACGCGGACGCCGAGACCATCGAGGAGGTCCGACACTGCATCCGGGCGCATCGCTACTCCAACGACGTGGCCCCCGAGACCCGCGAGGCGAAGATTCTCTCCGACGCCGACAACCTCGACGCCCTCGGCGCGGTCGGAATCGCGCGCGTCTTCGCCTACGGCGGGGAACTCGGCCAACCGCTGTACGACCCCGACCTGCCGCCGGAAGCCGACGACTCGGCCGCCGGGGAGACCCAGTTCAACCACATTCACGAGAAGATTCTCGACCTCCCCGACCGGATGTACACCGACGCTGGCTGGGAACTGGCCGACGACCGCGCCGCGTACGTCGCGGCGTTCGCCGACCGGTTCGAGCGCGAGGCCGCGGGCGAACTGTAGGTCCGTTCGAGAGGTCTGCCCAGAATCGGCCGCTTTTTGGCGGTTCCGTCACACCCTTCCGACATGGTAGACTGGACGATTGCGGCCGTGATGGGGATTCACGTACTGATGGCGGTTCTCTGGACCGGCGGCTACCTCGTGACCGGAATGTTGGTCCTGCCCGCGGCCCGGCGCAACGATTCGCCGGAGTTCGCCCTCGACGTGCTGGACTCGCTGAAGTGGTTCGCGCTCGGCGGCATCGTCGTGATGGGTGCCTCGGGTGGCGGCGCGCTTTGGCTCCTCTACAACAACGAACTGCCCGGCGGCCAGCGCGGGACCGCGCTCATCGCCATGATGACGCTGTACGGCATCTTCGCGCTGACGAGCGTCTGGTCGTGGTACGAGACCAAGAGCGCCCGCGAGGAGAACGTCCGGGAACTCCCGACCCGACTCAAGATGTCGTTCCGGACGAACTCGCTGGTCGCAATCCTGCTGGTGCTGGACGCCGCACTCATCGGATACGTGGTCTGAGACGGCGCGTGGTCTGACGACACATGGGCTGAGACGGCCGATTGCGCCTGCGGAACGCTTTTACGCCCGACTCGCCTATCGTGCAGTAACAATGGGCATGGGCTCGGACATGTACCGCCAGCAGATTCTCGACCACTACAAGAGTCCCCGCAACTACGGGGAACTGGACGAGAAGACGTTCACTCACGCTGGCGAGAACCCGATGTGCGGCGACGAGATACGGATAGACGTGCAACTCGACGACGACGAGGAGGTCATCAACGCCGTCGCCTTCCGGGGCGACGGCTGTGCCATCAGTCAGGCCAGCGCGAGCATGCTGACCGGCGAGTTGCAGGGCATGACCGTCGAGGAGATGCAGGAGCTAGACCGCGACGACGTGATCGACATGCTCGGGGTGGACATCAGCCCGATGCGGGTCAAGTGCGCGGTCCTCGCCGAGAAGGTGGTACAGGACGGCGCGGACATCTACGAGGGCGAGAAGGAACTGGACAAGACGACGACCGAAGAAGACGACGAGTGAGCGGACCCGTTTTCGCTTTTTCCGACGCCGATAGCTATCGGCTCGCAGTCCGGGGATTCTCGCCTACGCGAGGTCGTAGTAGTCGGTGAACACTTCGACGGTCTCCTTGAACAGCGCGAGGACGATGGGACCGACGAAGATGCCGACGGCTCCGAGGAAGTACGCCGCGCCGAACACGCCCAGCAGGATGACCCCCGAGTGGAGCGACGACTCCTTGTCGATGACCAGCGCCCGGAGGTAGTCGTCGGTCACGGCGACGACGGTCATGCCGTAGACGACCAACAGCGCGGCTTCGAGGACTCGACCGTTCACGACGAGGTAGATGGTCGCGCCGCCCAACACCGGCGAGACGCCGACGATGGGGACCATCGCCAGAAACATCATCACGACGGTCCAGAACGCCGCGTTCGGAATCCCGAGCGCGATGAGACCGAGCCCGGAGACGAACCCCTGCACGGTAGCGACGAAGACGTGCCCCTTCAGGACCGCCCACGTGGCCTCTTCGGCCTCGGCGTAGAGGTCGTTCTGGACTCTTCGGGGGAGCGGCGTGACGTGCTTGGCCCAGTTGACCAGCGTGTCGCCGTCCTTGAGCAGGTAGTACAGCAGAAACAGCAGTAGGAGGACACCGAGCGTGAAGTGGACTCCGGCACTGGCCAGCCCGGAACTCCGCTCGGCGAGCGCCGAGGAGAAACTCCCCAAGAGCTGGTCGAAGCGCGTGCCGATTTGGACGCCGACGACGCGCTCGACCACTCGCTCGACGGACTGGTAGGTCGGCAGGTCGCTGACCTCGGTCGGTAACTCGCCAACGTCACTCAACGCGACCTGCAAGAAGAGACCGATCGGCCCGACGAACAGCAGGACGGTCAGCGAGACGAGCGAGAACGCCGAGAGCCGTGAACCGACCTCGGGCGCGAGGCGGCGCTGGAGCGGCGTCAGGACGAACGCCAACAGCATCGCGCCGAGGACGTAATCGAGGAAGGGCCTGACGACGAGGAGGGACAACACGGCGAGAACGCCAACCAGAACGGTCGCGAACGCGGTCCGCGCCTTCATACGCTCGTACAGAGTATATCAGCGGGTAAAGGGGAAGTGGCCGACTCGGCGGGTCACGCTCCGATTCGTGGCCCGGTCGTCCCTCACCGATTGGGGTCGCGGTCCGTTCCGACCGCCGGACTCCTCGTTCGGCGCGGGTCGCTTCCGACGAAACAGCACACCTCCTCTGCATTTCCAAAAGCATCCTTTTGCTGTTTCAAACATCGTTGCGTATTTCTATCGGCACCCTGACCTGCGCCTCGGGAGCGACCGAGAGGAGAGACGAGCGAGAGAAAGAAGAGAGGAGAACCGCCGAGAACTGAAAACCGAATCGCTACGCCGAGGCGCTCACTCGGGTTTCAGGCCAGCGTCCTCGACGCGCATCACGGCCTCGCCGTCGGCGAGGTTCGGCGCGTCCACCAGTCGGACGATACGCTTGTCGCCCTTCGACTTGCGGAGGTAGATGCGGAACGTGGACTTGTGACCGAGGATGTTGCCACCGATGGGCTGGGTCGGGTCGCCGAAGAACGAGTCGGGGTTCGACGCGACCTGATTCGTCACGACGACCGCGGTGTTGTGGAGGTTGCCCACCTTGTCGAGGTCGTGGAGGTGCTTGTTGAGCTTCTGCTGGCGCTCGGCGAGTTCTCCTCGGCCGACGTACTCCGCGCGGAAGTGGGCGGTCAGCGAGTCCACGCAGAGGAGCCGCACGGGGTACTCGTCGTCTTGGGTCTCGTTGGCGAGTTCTTGGGCCTTCTCCGCGAGGAGCATCTGGTGGTTGGAGTTGAACGCCTTGGCGACGTGAATCTTGTCGAGGAAGTCCTCGACCAGCGCCTCCATCGCCTCGTCGTCGTCGGGCGTGCCCTCGATTTCCCGCTCGTCCATCGCGGCCTGAATCGCCTCGTCGGGCAGGCCTTTCACCATGTCGTCGATACGCTCGGGGCGGAACGTGTCCTCGCTGTCCACGAACATGGCGCTCCCGCCGAGGCCGCCGTGTTCGCGCGGCAGTTGGACGTTGACCGCGAGCTGGTGGGTGACTTGGGACTTCCCGGCACCGAACTCGCCGTAGACTTCCGTAATCGACTGGGTCTCGACGCCGCCGCCCAGCAGGTCGTCCACCTCGTCTATCTTCCACTTGAGTTTGCCAATCTTCTCGCGGCGCTCCAGCACGGCCGCGCCGGTCTCGAACCCGCCCACGTCGGCGGCCTCGCGGGCCGCCTGCACGATGTCGGAGGCCGTCGAGTCGCCCACGTCGGCGGTGTTCGACAGTTCGCTGGGGCTTGCTACTGCGAGACCCTCGTAGGAGTCGAAGCCTGCGTCTCGGAGCTTTTCTGCGGTCGCCGGACCGACGCCCGGCAGTTCTTCGAGGTCTACGTCTGCTGCCATCGTATGCCTGCCTTGTGCGCCTCGTCATATAAACCCCCGTTAACAGTGCAGTGAAAGTGAAATTGGATGCGGGCGGCGGGGTAACGACGCTCGTCTGACGCAGTTTAAAACGAGGAGATTCGAGGGAGCGGTCCCGGTCGAGTCAGCGGGTCGTTACTCCCACGGGTGGCTGTTGGGCGTACTCGGCAGGAGCGCGTACCAGTACTCCTTGTTCTCCTCCAAGTCGAGTTCGCCGTCGAGTTTGCTCTCTAGTTTGAACTCCGCGCTCGAATCGCGGTCGCTAGTCCCCTTCGGCACGAGCGGGTAGTACGCCCCGCGGCGGAACGAGTACGCCCAGTAGGCGTACTCGCCGCCCTTCTGTCGCCCCGACGTGTCCCGGAAGGCAAAGAGGGCCGCGAGGAGCCGCGAGCCGTACCCCCGCTCCATCAGCGTGTCGGCGGCGAAGTTGAGGCTGGTCACGAGGTCCTCGAAGTCGTCGTCGCGCAGAATCACCCACGAGTAGCCGTAGTCGTCGGTGTGGGCCTCGGTCTCGGTACCGGTCTCCTCCGCGCCGACCTCCAGAATCTCGTGGACCTCCTCGACGGCGTCCGAGAAGTCGGCGCTGTCCACTTCCGAGAAACAGAGCGCCGCCTCGCCGACCGCCTCGTAGCCCAGTTCGGCCTCCATCGTGACGTAGGCCGTACTCATCCCGAACAGGTCCTCGGGGTCGGCCTTCCGAGTCGCGTCGGTCTCGGCCCGGATGCCCAGCACTTCCCGCAGTCCGTCGAACAGTCCCATGGCTCTCCCTTCGGGTTCTCGGATAAAAAGGTCGGCTACCTCGTCAGTCAACGAGTTAATCGAGGGGACGGCACAGGCCAGCCATCGATAGACGACCAGTAAACGATTCAGTAGTCTTTCGAGCGTTCGACCATCCGTGGAAGGTCACGTTCGTACGTGTTCCTGCGTTTTCCAGCCCCGATGCAGTACATAGTTCCGCCACGGCGAACGTAGTAGGACCGAAGGTCCCCGTCTCGACTGCGGTAAATCGTCTCGGAGCCGGTATTTTCGAGAATCTTCAGACACTTCGTAATCGGCCGATTCCACGTTACGAGGTCTTCTCGAATATCGTCAACGCCGTCCAGAATCGCCTCCTTCTCCTCCTTGCCGAACGACGACGACGAGAGGTCTTCGAACACCCACTTCTTGACGAGAACGACGTCACCGATACCGTTACTCATCAGACATCGCACATATGATGCGACTGCCTGATAAATAAATCGAAAAAATTAGAGGTCGAGGAGTTCGCGCATCTCGTCCGTGTCGCACGTCTCTTCGGATTCGACGTCGATTTTCTCCACTCGTTCGCTCAGATCGTCGCCGTTGCCGAGCGTGGGGTCTTCGGAGGAATCGACGTCTTGCTCCGTAGCCATACCCAAACATAACTTATCGGGTGGCAAAAACCTTTGGACGATGGACCTCGAATCCGAACCGCGAGAGTGTTCGGGCACACCGGCTCGTCGGCCTACAGCTGGCGTTCGAGGTCCCGCAACCGCTCGACGCGCTTCTCGGTGCTGGGGTGGGTGCTGAACACCTTGCCGATGAAGTCGTTCTTCAGCGGGATGATGAAGAAGGCGTTCATCTCGGACTGCTCGCGGAAGTCCTCCTTCGGGACCTTGCTCATGCTCCCGTCGATCGTCATCAGTGCGGAAGCCAGCGCCGAGGGTTTGCCGGTGATGGTCGCTCCGCCGCGGTCGGCGGCGAACTCGCGGTAGCGGCTGAGCGCCCGGATGAGGACGAAGCTCACTATCCAGACCACCAGCGAAGCGGCGATGGCGACCCAGACCGGAGCCTGATTGCGGTTGTCGCCGCCACCGCCGAACCACCAGCCCCACCGGACCACGAGAAACGCGATGGTCGAGAGGAACGACGCGATGGTCATCACCATCACGTCGCGGTTCTTGACGTGCGCGAGTTCGTGGGCCAGCACGCCCTCCAACTCGTCGTCGTCCAGCGTGTTCATGAGACCGGTCGTGACCGCGACGGCGGCGTTCTTCTGGGAGCGCCCCGTGGCGAACGCGTTCGGGACGCGACTGTCCACGACCGCGACCTTCGGTTTCGGCAGGTCGGCCTGCTGGGAGAGGCGGCCGAGCGTCCGGTGGAGTTCCGGATACTCGTCCTCGGTCACCTCCTTCGCGCCCATGCTCCACAGCGCCAGTTTGTCGCTGAAGAAGAACTGAGCGATGGAGAAACTGCCCAGTAGCGCGACCGCGAAGAAGATGTTCGTAAACTGCGTACTCAGAATACCGATGAAGACGACGTACAGCGCGAACAGCAGGAACATCGTCAGGGCCATGCGCCCCCGGAGTCCCCAATCTGTTTTCCACTTCATATCCGCCTGTAGGGTTCGAGACCGTTTAAACGTTCGTCGGCTCGCCGCCCGGCGACCACGCCGACATCGGCGGGCGATTTCCCCCGAAAAGCTACTTGCCATCGGGCGTTGTCAGTACTCGTGATGTCTCACCAGTCCGTCAACCCTGCCCGGCGCGTCGGGGTCGCGACTGCGCTCACGCTCCTCGGCGTCGTCTTCAGCGTTCTGCTGTCGGTCCCCGTCCTCGTCGTCTCGCTGGGCACCGTCGCGCAGTTCGTCGTCGCGCTCGTCCTCTCGGAACTGGGATTCGTCGCGGCCGGACTCGTCTTCCTCCGAGCGACCGGCAACAGTCTCGACTTCTTCCGGATTCGGATCCCGGACCTCAGGGCGCTCGGGGTCGTCGTCGCGGGGACCGTCGCGCTGTTCGCTTACCGACTCGCCGCCATCGCGGCCGTGCAGGCCCTCGGGCTTCCGCTCGCTGGTAACTCGGTCACGCAACTCGCCGAGGAGGGCGTCCTCGCGACGCTCCTCGTTCTCGTCCCGCTCTCGGTTCTGGTGGTCGGCCCGGCCGAGGAGTTCCTCTTTCGCGGGGTCATCCAGCCCTACCTCGACGGCGCGTTCTCGCGCGGTCCCGCGGTCGTCCTCACCAGCGTCCTGTTCGCGCTGGTCCACCTGCCGACGACGTGGATAGCGACTCCCGACCCCCTCGCCGTCTCGGTGACGCTCGTCGTCCTGTTCGGTCTCTCGATTCTCCTCGGCTATCTCTACGTCTGGACCGACAATCTGGTCGTCCCGGTTCTGGTTCACGGCTTCTACGACGCTTTGCTGTTCGCACTCGCCTACGTCGTCCTCTCGTCGGACCTGATTCCCGACGCCGCCGCTGTCGCGTCCGCCGTCCTCCCGGCCTGACAGCTTCCCGACGGGACCTGTTCGGTCGGGAACGTTTATCACGGGTGGGACTGACAGGGTGATATGACCGAAAGCGACCGACCGACGACGCCGGTCGAGGAGACCCCGAGAGGGAGAAGTCTCCCTCACTGGTCCGATAGCGACGGCGAGATACCGACCCTCGTTCGCGGCGACGGCGTTCGCGTCTACGACGACGAGGGAACGGAGTACCTCGATTTCGCCTCGCAACTGTACTGCGTCAACGCTGGCCACAGCGAGGAGACCATCGTCGAGGCGATGACCGAACAGGCCCGCAAGATTCCCTACGTCTCGTCTTCGAAGCACAACGACGCGCGCACCGAACTCGCCCGACGACTCGCCGAAATCGCGCCGGGCGACCTCTCGGAGGTGTACTTCGCCATCTCCGGGAGCGAGGCCAACGAGGCGGCGGTCCAGTTCGCCCGCGCCGAACAGGACGCACCGAAGGTGCTGACGCGCTGGCGGTCGTACCACGGCGCGACCTACGGCGCGGCGGCGCTCACGGGCGACCCCGAGACCCGCGCCACGGTCGAACGCTACGCCGCGACCTCCGGCTCCGGGAAGTTCCTCCCGCCGATTCCGGCGGCGTTCGACGCCGAGAGTCCCGAAGACCTCGCCGAGAAGGCGGCCGACCACCTCGAATTCGTGATTCGCAACGAAGGCCCCGACTCCGTCGCCGCCGTCCTGATGGAACCGGTCGGGGGTACCAGCGGGGCGTTCCCGGCACCGCCGGGCTACTTCGAGCGCGTCCGCGACCTCTGCGACGAGTACGACATCCTCCTCATCTCCGACGAGGTCATCACCGGTTTCGGACGCTGTGGCGACTGGTTCGGCATCGAAGCCGAGGAGGTCCAGCCCGACATGATAACGTTCGCTAAGGGCGTCACCAGCGCGTACGCTCCGCTGGCGGGCGTCCTCGTCCGCGACTCGCTCGGCGACTCGCTCCGCGAGGAGGGCATCGACGTGGGTCAGACGTTCGCTGGCCACCCGGTCGCCTGCGCCGCCGGGGTCGCCGCGATGGACGCCTACGACGACCGACTCCTCGACAACGCCCGAGCGGTCGCCCCGACGCTCGAATCGGAACTCCGCGCGCTCGGCGACACCCACGAGGAGGTCTGCGACGTGCGCGGCCGGGGACTCCTCTGGGCGGTCGAGTTCGCCGACCCCGCGACCGGCGACCCGTTCGTGGACCCGTGGGCGGGCGAGGAGGACGAGGGTGGAGACAACCCCGTGATGACGGTGAAAGAAGCCGCGACGGACGCGGGCGTGCTGGTCGGCGGCGGGCGACCGGGCTTCCAACTCGTCGTCGCGCCGCCGCTGTGCGCCGACGAGGAGGACGTTCGGGAGGCGGTCGGCGTGCTGGACGACGCGACTGGTGAAGTGTTCGGATAGTCGGTCTGCGGAAGAATAAGTAACAATTCTGTCTCTCAGCTTACAGAGCGTTGATGCCCTGTCACGTCGGATGCTAGCTAGTCGGGAAGCCACTCCCGACAGAGACACATGGCCAATTCCAAGACGCTCGCCGCGGTTTGCCTACTTTTCGTACTGGTCGGTGGCTCGGTCGCGTTCGCGCCTGCAGAGCGGTCTCGGGACGCGGTAGACGGGTCGGAGCAAGTCGCGGTACCAATCGGACCGGTAGATTCGCCAGACGCACAGGTAATTCCGAGAGAAACTTTGATTCTCCGAGACCAGTCTACGACGTTCGTCGTCCGTATCGAAGACGCTGACGAAGGAGATGGGATTACGATATGCGTAAACGGCCAGTTCAATCGCCCCGCTAACATAGAGTTCCATAGCAACGATGTTATACCGCTCAATCTTCTCCCCGGTCTCGGACTCGTCTGTCCGGGGTCCGACAACGGCGGGTACATTCCAGCGCGAGAGGTAGACAGAGTTGAGTCTGTTCCGTTGGCAGTTTCTCTTCCTTCGGGAGAGTCTTTTCCAGTCGGGGAAAATCGTATCGACATCGAAACGAGGTTCAAAAACCCGCCGCATACAGACACCGAGAGGTTCACTATCCGAGTGGTCTGTCCGATCGGATGTCATCTGACTCAAATCTGGCAGACGCTTACCGAGCCGGAAATCCTCATCGCCCTCCTCGGCCTTCTCATCGCTTTCTTCGGTCGGAAACGAATTTGGTCCGTTCTTCGACTTCAAAGAGAGCAAGGGACAGGTACGAGCAGTACGGAAAAACAACGCAGTAAAGAGAGTACTGAACCACAACAAAAGACCGAAACAGACGGCGGTGAATCGCGTCAACTTAAATGACAACTCTCCACCCCCAACCGTTTACCTGCCCTTCGCCGTACTCCGACCCATGCCACAGCGAACTGTCGTCGTGACCGGCGGTCTCGGCCGCTCCGGGCGCTGGATAGCCGACCTCCTCGCCGACGAGGAGTGGCGGGTCGTCTGCGTGGACCAGACCCACCCCGGTTGGGAAATCGACGCGCGCGAGAACCTCGATTTCCGGGCGGCCGACCTCACCGACCGTGGCGAAGCACTGGACTTGCTGGCGGACCTCGACCCCGACGCCGTGGTCCACTGGGCGGCCCTGCCCTCGCCGACGCGCCACGCCGGGGGCCGGGTCTTCGAGACGAACGTGCTGGCGGCGTACAACGTCCTCGTGGGCGCAGGTCGGGCGGGCGCGCGGGTCGCGTGGGCCTCCAGCGAGAGCGCGTACGGCTACGCCTTCGCCGAGGAGGACCGCCTCCCCGACCGATTGCCGATTCGGGAGGCCGACGCCCTGCGCCCCGAGGACCCCTACGGCACCTCGAAGGTCGTCGGCGAGGAGGTCGCCGAGATGGTGACCCGTCGGTTCGGGGTCCCGGTCGCGTCGGTTCGCTCGTCGTGGATTCAGTACCCCGGCGAGTACGCGTGTGTCGAGGGCCGCGACGACCTCGCCGCGGGCGCGGGCAACTTCTGGTCGTACGTGGACGTTCGGGACGTTGCGAGCATCGTGTCCGCCGCCGTAGAGGCCGACTTTTCGGGCCACGAGGCGTTCCACGCCGCGGCCGCGGACACCTATCTAGAGCGACCCATCGAGGAGGCGCTGGAAGAGTACTTCGGCGAGTTGCCCGACGACTGCAACGTGGCGGGCGACGAGTCGGCCCTCTCCGTCGAGAAGGCCGACGAGGTGCTGGACTGGCAACCCGACTACTCGTGGCGCGAGGCCGCCGACGAGGCAGTCGCGGGACCGGAGTTGGTTCGGGAGGACTGACCGGCGGCCCCCGAGATTTTGCACCTCGCGTCCGAATCTCGCATGTGAGTTCTCGACTCGCTCGCGGCCGTCGCCTGCTCGTCGGGAGCGGGACGCTCGGGTTCGGCTTCGGCGCGCTCCTCGACGTGGTGGTGTTCCACCTGATTCTCCAGTGGCACCACCTCCTCTCGGACCGCATCTCGACGCACAGCCTCCACGGCTTGCAGGCGAACATCTACTGGGACGGCGTGTTCGCGCTGACGATGACCGGCGTCATGCTCGTCGGCGCGGGCCTGCTGTGGCAGTCGGTGAATCGCTCCTCGGAACCGCGCTCCGGGATTCGGGTGGTCGGTGGAATTTTGGTCGGGGTCGGACTGTTCAACCTCTTCGACGGCATCGTGGACCACTATCTGCTGGGGATGCACGATGTGGTTCACGGGACTCAAGCGTTCAATCCTCACTGGGTCGGCGCGAGTCTGTTGGTTCTCGGACTGGGAATCCTCGTCCTGAAACGCTGACCTCGCCGGGACGTTCGGAGACCTCTGCGGTTCTTCAAGCTTAAACCCGCCAAACTCCTACCCGACCACATGACTACCGACGCCCGCGAGTTCTGTCCGAACTGCGGGGACCCCATGGAAGTGGACCCCGCCGAGCGGACGCCCCTGCCCGACGCCGCCGGGAAGCGCGGCAAGGAGCAGAAGCTCTGCGACTCGTGTTACTTCGACCGATTCGACCTCGTGGACGCGCCCGACCGCATCGAGGTGCTGGTCTGTGCGCGGTGCGGGGCGGTCCACCGCGGCAACCGCTGGGTGGACGTGGACGCCCGCGACTACACGGACGTTGCCATCGAGGAGGTAAGCGAAGCCCTCGGCGTCCACCTCGATGCCTACGACGTGTCGTGGCAGGTGGACCCCGAGCAGGTGGACCAGAACACCATCCGGATGCACTGTCACTTCTCGGGCATCGTGCGCGAGACGTTCGTGGAGGAGGAGGTCGTCGTCCCGGTCAAAATCTCCCGGCAGACCTGCACGCGCTGTGGGCGCATCGCGGGCGACTACTACGCCAGCACGGTCCAAGTCCGGGCACGCGACCGCGACCCGACGACCGAGGAGGTCGAGCGCGCCGAGGAGATCGCCCACGAAATCGTCGAGAAGATGGAGGAGACCGGCGACCGCAACGCCTTCGTCACCGAGGTCAGCGAGACCGACGACGGCGTGAACATCAAGGTCTCGACCACGAACATCGGGAAAAAGATTGCCGCCAAGATGATAGAGGAGTTCGGCGGCGAGTACTCCGATTCCGAGACGCTCGTGACCGAGGACGAGGACGGCGAGGAGGTGTACCGCGTGACCTACGCCGTCCACCTGCCGCCGTACTCGCCCGGCGAGATAATCGACCTGAAAGACGACGACGGCGGGCCGGTCCTCGTTCGGAGCGTTCGCGGGAATTTGAAGGGGACCAGACTCACCACCGGCGAGGACTACGAGGCCGGGTACGAGGTCGGCGACGCGCCCGAAGCTCGGCGACTCGGCCGCCTCGAAGACGCCGAGGAGACCACCCTCGTCGCGGTCGAAGACGAGCGCGCGGTGCAGGTGTTGGACCCCGAGACCTACCGGACCAAGACCATCGCGCGGCCCGAGTTCATGGACACCGACGCCGAGACGGTGCCGGTGCTGAAGAGTCGCGCGGGGCTTCACGTCGTGCCGGACGAGGACGATGGAGAGTAACCCGACGAGAGAGATGGACGGCGACAGCGATACCGGACCGCATCTCGCCGCGGTCGTCCGCAAGCCCGACAGCGAGACGACCATCGCGGCCCTGCAGGAGGAAGGCGTCTACGACGAGACCCGGAAGGTCCGGGAACGCGACGACCGACTGGTCGAACTCCCCGTCACCGACCCGCCGAGCGAGACCGACGTGCTGGACGTGGTCGAACAGGTCGAACCGGAGCGACGCCTGCCGGACCTCGAAGCACACCTCCGCGAGATGGGGTGGACCGACGACGAGATAGCCCGCGCGCCGAGTTCGTGGGCGGTCGTCGGGAGCGTCCTCCTCGTCACCTTCGGCGACGAGGAGGGCGGCGCGGACGATTCCTCCGGCGACGACGAGGACGGGCGGGGCATCGAGCGCGAGGAGGTCGGTGAAGCCCTCCTCGCGCTCCACGGCGAGGCCGACACCGTGCTGGCCAACGAGGGCGTCTCGGGCGACCACCGCGAACCCTCCGTCTCGGTCGTGGCGGGCGCGGGCGACACCGAGACGGTCCACACCGAACACGGCACCCGGTACGCCCTCGACCTCGCGGAGGTCATGTTCTCGCCGGGCAACAAGGCCGAGCGCGCCCGGATGGGCGAGGCGGTCGAACCCGGCGAGCGCGTCTTCGACATGTTCGCGGGCATCGGCTACTTCACCCTGCCGATGGCCCGCGCCGGAGCGAACGTGACCGCCGTCGAGCGCAACCCCGCGGCGTTCCGCTACCTGATAGAGAACGCGATGCTCAACGACGTGTCCGAGCGCGTCTCGGCGTTCCGGGCGGACTGCCGCGACGTAGACGTTGACCCCCGCGCCGACCGCGTGGTGATGGGTTACTACGACGCCCACGACTACCTCGATTCGGCGCTCGCGGCGCTGGCCCCCGGCGGCGTCGTCCACATGCACGAAGCGACCCCCGACGACCTCCTGTGGGACCGGCCGGTCTCGCGCCTGCGCGATGCGGCCGCGGACGCCGGGAGAGAAATCGAGGTGCTGGACCGCCGGACGGTCAAGAGCCACAGCGAGGGCGTCTGGCACGTCGTCGTGGACGCGCGAGTCGAGTGACGGTCGGCCCCCTGCGCCGAGGTGGAGACCGCCCCGCGCTCAGGCGTACTTCCCGGCCAGCCAGAGTATGACGACGATTACACCGAAACAGAGCGCGACGAGGTGCAAAGCGAACTCGGTATCGTTCGAAGAGAGGTACCCGAGAAACTCCGAAAGGACCACGGCGACGCCGAACACTGCGGCGAGGGCGGACGTGAGTTTCAACTCGAAGGCCTTGTACTCCAACACCGTGTCGGACCGCCAAGGAGGACCCATCGACTACTCCACGTCCGGTTAGAAATATAAACCGTTCGCTACGCCGAGACGGTCTCGCCGTCGCTCTCGGCGTCGCGCTCGCGGACCTCGCGGGCGAAGTCACAGAAGTTCTCGAAGACGAGTTTCGCCTCGCAGGCCGCCCGGTAGTTCTCGTCGGTGATGCCCGCGAGGACCGACTCGATGCGCTCGTCGGCGAGGTCCTTGCCCTTCGTCACCGACTCGGCGGTCTCGGCGTCGTACTCGGGGTGGAACTGTACGCCGAACACGCGGCCCTTCCGGAAGCCGTGGTTCGAGTAGTCGTTCGCGGCGATTTCTTCCGCGCCCGGCGGGAGTTCCATCACGGCGTCGGAGTGGGTCGTGAAGACGGTGAACTCGTCGTCAACGCCGTCGAACAGCCGCGAGTCGCCGGTATGTCCGACCTCGCGGTAGCCGATTTCGTACTCGCCCATGTCGGCGACCTCGCCGCCCAGCACGTCCGCGAGGAGTTGGTGGCCCCAACAGACCCCGAGACACGGGAGTCCGGCGTCGATGGCCTCGCCGACCCACTCCTTGGTCGGTTCTATCCACTCCTCGTCCCAGTACACCGACGACCGCGAACCCGAGACGACCACGCCGTCGAAGTCGGTGGTCTCGGGTAACTCGCCGCCGGTCGCGTCGAACTCCACGAGGTCGGCGTCCAACTCCCGCCGGAAGTTCCGCCGGGTGTCCGCGCCCTCGTGGGCGGCGTTGACGAACGCGATTCGCAATCGACTCATTACCGCATACAACTCGTTTCGGGGACAAAAGGCGTTCCCCCGTGGGGAGTACTGCCGGTACTCGTGACTCGGGGCAGTTCTCGAACGCAGACCGTTCGTGACCGTACGAACCCCGGAAACGCGACGAGTGACTTCGTACGCCTTCCCGACCACAACCTCTTGGCGCTATGCCACGAAGGCCGCAACCGATGAGCAAAGCCGCGGAACTCCACGACCTGTTGGCCGACAGTGAGGAGCTAACCATCGTCTGTCACAACAACCCCGACCCGGACTGTCTGGCCAGCGCGCTCGCGCTGGGGCGCATCGCGGCCGACGCCGGAATCGACGAGCGTCGCATCCTCTACAGCGGCGACATCTCCCACCAGCAGAGCCGCGCGTTCGTCAATCTGCTCGAACTCGACCTGAAGCAGTTCGACCCCGAGACGGTCCGGGAGCGCGCCGAGAATTCGCTGGTCGCGTTCGTGGACCACTCGCTCCCCGGCGTCAACAACGAGGTGCCCGAGGACGTACCGATAGATATCGTCATCGACCACCACACGGCCGAGGGAATCGAAGCCCGGTTCGTGGACCACCGCGAGGAGGTCGGCGCGACCGCGACCATCCTGACCGAGTACGTGGACGAACTCGGCGTGACCTTCGACCAGACGCTGGCGACCGGCCTCCTCTTCGCAATTCGTCGGGAGACGCTGGGCTTTCTCCGGGGCGTGACCGCCGACGAGTACCGGGCCGCGGCCGTCCTCCACGAGTTCGCCGACCCCGACATGCTCCGGCGACTCTCGACGCCCGCGGTCAGCGGCGCGACGGTGGACGCCATCGCCGACGCGGTGGACAACCGCGTGGTCCGCGGGTCGGTGCTGGTCTCGCACGTCGGTCGGACCAACGAGCGCGACGCGCTCCCGCAGGCCGCCGACTACCTCGCCACGCTGGAGGGGGTCGAGACCGCCATCGTCTTCGGCATCGTCGGCGACGAGATAGAACTCAGCGCGCGCTCGACCGACTCGCGGGTCCACGTCGGCAACGCCCTCCACGACATCTTCGCGGACGTGGGGAGCGCGGGCGGCCACCGCGAGATGGCCGGTGGCCAGATTCCGCTCGGCGTCTTCGCCGACCTGACCGCCGACGGCACCGACGCGGAACTGGTCGGTATCGTGGCGCGCGTCGTGACCAACCGCCTCGTCTCGGGACTCAACCTCGCCGACGAGTCGGTCGAATCGACCGGTTCTGGCGGGTCCGGGTCCGAGATGACCTGAGCCGACGGCCCCCGAGTCGGTACCGAGGCTCACCCGTCGTCGGAACCCCGCTCGCCGTCGGCACCGCGCTCGTCCGCCGGTCCGAGGAGGTAGCAGTCGCCGCCCTCCCGGTAGCCGAGGTCGCCGGTCGGGACCCACTCGGGGAACTCCTCGGTCGCGCCCTCGCCGTCGCGTCCCAGATACCCGCGCGGCGTCACGGCTCCGCGGAACCGGAGTTCCCCGGCCTCCCCCTCGGCGACCGGCATCCCCTCGTCGTTGGCGATTCGGACCTCGCAGTCGGGGAACGGGCGACCTACGCGGTCGGCGTCGTCCGGGCCTCCTCGTTCGCTCGCGCCGGGGCCGCCCGCCGACGCGCCGCGCTCGGGCGGCACGAGGAGGGCGTTCGGCCCGGTCTCGACGCGGCCGTAGGTCCGGACGACCGGCGCGCGCCGGGCCAACTCCTCGCGGGCGTCGGCGGGGAGGGGCGAGCGTGCGGCGACCCACTCGACGCCCGCGAAGTCGGTCGCTCCGAACGTCTCGTCGGCGACGAGTTCGCGGTACTCGGTCGCGCCAGCGAACAGCGCGGTCGCGCCCTCCTCGGCGACGGTGGCCAGCGCGTCGTCCGGACTGAACGCCCGGAGGAGCGCCACGCGCCCGCCGACGTAGAGCAGTGGCAGGACGAACCGGAGGAGACCGTCGGCATCCGAGAAGGGCAACAGGGCGGGCGCGCAGTCGTCGCGGCCCAGTCCCCACCCAGCCGCGGCGGTGACGCAGTTCCACTCGACCGCTCGCGCGGGGTAGTCCACGACTCGCACGCCGTCTTCTCGGTCGTCGCTCGGGTCGGTGTGCAGGTACAGGAGCGACTCCTCGGCGTCGCGGTCGGTGCGTCCGGAGTCCCGGTCGGAACCTTCGGAAGCCCCGTCGGCGCGCTCGTACTCCTCGCCCTCGTGGCGTCCTAACTCCTCGAAGGAGTGGGTTCGCTCGTCGGGCAACTCCCGAACGAGGTCGCGCTGGGCGGGTTCGTGGACGACGACCTCGGGGTCGATTGTCTCCAGCGGCTCCTCGACGGTCGCGGGCGTGAGCCGGTAGGAGACCGGCGCGAAAATCCCGCCGAGTCGCCGGACCGCGAACAACAGCGCCAGCGTCTCGATTCGGTTGCGCGAGACGACCGCCACCGGGTCGCCCGGCCCGACGCCGAGCGCCGAGAGCCGTCGAGCCATCGCGTCGGCCTCCGATTCGAGGTCGGCGTAGCTGACCCGCCGGTCGGCGCTCGCGTCCACCACCGCGAGTCGGTCCCCCCACAGCGCGGCCCGGCGTTCGAGCGAGAGCGTCATGTCGGGAGGTTCGGCGTCGGCGTAGGTAGGCGTTGTTGCGGTGCGGTGTTCGAGTAGCTATGACTCGTCAGTCGAGATCGAGACTTAGTTTCAGTGCCTCGTCTATCTCGCTCACGTATTGGTCGTCGAGACGACCGACGATAGAGTGAATTCGCGATTCAATGGAGACCGCCCGAATCTGATCTAGACGAACTGATGAGTCCGATTCGAACGGCGAATCGTCCGCTTCGACTAGTACCTCGAAGGGATACCCCCGGTGAGTCCTTGTTGCGGGTGCGATAATCGTGGTATTGGCGTTTCGATTGCCGACATCGTTCTGCACGACGACTCCCGGTCGCGTCTTCTTTATCTCACTTCCTTCGGCGGGGTCCAGTCGAACGACTACGACATCGCCGCGACGAACTTCGGTATCGCTGGTCATCACTCTAAATCGTCCCACGCTTCACCCGATGCGTCGTCCCACGCTTCGACCAGTGTTTCGGCGCTCTCGGACGCGTCGCGGTATGCGGCGGCCAACTCGTCTTCGTCGGGGCGATTCGACTCGACTTCGACTACGGCGACGGTTACACGCTTGTTGGCGTATTCGGTTCCGAGATAGATTCGTCCTCTATCGTCAGTCTCACTAGTCTGGAAGTCGTTGGCGTCTACTTTCATATCACGCGTATAGATGCCCCGCCGTCGAATAAATATTACCCACTATTACCCACGGCTACCGAGTGGGGTCGGTCCGTCGCTCACTCCTCGGCGCGCTCGGTCAGGAATCCGACGAGCGCGTCGTTGACCTCCCGCGAGCGTTCGACGTAGAACAGGTGTTCGCCGGGGAACTCCTCGAACTCGCCTTTCGGGAGACCGTCGGCGAGGAGTTCGCCGTCGTCGGCCGGAATCACGCGGTCGTCCGCGCCGTGACAGACCAGCGCCGGAATCGTAATCTCGTAGAGTCGGTCGCTGGCGTCGAACTCGGCCATCGCGTCGAAGTGCGCGCGCTGGACCGCGGGGTTGGCGTCCTCGTCGCGCCGCCACGCGACGATGCGCTCCACGAGGTCGTCGGTCTCCAGTAGCTCCTCGCTGGCGACCGGTTCGAGCGAGTTCCGGAGCGACGAGGAGTCGTCGGGACTCGCTTCCAATCGCTCGCGCACGCCGTCGGCGACGGGAGTCGTGCGCGGGCCGCCGGGCGACGAACCGAGGAGACTCAGCGACCGAGCGCGCGAGAAGTCGAGCGCGTACTGCAACGCGACCATCGCGCCCAGCCCCGCGCCGACGAGGTGGGCCGTGCGCGCGCCGTGGTCGGCGAGGACCGCTTCGAGGTCCGCGGCCATCTCCTCGATGCTGTACGAGTCGTGTCCGGGACGGGACTCGTCCGGGGCCGGAGCGTCGGAGTCGCCGGTCCCGCGCGTGGCGGGGACCACGACCTCGAAGGGGCCCGCGAGCGCCGAGAACTGCCAGCCCCACTGCCACGGGCCGTACCCCGCGTCGGCCAGCAAGACGACCGGTGCGTCCGGTTCGACCGCGCCGTTGCCGCCGACCGTGTAGTGGATAGAAACGCCGTCGTTGTCCGCGTAAGGCATGGCCGGAGGTTGGAAGCCGGGGCGTTTCAGTGGTTCGCTCCCGGCTCGGTGGCGTCCCGTCACTCCCGGACTCGGGGTCGTCTCGCCATCCGAACCGTCCACGCGAGACACGCGAGGCCGGTGACGGCGCTGGTCGCCGCCATGACGGTGACGCCGAAGTACGGGTAGGTCGTCCGGAGATACCATCCGAGCGCGACGAAGCCGAGACCGGCCAGCGCCACGACGAGGAGAAAGGCGGGATTCGTCAGGAGCGACCCGCGCTTGTGCGACTCGACGGCCGAGCTAACACCGAGGAGGACGCCGAGGAACGCCGCGAAGGCGGCGGTCTCCTCGGTTGCAGTCGCGTAGAGACCTCCGGCGGCCGCGAACGCGACGAGCGCGAGGAGGCTCCGGACGCGCGGGTCGAACCAGACCCGCCGGAATCGCGCCGACCCGGCCTTCAGCGTCCGGAAGAGTCCCAGCCCGGCCCACACGTAGGCGATCGTAAGCCACCACTCGGGAAGTGGATAGATATCGGTCACCGAGACGACGGCGACGACCGCGGCGGCCCCCAACAGCAGGAGACCGGCGGCGAGTTCGGACGTGGAGGAGTCGCGCGAGGACACGGAGTTGTCCGGGGTACGACCTATCAAAGCAAAAACTTCTCGGTCGGGGTTTCCCGGTCTCCCCTCGCAAACCGGGTTCCGAGGAGCGACCCGGAGACGGGCCACTTTTGCCACCGGTCTGTCAATCCCAACTCCATGAAAGCCATCAAGGACAGTGTCCACGACCACGTTCCTATCTGTGACCTCGCGGCCGACCTGCTCGACACGCCCGAACTCCAGCGGTTGCGCCACATCAAGCAACTCAGCACGGTCCGACTCGTCTACCCCTCCGCGAACCACACCCGATTCGAACATAGCCTCGGGGTCTACCACCTCGCGCGGAAGGCCTGCTCGCTCCTCGGGGTCGAGGAGGACCGGGCGCTCGCGGTCCGGGCGGCCGCCCTCCTCCACGACGTTGGTCACGGTCCCTACGGCCACCAGACCGAGGGCATCATCGAGCGCCGACTCGGGCGACACCACGACGAGGTGGCCGACCTCCTCGGGGCGGGGCGACTCGCGGCGGTGTTGGAACGCCACGGTCTCGACCCCGCCGAGGTCGCCGCGCTGGTCGAGGGCACGGGCCGACTCGGCCAACTGGTCGCCGGAGAACTCGACGTGGACCGGATGGACTACCTCGTCCGCGACGCCCACCACACCGGGGTTCCGTACGGCACCATCGACCACTCGCGGTTGCTCGCGGCGCTCCAGTTCCGCGACGACGAGTTGGTCCTCTCGGAGGGCAACGTCCAGACCGCCGAGGGGACGCTCGTCGCGCGGGCGCTGATGAACGCCACGGTCTACCGCCACCACGTCTCGCGCATCGCGGGCGCGATGCTCGAACGCGCGGGCGAGCGCCTCCTCGACTCGACCGACCTCGGCGTCGAGGAGTTCGCCCGGATGACCGACGGCCGACTCCTCGGGGCGCTGCGCGACTGCGAGGAGACCGCCGACGCCGCCCGGCGACTCGAACACCGGGACCTCTACAAGCGGGCGGTCTGGGCCAAACTCGACGCCGTGCCCCCGGAGGTCGTGACCGCCGACCGCGAGGCGGTCCGGGCGTTCGAGCGCGACATCGCGTCGGTCGCCGACGTGGCCCCCGAGGCGGTTCTCCTCGACACCCCCGGCGAACCGAGCATGCCCGAAACCTCGACGCGCGTGGTCGTGGACGGCGAGGTTCGGCGACTCGCCGACGAGTCGCCGCTGGTCGAGGGTCTACGAGCGGCGGGCCGCGCCCAGTGGCGACTCGGCGTCTACGCCCCCGAGGAGTCGCTCCCCGAGGTCGAAGCGGCGGCCGAGCGCGTGTTAGGACTGGCGACGTGAGAAAAGCGGGTAGTCGGCGCTCGCTCGGACTGTCTACGTCGCTACCGTCCGCTCCCGCCGTACCGGCGCTGGTGCGGTGGCTGACCGGCCTGCGGTTGCTGGCCGGACTGTGGTTGTTGGCCGGACTGTGGTTGTTGGCCGGACTGCGGTTGCTGGCCGGACTGCGGTTGCTGACTCGACTGCGGTTGCTGGCCGGACTGCGATTGCCCCGTGATTGGAATCCCTTGGCTCGCCTGCGTCTGTTGACCCGTCCCGGACTGCTCGCGGTACTGCGACGATTGGTCGCCCCGAACCATCCCGCCGGGACTCTCGGGAATCGCTTCGGGATTGACCGCTTGCAGGTGGGCTTCGAGGAAGTACAGTTGCTTGTCCACCTCCCGAGAGAGTTCGGTGAACATGTCGGCGGTGTCCTCGTCGTCGTGTTCGACCGCGATTTCTATCTCCCGTCGGAGGTGGTTGGCGTGGATGCCCACGCGCTCGACCAGCGCCTGCACGTACTCTGGCCCGGTCGTCGCCTCCGGCGGCATCTCGGGAATCCGGCTGTTCTGCGCCGCGATTCGGACGGTTCCGGTCGCCTCGCCGCCGAGCGCGGTCGCGCGCTCGGCGATGATGTCGGCGTGTTCCTCGAACTCCTCGGCTATCTCGTCGAACAGGAGGTGTAACTGATAGAAGTTCATCCCCTTGACGTTCCAGTGAGCGAACTTACACTGGGTCATCAGGTCGGTCGTGTCCGCGAGACTCTGGTTGAGCAACCCGACCATCGACCGTCGCGTCTCGTCGGGAAGCCCCACCGCACTCCGGTACGTCCGGGCAGGCCGCTGGCCGCTCCGAGACTGCTGGTCGCTCCGGGACTGTTGGCCGGTCTGGAACGGCTGGTCGGTCTGAGACTGCTGACCGGTCTGTGATTGCTGACTCGTCCGCCGTTCGTTCCGTCGAAACTGTCGTCGTGACTGTCGTTGTGCCATTCGCTCTCCCCCGGTAACGGGACGACGGCGGTCGGCAAGAGTATTCTGGCGTCTGTCAGCGATTCCGACAGCGGCCGAGTGCGATCGCCGGGACCGACCGCCCACCCTCCGACCGCGAGTCCGATGCCGAGGAGTCCCGACGCGAAAGCCGCGGTCTCCTCGGGCCGTGATAGCATCGCTTCGACCACCTCTCGGATATATACGGACGGTCGTTAGCTTTAATCGAGGGCGCTAAGCCCCGTTCCTCAGCGAGCAAAGCGAGCAGGGAGGGGATACAGCGCCCACATGGTTCGCATACACGTTCTCCGCCACGCTTACTACCCCTGCGGTCAAACGAGGTAGTACGATGCTCGCCACGTCTCCGACGGTGTTCAAGCGCGACAACAAGCGCGCACCGTCGATTGTGGCCGAGTGTCCATCTGGTAGGAGTGGGACACTCCAAACCGCCTGTAAAGGGAAGTCGCCTGCGGAGTCTGGAACCGCTGTGTCCACGTCGGATACAAGTGCCGACGCAGAAACAGGAAGCCCCACCCTCAACAAGCGAGGGGCGAGTAGCCCCGAGCGCGGTAGGGTGGGGTAGTTCACACAATTATAGCCATCTAAGACACGGGAATAACTACCCCCGAACGGGCAACGACGTTTTACCGACAGCACCCGTGATAGCTTTGCATGGGGGGCCGGGGAAGGGAACTCTGGCGGGCGACCGAGCGTGTCGTCCGGGCGTCGTGGCGCGAGGTACACGACCAGAATATCACGTTCATGGCCGGGAGCATCGCGTACCACGCGTTCGTCTCGATGCTCCCGCTGTTGCTGTTCGTCCTCGTCGTCCTCACGACGGTCGGCAACGAGGAGTTCACGGCGTCGGTCGCGGCGGTCACGGAACCGTTCCTGACCGCCTACGCCCGCGACCTGCTGGTCGAGTCGCTCGACGTGGCCACCGCCCGGACCGGCGTGTCGGTCGTCGGTGCGGTGACGCTCCTGTGGGGCGTCTCGAAGATATTCCGCGGTCTCGACGTGGCGTTCTCCCAAATTTACGGTACGGCCTCGAACAAGTCCGTTCGCGCTCAAATCGAGAACGCCCTCGTCGTGGTCGTCGCGCTCGGATTGGCCGTCGTCGCGTTCCTCGTCGCGGGCGCGGTGGCCGCCCGAGTCCCCGACCTACCGTATCCGGCGCTGTCCAACCCACTTCTCCTCGCTGTCGGTCTCGCGGTCGCGTTCTTCCCCATCTACTACGTCTTCCCCGATGCGGACGTGACGCCCCGCGAGGTCCTGCCCGGCGTCGTCTTCGCCGCGGTCGGGTGGACCGCGATGGAGGCGGCGTTTCAGGCCTACGTCCTCCTCGCGGGGCGCTACGAGGCGGTGTACGGCACCCTCGGGAGCGCGTTCATCCTGCTCATCTGGCTCTACTTCAGCAGTCTCGTCCTGCTGGTCGGCGCGGTCGTCAACGCGGTCCTCGCGGGTCGCATCCGCGACGAGCGCGCGCTGGCGGCGCTCGGGTCGAGCGCCGGGGACGCGACCGAGCGAGGCAGCGTCGGCGACGGTCGAACCGACCGCGGGGCGGCGCAGGTCAACGGCGGCGCGTCCGGTCGTCGCCCGCCGAGCGAGTCCGTCTCGACTGGCGACCGCACTCCGGCCCCGGAGCGCCCGTCACCCGCCGACCGCGTGCGGACGATGGAACGACCTCGCTCCGACGCCGACCGACGCCGGGCCGACGGGCGACCGGAAGCCGACGCCGACCGACTCCGCGAGGAGCTACGCCGACTCGAAGCCGACAACGCGCGACTCCGCCGGGTGAACGACGCGTTGAACCGGCGACTCGCCCGCCGCCGGTCGGTCGTCCGGCGAGCGAAGCAGTGGCTGTTCGACCGGTAGCCCGCCGAGTGTGCGACCCGAGCCGGGACGCCGCGGCTTGGCGTCGGTTCGGGTCCCGGTCGACGCGTCCGGCCCAGTCAGTCCGCGTAGAAGTCGTCCAGCGCGCGTTCGAGGTCGGCGTCCTCGGGAGAGCGCTCGTCGTCGGTCGCGTCGGGGTCGGTCGCGTCGAGGTCGGCGGCGGTCGCGTCGGCGTCGTCGGCCCTCGCCAGCAGGCCGTCGGCGTCCGACGTGAGGGAAGCGTCGTCCGCCGCGCTCGTCGCGTTCGTCGCGTTCGCCGCGTCGGAGTCGTCGCTCTGGGACGGGCGGGATTCGTCGGTGGCGTCGGCCACCGAGTCGTTAGGCTCGCGTAGCGGAGGCTCGTCGCTCGTCACTGTTTGACTCCGGTAGCGTTCTTTCGACTCGTCTCACTTCAGCGTGTCGTGGAATTAGTGACACGCCGCCGAGTAACAATCACCGACCGTTCGCGCCGACGCCACTCGCAACGACACCGCTCGGGTCAGTCGTTCACGCGGAGGGTGAACTCCCACTCGGCGACGGTCACGGTGACGGGACGAGAGGGAGGCGAGTCGGTCGCCTCTGTCGGGTCAGTCATCGTTCGGTCGAAATCGGTCGCCGCGGGAAAAGAGCTATCGGAGGTCGGTCGGCCGTTCCGACGGTCGTCGCTCAGGCGTTCTGGACCTGCTTCAGCACGTCTGGAGCCTCGTCCAGCGCGTCGTCCAACTTCTCGGCGTCGGGGCCGCCGCCCTGCGCGAAGTCCGGCGGACCGCCGCCGCCCCCGCCGACCTTCTGGGCGAGTTGCCCGACGACTTCGCCAGCGTTGACGCCGACGCCGTCGGGCACCGCGACGACGAACGTCGCGCCGTCGGCACCGCTTCCGATGACCGCGATTTTGCCCTCCTCCACGAGGGCGTTCGCGGTCGCCCGGAGTTCGTCCATGTCGGCGTCGAGGCGCTGGACGACGGCCGTGGTGTCGCCGACCTCGACCTCCTCGCCGCCGCCACCGCCCGACGCGCGGGCCTCGGCGAGCTGTTCTTTCAGGTCCTCTATCTGCTTGCCCCGGTCCTTCCACTCGTCGAAGAACCGCTGGGCGGTCTCGGGGACCTCGTCGGGAGCCACGTCCAAGATGTCGGCGGCGTCGGCGAGCGCGGTCTCGGTTCGCTGGGTCGCCTCGACGGCGGCCTCGCCCGCGGCGAAGGTGAGCCGTTCCACGCCGTCCTGCACGCGCTCGGTGTTCAGAATCTTGATGGTGCCCACGTCGCCTGTACGCCGGACGTGGGTGCCACCGCAGGCCTGCACGTCCTCGGAGACGTGGATGAGCCGGATGTTCTGTCCGGCCGGGATGCCGCCCTGATACAGGTCGAAGCCGTACTCCTCTTCGGCCTCGTGGCGGTTGGGCCACTCCTGCTGGACCGACGTGTTCTCCATCACGAGTTCGTTGGCGACCATCTCGATCTCGTCTTTGGTCTCGCGGTCGATGCGCTCGTAGTGGCGCACGTCGATGCGCGAGCTATCGGTGCCCTTCTGGGCACCGGCCTGCCGGACGTGGTCGCCCAGCACCTCGCGGGCCGCGTGGACGACGAGGTGGGTCGCGGTGTGGTGGCGCATCAGCCGACGGCGGCGGTCGCGGTCTATCTTCCCGCGCACGATGTCGCCCTTGCCGACCTCGTCGTCGGTCCGGTGGAGGATGACGCCGTCCCGGACCTGCACGTCGCCGACCCGTACGCTCGTCTCGTCGGTGGTCAGCGTCCCGTGGTCGGCGGGTTGGCCACCGCCCTCCGGGTAGAACATCGTCTGGTCCAGCACCACGTCGTAGGCGGTCTCGCCGTCCGTTCCCTCGCCCTCGCGCTCGAACACGTCGAGGACCACGGCCTCGAAGTCGGTGCCGTACTGGTCCTCGTAGAACTGCCGGTCGGTCTTCGGCAGGTCGGCCAGCCGGTCGTCTTCGTCCGCTTCCTCCTCGAAGGCCTGCCCGGAGTCGTGGCGGGAGGCGACGACGCTGTAGAAGTCGTCGGGGACCTCGACCTCGGTCCCGAAGTCCGCGGCGATTTCTTCCACCATGTCGGGCTGGATGCCGTGGGAGTCGTACAACTCGACCAGTTCGTCGGTCGGGATGGGTTGGCCCTTCTCGGCGTACTCCTTGGCGAGTCGTTCGACCCGGCGGCCGCCCTGTTCGAGCGTCTCGCGGTACTTTTCGACCTCGGTGCGCACGATGTCCCGAATCGTGTCGCGGTTCTCGTATTCGAGGCGTTCGGCCTGCATGTCCACGAGTTCGTCCAGTGGCGCGTCCACGCCTACGTTGTCACAGAGCCGTTTGGTCCGCCGCAGGACCATCCGGGTGAGATACCCCGTGCCGACGTTGCTCGGGACGATGCCGTCGCCGAGCATGTAGGCGAGCGTCCGGCAGTGGTCCGCGATGGCGTAGATGTCTTCGAGGGGTTCCAGCAGGTCTTCGAGGCGCGTCTTGGACACGTCCAACTCGCGGGCGATGTTGTCGCGGGCGGCCTCCATGTCCTCGGCCTCGTCGATGTCCATGTGCCCCGCCAGTTTCGAGGAGCGATGGACGAGTTTCTCCTCCTCGTCGGAGTGGTCGATGCCAGCGTTGTCCTTCAGGAACGAAATCATCTCGGGGTAGACCGCCTCGTAGACGGTCGGGGTGCCCTGCGAGACCCACGTCCAGCGTTCGAGGCCGTAGCCGGTGTCCACGATGTAGGTGTCCATCTTGGAGTACCGGTTGCCGTCTTTCATCTCGTAGTCGCCGTCGGGGTCCTGCTCCATCGACATGAAGACCAGCGTCGCCAGTTCCGCGCCCTTGTAGATGACTTCGATGGCTGGCCCGGCGTTGCCCCCGCCGACCCACGGGTCCTCGATGTAGGTAATCTCGTCCAAGTCGGCCCCCATCGACTCGAAGAAGCGGTCGCAGTACTCGACGGTCTCGTCCTTCCAGTAGACCTCTCCGGAGTAGGCGTACTCGTCGCCGACCTCCTTGCGGGCGTTGAACGCGTGGTGGGCCATCATCTCGAAGGCCATCGTGTGTCGCCCCGTCTTGCCCACGTTGTCGATGTCCTGCATCCGGATGCAGGGCTGGCTAATCGTGAGGGGGTTGGCTGGCGGAGGAGTCTCGCCCGAAGTGACGAGCGGCTGGAAGTCGTAGATAGACGCTTGGGTCAGCAACACGTCGTCGCGCCAGCGGTTCGCGGCCACCGGGTACGGCTCGATTCGCTCGTGGTCGTTCTCCTCGAAGAACGAGAGGAACGCCTCCCGCATCTCTTCGAGCGTGTGGGCCTCCGGGAATCCGGGGTCGTCGATGAACTGGTAGTTCTCGCACGGCGGTTCGCCGCAGGTCTCTCGGTCGGGGTCGCGGGTCCAGAAGAAGTCACCGCAGTCGGTACACTCCTTCCTGACGAAGCCCTCTTCCTCGAAATAATCGAGGCGGTACTCCTCTTCGAGTTCGCTCATATTATCCGTATTTCGCCAACGAGCGCGTAAAACAGTTCCGCAACGTGTGCAACTGGTCCCACACTGACCGCCGACCTCAGTCCACGACGAACTCCTCGAACGTTCGGGCGGCCCACCGGAACCCCGCGACCGGACCGACGACGGCGACCAGCACTGCCACCAGTCCGCCGACGACGCGAACCCCGACGCCCGGCACGCCGACCACCCCGCCGACGAACCCCGCGAGCGCCGGGAGGAGCGCGACGACGGCCCCGACAGCACCACCGAGGAGTGCCAGCGAGTAGGCTGCGAACGCGCCCTTGCTCGGCATCGTGACCTCGCGGCTCCGGAACACCTCGACCGTGCCGAACCGCGGGAGGAGCGTCCCGGTAGCGACGGCCAGCACCGTCCCGGCGACGACGAGGAGGGCGCTCGCGGCGGTCAGCGCCACCCACTGCGCGGGAGCGAGCGGACTCAGCGCGCCAGTCACCGCGGTCGCCAGCGCCACGACCGGCACCCCGACGAGCGCCGCCGAGAGGACGTGGGCGACGACGAACTGGCGGCCGCCGATGCCCGACAGGAGGGTCGCGGGCAGGACCGATCCCTCGTCGCCGAGCGGGTTCAACACCAGCGCGCCCGTCGCCCACGTCCCGTAGAGCGCGACCATCACCGGCAGGAGCGTCGAGACGCCACTTTCGACGGCTGTCCGGAGCGGCGCGTAGAGGAAAAAGAGGGGGTAGGCGACGTAGAGGACGCGAATCGGCGCGCGCTTGGTCCGCCGCCAGACCGCAAGCGTCAGGGTCCGCGTCGGTCGGGCGAGGAGTCCCGAGAGGGGCGCGAGCGCGCGCTCGCCGAGGCTCGTCGCTCCTGCGCCCTCGCTCGCGGGTCCGCTCTCGCGTGCGGTTCCGCCCGCGGGCGTGCCGTCCCGGCCGCGAACGCCCGCGTCGGCTCGCGTTTCGTCGGTCTCCTCGGTCGTCTGCGCTCGGTCGGTGTACCAGACCGTCGTGGCGGCGCGAATCCCGACGCCCGCGAGCGTCGGGAGGAGGACCGCCGCGACCGCCGCCGCGCCGAGCGCGTGGACCGCCACGGCGTCGATGCCCGGCAGGCCAAGCAGGGCGGCGTCGCCGAACCACGCCAGCGGCGTGTCCCGGAGCGCGCGCTGGAGGAACGTGACTACCTCGTTGAACGTGTCCGAGACGAACGCGAAGAAGTAGAGGCCGCCCGCGACGACGAGGAGCGCCGTCTTGTGGCGGGCGACCCACGGCACTCGCATCGTGAGCCAGTTGACGGCGATACCGACCGGGAAGCCGACCGTCAGTCCGACGGCGAGGACGAGGGCGGCGGTCGCTGGCACCGCGAGTAGCGGGACGCCGACGCCCGCGCCGACCGCGAGCGCCCCGGCGATGGTGAGGACCGGAATCGCCGCGACCAGCGCCATCCGGACGTACTCGGCGAGCAGGAGGCCGAGCGCGGCGTCCCGCGCTGGCACGGTCGTCAGGATTCCCTCCGGCGAATCGACCTCGCTCTTGCCGCCCGCCGACCGGGCCGCCGCGAGCGCCGCGAGACCGACCCACCCGACCGCGGTCCCGCCGCGAGCGAGGTCCAGCACCGGGAACTCGAAGGGGACGGTCGGGAGCGCCTGCCCGAGTCGGTAGGCCAGAAACCCGCCGACCAGCGTCGGCGCGGCGACCCAGAACAGGAGCGCGAAGCCGAACGCGATGGTCCGGGTGCCGCTCGACCGCATCGCCCGGACGCTCCGCCGGACTTCCACGCGGGCGATGCGAGTCGCGTGCGAGAGGTCGGGCACCTTCATCGCGCGAACTCCGACTGCTCGGCGTCCCGGCCGACCTCG
This sequence comes from Halorussus salinus, assembly GCF_004765815.2. Lineage (NCBI taxonomy): Archaea > Methanobacteriati > Methanobacteriota > Halobacteria > Halobacteriales > Haladaptataceae > Halorussus > Halorussus salinus. The sequence goes on along the minus strand of NZ_SBIS02000007.1, from coordinate 475,100 downwards.
CCCTCGGGGTGTTCGCTCGTCACTTCGAGGAACACCTCTTCGAGCGTGGACTCCTCGCCCGACTCGGCCCGGTGAGTCAGCGACTCCGGCGACCCCTCGGCGACGAGGCGACCGTCGTGGAGGACGCCCACCCGGTCGGCCAACTCCTCGACGACCGGGAGGATGTGCGTCGAGAGGAAGACGGTCATCCCCTCGTCGCGGAGTTCCGAGACCAGATTCCTGACGGTTCGCGCCGCCCGCGGGTCCAGCCCCGAGGTCGGTTCGTCCAGAAACACGACTTGCGGGTCGTGGACGAGCGCCTGAATCAGCGCGGTCTTCTGTTTCATCCCCTTCGAGTACGTCGAGATACGGTCGTCGGCGTCCCCCGCGAGGTCGAACCGCTCGAGGAGGTCGCCGATTTTGCGGTCGGCCTCGCTCTCGGGCAGGTCCCGGAGGCCCGCGACGTACCCCAACTGTTCGCGCCCGGTGAGTTCGTCGTAGATGGGTGGCTCCTCGGGCATGTAGCCCAGTTCTTCGACCACCGCGTCGCGGTCGGTGACGGGCGCTCCGGCGACCCACGCCTCGCCGGAACTGGGCCGGGTCAGCGTCGTCAGCATCTGCATCGTCGTGGTCTTGCCCGCGCCGTTGGGACCGAGGAAGCCGAACACCTCGCCGCGCTCGACCTCGAAGGTGAGGTCCCGGACCGCGGTCGCGTCGCCGTACCGCTTGGTCAGCGACTCGGTGCGGATGGGAGCGTTCGCGGTCATGCGCGGGACCGTCGGACGGTTCGGTGGGCGTCCGCGGTTCGGTGGGCGTTCGCGGTTCGGACGGTGCGGAGGGCGTCCGTCGGTTCGAGACGTGCGTGGCTCATGGTCTCGTCTTCGCCGACCAGTGACAAAAGTGTGGTTCGTGTCGTCGCCCCCGAACGGCGTCAGTCGTCCGCCGGGGACCGCGCGTCGTCGGCGGTGGACGCCGTCGCGTCCGACCGAGTGGCAATCGGCGCGGTGCCGCAGTCCACGCAGGCGTAGTTTCCTTCGACCGTCTCGACGACGGGTGCGTTGCACTCGATGCACTTCAAGCGCGCGTCCCGTGCTGTTCTCGGATAGCGTCCCATGTGTACTCCCACATCGGTACGGCGGTCCGATGCATAAGAGGGGTGGCCGTTTCGGACCGTTTTCCGACGCAACGCGGGCTTTCTCGCGGCGAGCGAGCGCGCCGACGGCGGCGAGCGTCGAAACGGCCGATTGCGTCGCGGTCAGCCTCGCGCTAACGCTCCTCCGACGCCGCGTCGAGGCTACGCCGACGCTACTGGTCTTCGAGCGACAGCGACGCCAGTAGTGCCTCTAGCTGGACGCGCTCGTTCGCGCCCTCGGTGATGCGGTAATCGACCTCGCCCACGCGGTCCATCAGCCGCACGGTGGCCTCGTCGCTCAACTCGAACTCCCAGACCGACCGGTGGAGTTGGTCGATGATGTCGCCCCCCGCCATCCCCTTGTTCGTCAGCAGGTCGTCCAGAATCGAGCGCGCCTTGCTGAAATCGCCCTCGATGGCGTAGGTGACCATCTCCTCGATTTCCTCCGGGCGGGCCGTGCTGGTGATGGTGAACACGGCCTCCTCGTCCACGACCTCGCCCATCACGGCCGCGGCTTGGAGCGCGTTGATGGCCTTGCGCATGTCGCCGTCGGCGGCGTAGACCAGCGCCTCGATGCCGTCTTCGGTCGTCTCGATACCCTCCTGCTCGGCGACTTTCAGAATCTGCTCGGTGACGCCCTCCTCGGAGATGGGACCGAACCGGAACGTCGCGCACCGCGACTGGATGGGGTCGATAATCTTGCTGGAGTAGTTACACGAGAGGATGAACCGCGTGTTGTTCGAGAACTGCTCCATCGTCCGGCGCAGGGCTGACTGGGCGTCGGACGTGAGACTGTCGGCCTCGTCCAAGAAGATGATGCGGTAGTTGGCCCCGCCGAACGACGACCGGGCGAAGTTCTTGATGCGGTCCCGGACCACGTCGATGCCGCGCTGGTCGGAGGCGTTGAGTTCGAGGAAGTTGCTCTCCCAGTCGTCGCCGTAGAGTTCCTTGGCGATGGCGACCGCAGAAGTGGTTTTGCCCACGCCTGCAGGGCCTGAAAATAGAAGGTTCGGCAGGTCGTCGCGCTCGACGTAGCGACTCAGGCGCTCGGTGATGTCCTCGTGGCCCGCCACCTCGTCCAACCGCTGAGGGCGGTACTTCTCTATCCAAATCTCCCCGCGGGCCGCCTCGGAGGAGTCGGCGGTCGTCTCGGGCGCGGCCTCGTCGTCCGGCGCGACTCCCTCGTCCGATTCGGCCGCCTCGTCGGCCTCGCTGTCGGCCTCGCTCTCGACCTCGGTCATGAGGGACACGAGGGGCTTCCCGGTCTTAAACTCCCCGAGGTAGGTCACACGGCCGAGAGTCCGGTCGCCGACTCGGCCTTCGCTCGCCCGCGACCCGGTCCACGCCTACCCGCGACCCGGTCTACGCCTGCCAGTGACTCGGCGACTCCGGGGGACGCTCCGATTCACTCGTCCGGTCGTAAGACGTGCTTAACCTCTGGTTTTGACGATAACCGGGAAACTACTAATTCGGAGGCTATCGACGGGTTCGCTATGAAGAAGCGATTCGCGGTCCTGCTCGCGGCGCTGGTCCTCCTCGCCGCGGTGCCCGCGCCGGTCGCGGCCGACGAGACCCGGAGCGGCGGGACCGTCGTGGTCGAGGAGGGCGAGACGATAACCGACGACCTGACCGCGTTCGGGGGGACGGTCATCGTCCGCGGGACCGTCGAGGGCGACCTGACCGCGTTCGCGGGCAACGTGTTCGTGGACGGGCGAGTGAACGGCGACCTCGAAGCGTTCGCGGGCAACGTCCGGGTCAACGGCACCGTGACCGGCGACGCCAGCGCCGCGGGCGGGAACTTCCTCCTCGCCGACGGCGGTCGAATCGGCGGGGAGTTGGAGGCCGCGGCGGGCAACGTCGTGGTCGAGGGCGAGGTCGGGCGGGACGCGCGAGTTGGCGCGGGCACCATCACGCTCGGACCGAGTGCGGTCGTCGGCGGCGACTTCGTGTACGACGGCGACCTCGACAGGGCGCAGGGTGCCCGAATCGACGGCGAGGTCCGCGAGGAGCCGAACGTGGACCTCGGCGTGGGCGTCGGCGGTCCCCTGTTCCCGAGTTGGGTCGGCGCGGTGTACGGCTTCGTCGTGAACTTCCTGCTCGGAGCGGTCGTCCTGCTGGTCTTCTCGCGGTTCTCCGGCGGCGTCGCCGACAGGGCTATCGCCGACCCGCTCCGGTCGGCCGGGGTCGGTCTCCTGTTGTTCGTCGGGATTCCGATACTGCTCGTCTTACTCTTCGTCTCGCTCGTCGGGATTCCGCTCGGCATCCTCGGGTCGATTCTCTACGCCTTCGTGTTGTGGCTCGGGTACGTCTACGGCGCGTTCGCGCTCGGCGCGTGGCTGGCCGGATTCGCCGACAGCGACAGCAAGTGGGTCGCGCTCGCGGTCGGCCTCGTACTGGTCTCGCTGGTCGGCTTCGTCCCGATTCTCGGGGGCTTGATTCAGTTCGTCGTGTTGCTCCTCGGTCTCGGCGCGCTCGCGCTCGGCGGCCGAGCGCGATACGGCGGCCGCGGCGACGAGACGGCGACGACGACCGACTCGACGCTGTAGACGGAGAGGGCGACGATTTCGGATTCTCCTCGCCGACGAGTTTCACGTCAGACCACCGGCGCGTGCGGGCGCGGCCTCTCGTGGCCGCGCCCGTTCGCGCGAGGGCTGAGTAGCGCAGGTCGGAGACCGAGCAACGCAAGCGGTTGGGGAGGACGTGGCCGTCGCGGTGCTGTGCGGAGCGGTAACTCCTCGTTGTCGGCAGTAGCTAGCTTCTCTTCGCGTTCGACTGGCGTTTCTCGGTCCGAGAGACCTCCGAACCCCTCCCGAAACTCGACGCACTCTCGTAGCCCGACACGCTTACCACGCGCGCCGCGAAATCCAACGCTATGAACGTGACCGTCGAAGTCGTCGGCGAGGAGACCCGCGACTTCGAAATCGAGGACGCGACCTACGCCGACCTGCTGGCGAAGGTGGATTTGAGTCCACACGAGGTCTCGGTGATGGTGGACGGTCGCCCGGTCCCCGAGGACCAACCCGTCGAGACCGACCACGTGAAGGTACTGCGGCTCATCAAGGGCGGGAGCGGCGGTTCGGCGACGGCCGACTCCCCGGTCCCGACCGCCGTCGCTGGCCCCCGAACCGACGCCCTCGGCGTCTCGGAACTCGACTTCGAGTTGCCCAACGCGGGCGCGGGACCCGACCCGGTACTCCTCTCGGCCCTCGCGGCCGACCCCGACCTCGCGGCGCGGCGACCGAACCGCACGCGGACGCCGCCCGAGGACAACGACGCGCTCGTCCTCCTCTTTCTGCGCGACTACTACAGTCGGTCGTGCCGCGAGCAGGTCCGGGCGGTGGCCGACCGCTACGGCGAGTTCCGCGACCGCGACGCGGCGGTCGTCGCGGTCCTGCCCGAATCGAAGGCGAAGGCCACGAAGTGGCAGCAGAAGACTCATCTGCCGTTCCCGGTCGTCGCCGACGCCGAGACGACCGTCGCCGAGCAGTACGGTCAGCCGACGCGACTGGGGAAGTTGGGCGGGCTTCACGACCTCCTCGGGCGACTGCCTCAGACCGCGATTCTGGACGGCCGCGGCGGGGACGTGGAACTGTTCGCGGTCCACCGCGGCGAGGGCACCGACGACCGGCCGCCGGTGGACGACGTGCTGGCGATGGTCGAGAGGCTCCTCGGCGACGACCGGGAGCGAGACCGGTGAGTAACGACGCTACGAGTCCCGACGCTCTGAACCACGGGGCGGGCGTCGTGGTTCGCGAGGCCACCGACGACGACCGGATGGGGGTCCGGCGCGTCCTCGACGCCGCGATGCTCGACGTGCGCGCGGACCTCCGCGAGCGCATCGCGGTCGGGGACGTGTTGGTGGCTCGCGAACCGACCCGCGAGGAGACCGCCGACTGCGTGGAGACCGCCGACCGGGAGACGCCGATTCTCGGCGCGCTGGTACTCGTCCGGCGGAACGACGCCGAGGAGGACGCCGCCGGTGACGACGCCACACACGGCGACGACGCCATACACGCCGACGCCACGCACGACGACACCGCGCACGTCCACGACGCGCACATCGACGCCGTGGCGGTTCGACGCGCGCGCCGCGGGCAGGGCATCGGGTCCGCGCTGGTCCGCGCCGCGGCCGAGCGCCACGCCCGCCTGACCGCGGAGTTCGACCCCGGCGTCCGGCCGTTCTACGACGCCCTCGACTTTTCGATTGCGCCGGTCGAGGGCGATTCGGACCGGCTTCGCGGGCGCTACGGCGGCGAGGGGTGACACGACGGTTCGAATGGACCTCCTCGGCGCGTGCGGGTGCGTCGCCGTGGGCGACGCCCCATCCGCGCGAGGGGCGAGTAGTCTGCGAACGCGGTTCGCAGACAACGCAAGCGGTTGGGGAGGCGCGGGGCGGTTGCGGTGCCGTGCGGTGACTCCTCGTTGTCGGCGAAAGTCCGCCGTACGGTGGCAGTCGCGGTCTGCCGTGCGGTGGCGGCCCGCCATCCGGATACGGCGCTGTGCAGTGACGCTATAGCGTCGCCAGCAACACGTCCTACGCCGCTGTCCGCTCACGGGACGGGAACAACCTCTACCATTACAAGACAACGAAAGAGATTGCTAAAGAGAATCGAAAACGATTCGAGAGACGCGAATCCCGCCGGACGAACTCCAAAGACCCAACTTCCCCGACGCCCCTGACCCGGTATGGACGAGCAACGACGCCGACGAGTCTCCGTCATCTGGACCGTCTTCGCGTTCGTGATGGCCTACGTCACGTTCGCCGACGGGTTCACGACCGACGCGGGCGACCTCCTCGGACTGGTCGCGGTGCTGATGGGTCTCGGACTGGCCTACGTCTACTACGTGAATCCGAACGGAATGCTGGACTTCGGTGAAGGCGAGTAGCTCCTTTCTCTCAATAAATCCAGAACGGCCTAACTTATTTGAGAACCACGGACGTATCTTCGTCCGGAGAGATTCACAGTGAATTCGTGGAAAGACGAACTCAGCGCTCGTGAGCGGGTTCGAGAGGTCGCAACTACTCTCTCACGTCCGCGGTCAGTGAACTGGATTCGAGACGAGGCCGACGTGTCGTGGCAGACGGCGAAAGACGAACTCGACCGACTCGTCGCTCACAATCAACTCAAGCGCGTCTTCGCCGACGACAGTCGGGAGAACGGTGAGAACCCACGCTACCGCCCCGACTACAAAACGCAGTATCTCTCCCACATCCGGGACCTGACCGACGAACACACCCGCGAGGAGTTACGCGAGGAGGTCGCCGCGATTCAGGACGAGATTCACGGCTGGCGAGACGAGTTCGGCGTCGAGAGCCGTGCCGAACTCGAAGCCTCGCTGACCGAGCAGGACCTCTCGGGCGACGAGGTTCGCCGCCGAAATCGCGTTCTTCGGCGGTGGAAGCGCAACGAGGAGACCAAGACGATACTCCGCCACGGTCTCGAACTGTACGACGACCTCGCCGACCTCGAAAATAGTTCCCGGACGACTTCGCCCGCCTGAGCCATGTCGCCGTTTCCGCTCTTGCTCGCTAATCGAGCGCGACTCACTCAGACCACCGTCCACGAAGCGGTTCACGACTGGCTCTCGGGACACGCCGGATTCGAAACTGTCCGCTACGAACCGTCTAGTATTCGCCGAGAGGCGGTTCACGCCGACGTAGACCCCGGCGTAATGCTGCAAACCGACTACGACGCTTCGACCGTGCGGCTCGAAGTGCAGTTCGAGTTTCCACAGAACGAGTCCCACGAGTACTATCGGATTCAGTGGGTCGAACCCGACCGTGACGCCTCCGTCGGCTGGCATCGCGACGACCATCGAAACCAACTCGGTGAGTGTCACCTCCAACTCGACTCCGGTGGTGACGTGGCCGACGTACAGGCCGCCGGATTCGTGGACTCGCATCCGCTCAACGTCCTCGAAACGCGATTGAATCACTTGCCGGTCGTGTTGAACTGTATCGACTGGACCGGCGACGTGCCGGAGTTCGACGGCGACATTTACGGCGAAGAAATCGAGTGCGGCGATTCGCTCACGCTCGAACGACCGTCGCGGTAGGTGACGACGAGTAACCGTTGCCGAGGTGCTATACCAGCGGCTCGACCAGTTCACGCCCCGCGTCCAGTAGCGCCTCCACGCGCTCCTCGCTCGCGGCCTCGGCGTAGACGCGCATCTTCGGTTCGGTCCCGCTCGGACGGACCAGCAACCACGACCCGTCCTCCAACAGAATCTTGAACCCGTCGGTGTCGTTGACCTCCTCGACGCGCTCGCCCGCCACCTCGTCGGGCAGTTCGGATTCCAGCGCCGACAGCACGTCCTGCTTGCGGTCGTCCGGGCAGTCCACGCTGACCTTCGATTGGTGAATCTTGCCGAACTCCGAGAGGAGTTCGTCCACCCGGTCGTCGTAGGAGCGTTCGCTCTCGACCGCTCCGGCTAGCAGCGCCATCAGCACGCCGTCCTTCTCGCGGACGTGGCCCCGAATCGAGAAGCCGCCGGACTCCTCGCCCCCGATGAGCGCGTCGTGTTCGCCCATCGCTTCGGCGACCCACTTGTAGCCGACCGCGGTCTCGACTATCTCCTCGCCGTGGGCTTCGGCCACGCGGTCCACGAGGAAGGTGGTCGAGACGGTCCGGACCGCGGGGCCGGAGTCGTCTTCGAGGAGGTAGTCGTACGTCGCGGCGAAAAAGAGGTTCTCGTCCAAGAAGCCGCGGTCGGGCGTCACGACAGCGATGCGGTCGGAGTCGCCGTCGTTGGCGATGCCGAGGTCCGCGTCCTTCTCGCGAACCGCCTCCACGAGGCCCTGTAGGTTCTCGGCGCTCGGTTCGGGGTTCGTGCCGCCGAACTCGGCGTCCTGCTCGCATCGCCGCCGGTGGACGGTCGCCCCGGCACGTTCGAGCAGTTCGTCGGTGAACCCGCGGCCCGACCCGTGCATCGCGTCGTAGACCACGGTCAGGCCGTCGAGGTCCGACTCCTCGTCGGGACCGACGCCCACCACGTCGAAGGCGTGGTCCGCGTAGGGTTCCAGCAGGTCCTCCTCGCGGACGCTTCCCTGTTCCTCCTCGGGGAGCGCGCGCGGTTCGGCGATACGGGCCATGATTTCGTCGGTCACCTCGGGCAGGGCGGGCGCGGCGTCGTGGGGGAAGAACTTCACACCGTTGTAGTTCGGCGGGTTGTGACTCGCCGAGACGACCAGCGCGCCAGCCAACTCGCGGTCGGCGATGGTCCACACCGCCAGCGGCGTCGGGCAGTCCCGCGGTGGAATCAGCGCGTCGAACCCGTTGGCCGCCAGCACGCGGCATAGCTCCTCGGCGAACCCGCGCGAGGTCTCGCGGGCGTCGTAGCCGACCGCGACCGTGCCGCCGTCGCGCTCCTCGACCTCCCGCAGGTAGTCGGCGACCGCCTGCCCGACCATCCGGACGCGCGGTGCGGTGAACTCGTCGAGCGTCGCTCGCCAGCCGTCGGTTCCGAACGAAATCGGCGTCTCCATACTCCAAGGGTCGCTACGCCCGCCGAAAAAACCACCGCGTGGTGCCCTCTCACGAAATAGTAGATTTTTCTACAAAAACGAGCTTCCGCTGACAGTTTTGTACGCTGACTCTGTAGGGCCGAGCGTGAGGCCCGCGAGGAGACTCCCGACCGGCCACGTCGCGAAGTACTACCTCTATCGGGCGGCGATGGCCGCCGGATTCACGACGCCCATCTGGTACTACTACATCGAGGTCAACGTCGAGTCCTACGCGCTCGTGGGTGCCGTGGACGCGATTTGGTGGGCCGGACTCCTCCTGTTCGAGATTCCGACCGGCATCGTCGGCGACCGCATCGGTCGTCGGAACAGCCTGCTCCTCGCCAGCGTACTCATCACCGTCGCGCAGGTGGCGATGGCCGCCTCCAGCGAGTTCGTCCACTTCGCGGTCGTGATGGGGTTCTGGGCGTTCGCCTCGACGTTCCGGTCGGGCACCGCCGACGCGTGGCTCTACGACACGCTGAAAGCACGGATGGACGAAGACGACTTCGCGGCGGTCAGGGGCCGGGGCAACGCCGTGATGTACGTCGTGACCGGCGCGACCGGCATCCTCGGCGGCTACATCGCCGACGCGTGGATGCCCGCGGCCTACCTCTCCTCGGCGTGCGTGACTGCCCTGAGCGTCCCCGTCCTGCTGTCGTTTCCCGAATCGACGCCCGGACGAAATACTTCGGCGGACACTGACGACGGAGACATCGACGACGGTGACGACCAGTTCACCGTGGTAGATGCGCTCCCTATCGTCCGCGAGGAGTTCTCGAAGCCGCCGCTCCGGTCGTTCGTGCCCTACCTCGGCCTGTTCGTCGGCGTCTACTGGGGCGTCAACTTCTTCGTCCAACCGTTCGGCGTCGAGACGCTCGGCCTGTCGGTCGGCGCGCTCGGGTGGCTCTACGGCGGATTCACCGCGGTCGCCGCGGCGGTCAGCTACCGGACCGACCTGATTCGGTCGGTCGTCGGCATCCGCCGGTGGTTCGCGCTCGCGCCGGTCCTCCTCGGCGCGCTGTTCGTCGGCGTCGCCCTCGTTCCGGCGACGGCGATTCCGGTCTTCCTCGTCATGCGGGCCGCCCGCGGCGTGACGATGCCGCTGGCTAACCAGTACATCAACGACCACGTGGAGTCGGTCGGACGCGCGACTGTCCTGAGCGCGGCGGGGATGGTCTACAACGTCGTCACCATCCCCTTCGAACTCGGCGCGGGCCGACTCGCCGACGCGCTCGGCATCGTCCCGACCATCGGTCTCTTCGGGGCGATTCTGGTGGTCGGGTCGGCGGCCCTCCTCGCGGGCGCGTCGCCGTTCGCCGACCGACCCGCGAGGAGCGAGGAGCCAGCGGACTGACTCGTCGGCCACATTGCCCTCGTCGGCCACATCGCCCTCGTCGGCCACACCGCCCTCGTCGCCCTCCTCACCGCTCGCGGGCGAACTGCGCGAACACCCGCGACTCTATCTTCCGGAGGTGTTCGCCCGCGGTACTCGGCGAGACGCCGAGTTCGGCGGCCACCTCGCCGTGGGTCGCCTGTCGTGGGTCCTCGTAGTAACCCAGTTCGAGCGCGGCGGAAAGCACCTCCCGCTGGCGCTCGGTGAGGCAGGCGAACAGGTCGTCGGCCCGCGGCGGGCGCTCGCCGGTCTCCAGCAGTTCGACCTCGTAGTAGTCCGTGTCGGTCGGCACCGCGTCGGCGAAGGCCGCCTCGTCGCCGACGAACGTAATCTCGCGCACGCCGTCGGGCAACGCCTCGATGGGCATCTCTATCATCAGCTCCGAGTCGCGGAACTCGGCGAGGGTCCCCTCGACGCGCTCGTTCGGCTCGAAGTGGACGTAGGCGTACCAGTCGCCCTCGGCCCCGGTGACGGCGTAGTCGTGGACGAACTCGCTGTCGGCGAGAAGCTCCTCGTATCGCTCCCGGTCGCCGCTGGCCTCCGCGAGCAACAGGCCGGTGCCGTCGTCCAGCAGTTCGATGCGGTGGACTCGCTTTCGTTCGACGCCCTCGACCTCCGCGAGGCGCGCACCCAGCGGGTGGTCGCCCGCTCCCTCGGTCGGCGTGACTCGGACTCGCGCGTACCGCATTACCGTGTCCGTCTACGCCGACCCTGATAAAGAGACCGTGGATTCACGGCAGTAGAGTCAGGGCCGACTGGCTCCTCTCTTCGAACATGACGACGCAATCACCACCGGGACCGCGCGGCCTTCCAGTACTCGGAAACACTCACCAGTGGGCGCGCGACCCCTGCGAGTTCCGCGAGGAGTGCGCCGACGAGTACGGCCGGGTCGTCAACTTCGAGATAATCGGCTGGGACGCCTACATGCTGACCGACCCCGCCGACGTGAAGCGCGTGCTGGAGGACACCGACACGTTTCCGAAACACGATAGCAGTACGGACAAACTTCGGGAGATAGTCGGTGACGGCCTGCTCACCAGCGGCGGCGACCGCTGGGAGCGCCAGCGCGAGGCAATCCAACCGGCGTTCTTCATGAGCCACATCAAGAACTACGCCGAAATCATGGTCTCGCGGACCGAAGACACCATCGAGGGCTGGCGCGACGGCGCGACCGTGGACCTCCGCGAGGAGATGATGCGCACGACGCTCGAAATTCTGGTTGAGGCGATGTTCGGCGAGGACATCGACTTGGCGGCCCGCGGTATCTACGACGCCGTGGAAGCGATGCAGGAACCGCTGAAACCGCAGAACCAGCCCGTCACCTTCCTCGCACCAGACTGGGCACCCGTGCCGTTCCTCCGGCGGGCCGACCGGGCGCTCGACCACCTCGACGCGCAGGTGTACGACCTCCTCGAAGAGCGCCGACGCGCCGACACCGACCGCGAGGACCTGCTGGCGATGTTGCTGGACTCCGACGCCGAGATGGCCGACGAGCAGATACGCGACGAGATGCTGACGTTCCTGTTCGCGGGCCACGAGACGACCGCGCTCACCCTGACGTACGTCTGGGACCTGCTGTCGCGCAACCCCGAGGCCGAGGCGCGACTCCACGAGGAACTCGCCGAAGTCGTGGACGAGCGCCCGACCATCGAGGACGTGTTCGAGTTCGAGTACGCCGAGGCGGTGGTCGAGGAGGCGATGCGCCTCTACCCGCCCGCCCACGAGATTCGCCGCGAACCGACCGAAGACGTGACCTTCGGCGACTACGAGGTCCCGGAGGGGTCGCTGGTCGTCCTGCCCACGTGGGTCCTCCACCGCGACGACCGGTTCTGGGACGACCCCGAGGAGTTCCGCCCGGAGCGGTTCCTCGACGGCGAAGCGAGCGCGGACCGCCCCGAGTACGCCTTCTTCCCCTTCGGCGGCGGACCGCGCCGGTGCATCGGCCAGCAGTTCGCCATGACCGAGGCCCAACTCGTGCTGGCGACGATGGCGTCCGAGTGGACGCTCGACAGGGACTACGGCGACCTCGAACTCTCGGCGGCGGTCACGCTCCAACCGAAGGGCGACGTGCCGGTGACGACCCGGCGTCGGTGACCTCATCACCGTGTAGTTTTAGTTACAAAAATGCCGTTCCGGAAACTGTTTTCCTACTCAGCCCCCTAGAATCGGTCAAGATGAACGGAACCCCTGTCGTCGTGGCGCTCGCCGGGAGCATGCGCGACGGAAGCTACACCCGCGTCGCCCTGCAACACGCCCTTGACGCGGCGGCCGAGCGCGGTGCCGACACCGAACTGCTGGACGTGCGCGAGTACGACCTACCCGTCTTCGACCCCGACGAGGAGGAACCCGAGGCCGCGACCGAACTCAAGCGCAAGATTCGAGAGGCCGACACGGTTCTGTGGGGGAGCCCCGTCTACCACGGGTCGTACTCCTCGGCGTTCCGGAACGTCCACGACTACTGTAGCTTCGACGAGTACGAGGACACCACGGTCGGCCTGCTGGCGTCGGCCGGAGGCGGGTCGTTCGCCAGCACGCTCGACCACATGCGCGTGACCGCCCGCGGGGTCCACGCGTGGGTCCTGCCCCATCAGGTCGGCATCCGGAGCGCCCGGAACAAGATAGAAGACGGCGAGATAACCGACGAGGACATCGAAGAGCGCGTCCGAAAGCTCGGCCAGCAGGCCGTCGAGTACGCCTTCATCCACCCGGACGTGACCGCGCCGGACGCCGGAATCGACGAGACCGCGAGCGCGGAGGCCGACGGCGGACAGACCGACGCGGACGCCGGACAGACCGAGGCCGACGCCGACGACTGATTCGCCGTGACTCACGTCGTCCTCCTGACCGGTGGAACGAGCGGCATCGGCCGCGAGGCCGCCCTCCGCCTCGCCGACCGTGGCTGTACCGTCCTGTTCACCGGCCGGGACCGCGAGGCCGGAGCGGAAGTCCGCTCGGCGGTTCGGGACGCCCACCCCGACGGCGACGGCGAGTTCTACCGCGCGGACTTCGCGGACTTCGAGGAGGTCCGCCGACTGGCCCGCGAGGTCCGAGCAGACTACGACCGCCTCGACGCGCTGGTGAACAACGCCGGGACCTCCCAGAGCGAGCGCCGGACCGCGGAGGGCGTCGAGTTCACGTTCGCGGTCAACCACCTCGCGCCGTTCCTGCTGACGAACCTGCTCTCCTCGCGCCTGCGCGAGAGCGCGCCCGCACGAGTCGTTACCACCAGTAGCGCGCTCCACGAGGACGGCTCGCTCGCGGACCTCGAAGCGGTCGTCCGCGGCGACGAGTTCGACGGTCTCGACGCCTACGCCGACTCGAAGCTGGCGAACGTGCTGTTCACCCGCGAGTTGGCCGCCCGACTCGACGGGACCGGCGTCACCGCCAACTGCGTCCATCCGGGGTGGATTCCGAACACCGACCTCGTGCGGAACGCGACCGGGTTCTCGAAGCTGTTCACGAGCGCGGCCGCCCTCGTCGCCAGCGTCGCGCCGGTCGGCCCCTTCGAGAGCGTCGAGGGTGCGGCCGAGGCACTGGTCTACCTCGTCACGAGTGACGAAGTGGCCGACGTGTCGGGCGCGTACTTCGACCGGAAAGAGCGGTCGGCGGCGGCCAGCGCGGCCGACGACGCCGACCTCCGACGGCGACTGTGGGAGCGAAGCGCCGAACTGGTCGGACTTCCCGAGTCGGTGCCCGAGGGCGACCCGCTGGACGACTGAGAGCTACTCGGCGTCGGCGTCCGCCTCGATTAGCTCCTCTTTCCGGCGACGCGAGAGCTGTTTGATTTCGTACTCGCGGGACATCGCCGCCGATTTCGAGTCGAACTCCTCGGTGTGGACCAACTCGACTGGAGTTCGTCCGCGCGTGTACTTCGCGCCCTCGCCGCGGTCGTGTTCGCGGACGCGTCGCTCTACGTCGGTGGTATACCCCGTGTAAAAACTGTCGTCGGCACACTCGATCACGTAGACCCAGTAGTGGACCGGCACGCCTTACAGGCTTCGCGTGGTGGTTCTTATTGTTTCGATTCCCGCCCGGTTGACGGGCTATGCTCTCGCCTCTCTGGCGCGTTGGCGCGCGACTTCTGCGATTCCAGCGTTCGCCGAACACGAGACGCACGCTCGCACGTGGCCGTCCTCGTCGGCAAACACGCGGACGAATCGCTCGGAGATGTGCGCGCCACAGTGGTCACACTTTGGCATTGGGTTTCATCTGGCAGGGTCGCTGCCAGTACTTCACCCTTCGCGCCCCACTACTAAAAATCCTTCCCAAGTCCAAATCTCTTTTTGGGAAACGCAAAGAACGTTTTCGATAATTGTGCTTCAATTTCGAGGCCACAATTCAAATATCCGGATTGTAATAACGCGTTGTATCGAGGTAAGACGACGTGTCGAGCGAGATTATTCGTTCGCGGTCTCGTCGCGCGAGTCGCCGGTCGATTCGTCTCCGCCACTGCCGACCGCTCTGGCGATTAGTCCGGCCTGCGCGCCCGCGACGAACCCGGCGTCCACGTTGACGACCGAGAGGACCGAACACGACTGGAGCATCCCGGACAGCGCGGCCTCGCCCTCGCCGCCGAAGCCGTAGCCCGTCGAGACCGGTAGGCCGATGACGGGCGTATCGACCAGTCCCGCGACGACGGTCGGGAGCGCGCCCTCCCGGCCCGCCGCGACGACCAACACGTCGGCCCGGCGCAGGCGGTCGAGTTGGTCCACGATACGAGTCAGCGCCGCGACGCCCACGTCCTCGACGCGCTCGACGGTCGCGCCCATCTCCTCGGCGAGGAGGGCGGCCTCGCCCGCGGGAATCGCGTCGCTCGTGCCCGCGGTGACGACGCCGACGGTCGCGGCCACGTCCGGCGGCTCGAAGTCCGCGGCGTGGGCGACCACGACGCCCGACCGCTCGTGGACCGTCACCTCGGCCGCGGGGTAGTCGTCGGCGAGCCGCCGTCGGACCGCCCGCTGTTGGTCGGCGTCGGTTCGCGTCACGATTGCCCGTCCCGTCGTCTCGACCGCGGTCTCGGCCAGCGACGCGGTTTCGTCGGGCGTCTTGCCGTCGCCCAGAATCGCTTCGGGGACTCCTCGTCGGGTCTCTCGGGCGGCGTCGAACCGCCCCGCCTCGTCGGTCGCGTAACCGGAGAGTCGCGCCTCGGCGTCGGCCGGACTCACCTCGCCCGCCGCAACTGCGTCGAGTAATTCGCGCATGTCCAACTCTGGGCACTCTACGTACTCCTATCCTCCGACCCGCGGAATCGGTGGCACACAACCCGATAGTATTTATAGCTTTTGGCCTTTGTGATAGATGACCGGGAATTGAACGACAGCGGCCCGTTCGCCCGCAGATTTGAGAAGCTTTATTAGGAGTGGCAGGAAAGGAACGTCCGTATGGCAGACCTCATCGTCAAAGCAGCTGTCAAGGACGCACTGGACGACAAGAACGTGGCGTCGGACTTCTACGACGCCCTCGACGACCGCGTCGACGAACTCCTCGACGAGGCTGCCCGCCGCGCCGAGGCCAACGACCGAAAGACCGTCCAGCCCCGCGACCTGTAAACCGGGGACCCGCTACGTTTCTTTTATTGCGCCAGATACTCCGTAGCTCGTAGCTTCCGATACGTCGGTCGTGGCTTCTGACTCGCTTCGATTCGTACTCGATGTAACTCCGAGTATTAACTACGAAATTGACGTGTTGTCGCCTTCCGAAGCCCCCGCCCGCTCGCGGTCGCTGACCAGCATATCCGACGGACGTAGTTGCGTCGGATAGGGGCTGGCCAGCGACTAAACTGCACGCGACCGGACGGCCCCTTCATCCACCCACGGCGGCCGATTCGCCGAGTACGGCCGCGGCGGTTGGTTCGCCGAGCGCGTCCGCGGGGTCGGGCGGATACGCTCAGAACTCCTCTACGTCCACGCCGTCCTCGCGGCCGACGTGAATCTCGTCGGCCATCCCGACGAACAGGCCGTGTTCGACCGCGCCGGGGAGTCGTGCGAGGTCGGCCGCGAGTTCCGCCGGAGCCGGAATTTCGCCGAAATCGCAGTCCAGCACGAGGTTCCCGTTGTCGGTCACGACCGGGCCGTCCTTGCGCTCGGCGCTCCGGAGCGTCGGCGACCCGCCGAGCGAGCGGAGTTCCGCCGCGACGGTCGTCCTCGCGTCCGGCAGGACCTCGACGGGGACCGAGTGGTCGAGTCGGTCGGCGGCCTTACTCGGGTCCGCGACCACCAGCAGGCGGTCGGCGGCCGCGTCCACGATCTTCTCGCGGGCGTGGGCCGCGCCGCCGCCCTTCACGAGGTGCGGGCCGGAGAACTGGTCGGCACCGTCGATGGCGAGGTCCACGGCGGACTCCTCGTCCAGCGTCGTGAGCGGCACCCCGGCCCGCTTGGCCAACTCTCGCGACTGGAACGAGGTCGGGATTCCACGCGCGTCGAGGCCGCTATCGACCTTCCGACCGATGGCTCGAATCGCGTGGGCCGCGGTCGAACCCGTGCCGAGTCCGACGACCGCGCCGTCTTCGACCGCCTCGGCCGCGCTCTCGCCCGCGGCGCGCTTCTGTGCGTCGCTTCCGCCCGTCGATTTCATGCTCGCTCCTCGGTCGCCGCGAGTGAAAAGTCTGGTCGAAGGCGACTCCGTTCCGACCGGCGACCCACCCGGACTCGGCAACGGAACGTTTCCCGTCCCAACGGGCGCTAATGTTTTGACACGCCCGACCGTACTAGATTCGACAATGGCTGCCAGCGACTCGGACGCCGAGTCCGACGCAGACGAGGAGCTAGAGCCGGGCGAGGGGGAGACACCGAGCGCCGAACGTCGCGAGCGGCCCGAGGCGGCGGTGGAACTCCGGGACGTGCGCAAGACGTACTTCCTCGGCGAACCGGTCCACGCGCTTGACGGGGTAGACCTCTCGATTCCCCGCGGGTCGTACACCTCGGTCATGGGACCGAGCGGGTCGGGCAAGAGTACGCTCCTCAACCTCATCGGCTGTCTCGACACGCCCACCGAGGGCGAAGTGTGGGTCAACGGCCGGGAGACCTCCGAACTCACCCAGCGCGAGCGCACCACGGTCCGGGGCGAGGAGATAGGCTTCGTCTTCCAGACGTTCAACCTGATGCCGAAGCTCACCGCCGCGGAGAACGTCGCGCTCCCGCTGGTGTTTCAGGGCGTCTCGAAGAGCGAGCGCATCGACCGCGCCGAGGAGTTACTCGACGACGTGGGTCTCGGCGACCGGGGCGACCACCGGCCCAACGAACTGTCGGGCGGCCAGCGCCAGCGGGTCGCCATCGCCCGCGCGCTGGCGGCCGACCCGGCCATCATCCTCGCCGACGAGCCGACCGGCAACCTCGACCAAGAGACGGGCCGACAGATCATGGGCCTGTTCCAGCGGCTTCACGACGAGGGCAACACCATCCTGATGGTGACTCACGAGCGCCCCATCGCCGAACACTCCGAGCGCGTGATTCACGTCTTGGACGGGACCGTCGAACGAATCGAGGAGATAGAGTCGCCCCGACGCGTCGAGACGGACCCGCCCTGATGGAGTTCACACAGAGCCTCCGACTAAGTTGGCGGTCCATCAAGAGCCACAAGCTCCGCTCGACGCTGACGACGCTCGGGGTCGTCATCGGCGTCGCGGCGGTCATCACCTTCGTCACGCTCGGCACCAGCCTCCGGGCCGACGTTCTCGGGCAGGTCGGCGCGGACCGCACGCCCAACGTCTACGTCTGGGCCGGACCCGAGGGCCAAGAGGGCGAGCCGGGCGCTGGCGCGCAACCGGTGTTCACGAGCGGCGACGTGGACGCGCTCCGGAACGTCTCGGGCGTCGAATCCGTGATTCCGAGGGGCGTGGTACCCACCGCGGCGCTCTCGGCGGGCGGCGAGACGGTCGCCCAGCGGCAGGTGATCGCCACCTCGCCGAGCTACTTCGACGGGGGCGCGTTCGCCGAGGGCCGGAGCTTCCGCGAGGGGTCGCGCGAAGTCGTGTTGAACGAGCAGGCCGCCGACCTGTTCGACCCCTCGGTCGGCGTCGGTCAGAACGTCACGTTGCGACTGGCCTCCGGGAACTCCGTCGAGGCAGAGGTCGTCGGTCTCCTCAACGGCTCGTCGGGCGGCGGGGCCTTCGAGGGACTGGGCGGCTCGCAACCGCTCGTGTTCGTGCCGACCGACCCGTTCTACCGGACGACCATCGAGAGTCCCACGACCGGCGAGAGCGAGCGCGTCTACCCCACGCTCACGGTCGTCGCCGAGGACTTCGGGCGAGTCCCCGAGGTGAAGACCGGCGTGCAGTCGTACCTCGACAACGACTCGGCCGCGGCCCGGCTCGTCCCCGGCAACTACGCCTTCTCCGTCGAGACCGACCAAGACCTCGTGGACCAGATAGAGGAGCTACTGACCACGCTCACGAACTTCATCACGGGCATCGCGGTCATCTCGCTCGTGGTCGGCTCCATCGGCATCGCCAACATCATGCTCGTCTCGGTCACCGAGCGCACCAAGGAGATCGGCATCATGAAGTCGGTCGGCGCGCAGAACCGCGACATCCTCCAACTGTTCCTGCTGGAGGCCGTGATGCTCGGACTCTTCGGCGCGCTTCTGGGCATTCCGACCGGTGTCGGCGGGGCGTACGCCGCCGCCGAGTACATCGGCCTGAGCCTCGTCCTGCCCTACGAGTGGTTCGCCATCGCAGTCGCGGTCGGCGTCGGCGTGGGCGTCGTCGCGGGTCTCTACCCGGCGTGGAGCGCCGCGAAGACCGACCCCATCGACGCGCTCCGGTACGAGTAAGAAGACCGGCCCACGTCTCGTGGGAGATGTGGTAACTTTCATACGGCGTTCCTCTCAAGTTTCGACGGACGAATGGGAAGACGGCTATACGTGTTCGTAGACGAGAGCGGCAATCATTCTCGACGCGATTGCTACGTCGTCGCCGGGTGTTGGTGCCTGACGGACGTGACGAAATCGTCGGCAGTTCTCAAGCCGACGAAACGAAAGTTAGCCAGTTGGTTGTCGAGCGACGGCGACGGCGAGTTGAAGGGCGAACGATTCGACGACGAGACGCTCGCACACGTCTTCTCGACGCTCCGAAAGGCGATTACCGACGACGAGAGTATCGACCAGTACGACCACCCGTGGGACGTTCGCTCACCGGTCGCGTACACGCTCTACGATTCCGAGAGCGACCTCGGACGGTCGATTGCCGAACGACACCTCGGCGAGTCCGGAACTGGAACGACACCGCAGGTGATAGCCTTGGCTTCGGTAATCGCTCCACTCTTTCGACTCGGAGAGCGAGTGAACGCGCCGATTCGGTCGTATCACGTCGTCTTAGATGACACGACGTGGGAACGCCCGCGGCTCACCGTCAGCCGGATGGTCGAGAACATCGACTGGATGCCCCACGTACAGTTCGCAACCGCAAAGAGCCACAGCACACCCGGAATACAGTTGGCCGATATCGCGGCTTTCGTCCGCCGTCAGCAACTCACGGCCGGGGCTCCCGGACGAGCGAGCCGAGACCTCAACGACTTGAGACTGTAGAACACGGGGAGGGGCCGATGACACTCGTCGTCTACCGACGCCACCGGGGCCTCCCCGCAGACGGATTTACCTACGGCACCGATTTTGATAAGTATTTCTCATACCGTCTCACTCCACGCTCAACTCCTCGCCGCCGCGGGGTTCGGTGAACTCCAACTCGACTTCCAACTCGGATTCGCGCCCGCCGGAGAACTCGACTTCGACCTCGACCGGTTCGCGGTACTCGAAGGGTATCTCCCACTCCTGCGACGAGAGCGTCAGACTGGTGTCGGCCTCTATCTGGTCGGCCAAGTCCCGCAGAAACTCGGCGGTCGCGGCCCGCGAGAGGTGAATCTCCCGCTCGAAGAAGCCGTCGGTCACGGTGGTTCGCTGTCGGTCCCTGTCGTCGGGCAGGTCTACCCGGTCTCCCATGCCGTCGGCTTCGCTCCGGCGCGCCTAATGCTGTCCGGCCGCTCGGGGGTCTCCTGCCCGGTCACTTTTGCCGACCGACGCCGAATGGAGTGGCGTGTCTCTCATCGACCTCATCGGGAGCAAGGCCCGAATCGAAATCATCCGGGAACTCTCGCGGGAACCGCAGTACGTCTCCCAACTCGCCGAGACGGTCGGGATGGACGGCAAGACCGCGGTCCACCACCTCTCGAAACTGGAGGAGGCCGGACTCGTCGCCTACTACGAGCGGGGTAACCGGAAATACTACTACCTCGCGAAGACCGTCGAGTTGCGGGCTGCACCGCCACCCGAACGGACGTTCGTCCTCCAGACCGGCGAGCGCCGCGACGACCCGACCGCCGGTCGGTCCGTGACCGACGATTGAACTGTCCGAAAACCCGAGAGAACCCCGAATTGGGTCGCCTCGCGGGCAATCTAACGGTTCCCCTAACGACAGACCGCTTACTGTAACAAGCTGTTATCGACCGAATACAACCGTCCCGACCCGGACAGTTTCGAACGCTCCCGATACCGGGTGTTTCCCATTGCGACGGCGGAAAACCCGGCTTATCTGCGTGAACGGTCCGAACGGTATCTCCGATTTATTCCAGTGACCGGATTAGAACTGCGGCGTGAGAAGCATGAAACGGCGTCAGTTCGGCGCGATGCTCGCAACCGCAACGTTCTCGCTCGGTGGGGTATCGAGCGCGGCGGCCGACGCATCGGCACAGGAGACGGAACCGTTGGAGATAGAAGACGTATCGGTGGAACTCGGCGACGCGACCGCGATGGTCGGTCGCGCCACGTTCCAGTACGAGGGCGGCACGATGCGGTTGCAGTTGGACGACTGGGCGATGCAGGCGGCGGGCAAGCCCGTGTCGGTCGGCCGCACGCGCATCGACGTGAGCGACGTGACCCCCGAGACGTACGCGACGGTCCGGGCGGGCATGGTCGAGGCGTACGACGGGCAGTCGCTGTCGCCGTTGCTCTCCGCGCTCGCGGACGCCGATGCGAACCCCGAGAGCGGTCTCACCGTGTCGCTCGGGCCGGTCGAGAGTCAGGGGACGCTCCTCGCCGACGAGATAGTCGCCGAGGGCACGGTCGGAAGTGTCGTCCCCGACGGGACGCGGGACCTCCTCTCGGGCGGCGGGTCGCTGTCCGCGCTCGCGTCGCTCGGTGCCGCCGAATGGAGTTCGCTCCGGATCACGCGCCGAGACGCCACCTTCCTCGCGAACGACGTGACGATGCAACTCGACGGCACGAGGTTCGCCATCGCGTCGCCCGGCGGGACCGCGGAGGTCTCGGGTCGGACGTTCGAGTTCAGCGACATGGCGTTGGACATCATGCCGCCCGCGACGATTCCCGCGCCGCACGTTCAGTTCGCCTCGAAGGTGCGGCAGTTGGGTGCGGAGGGCCATCTCACCCTCTCGGCCATCAAGTCGGCCGCGGCCGACTCCGGGGTCACGGTCGCGAACACGCTGAAGGCGCTCAAGAGCGCGATGTTCGAGCTGTCGTTCGGCAAGGTCACGGAGAACGGGAAAGCGGTCGTCTCGGACTTCCAGACCAGCGGCACGGTCGCCGAACTGATGCAGGCGGTGCGCAAGGAGGCCGGGATGGAGAAGCAGGCCGACGACCAGCAGGACGACGAGGAGGACGACCAAGCCCAAGACGGGCCGTTGCCGAAGGTGGCCGTCGTCTCCAGTCCGGGCACCGACGAACAGATGAACTACGTCTTCGAGGTGACGGGCGACCTCGAAAACCTCGAACCGGACGAGGACGGCGGCGCGGCGGTCGATCTCATCTCTGAGACCGACGGTCGGGTCCGCGTCGAGGGGACCGTCGGCACGGGCGACGACCGGTTCGCCTTCTCCGGGGACCTCGTCGAGGTGGACGTGCCCGACGCTGTGCAGATAGAGATTTCCGAGCGATAGGTCGGCCGCTCGCACTCGCGGTTTTCGTTTTCGATACTCGTACTACGGGTCTCCGTTCAACCAGTCGATACAGTCTTCGGTGAATCCGACGAAGTGATTTTGGTGGAAGTCGGCGACGTACTGGAGCGGTCTCGCCATCCGAACGGCGTCGCCGTACTGGACGAAACTCCTCGGGTAGTTCACCGCTCCGCTCTCGAACTTCTGTCGGTCGAACGTGACTTCCCAGAACTCGAACCCGTTCGTCGCTTCCACCGGCCGAAAGTCGAGCGCCCGATAGTCACCGTGTTGCATGCTGTGGCGGAGTCCGCGGAGGAACGTAAGTTTCTCGACGTACTCACACGTCGGCGATTCCCCTTTTCGCGGCGAGAAATCTCGCTTCTCGATTGCCATTCCTGCCGTCTTGGCGTTCACTATCTCTCGAATCTGCTCGTTGAACGAGTACAGCGACGCGAGGTAGTTGTGAAGGTGCTGAAAGAGCGTGCGGGCGACTGCTCGCGGCTCCTGTGAATCGTGGATGACTATCCATGCATCGTCCGCTATCCGGCCGTCGACGAACGATTTGAGGTCGGCGAAGTTCCCCAAGACGATGGTACGCGATATCTCGACGCGAGCGAACTCGTCTCTCGTGACAGGGGTGTTCTCGGTCGGCCCGCCGGTTTCCGCCCCGAGCAGCGCTTCGACTTCGTTCACGACGGAATCGATTATCGAGTCCACCAACGTAAAATTACTGAAATAGAGACGAAATAGTCAATTATGGCTCGATTCGATATCGGTGAAGTACGCCGCGGCTTCGTCGCCGGATTCGATAACTTCGATATCCACTTCGGCCATCTCGGCGAGTTCCTGCGCGGATCTCACGTTTGGCATCGTCTCTGTGTACGATATAGTCTAACTCACCTAAAAGTTCGGGGTTCTGTTTCCCGATTCCTCTCTCAGTTCCCTTCGAGCCGATTCAGCACGGCCTCGGGTTCGTAGCGCAGGGAGAGTTGCCGCGAGCGCCCGCGACCCTCGACGTTGGTGTAGGTCGCGTCGATGATGTCGAGTTGGTCGAGTTTGTTGATAATCTCGGAGTAGCGGGTGTAGCCCAGTCCGGTCTGGTCGTGGAACGCGTCGTACACGTCGCCGGCGCGCTCGCCGTCGTGCTGGGCGATGACTTCCAGCAGTTCGATTTCGCTCTCCGAGAGGGCCTGTAGGCTGTGGCTCAGGTGGACGTACTTGGACTTCTCGTAGGCCTCTTCCACGTCTTGGAGGTTGACGCTCCGACTCGCGCGCATCTCGGCGTTCAGGCCCGCGCGCCGCAGTAAGTCGATGCCGACCCGCAGGTCGCCGCTCTCGGCGGTGAGTTCGGCCACCTCGTCCAACACGTCGGCCGAGACGACCCCCTCGTGGAAGCCCCGCTCGACGCGGTGGCGCAGGATGTCCACTATCTCCTCGTTGTCGTACACCGGGAAGTAGACCTCCTCGGGGCGGAAGACGCTCTGGACGCGACCGTCCAAGTCCTCGATTACGTCCAAGTTCAGGTCCGAGGAGACGACGATGACGCCGATTTTGGCCCCGCTGTGGGCCTCGTGCGCCCGGAGCAAGGAGTAGAGCGTGTCGGATGCCTCGCCCTCGTAGAAGAGGTAGTTCACGTCGTCCAGCGCGACGACGAGTACCTCGTCCTCCTCGACCAGTTTCTCGGTAATCTGGCGGAACAGCTTCTTGAACGAGATGCCCGACGAGGGCGGTTCGTACTCGAAGATGCCCTCGAAGATACGCGAGAACACCGAGTAGCGCGTCGAATCGACCTGACAGTTCACGCGGACGGTCCGCACGTCGGTCTGGGCCCCGAGTTCGCCGAACACCTTCTGGACCGCCGTGGTCTTGCCAGTTCCCGGCGGGCCGCGAGCGATGACGTTGAGGGGACGCGAGCCGCGAGCGGCGGGCCGGAGCGCGTATTTCAGGCTCCGCATCTCGCTCTCGCGGTGGGCGAACGTCTCGGGGACGTAATCTATCTCGAAGACGTGTTCGTCCCGGAACACGGATTCGTCCCACGAGAGCATCCCCTCCTCGGGGTCGTCTGCCATCACTTTCACCTCGATGTCCCAGCTACTTAACCTTTCGGCAGGTAAAAATATTGGAGCTAAGAGGTGTCCAACGCGGCGGTTCAGCGCGTCTCGGCCGGGCGGCGAGTGCTTGGGCCGAGTCGGTGTCACTCCTCGGACCTCTCCGGCCGTGAGGTGGTTCGCCGCTGGCTCCTCGGGGCTAGCTCCTCGCATTCGGCGTCCCGAACCCGGCCCTTCGTTTCCGGTGGAAAACGTGACGCACTTCCGGCGCGTGCGGGGCGACCCATCGTGGGTCGCCCCATCGCGCGAGGGCGGCGGCCGCAGACGCGGCCGCCGCGGTTGGGGAGGACGAGGAGCGGCGGCGGTGCTGTGTGGCTAGCGGTACGATAGGAGTCGGCGTTAGATTGCCGTGCGGTCGTGGTCCGCTGTGTGGTCGCGGTCCGCTGTGCGGTCACGACTCGGCGTCGGTGATGGCTCGCTTCGCTCTGCCCGTCCTCGACGCTCGTTCTGGACGAGTAGTGCGACCCTCAGAAAACGACAGTCACTCACGGCCCCACGGAAAAGCAACACAAATAATCGCAAAACAATCCTCTGCCTATTCTTAGAACTTCTCTAGCAGTCTATCGTAGAACTCGCCGTCGGAGTCCCCGGCCAGTTTCTCGACGATTAGCTCGGGCGTCGAGCGCGCGAGGTGGTCTTTCACCGGCGAGCGGTTCACGACCAACTCGCCGTCCTCCAGTCCCTTCGCCTCGATGCCGTCTACGGGCACGTCGTAGTCGGCCATCTCCCGAATCTCGGCGGCGAGGTGCGAGACGAACACGCCGGTCACGTCGCCGTCGCGCAGTTCTTCGAGGATTCCGGCGATTATCTTGGCGCTCGCGCCGGGTTCGGTGATGCTCTCCAGTTCGTCCACGAGGACGAGTCGGTCCGCGCCGCCCGATACGTCCCCGCCGCCCGCTTCGTCCTCGCCGCCCGCACCGCCCGACCCGTCCGCGCGACTCGCCGACCGCCCGCCGGATGCTCGCCCGCCCGAGGAGCGCCCGGCGGACGGTTCGCCGCCCGTCGCCAGTCCGGCGAACTCCCGGAGCGTCGATTCGAAGGCCCCGGCGTCAAGCGTCCCCTGCGTCTTGGCGTGGTAGTGGAGTTCGCGGAAGCGTTCGATGCGAACCTCCTCGGCGGGCACCGGCAGGCCCATGTGAGCCAGAATCGCCACGAGCGCGACCAAATCGAGCGTCGAGGTCTTCCCGCCGCTGTTGACGCCCGAGAGGAGCGCCACGCCCGACACGTCGTAGTCCACCGGTTCGACCGCCGCGAACTCCACGTCCAGCAGGGGCGAGCGCCCGCCGACGATTTCGAAGCCCGAGTTGGTCGCCTCGTCCCCCGATTCCGCCGCGCCGTCCCCGACGAACTCGGGCATCACGCAGTCGAAGTCCTCGGCGAAGCGCGCGACGGCCAACTCCACGTCGAGTTCCAGCGCGGTCCGGACCAACTCCTCGGCGTCCCCGCGCCGGTCCGCGAGGTCGGCGGCGAGTTCGCGCTTCCGACTGGCGGCCCGGCGGTCCTTCGCGGCCTGCAAGTCGTCGCGAAGGCGCGAGACGACCTCGTCGTCGCGCTCGACCGGGAAGCTGGGTTCTTCGGGAAACGCTCGGCGCGCGACCTCCGCCTCGCCGGTGTCCAAGTCCAGCGAGTCGATTAGCTCCTCGCGGGCCTGCTCGACCGCGGCGGCGTACTCGTCGCTCAACTCCCGCGAGAGCAACGAATCGACGCCCGCGCCCTGTTCGACCAGCGACAGCAGGTCCGAGCCTTCGACGGTCACGTCCTGCTCCTCGATAGCGTCCCGGAGCGCGTCGTTGGCGACGCTCTCGGCGGTCGAGACCGCCGCGTCGAGGTCATCCACGGCCCGCGCGAGGCGGTCCAACTCGTCGTCGCCGACGACGGTGCCGTCCGAATCGACGCGGGAGAGCGCGTCTTCGAGCGCGTCCACGTCCAGCGGCGGGTCGATGCCCGCCGCGCGGTGGACCCGCGCGGCCGCCCGCAAGCAGTCGCGGTTCGCGGCGTAGAACGCCAGCACGCGCTCGGGCACCACCTCGGCGGGCCGGTCCAAGGCGTCGGGTTCGACGCGCACGTCGCCCTCGACGGCCACGCCCGCGAACTCCTCGTCCAGCGCGATGACCGTCGAGTAGCCCCGCGCGAGGTCCGCGAGGTCCCGAGCGTCTTCGACCACTTCGACGCTCAACTCCGGCATCTCGTGCTGGGCCTCGCTGTATCGCTCGGCGTCGGTCGTCGCCAGACACCGGTCGCGGACCGTGACGCTCCGGGGGTCGGCGAGCGGTTCCACGTCGGTCAGCGCCTCCAGCACCTCGGGGTCGGGCGTTCGTTCGAGCGCCGACTCAGCGAACTCGCGGGCCTCCTCGACGCGCGAGGAGACCCCGCTCGGGTAGAGCGTTTCGAGGCGCTTCTCGCCGTAGCTCGTGACCGTCCGGTCTTTGAGCAGGCCGAGCGCGTCCCGGTGTATCTCCTTCGCGCGGTCGGTCGCCAGAAAGCCGCCGGGGTCGTCGTGACGCCGCCGGACGGCACCCCGAGCGATGGCCGCCGCTCGGCCCTCGGTGATGCCGGGCGCGCTGGCGAGTTCGGCCACGTCGCCGGTCTCCAGCGCGCGCTCGGGGTCGTCCAACTCAGAGAGCGCCGCCGCCGTCTTCGACCCGACGCCCGGTATCGCCTCCAACTCCATCGGGCGCGACTTCTCGCGTCGAGGATAAAAAACGTTCGCGGAACGGCCGGACGCTCGTCGTCAGATGGGGTCGCCCGGACACGCACAGCACCCGTCGGTGACCGTCTCACAGGTGCCGTCGCTGCACGACTGGCTGAACTGGTAGCAACCGGCGAAACACTTCGTGGTCGAGCAGTCGAGTTCGGTCCGCACGTCCTTCGTCTCCACCGCGTCGCCGCGGGCGTCCACCGTGAGGGGGTCGCCGCCGTCGCGCGGCGTCACCGACGCGAGCGCCTCGTCCAGTTCCGGCCTGACGACGACCTCGCCGGTGTAGTCGTCGGTCTCGACGGGCACCGTAATCTGGCCCGCGGCCACGCCGTCTTTCTGCATCCCGAGGGTTTCTGTACCCTCGAAGTCGAGCGCACCGAGGTCGTCCGAGGAGAGGACCTCCTCGGCGGCGAGTTCGTCCAGCACCGAGCGGGCCTCCTCGGCGACGGTCCAGCGCGCCCGCACGGCGTCGTCGTGGGCCGCGGCGGCCCGCTCCATCTCGGCCTGCGTCACGTCGCTCGCGCTCGCGGTTTCGACCCCGAGCGACGGGATGACGGCCGCCCCTGCTCCCGCGCCGACCGCTTTCAGCACCGAGCGCCGACTGATTTCGCTCTCTCGTGAATCATCTCGCGACATGCAAAATTCCCGTTCTAACTGCAAAGAAATAAAACTGCACAAATTACGGCATATAAATATAAGAATTATAAAATAAATGTGTGTCTCCATCGTTCGAGAGCGTCGATTTCGACCCGTCCGCTACTCGCGGAGTCCCCACGGGAGGTCGCCACCGTGGTCCCGGATGTACCTCTTCGCGTCTTCGATGCTCGTCAGTCGAACGTTGTCCCGACTGCCGCCGTATCCTTCGAGCGGTGCCTCTGGGTCTCGAATCATTTCACGAATCAGGTCTTCGGCACGGCCTTGGTCGCTCGTTGCTACCCAGTTCTTGACAGTTCCGACCTGCTTTTTATGTCCGCCGACGACTCGTTTTCGGGTCATCTTTTTTATTATCTTCACGCACAACTGTTCATCGCCTGCCATTCAAACGTCGGGTATTCGACTTTTATATTTATACCTGTTCTTTTTATCCAGCAATAGTATTGGTAGCTATCGTCTTCTTTCGGGTCCGTAACCAATGCTTTTAATACGCCTTGGAGTATAACTCCGACCAACATGAGTACACCGCGGACCGACGAAAGCTCGGCCGAGTCCGCAGTCGAAGCTGACGCCGAGAACACCGTTCTTACGGACATTCTCGGCCCGCACGCGAAGGTAAAGATTCTCGTCGCTCTGCTCGGCGAGAACGACCGCGACCTCAACCCGACCGACATCGCCCGACTAGCCGGTATCGACCGAAGCACGTTCTACGAACATATCGACGACCTCGTTGCCTACGATATCGTCGAGGAGACCCGGACCGTCGGTAACAGCCAGATGTACCAAATAAACCGCGATAACCCCGCCGCCGAGGACCTCGCACAGTTGGAGTGGGACCTCTTGGACTGCATCCCCGAGGAGTAGGCGGGTCCGCTCGCTTTCCCGAGCCGTTTCTCGAAACTCGCCGCGTTCAGCTACAGCACGCGCCACAACAGCCCTCGTCGGACCACGACCCGCAGTCCACCCCGTCGCTGAGACCGTCACAGCAGGTGCGCTCCTCGTAGACGCACGAGTTGAGGTCGCAGGGGTCGCACGTGCATCGCGATTCGGTCCAACAGCCCGACGTGGATACGTCTCCGTCTCGGTCCCGGACGGTGATGGGGTCGCCGCCGTCGAGCGGTCTCGCAGTGGCGTAGCTCTCGTCGCGGTGGGGTCGGACGACGAGGCGCACCTCGTGGGTCGCCGTCTCGCGGGCGACCTCGATTTGAGCGGTCGCATCGCCGTCGAGCCAGACGCCCATCACCGACGCGCCCTCGAGGTCGGTGCCGACCGGCGACAGGTCGAACGCCGACGCGTCGGCGGCGTCGAGGTAGCCGCGGTCGGTGAGTTCCGCCAGCACGGCGTCGGCGTGTTCCGCGACGGCCCTCCTCGCGCGGGTCGGACTGGCGAACGACCGCTCGAAGCGGTCGAGGTCGGCGACCGCACCCTCTGCGCTCGCGTTTCCGGCGGCCGCGACGCCAGCGACCGCACTCGCGCCGACGGCTTTCAGGACCGAGCGTCGGTCGGGTCCGGTGCTACCTCGGTTCGCGTCGTTTCGTGGCATACAATAACACACTCATTCGCCACCGGATTAAATTCTATACCTAAACAACTAGAATTTAAGAGGTTTAGCGAACAGTCGGCTGACTGACTCGCGGTCGCCGCGTTCAATGCCCTTTTTGCTCACAGACTCCAACTGCCGGGACATGGCTACTATCGAGGAGAAGGCCCGTGCGGTCCGGGAGGACCTCGCGGACCGCGAGGGCGTACTCGTCGCGTTCTCCGGTGGGGTGGATTCGTCGGTCGTCGCGGCGCTGGCACACGACGCGCTCGGCGACGACGCGGTGGCGTGTACCGCCAAGAGCGAGACCCTGCCCGAGGCGGAACTCGCCGACGCCAAGCGCGTCGCGGACGAAATCGGCGTTCGCCACGAGATAGTGTCGTTCTCGGAGTTGGACGACCCCGACTTCGTGGTCAACGGCGACGACCGATGTTATCACTGCCGGACGATGCGTCTCGGCAAGATGTTCGAGACGGCCGACGAGTTGGGGATTCCGGTGGTCTGTGACGGCACGAACGCCAGCGACGCCGACGGCGGCCACCGTCCCGGACTACAGGCGGTCGAAGAACTCGACGCCTACTCGCCGCTGCTGGCCCACGACATCGACAAGGACGAGGTCCGGGAACTGGCCGACGACTACGACCTCTCGGTCGCCGACAAGCCCTCGATGGCGTGTCTCTCGTCGCGGATTCCGACCGGACTCGAAGTCACCGAGGAGAAACTCTCTCGCGTCGAGCAGGCCGAGGAGTTGGTCCGCCAGTGGGGGTTCTCGCAGTTCCGGGTGCGGGACCACGACGGTCTCGCCCGCATCGAGGTCGGCCGCGACGAACTCGACGCGGCGCTGAACGAGGACTTCGTGGCGGCCGCCCGCGAGCGATTGACCGATATCGGGTTCGACCACGTGACGCTGGACCTCCACGGCTACCGGACCGGGAGCGTCAGCCCCGAGGGCGACGAGAGCGAGGCCGACACCGGCGAGGCGACGGCCGAGGGCGGAGACGACGGCGACGAACCGCTGGTCGAAGATGTGTTCTCCTCGGAGTATCCCACCGCGGAGTAGCGACTCGCGACGGCAACGATACCGAGTGGTCGTCACTCGTCAGTCGGGTTCGAGAAAGTGGCATGGGCGTTCGCACCTAGGGTGGCAGTTTGCTGGCACGCGAACTGCGGTACGTAGCTGCTGGCACGCGAGCTATGTGGCAGGCGCGAACGCTACGAAACTGTAGGTACTGCTACCCCTTAGTTATAGGCCGATTACGCGAGCGGAAACGCGTCGTTGGCGGCGGGAAGACGAATCGTGAAAGAGGCGAAACCGTCGTACGGCGGTCAGTTCCCGGTCCACTTGAGGAGCGCGAGCGTTCCCTCGAACAGGGTGATCATCGTCAGCGTGACGAGGATGGGAGCCATCCCGGTCGGGTCGGGCGTGAACAGGAACGAGATGCCGAGGAACGCGCCCCAGAACAGCAGGCGACGGTCCGCGAGCCACTGGCGGGTCGTCAGCCCCATCATGATGGCGAGCATGATGAACAGCGGAATCTGGAACACGACCGCCAGATACCCCATCAACATTAGAATGAGGTTGAACGTCTTCGTCAGGCCGAACGCCAACTGCGCGGCCCCTTCGGTGTAGGAGATGAAGTACGTGAACACCGCGGGCAACACGAGGAAGAAGGCGAAACTGACGCCGACGACCGCCAGTATCAGACTCGTCGGCACCGCCGCGAGGTAGTAGCGACGTTCGTGGGGATACAGGCCGGGCCGCATGAAGAGGTACGTCTGATAGACGAACACTGGGAGCGCGACGACGATGCCCGCGAGGCTACCGACCTTCAGTTTGGTCAGCACCAACGCGAGCGGGTGGTAGAGCCGCGGCCGCGCCTGCTCGCCGAGCTGGTCGAACGGGATGATGTTGTACCACAGGAAGTTGATAACCTGCTCGGAGAACGGAAGCGCGATTGCAGTAATCGTCCCTGCGACGACGATGACGACCGCGAGCCGCTTCACCATCTCCTCGATGTGGTCGGCCAGCGGCATCTCCTCGTCTTCCAGCGGCTCCTCCGGTCTTGCGGCCGGGTCGTTCAGCGTCTCCGTCTCCCGCGGCGGAGCGGCCGTGTCGTCCGCGGGCGTGAGATTGCTGGCCGTCGCCTCCGATTCGTCAGCCATTCAGTGGCTCTACGTCCTGCCGTTCTTATAGGTCTTCTGTGACCGTCTGTACGAGAAGATTGATAACTACGACACGGCTACCCTTTCCAAAGAATGTCCGGGACTGGAAGTAGCGTCGTCGACGAGGACACCGCCCGCGCCGTCAACAGCGGCCGAGAGACCATCGGAGCGATGCTCTCGACGGCGCAGGAGCATCTACAGAAGGTATTCATCGTCTTCCTCGTCGGCTTCGTCGCGTCTTTCTACGCGCTTCGTTCCGCCGGGTGGCCATTCCTCAAAGAAGTTACCAAATCCCAGATGCCGCCCTCGCTGGCCGAGCAAGTCACCGTCATCGCGGTGACGCCGTTCGACGTGATTCTCCTACAGGCGAAGATAGGAGCTATCGCGGGCGGCGTCGTCGCGCTCCCGGTCTTGCTGTACTACTCGCGCGACTCGCTCCGCCAACGCTCGTGGTACCCCGGCGCACCCATCGCTCGCTGGAAGATAGCGATACTCGTCTTGCTCGCGCTGGCGCTGTTCACCGGCGGCATGCTGTACGGCTACGGCGTCTTCTTCCCGCTGATGTTCCAGTTCCTCGCGGACAACGCCACGAACGCTGGCTTCGAGACGCGCTACTCCATCGTGAAGTGGACCGAGTTCATCGCGTTCCTCTCGCTGTCGTTCGGTCTCGCCGCGGAACTCCCGCTGGCGATGAGCGGACTGGCCTACACCGGCATCGTCAAGTACGAGACGTTCCGCGACAAGTGGCGCTACGCCGTCATGGGCATCTTCCTGTTCGGTGCCGTCGCGTCGCCGCCGGACCCGTTCACCCAGATCATGTGGGCGACGCCGCTCATCCTGCTGTACGGGTTCAGCCTCTATCTCACGAAGATCGTCGTGACGCTCAAGCGCGGAAGCGAGCGACTGAGTTTCTTCGGCGTCGTCCGGAACAACGCGATTCGGATGCTCGGAGTCCCCGCGCTGGCGTTCCTGCTGGTCAGATTCTTCTTCACTCGCGCGGGCGTCGAGACCATCAACGCCGAACTCCCCGCGAAGTACGCGCTCCCGGCCGTCGAGTCGGTCGTAGGGCTTCCCCGACAGGAGTCCGTCCTCGTCGCGTCCGGCGCGGTCGCGCTGGTCGCGTTCGTCGTCACGTTCCTCTACTTCCTGACCCAAGAACTCAACGAGGTCGCCGCGAACGTCTCGGCACCGGCCGCCGGAGCGCCGGGCGACATCGACCTCGAAAATCTCGACGCGGGCGCGGTCCGCGCGGCCCCGCCGGAGGTCTTCGCCGACATGTCCGAGGAGGACGCAGTCGGCCACGCCCGCGAGGCGATGGACGCCGACAACGCCGAGAAGGCCCAAGCCATCCTCGACCGCTACGACGAACTCAACCCCGAGGACGACGAGGAGGACGAAGCCGCCGAGGCGGCCGCAGGGGCCGCGGCGGGCGCGGAGGCGACCGACGCCGAAGCCGCCGACGAGGAGGTCGAGGAGGCGACGTTCCCCCGCGAGTCCGACGAACCCGACGACTCGGGCAACGTCTTCGAGAGTACGGCCGCGGGCATGGCCGACGCCTTCACCGAGGACGAGACCACCGAGGACGACATCGGCGGGTGGTTCTACGACCTGCGGTTCATCTTCGAGAGTCTCACGTCGAAGATGTTCCGCATCGTCGGCCTGTTCATGATAGTCCTCGCGGGCGTGTTCACGTTCCTCTACCGGGGCGGCATCGGCGTCATTCGCCGGGACTTCTTGGAGCGACTGCCCCGAGAGGTCCGCCCCGAGATGGGGTCCGGCGAGACGGTGCTGAACATCGTGACGCTCCACCCCGTCGAGGCGCTCGTCTTCGAGGTCAAGATAGCGACGCTACTTGGCGCGGTGGCCGTCGTCCCGCTGGTCCTGTACTACTCGTGGCCTGCGATGAAAGAACGCGGTCTCGCCGCCGGTGACCGGCGCGTGTTCGGTCTCTGGTCGGTGACCATCGCGGCCGGACTCGTCGCCGGGAGCGCGCTGGGGTACACCATCGTCGCGCCGAGCGTCATCTCGTGGCTGGTCGCCGACGCGCTCCGCGCCGAGATGATAATCTCCTACCGGGTCAGCAACTTCTTCTGGCTCGTGTTCTTCACCACCGCGGGCATCGGCCTGCTTGCGGACGTGCCCCTGACGATGTGGCTGTTCGAGCGCGGCGGCATCGTCTCGTTCGACGCGATGAAAGACCGCTGGCGCGAGGTCGTCATCGCCATCTTCGCGGTCGCGGGGCTGGCGACGCCCGACAGCATCTACACGATGTTCCTCGTCGCCATCCCGCTCTCGGTCGCCTACCTCATCGGACTGGGCGGCCTGTTCGTCGTGACGGCTGGCGGACGACGGTAGCGACGACGCTCGATTTCTCGGCCGTTTTCCCGGTCTCCTCGTTTGCCAGACACGTTTCTCGATTCGCCCGTTCGAGTGACTGGAGTTCGACCGACTTGACCAGATTGCTTCGAGCGTCTGGACTGACTCCCGGCGCGTGGGAGTGCGCCCTCCGTGGCGCACCCGTCCGCGCGAGGGACGAGCGAACGCAGTGAGCGAGGAGGTTGGGGAGGTGTGAGGCCCGTGGTAGCGGTGCTGTGCGGCTGGCGGTACGATAGGAGTCGGCGATAGTCCGCTGTGCAGTCGTGATGCAACACGAGACCATTCCACTCCAACCTCAATTCACGCGCGTCTCGAAATCTCGAACAGTTTAAACCACCGAAGGATAATATCCCAGTATGAGCAAGATAAGCGTCGAAGTGCCCGACGAACTCCTCGAAGACCTCGACGGCCACGTCGGCGAGGAGGGCAAGTTCGTCAACCGGAGCGAGGCCATCCGCGCGTCGGTCCGGAAGATGCTGGACGTACTGGACGAGATAGACGAGCGCCACGGCCGACTCGAAGACGACTGAGCGAGGACTCGACGATGACCGACCACTACCGCGACACGACGCCGCTCCCGACCGGTCGCATCGCGCTCGTCGCGCTGTTCGTCACCGCGCTGGTGACCGCGCAGTTGACGGCCTCGAAACTCCTCGGGTTCTCGATTCCGTTCTCGCTCCCCTTCTCGGGGAACCTGCTGGTCATGCCCGGCGCGGCGCTGGCCTACGCCGTGACGTTCTTCGCGTCGGACTGCTACTCGGAACTCTACGGTCCCGACGAGGCCCACAAGATGGTCAACGTCGGCTTCGCCATGAACTTCGTCCTGCTGGCGCTGGTGTACTCGACCATCGCCGCGCCCGCCGCGCCGTTCAGCGCGGTGGACCCCGCGACGTTCGAGGCGGTCCTCGGTGCGAGCCTGAACATCGTGGTCGCCAGCCTGCTGGCGTACGTCGTCAGCCAGCACTGGGACGTGCGGGTCTTCCACGCGATTCGGGAGGCGACCGACGGCGACTCGCTGTGGATTCGGAACGTCGGCTCGACGGCGAGTAGCCAACTGCTCGACACGCTCATCTTCGTGTTCGTCGGCTTCGCCGCGATGCCCGCGCTCCGGGGCGGCGACCCGATGGGGACGAACGCCCTCCTCGGTCTCGTCGTCGGCCAGTACGTCCTCAAACTCGGCATCGCGGTCGCGGACACGCCGTTCGTCTACGCGGTCGTCGGCTACCTCCGGTCGCGCGGGTCGGCCGCGCCCGCGCCGCGGACCGCCGACTAAACGAGTCGGATTCCGGACACCGAAACCCGACACCGACAGTTCTTTGCGGTCGCCCTGCCACCGACGAGTCACATGCGACGCAAAGCCCTCCAGTTGCTCGTCGTCGCCTCCCTCGTGGCCCTCGCCGGTTGCTCCGGCGCGCTCTCGGGCGGCGACGGCGCACAGACGCTAGACGACGTAACGTACCCCGCGGGCGTCTCGGAGAACGGGACCAATCTGACGGCCCTCGCCGACGCCCACGAGAACACCCTCCAGAACCAGAGCTTCACCCTCGAAGTCGCGTCCACCGTCAACTCCTCGATGGGCAACCAGTCGGTCGCGCTCGACGCCGCCGTCGGGGCCGACCGCGAGGAGATTCGCGTGAACGGTTCCGCGCTCGGGCAGGACGTGTCGGTCTACGTGACCGAGGAGAAGCGATTCACGCGCTTGAACGTCGCCGACGGCGAGGCGCGGTATCAGGTCGCCGACCGCACGCCCGAGTCGAGCCAAATCGTCCCGTCGTCGTACACCGGCCGGAGCTACCTCGACCGGTTCGCCGGGTCGGGTAACTTCACGCCGACCGGCGTCCGCACCGTCGAGGGCACGACGCTCGTCGTCCTCGAAGCCGACGGGAGCAACGCGACTCAGAGCCAGCAGATGAACGTCACCGACTACAACGCGACGATGCTGGTGGACCAGCAGGGCGTCGTCCACTCGGTGTCGGTCGAGGTCTCGGCCGCCCGACAGGGCCAGCAGGCCCGGACCGAGTTCTCGATGAACGTCTCGGACGTGGGCGAGACGACCGTCGCGGAACCGGCGTGGCTCGACGAGGCCCGCAACTCGACGGACTCGTAGTCTGCGACTGACGACCGCGACGATACGACACTTTTTCCGGTGTTTTGGCCATAAACGTTTCTTCGCTGGGATAGAGTGAGCAAGACGGACATGCGAAAACTACTCGGTGCCACGACGGCGCTGTTCGGTCTCGGCGTCGCGCTCCTCGGTGGCTGGATGCTCGTTCGCGGCCCCTTCCTCGGCGGTCCCACGCTCGACGCAACGGCGATGCTCGCGGCGCTGACTGCGTTTCTGGTCGGCGTCGTCATCTTCTTCCGCGGCGTGGTCAGGTGGGCGGGCGTCGGCGCGCGAATCTGACAGCGCGTAGAACTAAGGGCGACTAGCGAGAGAATCGACGAGTATGGGAGCGTACCGAATCGAAATCGCCGAGTACGACCCCGAGTGGCCGGTCCGGTTCGAGCGCGAAGCGACTCGGATGCGGAACGTTCTCGGTGAGACCGTCGTCAGCGTCGAACACGTTGGTAGCACCGCCGTGCCGGGCCTCGCGGCCAAGCCAATCGTGGACATCTGTCCGGTCGTCACCGACATGGACGACGGCGAGCGG
The DNA here is from genome assembly GCF_004765815.2 of Halorussus salinus. NCBI lineage: Archaea > Methanobacteriati > Methanobacteriota > Halobacteria > Halobacteriales > Haladaptataceae > Halorussus > Halorussus salinus. Next base: position 439,023 of record NZ_SBIS02000007.1, on the reverse strand, counting down.
TGTGCCGACCTCCTCCAGCAGAACGGCTACTATCGGAGCGAGAAAGACCGGGGCGACGACTGGATCGAACTCGGTCGAACCGCCGACGACGGCCAAGAGTTCAACGTCCACGTCCGGCCGCGGAACTCCGACGCCGTGTCGCGGTATCTTCTACTTCGGGAGTACCTGCGCGACCATCCCGCGGCCCGCGACGAGTACGCCCGAATCAAGCGCGCCGCCGCCGAGAAGCATCCCGAGGACGTGCCGAAGTACACCCGCGAGAAATCGGACTTCATCGAGTCGGTCGTCGAAAAAGCGCGAGTCGAAGGGTACGACCCCGACTTCTGACTGCTTGGCGGTCGTTCGCTACTCGTCGGTTCGCTCCGCGAAGCCGAACCGCGGCTTGACCTCCGTGACCTCGACTTCGACCGTCTCGCCTTCGCTGGTGCCGGGGACGAACAGCGTGTAGGTCTCGACTTTGGCCACGCCGTCGCCCTCCGAACCTTCGTCCACGATTTCGACCTCGATTACGTCGCCCTCCGCGACCGGGGCGGTCATCCGGCCCTTGCCGACGAGGTAGATTTCCGACGAGGAGTCCCGCGAGGCGTCGGGTCGGAGCGTCCGGACGTACTGGAACTCGTCTCCGACCTCCTCGCGGAAGTCGTCCAAGTCCTGCCCCTCGAAGACCTTCACCGCGAAGTCGCCGCCGGTGTCCAGCACGTCGAGTGCGGTCTCGAACGCCTGCCGGGCGAGGTGGACCGACCGGGCGTGGTCCACGCTGTACTCGCCGGTCATGTTGGGTGCCATGTCCGAGACCACCACGTCTACCGCGTCGCCCGCAATCGCCCGGACCTTCTCCTTGGTGGCCTCGTCGGTCATGTCGCCCCGAACCGTCTCCACGCCGTCTACGTCCTTGATTCGCTGGAGGTCCACGCCGACGACGGTGCCGGTCTCGCCGACCTCCTCGCTGGCGACCTGTAGCCACCCGCCGGGGGCCGCGCCGAGGTCCACGACGCTCTTTCCTTCGTGGAGGAGGTCCTCCTCGCGGTCGAGTTGCTTGAGTTTGTAGGCGGCCCGAGACCGGTAGCCCTCCTGCTTGGATTTGTTGTAGTAGTGGTCTTTGTGGCTCATTCGATTGGAAGTGGATAGTCGCGCGACGGGTTTACGCGCTTCGTTTGCCGGGAAACGTCACTTCTCGAATTCGTCAGGCTCTCACGCGCACGCGCCCGAACGGGTGACTTTTTATGCCGGGGGTTCGTACCACTTGCCAAGATGTTTAAGGCTATCGTGAGCGCCGACACGCTCAAGGATACTATCGACTCCGTGGGCGTGCTGGTGGACGAGTGTAAGATCCACCTCGAAGAGGACGGTCTCGCTATTCGTGCCGTAGACCCCGCCAACGTGGGGATGGTGGACCTCGAACTCGACGCGGCGGCTTTCGAATCCTACGAGGCGGACGGCGGCATCATCGGCGTGAATCTCGACCGACTCGAAGACATCGCTGGCATGGCCAGCGGCGACCAGCCGGTCCACCTCGAACTCGACGAGGAGACCCGCAAGCTCCACATCCAGATCGACGGGCTGGAGTACACCCTCGCGCTCATCGACCCCGACTCCATCCGACAGGAACCCGACATTCCGGACCTCGACCTCTCCGCGGAGATCGTCGTGGAGGGCAAGGACATCGACCGCTCGGTCACGGCCGCCGACATGGTCAGCGACCACATCGCGCTCGCGGTGGACGCCGACGAGGAGACCTTCGTCGTGGAGGCGGAGGGCGACACCGACGACGTGCGCCTCGAACTGGACCGCGAGGACCTCGTGGACCTGCAGGCCGGTCCGGCCCGCTCGCTCTTTAGCCTCGACTACCTCAAGGACATGAACAAGGCCATCCCGAAGGACGCCGAGGTCACCATCGAACTCGGCGAGGAGTTCCCCGTCAAGCTTCACTTCGACATCGCGGAGGGGCAGGGCAACGTCACCTTCATGCTCGCGCCGCGCATCCAGAGCGACTGATTCGGCGTCCGCCACCTCGATTTCTCCTACAGTTCTCGAAGCGACTAGCGACCAGTCGGAAAAGCGTAGAACGGTGGGGTAGACCGACGACGCGTGGCGCTACAGACTTCGGTCGATGACCGCCTTCGCGGCCTCGGCCTTCTCCTTCCAGCCGTAGCCCGCCTCGTAGACGTGGCGCTTCTTGTTGACGAGTTCTTGGGGCGAGGCCTCCTCGAACCCGCCGCGGGTCCACGTCCCGGTGTCTCGGAGCCAGTCCACGACGCGCTCGCGGGTCTCGGTCCACGAGAGGCCGACCATCTCGTACCACGCTATCATGGCGAAGACGGCGTTGTCGTGGGCACCGGGCACCGACCCCTTCCGAGCGACGGTCTTGATGGGTTCGACGTTGGGGTCCGTGACGTGTTCCTTGTACTCCTCGGCGGTCAGCAGTTCGAGGTGTCCCTGCTCGTCCTCCATCACGCGCTGTTCGTGGACCAGCCGGTCCAGCGCGGAGTTGTGGAGGTTGCTCCACCGACCGTGGACCGCGTTCCGGACCGCCTCCTCGGGGAGCGAGTTGGCCGAGAGGACCGCCACGAGGTCGGTGTAGGCCTTCTCGATGTCGGCCCACGACGCGCCCTCGAACTCGCAGTCGGGGCCGTGGAGGTTGCTCGTCGTCCGGCAGTCGGGACAGGGGTAGTCGAACCGCGGCACGACTCGGAGTGTGACTTTCCGAGTACAAAATTGGTCTGATTCGCTTTCGAGGAGTCTTTGCGAAGCGTCGGACACCGCCGACGGGAACGTGAGTTCGTACGTGGAGTATCCGAACGTTCAAGTCACACCACGGACAATTCGAGAATGTCTTCTCCTCGGTCGTAGCCGCAGGACTGGCCCTGCGATGCGACCGGCCGTCGCACGTCACGCGACGTGAACTATGACAGACGACCCAACTGACGTACGCGACGCACTCGCAACGCTGTCGAACGACTACCGGATTCGGGGCGAACTCCACGCCGTACCGCCCCACGCGGTCTACGAGGTCTCGGTCGAAGGCACCCGCGCGGTCTGCAAAGTGGCCCGAGGAGCGCGCGCCGACCCCGCGACCGAGGCTCGCGTGATGGAGTTCGTCGGCCGGGAGACCGGGGTCCCCGTCCCCGAGATACTCGGCGCGGGCGACGACTGGTTCGTCGCCGAGTGGTGCGACGGACTGCCCGACGAGGAGCCGACGCTCGACGCCTCTCGGGCGCGGACGCTCGGGGCGGGACTGGCGACGCTCCACGACCAGACCGCTGGCGCGTTCGAGGAGACCGGCTTCCCGCGCGCCACGGGCGGTGAGACCGGACCGCTCGCAGTCGAGACCCGAGACTCGTGGACCGAGACGACGCTCGACTTCCTCGCGGACCTGCGCGACTACCTCGCCGACTTCGGGTACGCCGAGGTGGCCGAGGAGGCCCGAACCTTCCTCGAAGCACGCCCCGACCTGCTGGCGGGGTCCGACGACCCCGTGCTGGCCCACGGCAACTACCTCCCGGCGCACGTCGCGGTCGCCGACAGCGACCCAACCTGCGTCGTAGACTGGGAACACGCATTGGTCGCGCCCGCCGAGTACGACTACTGGCGGACCGCGATGCCACTCCTCGGCAGGTCCGGTGTCACCCGAGAGGGCGACGAATTCGCCGCCTTCAACGCAGGCTACGAGTCGGTCCGACCGCTCCCCACCGGCTCCGACCGTCGGAGCGAGTGCTTCCGACTCGTAAACGCGGTCTCGTACCTGAAGTCGCTCCACCTCCAGCGCCAGCGAACCGGGCAGGCGAAAGCGCGGTTCGCGGTGCGCGTTTGCGAGTCGGTCCGCGAGACCGTCGAGGAGTTGCGAGCGACGAGCGAGAGTTAAGTGGCTCCGGCCAGAGTCCCGAGTATGGACGGAACTGGACGCGTCGAGGCCATCCACCTCGCGCCCGAGTCGGGCGAGGAGACCGAACCGACCGACGAGGTCGAGGCCGTCGCGGGCGAGGGCGTGCGCGGGGACCGCCACTTCGGGAAAGACAAGGCCGACATCACGCTCATCGAGCGCGAAGCACTCGCCGCCGCCGCCGAGGAGGGCATCGACTTGGACGACGGCGAGCATCGGCGCAACGTCACCACGAGCGACGCCGCGCTGAACCACCTCGTCGGCGAGCGATTCCGCGTCGGCGAGGTGGTGTGCGAGGGGACCGACCTCTGTGAACCCTGCGGCCACCTCGAATCGCTGACCGAGGAGGGCGCGGTCTCCGCGCTACTACACCGCGGCGGTCTCGAAGCCGACGTAATCGAGTCTGGCGAGATTTCGGTCGGCGACGAGGTAGAACCGCTCTGAACCGGTGGTCCCGTCCCTCTCCGATTTCCCTATCCGTAGCCTTCGCTCTCGACCCACTCTTCGGGCACGCCGATGCTCCGGACCGCGTCGAGCAGTCCCTCGACCATGACGTTGGTCCCGCAGGCGTACACCTCGGCGTTCTCGGGGTCGATGCGCGCGTCGATGTCGTAGTTGGGCGATTCGTCGGCGACTCGGGCCATCGCGGGCGGGAGGTCGGCGTCCTCGACGGCCTCGCTCTCGACGTACTTCAGGAGCGTCTGTTGGACGTAGGCAGTCTCGCCGTCCCAGTCGCTGAGGTACTCCTCGCGCGAGAGGGTCGGCACGAAGTGGAAGTTGTCGCGCTCGTCGTCCAGTCGCTGGAGGTGGTCGCGGTAGGCCACGTCGTCTCTCCACCCCGTGCCGAGGAAGAGCCAGAGGTCCCGCTCGGTGCCCGCGTGTTCGTCGCGGCCCTCCTCGAAGGTGTAGTCTATCATGCTCCGGAACGGCGCGACCCCCGTGCCCGTGCAGAGAAACACCATGTCGCGCTCGGAGGGTTCCTGTAGCGTGAAGTCGCCGTTCGGTCCGCGCAAAGTCACGTCCTTCCCGGCATCCACGTCGTCGCAGAGGTCGCCGGTCAGCGTCCCGCCGGGGACCCGCCGGATGGCCATTTCGAGGTAGCTCTCGTTGGGCGAGCAGGCGACCGAGTAGGGCCGGGGCGTGTCGTCGTAGCGCAACGTGACGTACTGGCCGGGCGCGAAGTCGATGTCGGTCTCGTCCTCCCGAAACCGGACCTGCATCAGCGACGGGTGGGTGCGCTGGCCGCGCTGGCGGAGCGTCGAGAGCTTGTTCGTCAGCGCGTCGGAGGGGTCGTGGCCGTCCCACGCCTCCCGGAGTCGGTCCCACTGGATACTCCCGTCCCCGCCCGCCTCGGCGAGCAGTTCCTCCTCGCCGAGGTTCCGGAGCGTTTGTCGAACCTCCGTCGCTATCTCGTCGCTCCGGTCCTCGTCCATCGGTTCGGCCAGCACCACCTCCGCCCCTTCGGTTATCATCGGTAACGTCTCGGCCACCTCGTCCTGTGACTCTGGCTCCCCACCGGTCATAGGACAGTGATGGGGACGGAACCGATTAAGTCGGACGGCAGAACGGCTGGAGAACGTCGTCGGCTGGCTCTGCTCGCGGGGTCAGTTCCACGCCGCGTCGTCGGGGTCCACGAGTCGCTCGCGCTCCTCTATCGCGTCGATACGCGCCACCTCGTCCTCGGAGAGTTCGGGCGGGTCGAAGTTCGCCCGGAGGTGTTCGACGCCGGTCGCCTTCGGAATCGGGACCACGCCGTCGCGCTGGTTCAGCCACGCGAGGCTGACGGCCTCGGGCGTCGTGTCGCGCTCGTCCGCGATGTCGGCCAACACGTCCACGTCGCCCGCCTCGCCCTGCATCAGCGGGCAGTACGCGACGACGGTGACATCTCGTTCCCGGCAGTGCGCCAGCAGGTCGTCTTGGGGGAGCAGGGGGTGCATCTCGACCTGATTCGCCACGACGGGAGCGTCCAGAATCTCGCGGGCCTCGTCCAGCAGGTCGGGCGTGAAGTTGCTGACCGCGACGTTCTCGGCTTTGCCCTCGTCGTACAACTCGTCGAACACCGGCAGGGTCTCGTCGGCGTCGTACGCCTTCATCGGCCAGTGGACGTACAGCAGGTCCACGTAGTCGGTGCCGAGCCTGTCGAGGCTCGCGTCGGTCGTCTCGCGGACGTCTTCGGGCGCGAGGTTCGCGGGCAGGACCTTCGTGGCGAGGAAGACCTCCTCGCGCGGGAGGTCGCTGTCGGCGATGCCGTCGCCGACGGCCTCCTCGTTGTCGTACATCTGGGCCGTATCGACGTGCCGGTAGCCCACGTCGAGGGCCTGCCGGACCGTCTCGGCGCACTGTTCGGGGTCGTCGTTGCCCGAGGTTCCGAGACCGGGACTGGGGATAGTCGTCACGGTCGTTCCGTGTCCGGCCGGGCGGAAAAAGCTACGCGCGTCGGCAAAAGAGCGAAAGGGGTCGCCCGCGAAGGCTCGGGCATGACCGACGGCGACGTTCCGTGGCGACTCCTCGGAATCGGCGGACTGGCGAGCCTCTGCTGTGTCGGCACGTCGGCTGTCGGCGGGGCCGCGCTGGCGACCGGTGCGGTCGCGGGCGGACTCGGGGCGAACGTCGCGCAGGTGCTAGTGACGGTGCTGACGGTCGGACTGCTGGGACTGGCGTGGACGCAGTTCGGTCCCGACCCGAAGTGCGAGCGCGAGTAGCTGTTTTCGGCGAGAGCGACACCTACGAGAACCGTCCGGTCTCCGCGCCACACTCCTCGCAGACCGTGACGAGCGCGCCCTCCTCGTCGTCGGCGCGCTCGATACGGTTGGGCGTCCGTTCGCCGCAGTCGGGACACTCCCGGCGCAGGTCGAGGTCGCCGCTCTCCTTGGGCGCGCCCAGCGCGAGCGCGACGACCCGCTCGTCGCCCTCGTTGACGCCGCGCTGGAACTCGCCGGGCGCGAACCGGACGAGTTCGCCGGGACCGACCGCGACCGGTCCCTCCTCGGTCTCGAAGGTGACGGTGCCCGACTCGACGTAGAAGACCTCCTCTTGGCCGCCGTGGGCGTGGTAGCCGAACGCGAAACTGTCGCCCGGCGCGAGTTCGTAGTAGTTCACCGCGAGGCCGGTCGCGCCGAGCGCGCGCGTCAGCGGTCGTTTCACGTCGGCGGGACCGATGCGCGACTCGACATCTTCGACTCGAACCTTCTCCATGGCTGGCTATCGCTGGCCGGTAGTATTTAAAGTATCGTGTCGGCAAACTTTTCGTATCAGACCATCCCCTCCTCGTACCTCGGTTTTAGCCCGGCCTAAAAGCCTGAGACGGCCGTTCAGGGGGTCATTTTAAGTACCCGTGGGCCGTGTCTCTCGATAGGTGAACTTCGAATGGCTATCGACCCGCAATTCCACGAAAACCGCGAGAAAGTAGACGACCACGAGGGCCACGACGTGTGGGGTCCCGTCGACGAACCGGAGAAATTGGGCATCCACGGCACGCACGTCGCCGTGGACTTCGACCTCTGCATCGCCGACGGCGCGTGTCTGGAGGACTGCCCGGTAGACGTGTTCGAGTGGGTAGACACCCCCGACCACCCCGAGAGCGAGAAGAAAGCCGACCCCGCCAACGAGGCCCAGTGCATCGACTGCATGCTCTGTGTGGACGTGTGTCCCGTGGACGCCATCGACGTGGACGCCGGTCGCGCCTAATTCAAAATCTTTCCGACGCCCGACGACCGCGAGTCGCTACTCCGGCCGGTCTACGTCTAACTCCTGTCGCAGGTAGGCCAGCGCGTCGGTCTCCGCGAGGTACTCGAACTGCTCGCGGAAGTGCGCGTCGCAGAGGCCGACTTGGACGCCGTTCAACTCGGGCGCGAACGCCGCGTCCCGGTCGCAGTAGTGACACCGCATATCACGGTGTAGTCGCTGACGGAATTTAACGTCTGCGTTCGGGCCATCGAACCTGTCGAATCGGCGAGAGCGTCCGCGGTTCTTCGCGCCGCGCCAGCGGTCCCGTCCCGTGTTCGAGAACCGCACCAGCCACCGGAGTTCGCGCCTCTCGACCGACGATAGGATGCGCCGTGCGCTCGGCCGCGCTCGCGGTTCTGCGCGGCCGAGCGCGCAAGCGGGGAGGTTCGGGGCGCGGTGCGGTCGCCGTCGCGGTGCAGTTTGTCGCGGTGCGATCGCCGTCGCGGTGCGGTCGTCGTCGCAGTGCCGTCCGGTCGCGGTAACTCCGCCGCTCCAGCCCGAAGTCCGCCCTCTCGTCCGGGACGACGCTCGTTCGGCGAAGACACGGACGCGGGCACAGACACGGACGTAAATAACTCAAAGCAACAAAAACACGGCTTAGAAGTGCTTCTCCCGTTTCGAGCCCCGTCTACAGGTTGACCGAGGAGCGAAAGTGACGGTACTCGGGTTTCGACAACCCGGCCGTTCCGAGTTCGCGGCCGTGGGCGTCGGTCCCGCCGGTCGGAATCAGGTCGTGTTCGGCGATGGCGCGCTCGACCGGTCGCGGGTCTACCTCCTCGTCGTAGGGGTAGTACCGTTCCACGGCGTCCAACTCGCGGGTCAGTTCGAGCGCCGCCTCGGGGTCGTCGTAGCGATACGGGTGTGCGAGGCCGACGAGTCCGCAGGCGTCGTCCAGCAGTTCGACGCCGCGCTCGAACGAGGTCACATCGCGCGCGACGAAGCAGGGGCCGTCGTTGCCGATGAGGTCGTCGAACACCGCGCTCGGCTCGTCGTAGCCGCTGTCGGGGTGGTCCACGACGGCGCGGGCGACGTGGGGCCGCCCCAGTCCCTCACGGGGTTCGAGGTCGAGGTCGATGTCGAGGGACTCCTCGACGTTCTCGATGAGTTTCCGGCCGCGTTCCTTCCGGTCGGCCTGAATGCGGTCGAGTTCGTCGGTGAGGGCGTCGGTCTGCGTGACGCCGTAGCCCAGCAAGTCCACGCGCTCGCCGACGCCGCCGTACTCGTCTCCTCGGGGTTCGACGCGCAACTCGATGCCGTGGACGACGGTGACGCCCTCGAAGGCCGTGACCGGCGTCGGCAGTTCGGGGTGGAGGCGGTCGTGGTCGGTAATCGCCACGACCGAGACGCCCGCGTCGCGGGCGGCCTCGGGCACCTCCGACAGGCGCATCTCGCCGTCGGAGTTGGTCGTGTGGACGTGTAGGTCCGCGAAGACGCTCATACCCCGCAGAACGAGCGGGGTGCCCGAAAGCGCTTCGCTACGCCCCGCCGAGGAGCCCCGCGCTCTCCCAACGTCCTTAGACACCTTAAATTCCTCAATGCCATTCCGCAGGAAGCTTTATCATTAACTTTGATGTAGAATGTGCCGATGCCACTGCAACAGGCGACCGAACTGCTCCGCGACCACGACTACCCCGCGACGACCGACCAACTCGCCGACTCCTACGGCGACTACGAACTCGACTTCCCGAACGGCTCCGAGACGCTGGCAGACGTGTTCGGCCGCGTCGAGTCCGAGACGTTCGGCACGTCCAGCGAGGCCGAGGAGCTTCTCTACTCGGCGGTCAGCGCGAAGGCTATCGGCCGGAAGGGGTACAGCGACCGCGACCCGACCACGCTCGGCACGACCGGTCCCGAGCAGGTCTCCTTCTGAAACTTTTCCTGCGGTCGAAATCGCGGCTTCGCCGCGATTTCTCCCTTGCAAAACTTTCATGAAAAACACGGCGTCACCCCCTCAGCCACGCCTCGCTTCGCTCGGCGAGGCTTCGAGGGATTCCTTGGTCCGCTCGCTCGGTCACGTCGTTCCCTCGCTCGCGGTAGAATTGCTGGCGGACTTCCGCACCGCAACCGCACAGCACCGTGACGCACCGTAACGGCACGGCGACCGCAACCGCGGCGCGTCGGCGACCGCAACCGCTTCGAGGTTTTTGGGGATTCGCTACACCCACTCGACGGCATCGCCGAGGTCCAGCGGCACCGACCCCTTCCGATAGGCTTCGACCTCACCGGAGGGTCGCGCCCGGAAGACCACCGCGGGGCGGTGGCGCACTGCGGGTCGCTCGCCGCGGACGGCGTTCCACTCGTCGTCGCGGAACCCCGAGCAGTCCACGAACAGCACCGCGCCGCCGCCGTGCTTCTGGAGTTGCCCGGAGGTCTTGGTCTCGGCCGTCTCGCGCACCGCGGCGACGGGCGTGTCGGCGTGGCGGCGCGTCGGCGGTCGGGGACGCGTGACCTCGACCAGCGGCGACTCGTGGCCGTTTCCGGGCGATTCGGCCCGGAAGTCCAGCGAGTGGCCGGTCGTGACCTCTATCTCGGGCGTCACGTCGTACCCGGCATCGGTCAACAGCTTCGCGGCGGTGAACTCGCTCATCGCCGAGGCCATCCGCACGGGGTCTACCTGCGGACTCGTGCCGAGTTTCGACGCCATCTCGTAGCGGTGGTCGTCCAACGCGCCGGTGGTCAGAAACTCGTCGTAGAACGCCAGCGCGTCGTCGCGGGTCGCGTCGGGGAACCCTGCGGCGTGGTCCCGGAAGAAGGTCCGGGACGACTCGCGGCCGTCCTTCGAGAACAGCACCGGGAGGAAGAACCACGCGAGGTGGTCGTAGTCGGCCAGCCACGGGGCCTCGGTTCGGAGGTCGCCCAGCAGTTCGCGCTGGGCCCACCGCGCGACCGAATAGGGTATCTCCTCGAAGGTGTACTTCTCGGTGCGCCAGAGGGCGGAGGGCGTCTCGGTGTTGCCGAGCCAGAACGCCTCGTCGTCGTTCCAGCAGAACAGCGCGAGGTCGCCGTTGTCCATCTCGATGCGCCGGGTCTCGTAGCCCGACGGTCCACGGTAATGGGGTGTCGGCATCTCGGCACCGAACTTCTCGTCTAGGGGAGCGTACAGGTCGCGTTCGACCTTCTCGTCGGTCCACCGCTCCGTAGAGCGGCGAAAGCGGAGCGGACTTGCCACGAGCGGTCCTAGCCCGGCGAGGGATTTACGTTTTGTGTCACGACTGGCGTTCCGCGTCCCTCGCTCGATATATTTCGACCTGCTTCCAAGGAGCGAAAAGAATGTGATTATCCGTTACATTCATTACCGGCCGAGGCTTACCCATGAGTGTGGTTGTCATGTCAATGGGTGCCTATGACGAAGACGAACACGAGCGCCGTGAACGCAAGAACAACACCGTCGATGTGAGCGAAGACGACGACAGAACGACCTATCACGGTTCGGTAGAATACGATTCGGGTGACTCCGCGGAGGCCCTCCTCGACAAGTTCGAGGAGATAAAGTCCGGTACGTAGCGGTTCGTGAGTATTCCTGTATCGCGGTATTCGCGTCGCGTAGCACCGACCGTGGCCGTCACGGTCGGCCTATCTTCCTAACGCTTCGTCTCACTCGTTCCAACCCGGCGTCTCGGGAGCGCCGCGCGCGAGTTCGACCTCCTCGGCGACTCGCGGGTCGGCGGCCGGAGTGCTGTCTCCCGTCGCCCGGTCTTCGGCCGCCGACTCGTCGCCTCCGGCGCGGCGTTCCCAGTCGGCGATAGCCCGTCCCGCCCACGAGTCGGCTTCGCGGGCCGTCGCGAGCGCGCTCTCGAATCGCTCGCGGTTGACCGCGGTCGTGCCGGGCGCGGACGCGACTGCGGCCGCGACGAACAGCGCGCGGTCGTCGTCGGTCAACTCGTCGTCGGTGATTCGCCCAACGACGCCCGAGAGCCGCTCCGGGTCGGGGAAGACGAACACCTTCTGGCCGACGGCTTGGGGTCCCAACAGGAACCCCGGTAAGTCCTCGGGCGGGTCGTCGTCCACCAGTCGGTCGCCGCCGAAGGCCTCCTCGACGCGCTCGCACTCGGTCTCGCGGTCCAGTTGCAGGTTGTGGCCGGGGTAGTCGGCGCACTCCTCGGGGTAGGTCTCGTCGCCGTGAATCCGACACTGGAGCGTCGTCGGGTCGAGGAAGACGCAGGTCGGGAGCCACGTCGGGTCGGTTCCGAACGGCCCGACCGGTTTCGGCGGCTTGCGCAACCCGAGGAAGAAGGCGGGCCTGCCGTCGATGGCCGAGACGGACACGCCGTCGATTTCGACGCCCGACTCGTCGCGCCAGAGCCGCGGCGTCAGCGCGTCGGCGAGTCCGGCGTCGAGGAGTGCCCGCGTATCGTCGCGGGTCAGCGGGACGAGGTTGTAAGCGTCGTCCAGCGGTTCGCGCGGGCCGCGTCGCTCGTGGTCGCTCGCGACGGGCGCGATTGCTCGCCAGTCGATGCAACACCCGGCGCACTCCTCGCAGTTCACGTCCATCGGTCTCGGCGGACTACGTGACGCAGTAGCATAAGGCGTCGGGCAGTTTCGTCGGGCGTCGCGAGAGCGGACCCGAATCGCCCGCCCGCACAGGTTCGGGACCGAACCTAACCTCGCCGACCGAGAACCACCGACACGGAACATGCCGACCGAGACGCTCGAAGACGAGCCGGTTCGCGTCTGGATGGTCGAACGAACCTACGCGCAGGACGAACACACCATCGTCGTCACGTACGCCACGCCCGACGGCGAGCGGTTCGTCCGCGAACACCGGAACAAACGGGTTCTCCTCGACCCGGTGACCGCCGCGCTCGACGTGGCTCCCGACCGCCTCGAAGCGGTCGAGAAGACCGAGCGCCGGAAGCGATACGCCGACGAGGCCGCCCGGATGGCCGACAGGCGCGACCCCGACGACGAGGTGTAGCGTCCGCCGGGGGAAGTCAGTGGGTCTTCCGAACGAAGACGTGGCCGCTGGCGTGAAGTTCCACGGCGAACTCGCCGAGGGCGAACGCGACCCGGCCGCCGTCGCGGACCGAACCCCGCCGAGTCGGTCGGAAGAGGTCGTTCAGCGCGTCCGGGTCCACCACGTCGTAGAGGCGAACGCTCAGTTCGTCCACCGGACGGTCCGACGCTTCGGCCAGTGCGTCGAGAACCGTCTGAACAAACGGTTCGTCGTCCTCCGGGTCGTTGAACGCGCTGTGAACGGTCTGGGAGTGATCGCCGGGGTCTACGGCAGTCGCTGTGAAGGAATCTGGTTCGTGCATGTGTCCACCCACGTCGGCCGAAGCCGACTTTGATACTCACTCTCACGACGAACTCGGTTATATACGATTCGATTCCGTCGGCAGGGCTTTGTCGGTGGGGCCGCTGTCTCCGACATGGCCAAGCAAACCTGCGACGGATGCGGCGAGCAGGTCAAAATCGCGGGCGGCATCGCCAACCTCTGGACGCTGGAACACGACGCGACCGGCGGGATGACCTTGGAGTTCGACTCCGACGGGACCGAACACTTCCTCTGTTTCGACTGCATCGACCGACTCCCCGACGACCCTCGCGCCGAGGACGTGGCGGCGCTCTAGTAGACGATAGTGTAGCGCCAGCAATTGTATGGAAAACTAAAAGTTTGAAAACATTTTTGTTACCTGAACACTTACTCTACACTGAGGATGCGACGTTGGCGGTTAGCGTAACGCGCCGCCGCGTCGGTGAGGGCAGTGAGGTAGTAGCTCACGGCCCGATGACATCCGGTTTTCAGAACTCGCCGAGGAGATACTCACGTACGACAGGGTTCGAGAGCTGTTCGACTTGTTCTCGAAACGGATCGTAACCGCTCGGATTCGGCTCCGGGGGAATACCTCGCCCCATCAACCAACAGAGGATTCTGGACCGCATCTCTTTCTCCTCGACCGGGCGGAGTGCTTCGAGTTCGTAAACCGGTGCAGGTGTCCCGCCGCTCTGGAGCCAAGACGAATCTAGAACGTGAAGCGTCTCGAAATCTTCGACCGTCGTTCGATCGGCCATCGCGTTTCGGAGATAGCCCGCGATGTAATCTGCCGCGTTCGACTGTGGATACGTCCGGTCGGCGTCCTGAAGGAACGTGAGATGGACCGGGCAGATATTCCGCTGGAAACTCGTGTCGAACTTCATTGCGAGCTGTTTCCGCAGGTACTCGCTGTAGTCGCTGTATCCGTCTCGCTTGCCGTCGTGAAGCAGCACTGCCGGGTCGTCTTCACCGTCGAATATTTCTTGGTCGAGAGCGCCCGTGATGGCTTTCTTGGTTGCGACGCTCACCGCCGCTGCACGGTCACGTTGGTCGAACCCGTCCTCACAGACGATTGCGGTCCACGTGATGGGCGTCGAAGAAAGGGATTCGATGAACTCTTCCACTCTCTGCTGTCGTTCGGTCTGATTCAACGAACCGTGCCGGACCACGGTCGAGGATTTGTGTCTGAACGGTTCGAGACCGCTATCTACCATCGCACGAACCAATTCTGCGTCGTTAGCTCGGCGCGTTCTAACTGCCACGGTGACGCAGCGACCGTCGGCCGAAACTTCGTTCCCGGACTCGTCTACGCCCACGAGATGCTTTGCCCGGACGTGATGGTCTGCGTTCGTAACGCAAACCGGACGAAGCGGAGATGACATTCCGGATACCACACACTGAGCCGACACGTCAACTTTAGTTGTTCGTCTTCCGAGCGACAATCGAACCGGCGCGACCGACAGCCTTTATTTCCGATACCGCCGTGACTTCGAACAGTGAACCCCGACCGGATTTTCGACGCGTTCCCCGCGCCCTCCTATCGGGGCACTCAGCGCGAGGCCCTGACCGACATCCGGGACGCCTTCGCCGACGGCAACGACGTGGTGCTGGTGCGCGCGCCGACCGGGAGCGGCAAGTCCCTGCTGGCGCGGGCCATCGCTGGATGCGCCCGGACGCCCGACGACGCCGCGCCGAGCGACGCGACCGGGGCCTACTACACCACGCCGCAGGTCTCCCAACTGGACGACGTGGCCGAGGACGACTTGCTGGACGACCTCAAGATAATTCGGGGCAAGCGCAACTACTCCTGTATCCTGCCGGGCGAGACCGACACGCCTGTCGATAGGGCACCCTGCGCCCGCGAGAAGGGGTACGACTGCTCGGTCAAGCACCGCTGTCCATACTTCTCGGATCGAGCTATCGCCAGCAACCGAGAGATAGCGGCGATGACGCTGGCGTACTTCATGCGGACCGCCGGGTCGGAGGTGTTCCGCAAGCGCGACTGCGTGGTGATAGACGAGGCCCACGGCCTCGCGGAGTGGGCCGAGATGTACGCCGCCATCGACCTGAACCCCCGGACGGTGCCCATCTGGGACGACCTGAACGTGCCCGACCTAGAGAGCGCCGGCGTGGACCGCGCCGTCGAGTACGCCGACCGACTCGGGAATCGGTGTCGCAGGGAGAAAGACGAACTGCTCGCGCGGCAGGAACTCGACCCCCACGAGGCCGCCGAGCGCGACCGACTACAGGAACTCATCGGCGAACTGGACTGGTTCGTGGAGGACTACCGCGATTCGGAGAGCGCAACGACGTGGGTCGTGGACCAACCGGACGGCGGGGGAAGCGGGATTACGATAAAGCCGATGAACCCCGAGCGGTACCTGAGCCACACGGTCTGGGAGCGGGGCAACAAGTTCGCGCTCCTCTCGGCGACCATCCTGAACAAGCAGGCGTTCTGTCGGCAGGTCGGTCTCGACCCCGCGAACGTCGCGCTGGTGGACGTGGGCCACACCTTCCCCGTCGAGAACCGGCCGCTCTACGACGTGACCCGAGGGAAGATGACCTACGAACACCGCGACGAGACTCTCCCGAAAATCGCCCGTACGGTGGTCCGGGTCATGCAGGAACACCGAGGAGAGAAGGGCATCATTCACGCCCACTCCTACGCGATTCAGGAGCGCCTCGCGGACCTCCTCGACGACTTCGGCGTCGGCGACCGCGTCCGGACCCACGACAAGGAGAGTCGGGACGCCCAACTCGAATCGTGGAAGGCCACCGACGGCGAGGAGGTCTTCCTCTCGGTGAAGATGGAGGAGGCCCTCGACCTCAAAGGCGACCTCGCGCGCTGGCAGGTCGTCTGCAAAGCGCCGTTCCTCAACACCAACGACTCCAGAGTCGCCCACCGCCTCCAAGAGGGCCAGTGGGCGTGGTACTACCGGGCCGCGCTCCGGACCGTGATTCAGGCCTGCGGCCGGGTGGTCCGGGCACCCGACGACTACGGCGCGACCTACCTCGCCGACCAGAGCCTCCTGCAAGTCTTCGACCGCGCGGAGACCGACACGCCCGACTGGTTCCGCGAACAGGTCGAGCGCATGACGACGCCGGACCTGCCGGAGTTCGACCCCCGGAGCGCCAGCCAGTCGGCGGCCGGGGCGGGCGCGGCCAGCAGAACTCGGGACCGCTCGCGCTCCCGCGGTCGCTCGGGGTCCGGCGGCGGGTCGGCGTCGGGCGGGCGCTCGTCGGGCGACTCGTCGTCTCCCGGCCGGTCCGCGAGCGGGGACTCGTCGGGGAGGAAGTCGGACTCCTCGACCGGCCGCAAGAGTCCGATGGCGGACGTGTGGGACGACAGCGTGTAGCCCCGGTCGGCGACTCGGACTCCCGACGGAGACTCGACCGAACGGCCGACGCTCCGAAACTGTTGACTATCGTAGGGTAACTTTATCCAAACTCGTGGTGAACCCCAGTCGAATCATGGGGGATTCCGGACGCGAGACACCGACGACCGACGAATCGACCGACCGAACGACTTCGGACCCGAGCGCGAACCGCCGGAGCGTCCTGCGCGCGCTCGGCGGTGCTGGCGCGCTGACGGCGTTCGCAGGAACGAGCGCGGCCAGCGAGCGCGCGGCGTCCGTCGCGTCCGCCGAGGAGGCGACGGACGCGCGCAGTCCCGCGGAAGCCCGCGAGCGAGCGCGACAGGACGACGAAATAGACCCGGTGTGGGGCTTCCCGGCGCTGTCCGACGAGACCGACCCGCCGACCAGCGCCGACCACGAGGTTGAGGTTCAGATTCGGCCCCGCGACGCGCCGATTCCGGAGTTCGTCTTCGAACCGACCGGCCTCTACGTCGAACCGGGCGACACGGTGCGGTTCAGCTACGCGTCTCCGCATCACACCGTGACGGCGTACCACCCGGCGTTCGGCTACCTCCAGCGCGTGCCCGACGAGGTGCCGCCGTTCTCGGCCCCGGCGCTCCCGCAGGGCGGCTACTGGCTCTACACGTTCGAGCAGTCGGGCGTCTACGACCTCCACTGCGCGCCCCACGAGATATTCGGCCACGCGATGCGCGTCGTCGTCGGGTCGCCGAGCGGTCCGGCCGCCGACCCACTGCCGGACCTCTGTGCCGGTGGAGCGGAGACGACGGGAATGGGTGGAGAGACGACGACGGCGACCGAGACCGGCGGCGGGGACGGTACCGAAGGCGGCCAAGAGGGCGGTGAACCGGAACTCGACCCGCCGCGAGTTACGGCCTACACCGTCCTCACTGACCCCGCGCTCGACCCCGAGACCATCGTGGACGAGCGTCGGGTGTCGTGGGACGACCTCGCGCCCGAGAGCAAGCAGTTGTTCGTCCAGATTCGGGGCTTCCCGCCGTGTTGACTCACCGCACTGCGCCACCGTACCGCGCCACCGACCCGAGGGGCGTCGCAGTCGCCGGACCACAAAACTCATTCCGGCGTCCGGTCGATTGCGCGACGTGAACGCGACGCGACGCGAACTGCTGGCTGGCGGGGCGGCGCTCGTCGGCGGCGGCCTCGCGGGCTGTTCGTCGCTCCCGTTGGTCGGGTGCGACGCGATGCACGAGAGCAGAATCGAGGTCGAGCGCGAGACCCCGCCCGAGGAGGCCCGCGACGCGCTCGCGCCGATTCGGGTCGCGGACCTGCCGTCCGCCGAGCGAGAGGTCGCCCGCGAAGCCATCGACTCGGGGTCGTACGCCGAGTGTTCGCCCGAGTCCGAGGGCTTCGAGTCGCTCCTCGGGAGGATTGGAGACCACCGAGACCGACAGCAACGCCGCTCGGAGGCGGACCTCACGACGGTCTACTTCCGCACCGAGGACGCCCGGTACGCGATTCGAGCGATGGTCCTCGACCAGCTACTCTCGTACTGAGCGTCGTCCGGTCGAGTTGCACTGCTCGGCTCAGATAAGCGAAATCGTGTATGCGATGCCCGAACTGAGCATCAGCAGCACGAAGAACACCGAGATTATCTTCTGTCTCGTGTCGTCGTCCATACTCCACGGAAGCGACGGATACGAAATAACGCTTTGGGTCCCGGCGCGCGCGACGCTTTTCTACCGCCGGTCATCGACGGTCCCCGACGTTCCCTACCGCCGGTCCTCGACGGTCCCCAGCACCGCGTCGCAGTGGGGACACAGCACCATCCAGTAGCGTTGGCTCGTCGTCGCGGTGACGGTCACGCCGTCGCGGTCGGCCTTCGGCTCGATTCGCTTCTGGCTGTAGCTCGGGTCGTCGGCGTCGCGCCCGCAGGAGGGACACGTAGGCATACGCGGACTCTCCGACAGCGCGCACTTAACGCTACCGCACGGGACGGCGACGAGGCGGACTCCCGGAATCGCCCCGACCCCAACGCTCAAGAGCGCCGCGCGTCCCCACCCGATATGGCCCCCAGAGAGACGAGTCGCCGCGCGCTCCTCGTCGGCGCGGGCGGCGTCGGCGCGAGCGTCGCCGAGGCCCACACTGGATTCGCCCAGTCCACCGCCGGAGTCGCCCCGGCCGCCGGTGGGTCGGCGGCCGGGATTCCGGGCGTCCAGACCAGCCATGAACTCCGCTGGCAGTACGAGGCCGATGGTGACGAGACGGTCTGCTACCCCCTCGGCGCTGGTCACGGCGCGGCGTTCGCGTTCGTCTACGCCGAGCGCGAGGAGGGCGACCCGCTGAGCGAGGTCCGCGCGTTCGACCGCCGGACCGGCGACGTTCGCTGGTCACACGAGGCCGAGAGTCTCCCCGCGGTCGCGTCCGGGCCGAACGAGCGCGTCTACGTCGGCGACGACGGTGGCGTCGCCGCGCTCGACGCGGCCGACGGGAGCGTCACGTGGACCCACCGCGAGGAGGCGACCCGGACGCGCCAACTCAAGGTAGACGACGGGAGCGTCTTCGCGGTCGCCGACGGCGACCTGTTGGCGCTCGACGCGGCCGACGGGAGGTTGCGCTGGCGAACCGCCGCGTCGGCCGAGTTGGTCCGCGGTCTGCTCCTCACCGACGACAGCGTGATCTTCGGCGGCAGAGACGGCTTCGCCGCCCTCCGGCGCTCGGACGGGCGACGACGCTGGCACGAACCGGTGGAAGAGGGCGCGGCGTGGCCCGCCGCGATTCGTGGGGACCTCCTCGTCGGGTGGTCGGAGTCGGCGGTCTACGGGGTCGCGCTCGCGGACGGCGCGCGTCGGTTCCGGACCCGCGTCGGCCCGGTCCGTCCCCACACCATCGGCGGCGCGGTAGACGACGATTCTGCCTACGTCTGGACCGACCGACTCGTCGCGGTGGACTTTCGGACCGGAAAGCGACGCTGGGTCTACGACCCCGACGAGAGCGACGCTGAGACCGTCGAAAACCCCGACATCGGCGGGTTCATGCCCGTCGTCTCGGGCGGTCGGGTGTACACGTCCACGCAGGACGCCGTCGTCGCGCTGGACGCCGACACTGGCCGCGAACGCTGGCAGTACGAGGTGCGGTCGCGCTACTTCGGCTACTGGGGCCGGGTCGCCCACGGCCACGTCTACGTCGCGGACGACCGGACCGTCCGGGCGCTCGCGGCCGACACCGGCCGCGAGGAGTGGTCGCTCGACGCCGACGCCGAGCGCACGCTCTGGATTCGGTCGGCTGGCGACCTCGTGGTCGTCGGCACCCGGAGCGGTCGCTTCTACGCCATCGACCCGCCCGCCAGACCGCTCTCGGCCCCGCTCGCCACCGCCGCGGAGTTCGCCACCTCCGCGCCCGGAGTCGGCCTCCTCGGACTCGTCGGCGCGGGGTTGCTGGCCGCGGGCTACCGGCGAGCGACCCGCGACTCCACGGCGACCGCTCCGCACCCCGACGCCGACGCGGAGTTGGGTCGTCTCGCCCGACTCGGCGGCGGTCCCGTCACCGAGACGCACCTCAAGCGCGTCCGGACGCCCGACGGCCCGACGCTGGTCGCCGAGACGCGCCTGACCGACGCGCGCCACCGCGAGGAGTTCGCGCGAGCGGTCGAACGCTGGAGCGACGTGGACGCCGAGGGCGTCCTCCCGATTCGGGAGTACGGCGCGGGGGACGCCCGCGAGGGCGACGCGATGCCGTGGTTCGAGACGCCGTATCTCGCTGGCGGGTCGCTGGCCGACTCGTGGCCCCTCGCCCGGCGCGAGCGCGTCGAGGTCGTCTCTGGGGCGGCGCGCGCGCTCCACGCCGCCCACCGACGGGAGGTCGTCCACGGCCGCCTCGCGCCCCGGCACGTCCTCCGCGGGCGAGTCGCCCCCGACTCCGACGACCCCGCTTCCGCCCCGGAGGTCGCGGTCGGCGGGTGGTTCCTCGCCGACGCGCTCGCCCCGGTCCGCGACGACACGGACCCCTCTAATCCGGTCCGAGAGCCGGACCCCTACGCGCCGCCAGAGAATTCGAGTGACGTGGCCGCCGACGTGTACCGCGTCGGCGCGCTGGCGAGCGACCTCCTCGGTGGCGGCCCCCCGACTCGAACCGCCGGAGAGCCGCCGCTCGGCTCGACGGCGACGGACTCGCTCTCGGGGCGACTCGGTGCGGTCCTCGACCGGGCGCTCGCGGCCGACCCCGCGGACCGCTACGAGTCGGCGCTGGCGTTCGACGACGCGTTCCGGTGGGCCGCGCTGGATAGGTAGCGGCGGGGCGAGGTGTCGCTACGCGACCGTGTGCTGGCTCCTCACCGGCTCCGCACGACGAGATAACACGCCGCGACGACGGCGCAACCGACGCCCGAGAAGAACGTCGCCGCGCCCCACGCGAGGGGTGCCAGCGACGCGCCCCGCGAACGCGCGTCGGCCCGTCGCGCGTCCGCTCGTCGGCGTCGCGCGTCGGCGTACACCAGCGCCGCGACGACGAGCGGGACGAGGACGGCCGCGGCGGCGAACGCGAGCGTCTCGATTTCGAGCGAGAGCGAGGGATGGGGTAGGGGCATGGACCGCTTTCTTCCGACGGCGACCCCATTGTTATTCACTCGTTACTCCGGCCGAAACCGGCGTCCGCGGTCCGGGGCCTTCGTCCACGGTTTGGGCCTTCGGTCCGCAGTCCGGGTTTCGCTCCTCAGTCTGCCGTCCGCGGTCGGCCGTCGGCCGTTCCTCGCGGGTCAGAAGTCGCCGAGTTGCGACTGGCCGCCCGACTCCTCGCCAGCCATCGCGGCCGCCTTGTCGAGTGCGGCGTCCAAAGTCTCGTCTTGGCTCCGGTCGTACAGCGTCGCCGCGGGATGGACGCAAATCAACACGTCTCGGACTGCACCGCCGAGTTCGGCGGTCCGGACCGACCCGGCCTCCTTCGTGACCGCCACGTCGTCACCGAGCAGGTGTTCGCTCGGCACCTTCCCGAGCGTGATTATCACCTCGGGGTCTATCTGCTCGATTTCGCTTTCGAGGTAGGGCCAGCAGTTGTCCAACTCGTCGGCGGTCGGGTCGCGGTTCTCCGGCGGTCGGCACCGGACGCAGTTGGTGATGCGCACGTCCTCGCGGGCGAGTCCCCGGTCGCGCAGTTTGTCGTCAAGAATCGTGCCGCTCCGCCCGACGAACGGTTCGCCCTGCTGGTCTTCCTGCTCGCCGGGTCCCTCGCCGACGAACAGCAGGTCCGCGTCCGCGGGTCCGGTGCCGTTGACGATTCGACTCCGGCAGTCCACGAGTTCGGGACAGCGCGTGCAGTCGGTCACGTCGAGGCCGTCCATTTCTCCCATAGCGATGCGTTCGGGGGTCGGGTACTAAGAGTCGGTGGCATCGGAATCGGAGCCTGTTTTCGAGATACTGCTGAAGTCGCCGTTTCGGGGTTTGGACGACTAGTCGCAGAGAAAGCCATCCCGAGGAACGTTCAGAAAGCCCTCGTCCGGTCGCGGTCGCTGACCGACATATCCTCCGCTCGCTTGCTCGCGGCGCGAAGCGCCGCGCAACCGCTCGCTCCGGATGGGGGACGGTCAGGCGACCACGGGTCTCCGACCCGCGACCGGGCGACCCCTTTCAGTCCACCCAAACGAGAGTCCGTTTCACCGAGCGCTCGCTGTGTTGAACGTGTCAACGAGCGCGTCGAGGCTCGGTCCGCTCTCGTACGGTCGTCACTCTTGCTCGGTCTTCCGGCGCAGGTCGTCGCCAGCGCGCGCGGCCAGTCGGGCGACGCGGAGCGGTTCGGGCCGACCGCCCTCCGGCGTGAACGCCCGCACCGCGTCGCGGGCCTCGTTCGCCCCGACACCGACCGAGCGCACGAAGACCGTCTGGTCGTTGACGCTCAGTCGCTCTCTGGGTGGCTGACGCTCGAAGACTTCCTTGCGTTCTTCGAGCGCGTCGCCGTCGAACTCGGCTTCGAGGGCCGCGACGAGACCGGGACTCTCCTCGAACGTGACCGAGATGACGGGGCGGTCGATGGCGTCGCCGACTCGGCGCAGGTCCACGACGTTGTACCACGCCAGCGCGATGCCCGCGACGAAGACGTATCTCACGTCCTCGCGGTCCAGTGCGGAAAATACGTCGATGATGGCGTCCGTCGCGTCGCTGCCGCCGACCGTACAGGTCCGGTAGGCGAATCCGTCGGCGACGCGACTCGCTCGGGTGACGACGCCCGCGAGCGTACTCCGACGCTGTCGGTAGGACTCGGCGATACCCAGCGCGCGGACGCCGGACTTCACGGGTGGAATCCCGCCCCGTCGTGTCGCACGCCCTCGGGTCGCGAGCCGTCGAGTCTCACGGGCCTCTCCTCGGGGGTTACGTCTCGCTCTGGTCGTCGTCCTTGATGTCCTCTAGCCGGTCGAGGAGTTCGTCGTTCGAGGCTCCGATTTCGAAGTCGACACTGCCTTCGTGGGAGTTCTCCTCGGTGTTCACGCCGTTATCGTCGTCGAGGTCGGTATCGTAGTCCTGATTCTCCTGTTCGGACTCGTCGTAGCTCCCAAATCCCATGTGTAAATGAATGTAGGTGCTTGGACCACTAAAGTCTCCTGCCGCCCGTCAAGGTTTTGAGGGGTGCGGTCGAACAGCCCGGCATGCAAGTACACAACGTCACCGCCGACGCGGAGACGTTCACCTGTAACGCCTATCTCGCCGAGGGCGACAGGACGGTGCTGGTAGACGCCGGGAGCATGCCCGGCGTCGTGGACGCAATCGCCGACCACGCCGAGGAGGTAGACGCCGTGGTCCTGACCCACCAGCACGGCGACCACGTCGCGGAACTCGACACCGTGCTGGACGCCTACGACCCGGAACTCCTCTGTTACGACGACCACCCCCGCCGGACGCGCCGGATTTCCGACGGCGACAGCCTCCGAATCGGCGACGAGGAGTTCGAGGCGGTTTACTCGCCGGGTCACGCCGACGACCACCTCGCGTTCGTCTCCGAGACGACCATCTTCAGCGGCGACGTGGTGGTGTACAACGACGGCGCGTTCGAGGACGGCAGTTTCGGCCGGACCGACATGGCGGGCCAGTCCCGCGAGCGAGAAATCGAGAGCATCCGCGAGATTTTAGACCGGATGCCCGAGGGCGTCGAGTCGATGTACGCCGGACACGGCGACGAGTTCCACGGCGACGTGCGCGAAGTCGTCGAGCGCGCGCTCGAACGCGCCGAGCGCCGCGAGCCGAAGTATCCCGACGAGTAATCGACAACGCTTTTCTCGCTCGCGCTTCCTCTCTCGACTCCGAACATGAAGGCCCAACAGAACGTCGCGGAGTTCCTCGCGGAACACGACATGGACGCCGACCCGGCCTACCGAATCTTAGACCTCGCCTCGGAAGTCGGCGAACTGGCCAAGGACGCCAACGACTCGACCGACTACGGAGCCAATCCCGAGCGACTGGACGTGAACCCGGACGAACTCGGCGACGCGCTGTTCGCCCTCCTCTCGGTCGCCGAGTCGCTGGACGTGGACGCCGAGGAGGCCCTGAACGAGGCGCTGGTCAAGTACGAAGCACGAATCGAGGAGACCGGCGATCCCGGCTCGGGCGAGTAGCACGTCAGAGAGAACGAGAGAAGAAAGTAAGAGAACGAGAGAGCAGTCGCTGTCCGGCGGCGAGGACCGAAGCAGAATTGGAGCCGCGAGGCCGCGTCAGGCGTTGCGCGGTTCCTTGCTCTTGGGTCGGAGCTTGCCGTAGCCGCACTTGCGGCAGTTGTCGGCCTCGTGGGGGTTGCGAGCGTTGCACCGCATGCAAATCATCTTGTCGAGGATTCGCGCTTCCGCTTTGTCGAAGCTGGCCATACCGACCGGTTGGCCGTCACGGCATTTAAAGGTTACAGAGTCGAGCGCGCCGGTCCCTCCTCGCGGACGGCGACAACGACTAACTGTCCGTCCACCGATTCCTTCGTCGTGCTAAACCGACGCACGATGGCGCTCGTCGCGCTGGCGGGTCTCCTCGCGGTCGCGCCAGCCGGTGCGGTGGCGACCTCCTCGGCCGTCGAGACCACCGGAGCCGAGACCACCCCAAGCGCGACCGCCCCGACCCGAATTTCGAGTTGCACTACCATCACCCAACCCGGCGAGTACGTCCTCGCCGCCGACGTGGAGAACGCGTCCCCGACCCGGCCGCGGACCGGGCTCGGAGCCTGTATCGAGATTCGGACCGACGACGTGACATTGAGGGGTGGGAACCACACCGTCGCGGCCGGACCCGGCGGAAGTCCCGGCGTCGTCGGCGTCCTCGTGAGCCCCCGAACGAGGGCTCGGGGAGCTTCGTTCCCCGGCGTACTCGTCGGCGGGGCCGACCCGCGCTCGAACGTCACGGTCCGCGACCTCACGACGACGCGGTGGGGCGCTGGCGTGGCGGTCCGGGGCGCGACCGGGGTGGCGCTACGGAACGTCTCGGCGGTGAACAACCTCGGCGACGGCTTCTTCGTGGAGAACGCGCCCGACCTGCGCGTCCGCGGCGGGGAAATCCGCGGGAGCAACACGGGTGTCTTCCTCCGGCGCTCGCCAAACGCCACGCTCGCGGGCCTCGCCGTCGCGAACAACCTCGCTGGCGTCTCGGTCCGGCGCTCGGACGAGGCGACGCTCCGGAACCTCTCGGTCGCGGACCACTCGCAGTTCGGCGTCGCGCTCGTCCGGTCGACGGGCGCAATCGTGGCGAACTCGACGTTCCGGGACGACGGCTTCGCCGAAATCGCGCTCGCGCGCTCGTCGGCCGCCCGACTCGTCTCGGTCTCGGTAGCGAACTCGTCCGGGTGGGAGGTCTACGCCGCCCGGAACTCGACCGCGGTCGGCGAGGAGGTCCGCCTCGGGGTGACCCTCCTCGACTCCTTGACGGCCAGCGATGTGGCGCTCGACGCGAGCGCCGACGTGCCGCCCCTGCCGATAACGGACCGACAGGTCGTCGGGGAGGCGCTGTTCGCGCTCCCGACCGGAGCGGAGGCCACCGACTCGCGGCTCTCGCTGTCGGTCGGCTACGACGACGCCGCGGTCGAGCGCGCCCGGACCACAGAGGAGTTCCTGTCGCTGTGGCGCTTCGACGCTGGCGAGGGGTGGAGCAGGGTCGAGACGACGCTCGCGCCAGCGCGAAACGTCGCGTCGGCGGAGTTCCGCAACCCGAGCCGGAACGGGACGGTCGTCGCGCTCGTCGGCGAGGGACTGGCAGAACGGGGAGAACGGACCGCAGAAGCCCGAAATCGGACGCTCGCGGGGTAGTCAAAAGTAGAGGGTCGCGAGGTAATCAGTTCGATTCGGCGTCCGCTCGCGCCTCTCCGGCGTCGAGGTACTCCTGTTGGACCGCGACCACTTCGGTCGAGTCCTCGCAGTCGGCGTACCGGCGGAGGGGTTCGGCGTTGAGTTCGAGGAACGTCTCGCCCCACGTGAACTTGCTCAGGATTCGTTCGGCCTCCTCGCGCTCGCCCAGAATCGTGAGCGCGGCGGCGAACGCCTCGACGGTGTTCAGTCGGAAGGGCTTGCCGTAACTGACGGGGTTGGCCGCCACGAGGAACGGGAGCGCGCGGTGGACGCCGGGCATCTCGAACAGCGCCTGCTCGGCGGTCTCCCACGAGCAGTCGAGCGCGACAAGTCGGTCGGTCTCGGCGCGGTCGGCCGGGGACAGTGCCTGCTCGGCGTGGGGATTCAGCACGATGCCGTAGGGCGTCGCCGACGCGCTCCGGTGAAGCTCGGCGAGGTCGAAGCGCGCGAGCTTCCGCGCTGTACACTTCTTCGGGTCGTCGTCGCCCTCGTAGCGGACGTGAAGGTTCACCGAATAGAGGTAGGAAAGAGGTAGTGAAAAGTCACTCGGAGAGTCGAGACTGCGGCGAGAGGGAACAGCGACAATCGACGAAATGTCTCAGAAAGCCCCCGGTCGCTCGCGGTCGCTCCACGGGATATTCGGCGCAAACCGCGCGCCGAATAGTTGCCCGCGGAGACGACCACGTAAACGCGAGCGACCGGCCCCTTTACCCCACCCGACGGTGGTCTGGTCGGTCAGCGTTCGCTCGGTGGTTCGGTCAGTCCGCCATCGCTCGGTTGACTGTTCTACCCGGCGCGCGCTGGCGCGGCGCAGGTGCGCCGCGCCATCTCCGCGCGACGGATGAGGACCGCAGGCGAAGCCGAGGACCGCAGTCGGTTGGGGAGGTATGAGGTCCGCGGTCGCTGTCGCGGTGCTGTGCGGGAGACTCCTTTGTATCGGCGATAGATTGCTGTGCGGTTGCGGTGCTGTGCGGTCGAGATGCTGTCCTGTCGCGGTGCTGTGCGGAAGACTCCTTTTCGTCGGCAGTAGTCCGCTCCTCGACACCGTTCACTTCGGTACCTTCAGTGACAGACCTGAAAACGCCGAACCGACAGCTTCGTCAAGTCACTCGTAGGCGGCAATCCCCGTCAAATCCTCTCCCAGAATCAGGGTGTGGATGTCGTGGGTGCCCTCGTAGGTGTAGACCGTCTCCATGTTCGCCATGTGGCGCATCGGCGAGTAGTCGGTCGTGATACCGTTGCCGCCCAGTATCTCCCGAGCCACCCGCGACTGGTCGCGGGCCATCCGGACGTTGTTGCGCTTGGCCATCGAGACGTGCTGGGGGCGAAGGTCGCCGCGCTCCTTCAACTCCGCGAGGCGGTGCGCGAGGAGTTGACTCGTCGTAATCTGGGTCGCCATCTCCGCGAGCTTCTGCTGTTGCATCTGGAAGCGCGCGATGGGGCCGCCGAACTGGTCGCGCTCGGTGGCGTAGTCGCGGGCCGTCTCGAAGCAGTCGCGGGCCGCGCCGACCGCGCCCCACGCGATGCCGAACCGC
Organism: Halorussus salinus; assembly: GCF_004765815.2. Taxonomy (NCBI): domain Archaea; kingdom Methanobacteriati; phylum Methanobacteriota; class Halobacteria; order Halobacteriales; family Haladaptataceae; genus Halorussus; species Halorussus salinus. The sequence goes on along the minus strand of NZ_SBIS02000007.1, from coordinate 411,995 downwards.
GCCTGCGTGAGACACGACAGCGGTCCCTTCATGCCCGAGACGCCGGGCAGGACGTTCTCCTCGGGGACGAACGCGTCGTTCAGCCCGATTTCGCCCGTGATGGACGCGCGCAGCGAGAGCTTCTCGGTAATCTTGTTGGTCGTCACGCCGTCGCGCTCGGTCTCCACGAGGAATCCGCGGACGGGGTTGCCGTCGCTGGTCTTGTCCCGCGCCCAGACGACCGCCACGTCGGCGATGGGCGAGTTCGTAATCCACGTCTTCGAGCCGTTGAGGACGTAGCCGCCGTCGGCGGCTTCCGCGCGGGTCTCCATTCCGGAGGGGTTCGAGCCGTGCTGGGGTTCGGTCAGGCCGAAACAGCCGACCGCCTCGCCCATGCCGAGGTCGGGGAGCCACTCGTCTTTCTGCTCGTCGGACCCGAAGGCGTGGATGGGGTACATCACGAGCGCGCCCTGCACGCTGGCCATCGAGCGCAGGCCCGAGTCGCAGGCCTCCAGTTCCTGCATGAGGAGTCCGTAGGCCGTCTCGCTGACGTTCGGCGAGCCGTAGCCCTCCAAGTTCGGGGCGTAGAAGCCGAGTTCGCCCATCTCGGGGATGAGTTCGGTGGGGAAGGTGCCCTCCTCGAAGTGGTCGCCGATGTCGGGTTTCACGTTCTCCTCGACGAACTGACGGGCGGTGTCCCGAATCATCTGCTCTTCTTCGGTGAGGTCGTCTTCTAGCGAGACGTAATCGAGCATGACGACTACTGAGTGGGGAACCGTGAAAAACGCTCCTACTCGCTCGCAAGTGTTGCCGAAAACGAGGCGGGGCCGAGACCGCGAAGTCGTGTCGGCTCGCAGACTACTCTCGGCTCAGAGTTCGACGTTCTCGTCCCGACTCGCCGCGATGTCGAGGTAGGCGTCGGCCTGCTCGGCGTAGGGGCCGCGCTCGACCACGCCGTCCTCCTCGTCGTACTCGACCAGTCCCATCATCGATAGCTTCGGTAGTTGGGAGTGGCGAAGCGAGGTGAACACCCGATTGCAGTGCTCCTCGGAGACGAGGTCGATGGGCTTGTTCGTCTCCCACGCGGCGACCGTATCGACCAGTTCGCGCAGGTCGAGGGAGTCGTCGGCTTCCCGGAGCGCGACGAGGACGTACCGGCTCCGCTTGGAGGCCAACGCGTCGAAGATGTTGTCCTGCGAGAGCGGCGGTGCCTCGAAGCTCGGCTCGCGCGGGGAGGGTGTCGGCGACGCGGGAGTTTCGTTACCCTCGGCTAGGTCGTCTCTCATTTTCCTATGATAGACACCGAACCGGGGTGGCTCTACTGGTTCACAGGTAATGGTGTTTATCAGGGTTCGGGGAGGGAAACCAACCGAGAGCAGCGACTTCGCGCCGCCGGGCCGCCGGTTCGGTTCTCCATCCGACGACTGATTTGCCGACTCCCGCGACGCGACCGTTCGGCAGGACTTTTCCGACTCGCTCACCGACCGAACTGCATATGCGCGAGGAGGTCGCCGAGTCGATACGCGAGAGCGCGACGGCGGGTGCGCTGTTAGTCGTCGTCGCGGCGCTCGCGGTGCTGACCGGTCGGAGTTTCCTGTTTCCGAGCCTCGGGCCTTCGGCGTTCCTGCTGGCGACTCGGCCCGCAGCCCCCGCGAGCAGTCCGCGACGAGTCGCTGGCGGCCACGCGGTCGGGATTCTGGCGGGGTTGGCGGCCTACCACGGTATCGCGTCGGGTCCGCTACTCGCCGCGTCAGCACCGGCGCTCACTGCGCCAGCACCGACGCTGGTCGCGCCGCCGCCCGCGCTCACCGCGTCCAGCGTCGCGCTCGCGGCCAGCGGCGTCGTCTCGGTCGTGCTGACGACCGCGGGGATGGTCGTGGCCGACCTCCGCCACGCCCCCGCCTGCGCGACGACGCTCATCGTCTCGCTCGGCTTGCTGTCGTCGCTCGCCGACGCCCTCCTCGTCGGCGTCGCCATCTGCGTCCTGTTGGCGACCCACCGCGCGCTGGTGAGCGCGAGGGTCGCGCCCGCGCCGACCGTCGTCGAGGAGCCGAACTGATAGGGATTATCGTAGAACTGCGGAGTTTATCGGCCAGAATGCAGGTGTTGTCTCTCGATTACGCTGAAATCCGTAACGAGAATCTATGACTTGCTACGATAATCCCTATGAGCCTACGCCGCCGTCGCGTTGGTCTCCTCGGCGACCCACGCCGGGCGCTCGACGGAGGTCCCGCCGAGCGCGGTGAACCGGACGGCCCGTTCGATTCGCGTCGTCCGGTTGCCGTGCGTGGCCGTGTACGCGACTCGGTACTCGTGGACCACTCCGCGCTCGTCCACCAGCGCGGTCAGCGAGACGTTCCGCACCGAGTCGGCGTTGAGTTGGCTCGCCAGTGTCTCGGAGTTGCGAACGCCCGTCGCGTTCACGCGATAGAGCGTCGTGCCGTTCGCCGTCTCGGTACCAGCGAGTTCGGTGTCCAGTGCGCTGAACAGGACGAACAGGCTGTCGCGGTCGGTCCGCGAGCCGTGGACGGGCCGGACCACCTCGGCGACCCTCCGGTAGTTGGTCCCGTTCGCGCGCTCGACGGCGTACCACGTCCCGTTCTCGGTGGCCCAGATGTCCACGTCTTGCCCGAACAGCCCGATGGACCGGGCGTCGCCGCTGACGTTCGACCGGCGGACGAGTCGCGTGGGGTCGCGAGTGACTTTCGTCGTCGCGTCGGCGGTCGCCTCGCGGTCGTCACCGAGGCCGCTGGCGGTCAAGTTCGAGACGACGGTGTACGACCGGTTCCGGAGCGCGTCGGCGTGGGCTTCGGCGAGTGTCCACGCGTCGGTTACGCCCGACTCGTTCAGACCGGGCGCGAGTTCGTCCGCGAGCGCCTGCTCGGTGGTGTCGCTCGTCCGGTTGGCGTGGACCGCCTTCGCCTCGGCGACCCACGCAGGGACCTCGACGGTCGTCTCGCCGACCCCGGAGTACCCAACCGTCATCGTCCGGCGACCCGAGACGGTCCCGCGCTCGAAGTCGTACTCGTAGGTCAGGTTCCGGACGAACCCGGAGGGTGCGACAAGCGCGGTGGCGGTGACGTTGCTCGCGCGGACCTCGACGCTCGTATCGTTCAGCGTCCGGTAGGTGAACGTCCGGTTCTCGGCGTCCGCCCGGACGCGGTACCACTGCCCGTCGGCGGAGACGCCCCCGGCGTCGTCGGGCGGAGCGACCGCCGCGACGCTCGTTTTCGAGGCGTTCAGCGCGTCGGCGAGCAACTGCTCGCTGCTGAACGTGGTCGCGGCGAACCCTCTACCGGACGCCACGCTGTAGCCGTCGCGGTAGGCGCTGGCGTTCGTGTACGTGACCGACCCGTTCGTGTAGACGCGACTGTCCTCGATGGTGATGCCCGCGACGCTGACGCCCTCGCCGGTCTGGGTGTGGTTGAACCGCAGTCGGTCGGCCCCGACCTGCGTGTGCTGGCTCCAGCGGCCGAGGTCGGTGCCGTTCGCGGCGACGAGGCTGACCTCGCGGTCGTAGGTGTAGGTCTGGCCTTCGAGCAGTCGCTCGTGGGCGGCCGCGAGCGCGGCGGCGTCGGCCACCCCGTCAGTCGAGAGGCCGGGCGGGAGTGCGGCGTCGGCGTTCCCTCCGGTCCCGGTCGAATCGTCTCCGGTCGTGTCGGTTCCGGTACCGGACCGGTCGTCGGCGGTTTCCTCCGTCGGGTCGTCCGTCGTCCCGTCGTTCGTCGTGGCCTGCGTCGTCGGCCCCGCGTCGCCGCCGGGGACGGCGTTACACCCCGAGAGGAGGACAAGGAGACCGACCGCGAGGACTATCGAGCGGCGCATACCCCTGCTTCGACGCTTTCGGGTAAAGGTTTGGGGGCTGACCTGTTCGGCGACGGAAGGCCGAGACGGCCCGTTCGGGTTCGCTTCGATGCGGTCTCGATGCCGCCGCGAGTCGGTGTTTGCCGACTCGCGGCGGTAACCTGACTATAGTTGTCTCTAACAATCACAGATATATACCAAAAGATTCCAAAGCTTTGTCTGAAGAGCGACCGACTCGTATTCGACCGACGAGAAACCCCGGAACGGTCGGACCGGTCAGCGGTTGCTACCGGTACCGAGCCACTTACTGCCGTCGGTGAGGTCCTTGATGGCGTCCAAGAGCGACTTGCTCTCGTGTTCGTCCGGGCGGAGTCGCGCGCGGATGCGCGACGAGAGCAGTTCGACCGAGATGACGATGACGAACACCATGATGATGCCCGCCGCGGCCTTCTGGTACTTGAACAGGTCCTGTCGCAGGCGGATGTACCGACCGATACCGCCCGCGCCGACGACACCGAGGCTGATAGCGATGCGGGTGTTGATTTCGAGGATGTAGAGCGTCCACGCGACGTAGGAGGTCGAGACCTGACTCAGCATCCCGAAGCCGATGACCTGCGGCCGGGAGGCACCGGTCGAGCGGATGGCCTCGATGGGACCGTCTTCGATCTCCTCGAGTTCGTCGGTGAACAGGCGGCCGAGGTTCCCGATGGTGTCGGTGGCGATGGCCAGCACCGCGCTGACCTCGTTGATGCCCGCCAGCGGCACGTAGATGAGAATCCAGACCAGCGCCGGGATGGCCCGAATCGCGCTCATCGCGCCGCGGAAGATGAAGTTGAACGGGAACGGCGTGACCTGCTCGGAGCCCATCACGCCGAAGAACAGCGCGAGCGGGAATCCGAGGACTGTGCCGGTGAACCCGAGGATGATGGTCACCATGCTGAGTCGCACCAGCGATGCGCTGTCGCTGGTCAGGCTCTCGATGATGGGCTGGCCGAAGTTCCGGAAGCTCGCCGGAATCGCCTGTAGACCCGTAATCTCGTTTTGCGAGGTGTAGATGGTGAAGTCCACGAAGTTCGGCGGCACGAAGCTCTTGACGAACTCTATCTCTTGGGGCACCTGCGCCCAGAGTTCCTTCGGCTCGAAGCCGATGAAGTTCAGCCCGAAGTACGTCGCCGCGAGGACGAGCGCCACGAGTCCGACGCCGAACAGTTGGCGAATCCGACGACGGCGCTCCAGCGCGCGCAGCGTCTCGTCGATTCGGGAGTTACTCATCGTCGTCACCTCGCTCGGGCGTCGTGGTCGCGAGATTCTCCGCCTGTTCTCTGCCTTCCGCGTCTTCGCCGTAGTATATTTGGTCCACTACGTCCATCGTGAGGTCCTCGCGGTCGCCGTCGAAGATGAGTTCGCCGTCCCTGACACCGAGGAACCGGTCGCCGAACTCGCGGGCGATGTTCACCTGATGGAGGCTCGCAATCGTCGTTAGGTTGCGCTCTTTTGCGGCGTCCTTCATGTAGCCCATCACGTCCTTGGCGGCCTTCGGGTCGAGACTCGACACCGGTTCGTCGGCCAGCAACAGGTCGGGTTGCTGGACGAGCGCGCGAGCGATGCCGACGCGCTGTTTCTGACCGCCGCTCATCGACCCGGCACGCTGGCCCGCCTCGTCCAAGAGACCGACCGTATCGAGGGCGTCCAGCGCCGCGTGCTTGTCCTCCTCGTCGTTCATGGTGAGCGCGCTCTCGGCGAAGTTCGACCGAGAGAGGCCACCGGTGAGCGCGTTCTTGAACGCGCTCATGCTCTCGATGAGGTAGTGCATCTGGAAGACCATCCCGACCTCGCTGCGCTCGCCGCGCACGGGCCTCTCGTTGATGATAACCTCGCCTTCGGTGGGCTGTGTCAACCCGTTGAGGACGCGGAGCATGGTCGATTTTCCCGCGCCGGACGGCCCGAGGAGAACCACGAACTCGCCCTCGGGAATCTCGAAGCTCACGTCGTCTAGGGCGACCGTGTCTCCCCCGTAGATCTTGGTTACGTTTTCGAGTGAGACTGCTGGCATCGGTAAAAAGACAATTGTAACGGTTTATTTATCTACTTATTCTGCCGCGTTACTTGAAGTAGTCCGTGCCGACGCCAAGATCTTTTGCGGCGTCGATGACGGGCTGGTACTTCTCGACATCGACTTTGCGAACGTCGTTGAACCAGAGGTCGTCGCCGCCGCCCTCCTCGCCGTTCTTGCCGAGGTAGATCTTGTTCGGGGCGTCGATGAACGCCTGCGTGAGTGCTTCTTTCTCCTCTTCCGTGAGCTGCGGGCTGACCACGATTGGTGCGCGGGGCAGGCCCGTGTGTTCGTTGATTATGGTCGCGTGCTTGTCGAAGTCGTCCTGTAGACCGGGGACGAAGCCGCCGAAGCCAGCGAAGTCGGCCTGTCCGTTCTTGAGCGTCTCGTACGCGCCCGTGTGACTGGAGAAGTTCGGTGTGAACGACGCGTCGCCGCCGCCGCCCTCGGGAAGGCTGCCGACCCCGATACCGGCCTGCTTGAGGTCGTACAGTGGGAATAGACATCCACTCGCCGAGAGTCGGTCGGCGAACGCGATGGTGGTGTCGTTGTTCTGGACGTACGTCTTCATCTCGTCGAAGTTCGAGACATCAACCTCGTCGGCCGCGACGATGATGCTCTTGTACTCCCAGCTACCGTATCCCTTCCGCTGGAGGGCGATTTCGGACTTCCCAGCTTCGGAACCCAGTGCAGCAGCGAACGGACCGGTCTCCGCCATGTCGGACGTACCAGCGCCGAGCGCCTGAATGACGGCGCTGTAGTTGTTCGCCAGCTTGAGGCTGGCGGACGTGTCGAATTCGTTCTGCAAGTACTCCTTGATGGGCTGGTACTGCGCCTGAAGCTTCTCCTGTGCGACGGACGGCGAGACGTTGAAGTTGATCTCGCCGTTCTGGAAGTCCATCGTCTCTTCCGTCGTGGTCGCTTCCGTCGCTTCGGTAGTCGTTTCGCTGTCGTCCATCCCGGACGTGGTGTCCGAGGAGGTCGTGGTCGTCTCGTCGTCGGAACTGCCGCCACCCATGCAGCCTGCGAGTCCGACCGTGCCGATTACGCCAGTCGTTTTGAGGAATTTTCGCCGGTTTGCCATGACCGAATCATCTTAACGGTCAGACACGCGCCGGTTAAGTCTTCCTATTTTTCCTATATAATATCACGGCACTCAGACCGTAATACTCGTCTTCGCGGCCGAATAGCGCGTGAAAAGTTAACACGCAAAAGGTGCCGACCACCGGTCGCAGTCGAGCGCGACCCCGGAGAAAAATTATTAGAATACTGACTGAAGCCGGACCGAACGGACTCCGCCCACTGGCGCGACTGCCACACGCGCGGTGTCGAAGACTCGATGCCCGTGCCTCCGACTGCGGCCCTCCCCCGGCGGACGCGGCGAGTGTAAACGAACTACTCGTTGGACCCTTCTTCCCGAAATGCGTCCACGAATACTTTCGAAATCAGTCAGGTCTTTCGGCGACTCGACGCCGGGAAGGAAAGGGACTTTGCCGTGCCACAGGTACTCTCGGGCATGAACGCCACCGAAGCGCGCGACCCCGAGGAGACCGGAGCGTCGGTCGTCGTGGTCGATTACGGACTGGGAAACCTCCGGAGCGTCACGCGAGGGTTGGAACGGGCGGGTGCGACCGTCACGGTCAGCGACGACCCCGAGACGTTCGCGTCGGCCGACGGGGTCGTCCTGCCGGGCGTCGGCGCGTTCCGCGAGGGCGTCGAGAACGCGGGTCCCTACCGGGCGGCGCTCCTCGACGCCGCCGACCGTGGGACGCCCGTCTTCGGCATCTGTCTCGGGATGCAGATGCTTCTGACGACCAGCGAGGAGGCCGAGCGCACGGCGGACTCCTCGGACGGGCACGCGAGTGACGCCGACGCGAGCGAGAGCGCGAGTGACGGTGCTGGCGGACACGCAGGCGAACGTGCCGGTGGGCACGCGGGCGACGTGCGCGGACTCGACCTGATTCCGGGAACTAACGTCCGATTCGCGGACGGCCAGAAAGTCCCGCACATGGGGTGGAACGAACTCGACGTGAAGCGCGACCACCCTCTCGTGGACGGCGTCGATGGCGAGTACGCCTACTTCGTCCACTCCTACTACGCGGTCCCCGACGACCCGGAGGCCGTCGTCGCCACGAGCGACTACGGAACGGCGTTCCCGGCGGTCGTCGCCAACGACGAGGGAACCGTCTTCGGAACGCAGTTCCACCCCGAGAAGAGCGGCGAGACCGGCCTCCGACTCCTCCGGAACTTCGTAGATATCTGCACGGCGTGACCGACCCCGGCGATTTCTAGCTTTAAAAGGAAATATTAAGCGAGAAGGGCCCCTTTTATGATGTGGTATCTCTTGGCATACACGGAAGATACCCGTGAGAGTTCGCGACTCTGGCTTTCGATACCCCTACCCGCATTTCGGAAACCGGGGTCCCGTCTTTCGAGTTTCGTCTTCGTCGGCCTTCGCTCACTCGACGCCGACGAGCGGTCGGACTTCCACTCTCCGGAACTGTTCCGTCGATTCGACGAGAGGTATTTCGCCGACCACCTGCTAGCGGTATTCCCCCGTATCAATATAGAGTAATTACCAGATTTTGTAAAATCGCCCGAACAGAATGAATTTCTTATGTCCCCACGCAATATAGAGAAAAAGTTTTAGGGCGTGAAGAGTTTAATAGAAGTTGGCACTGCGCCAAGATTACTATGAATACACGCACACTCGGAATCCTCGTCGGATTCACCATGCTCGGAATCGCGCTCACCGGTAGTGCGGCCGCCGCGCCGATTACGGCCGATGGGCCGATTACGGCGACTCAGCCGATAACTCAGTCGCCGATTACCCAATCGCCGATTACAGCGGACGCGCCGATTACGCAGGACGTACCGATAACTCAGTCGCCGATCACGGGTCCCATCACAGAGTCGCCCATCACGGCCGACGCCCCGATTACGGCGACTCAGCCGATAACCCAGTCGCCGATCACCGGGCCGATTACGGAGTCGCCCACCACCGCGAGCGCCCCGATTACGCGGTAACTTTCGGCCGAAGTCGATTTTTCGAGAGGTTGCGCGACCAGTCGCCGCTCGGACTGCGAGTACCGACCGTGCCTCGACGCTCGCGTCTACCGACTCATACACAAATTTCATTATTTATAGAACTAATTTAGATATAATATCAAAAATATTTAGTAGGGGGATTCGGTTGGGAGTTATGTGGTACCGTTCCACAAGACCAATCATGAACACGAACACACTTGGACTCTTGCTCGGACTCGTCGTACTCGGAATCGCGTTCACTGGCGGTGCGGCCGCTACACAGGACTCGACTCAGAACACCGCAGTTCTCGGCGACGCCGTCTCGGCGACCGACGCCCCCACCACGCTCTCGGAACCGACCGCGACGCCGACGAACTCGCTAGAAGCCGCCCCGCTCGCGGGATGTTGCTGTTGTGAGTGGCGGTTCAAGCCGTCGCTGGACCGACTGTCGAGTCTCCGAACCGACGCGGAACCGAAGCCTACCGAATCGCTGGAGACGACCGCGTTTACGGGTTGTTGTTGCTGTGAGTGGCGGTTCAAGCCGTCGCTGAACCGGCTGTCCGACCTCCGCGCCGACGCGAGGTAGGGACTCCGCTTCGGTCCTGAATCGACTCTCGAAACGAAATCCGAGGTCCGGCCCCGTTCCGGACTCGCTTCTCACGCACGACCGCTCGGTCGATGGCATCCCTCTCACAGAAAGTCGCGTACGTCCGAGTACCACATGTCGTGGTCGTCCACCGCGCCCACCCGGCGCGCGATGGCGACGGCGATGACGTGCCAACAGAGGTCGGTCGGGTCCTCGGGGTCCAAGTTGTACTCGCTGTCCCGACAGCCACAGCCCCGTCCCTCCACGACGTACTCGTCGTCGTGGCCCACGACGACCGTGAAGTCCCGATACTCCTTGACTCGCCCCTCCGAGACGGCCTCGATTGCCTGCGCGCCGCGGTCGTCGTGGACCGACAGGATGGCGTTCGTGACCGTCGGGGTGAGTTCGCCCGCCGCGTCGAGGTCGGCCTGCCACTCCTCGACAGCGTTCACGGGGACCTCCTCCGGAGCGCGCGCTGGAGACTGTCGGGCACTGTAGCGTCGGCCGGGAACACGACAGACGCGTTCGGACGGTGGACCTAAACAGGTTCCGGTGTCCGGCGTTCGCACGACCTGTAACCCCGACCTGACGTTTATATCGGAAGACGGAACCAGTCCTGCCCGGACGCTTCGCGGAGTTGCGAGCAGATAGCTGGCGAGTCGGTCAGCACTGTCGCGCTGCGGTGCCGCCCCGCCGCGGTGGCACTGCCCACCTCGTGACTCCCAGTCCGACTAACCGGAAACGGCTGAGCCACCCACGACCGGAAACGGTCGAACCACACTAACTGGAAACGGCCGAGCTACGAATCGGGCGCGCATCGGTTCGCTTTTCGCCGGTGAGCGACGACTACGGGTATGCGCGTCAGCGAAGGCGGGGTCGAGGTCGAAGTCCCCGAACAGGCCGAGGAGGGCATCGGCGACGAGGTGTTTTTCAACCCGGTACAGGAGTTGAACCGCGACCTGACCGTGGCGACGCTCCGGGCCTACCGGGACCGAGAGCCGCGCGCGGAGTACTACCTCGACGCGATGGCCGCCAGCGGCGTCCGAGGAGTCCGCGCCGCGGCCGAGGGCTGGAACGCGACGCTCGCGGACATCGACGAGCAGGCCGTCGAACTCTGCCGGGAGAACCTCGCTCACAACGACCTCGACGGCGAGGTCGTCCAGCGCGACGCCAACGCCCTCATGCACGAGGAGGTCTTCGACGTGGTGGACATCGACCCCTTCGGGACGCCGATTCCGTTCGCGGACGCCGCATTCGCCAACACCCGCGATTTGGTCTGTGTCACCGCGACCGACACCGCACCCCTCTGTGGCGCGCACTTCCACAGCGGCGTTCGGAAGTACGGCGCGGTGCCGCGCAACACCGACTACCACGCCGAGATGGGCGTCCGCGTCCTGCTGTCGGCGATGGCCCGCACGGCGGCGCGCTACGACGCTGGCGTGACGCCGATTCTGACCCACGCGACGAACCACTACGTCCGGACTTACCTCGAACTCGACCATAGCGCGAGCGACGCCAACGCCGCCATCGACCAGTTGGGCCACGTCTACCACTGCGAGGACTGTCTCCATCGCGAACACGACGAGGGCCTCATCGCCGACCCTCTCGACACCTGCCCCGAGTGCGAAAGCGAGCGGATGCTGACCGCCGGACCGCTCTGGCTCGGCCCGGCCCACGACGCCGAGTTCGTGGCGGCGGTCCGCGACGAGATAGACGACGAGATGGGCACCGCGAGCAAAATCGAGCGACTGCTCGACACCCTCGAAGGCGAACTCCACCTGCCGACCCACTACGACCAGCACCGCCTCTGCAAGGAGTGGGGCCGGGCGGCCTCGGGGATGGACGAGTTCCTCGAGAACCTCCGAGACGCTGGCTACGAGGCGTCTCGTACCCACTACGGCGGCACGACCTTCAAGACGCGAGCGACCGTCGAAGCTATCCGCGAAGCGACACGAGACTCCTAACTCCGGCGTTCAAAACCGGATACCCCGGCTCGTGCCAGTGAATATTTGTATCTCGTTGGCGAAACAAGTCGCGTGCCCAGTCTCGGAACCGCCGTGAACGTCGCCCGCTCGGTCGCCGACGAGGCCCGAGAACAGGAGATTACGTTTCTCGCGGCGAGTACGGCCTACTACGCGTTCGTCTCGCTCATCCCGCTGCTCCTGCTGGCCTTCGTCGTCGTCTCGTTCGTGGCTGGCGAACAGTTCGCGCGGGACGTGGTCGAACAGGCCTCGGGGCTGTTGACGGCGACCGGCCAAGAGCAGTTGTTCGAGTTCATCACGAACCCGCAGGGGACCGGCGGAACGACGGTCATCGGACTGGTCGTGTTGGCGTGGAGCGCGATAAAGGTGTTCCGAGGGTTCGACGAGGCCTTCTCGGCCATCTACGCGACCGACGCCAAGACCGGACTCGCCGACCAAGTGAAAGACGCGCTGCTCGTGTTGGCCGCCATCGGCGCGGGCGTCGTCGTCGTCGTGCTGACCGGTGCGGCGACCGCGCTCTTCCCCCAGTTCCCGTTCGTCGGCCTCCTCACGACGCTGGTTCAGTTGGTCGCGCTCGTCCCGGTCTTCCTTCCGCTGTACGTCGTCTTCCCCGACGCTGGCGTCTCGCTCCGGGAGGCGCTTCCCGGTGCCGTGGTCGTGACCGTCGGCTGGACGGTCCTCCAAGTGCTGTTTCGCGTCTACGCGGGGGTCTCCTCGACCAGTCCCACGCAGTTTCTCGGCACTGCGCTTCTGTTGGTGACGTGGCTGTACTTCGCCAGCATCCTCGTCCTGCTCGGCGGCGTCGTGAACGTCGTCCTCGCCAATCGCGGAAGTTATGCGGAACGAACAAAAGAGTCCGAGACCGAACGTATCGAACGGAAACGACAACTACTCTCCCGATACATGACCGACGACGAATCCGCTCCCGACATCGTGGAACTCCGCGACGAGTTGCGGGAGCTGCGAGCAGATGTCGAATCGTTCGAAGAGGACATCGAGACCCGGACCGTCGAGAAACCCGAGGTCGAGTCGGAACTCAAGCAGTACGTCCGCAAGCGGATGCGTCGCGGCCACGCCCGCGGTTGGGGTCCGTACCTCGTGTTGCTGTACGGGACCGCCATGACCGTCGCGGCGTTCTTCTGGCTCCGCGGCGGATGGGCCATCTTCGCCATGACCGTCATCTGGCTCTCGACGCTCGGCCTGTACGCCCTGATGGTGATGCTCGGGTTCGGCGTCGGCGTGCTGAGTCTCCCCGGCCGCATCAGCGACCGCATCGGTAACTTCCGGTCGTAGCGCGGGGTCGCCCTGTCGTCGGTTCGGTCGTCTCGGCGGTCCGGTCGTCCCGGCCGTTCGGTCGTCTCGGTCGTCCGGTCGTTCCGATTCATCGGGCGTAGCGTATATCTTTCTCCCGCGTCTATCACCGGGCCATGCCCGGACGAGGAGTCGGCGTCACGGAGGCACTCGAACGACTGCTCACGCCGTGGATGCGCGAGCTGTTCACGCTGATTACGCAACTCGGAGACGCGTGGTTCCTCTTCGCGGCCGTCGCGTTCGTCTACTGGTTCGGCGACCGGCGGCGCGGGGCGTTCGCGTTGTCGGCGATTCTCGGCGCGCTGGCGCTGACGCTCGCACTCAAGGGACTGTTCGCGCTCCCGCGCCCGCCGGTCGAGTTACAGGTCGGCCACGCCAGCGGCTACGGCTTCCCGAGCGGTCACGCCATCGGCGCGACGGTCCTGTGGGGACTGCTGGCGCTCGTCCTCGAACGCGGCTCGCACCGCTGGCGCGCCGTCGGCGCCGGGGCAGTCGTCGCCGTCGTCGCGACCTCACGGCTCGTCATCGGCGTCCACTACGTCGCCGACGTAGCAATCGGTATCGGTATTGGGCTGGCGTACCTCGCGGTGCTGTTGTACGTGACTCGGTGGAGTCCGACCCGCGGGTTCGTCGCCGCCGCCGGACTCGCGCTGGCGGCGGTCGCCACGAACGGACTCACTCCCGATTCGGTCGCCGCGGTCGCGGGCGTCACCGGGGCTGGCGTCACGTGGTCGATGCTGGACGCGCGGCCGAACGGGTCGGTTCACCTGCCCGCCGCCCTCGTCGGACTGGCGGTCTTCGGCGCGGTCGGCTACGCGGGCCACCGGCTCTCGCTGGCACTCCCGATGGTGTTCGCGCTGAATCTGGTAATCCCCGCGGGAATCTTGCTCCTCCCGCTGGCGGTCGAGCGCGCGAAAGAAGCTCGGTCGGCGTCGCCGACCTGAGAAGGAATGCCGCGTCGCGGACCCGAACCGCGTGTCCCGCTCGGACCTCAGAACTTTTCGAGGTACTTCTCCTCTTCCCACGACGAGACGTGGGTCTTGTAGTCGGCGTAGTCGGCGCGCTTGGCTTCGGCGAACTTGTCGCTGACGTGTTCGCCGAGGGCCTCCTGAATCACCTCGTCCTCTTCGAGGGCATCGACGGCCGCACCGAGGTTCGGCGGGAGCGTGGTGATGCCGTACTCCTCGCGCTTCTCGTCGTCGAACTCGTAGATGTCCTCGCGGACGGGGTCGCCGGGGTCGGCGTCGTTCTCGATGCCGTCGAGACCGGCCGCGATGACGGAGGCGAGCGCGAGGTAGGGGTTACACGACGGGTCGGGACTGCGAATCTCGAACCGGGAACTCGCGCCCGCGGCGTCGGGCACGCGGATGAGCGCCGAGCGGTTCACGTCGGACCACGCGACGTAGACGGGGGCCTCGTAGCCGGGGACCAGCCGCTTGTAGGAGTTGACCGTCGGGTTCGTGACCGCGGTGAACGCCTGTGCGTGGTTCAGAACGCCGCCCATGAACTTGTAGGCGGTCTCGCTCAGGTTGAACTCGTCGTCCTCGTCGGCGAAGGCGTTGCCGTCCTCGTCGAAGAGGCTGATGTGGCTGTGCATGCCCGAGCCGTTGATTTCGCTGATGGGCTTGGGCATGAACGTCGCGTGCATGTCGTTCTGCTCGGCGACCGCCCGGACCACGGCGCGGAAGGTGGAGATGTTGTCCGCGGCCGAGAGCGCGTCGTCGTACTTGAAGTTGATCTCGTGCTGGCCGTCGGCGACCTCGTGGTGGCTGGCCTCTATTTCGAAGCCCATCTGTTCGAGCGTGAAGATGATCTCACGGCGCACGTCGGAGGCGAGGTCCTTGGGCGCGAGGTCGAAGTAGCCGCCCGAGTCGTGGGGGATGGTCGTCGCCTTCCCCTTCTCGTCTTTCTCGAAGAGGAAGAACTCGGGTTCGGGTCCGATGCTGACCGTGTAGCCCATCTCCTCGGCGTCGGCGAGGACACTCTTGAGGACTTGGCGGGGGCCGCCCTCGAACGGCGTGCCGTCGGTGTTCACCACGTCACAGATGAGGCGCGCGCTCGCCGTGTCGCCGTCCGAGCGCCACGGGAGGACGGCGAACGTCTCGGGGTCGGGTTCGAGACGCATGTCGCTCTCTTGGATGCGTACGAAGCCCTCGATAGAAGAACCGTCGAACCAGATACCCTCGTCGAAGGCCTTCTCGACCTGCGAGGCGGGCACGCTGACGTTCTTGACGGTTCCGGTGATGTCGGTAAACTGGAGGCGAACGAAATCGACGTTCTCCTCGTCTATCTTGTCGAGTACGTCCTGCTCGGCCTCGGTCAACTCGGATTCCTTACTGGTGGCGATTTGTCCATCCGTCATCTTTGTCGTCGTTATCTACCACTACGTGGATTACTAAAACGTTATTGGTCCGCGCAAGTCTGAGTTTCACCCCGAAGAATTGGATATTCGTAAAATTCTAAAGGGTGGCTACCGTCGTTGGACGTAATGACGTACGAAAACCTCGACGCGAAGTTGGTGAATGCGCTATTGGGCGACGGCCGAGCGAGTCTCCGAAGCCTCGCCGAAGACCTCGACGTGTCGGTCACGACCGTCTCGAACCACCTCAACGACCTCGAGGAACAGGGTATCATCGACGGCTACACGCCGAAGGTGGACTACGACGCGCTCGGCTACGACGTGACCGCCATCATCCAACTCAAAGTCGAGGGCAACGCCTTGGCCGACGTGACCGACAACCTCCGGAGCCACGACCAGATGATAAGCGTCTACGAGGTCACGGGCGACTACGACATCATCGCTGTCGGCAAGTTCGCCGACACCGACGGGATGAACCGCGGCATCAAGACGCTGCTCAACGACCCCGATATCAAGGAGAGCAACACCAGCGTCGTCCTGAACGCGGCCAGCGAACACCAGCAGTTCGAACTCGACATCGACGACGAGTAGATTCGCCACGGTTCTCCTCGCAGTTGAATTAGTACCGACAGGCTTTCAAGCAACCGAGAGTAGTGGTCCCTAATGAGCCTTATCGCCGAGTTCTCGCTTCGCTCGTCGGAACTCGTGCTCTCGGCCGCCCTCCGCGAGGTCCCCGACGTGACAGTCGAACTCGAACAACAGATGGCCACCGAGTTCGGCGCACCCGTGATGCTCCTCTGGGCGTTCGGCGGCGACCTCGACCGATTCGAAGCCGAACTCGACGCCGACGAGTCGGTGCGCGAACACGCCGTCATCGAGGAACTGGGCGAGCGGAGACTCTACCGGACGCGTCTCGCGACCGAGAACGTCTGTGGTATCTATCCGCTCTACCAGCAACTCGGCGCGTCGCCGATGGCCGCCACCGGTTCGGCAGACGGGTGGGAACGACGCGTCCGCTTCCCGGACCGCGACGCGGTGGTCGAGATGCGACGGCGCTGTGCCGACCGGGACGTGTCGTTTCGACTCCGACGCCTCTACACGCCGGGCGACTCGGAGTTAGAAGACGAGTTCGGCCTGAGCGCCGAACAGCGCGACGCGCTGACGACCGCCGAGCGCGTGGGCTACTTCGACGTGCCGCGAGCGGTCCCGCTCGAAGAACTGGGCGAGGAGCTAGGAATCAGCGGCCAGTCAGCCTCCGAGCGCATCCGCCGGGGCGTCTCGAAACTCGTCTCGAACACGCTCCTCAGCGACTTCTGAGAGGGATTCTCCTCGAAACGAACACGCTGCATAGTCTACGCACAGGAGAGATGTCTCTCCGCCGCGAACGTCGGGCTACGCGGTCGGACGCGAAAGAAAAAACGGGAGTCGAGACGCGGTGTCAGACGACAGCGCAACTCGAATCGGATGGTCGGTCGGCCGGTGCGGTGGCGGTGCGGTCGCCCACTCGGACGCTCACCGCGAGCGAACGGAGTGAGCGAGCGGACCAAGGAACCCTCGACGGAGGAACGAAGCGGTTCCGCCGCTTCGACTCCGACGGAGAGGGTGACGCCGTGTTTTTGATCAACCTTTTGCCAGCGAGGCCGTGCGAACGCCAGCGGCGTTCGCGCGAGCCGAGCGCGGCAAAAGGTTGTCTTACATCGCGCCGCCCATACCGCCCATGCCGCCCATGCCGCCCATGCCGCCGCCCATACCGCCAGCGCCGCCGGGGCCGCCGGGGCCGCCGTCGCCGCCGTCGTCGCCGTCGACCTGACCGCCTTTCAGGTCGCCCGCGGCGATGACATCGTCGATGCGCAGGAGCATGACGGCCGCCTCGGTGGCGGACTCGATGGCTTGGGTCTTGACTCGGAGGGGTTCGACCACGCCGTCCTCCTCCATGTTCACGACTTCACCGGTGTAGGCGTCGAGACCCGACTCGAACGCGCCGCCGTCGTGCTTGCTGCGGAGGTCCACGAGCGAGTCGATGGGGTCGAGACCGGCGTTCTCTGCGAGGGTTCGCGGGATGACTTCGAGGGTGTCGGCGAACGCCTCGACCGCGAGCTGTTCGCGGCCGCCCACGGAGTCGGCGTAGTCGCGCAGTTCGAGCGCGAGTTCCGTCTCGGGCGCGCCGCCGCCGGGCACGACCTTGCCGTCTTCCAGCGTGACGCGCACGACGCCGAGGCTGTCCTCGATGGCGCGCTCGACTTCGTCCACGACGTGTTCGGTGCCACCGCGGAGGATGAGGCTGACGGACTTGGCCTCCTCGACATCCTCGACGAAGATGCGCTGGTCGCCGCCAACGTCCTTCTGGGCAACGGAGCCAGCGAAGCCGAGGTCGTCCTCCTCGATGTCCTTGACGTTACCGACGATGTTCGCGCCGGTCGAGCGGGCGAGCTTGCTCAGGTCGTCGGACTTGGCGCGGCGGACCGCGATGATGCCCGCTTCCGCGAGGAAGTGCTGGGCCATGTCGTCGATGCCGCCGTCCACGAAGACGACATCAGCGCCGACTTCTTCGAGCGTATCGACCATCTCGCGCAGTTGTTCCTCCTCTTGGTCGAGGAAGTTCTGGAGCTGGTCGGGGTCGGTGACGTTGACTTCGGCGTCGATTTCGGTCTCCTGAATTTCGAGGGCGTCGTTGAGCAGGGCGACGTTGGCGTCCTCTGCGAAGTAGGGCATGTTCTCGTGGACGCGCTCCTTGTCCACGATGACGCCTTCGACGAGTTCGGACTGGTCGATGGAACCGCCGACGACGGTCTCGACTTTGACGTTGTCCGTGTCGACACCCTCGTCGTCGGCGACGTTCTGGACCGCGCGGACGACGAGTTCGGCGAGGTACTCCTTGGAGTTCTCCGCGCCCTTGCCGGTCATCGCCGTCGAGGCGATCTTCTCGAGGTACTCGGTGTCGTCGGCGTCCACGTCGATGGCCTTCTCCTCGAGGAGGTCCTTGGCTTTCTCGGCGGCCTGTCGGTACCCCTGCGCGAGCGTGGTCGCGTGGATGTCCTGTTCGAGGAGGTCCTCGGCCTTCTCCAGAAGCTCACCGGCGACGACGACGGCGGTCGTCGTCCCGTCGCCGACTTCGTTCTCCTGAGTCTCGGAGACTTCCACGACCATGTTGGCCGCGGGATGCTCGATGTCCATCTCCTTGAGGATGGTGACGCCGTCGTTCGTGACGACGACCTCGCCCGTGGAGTCCACGAGCATCTTGTCCATCCCTTTGGGACCGAGTGTCGTACGTACGGCCTCGGCGACGGCGGTCCCGGCGGTGATGTTCATCGACTGCGCGTCCTTTCCGGAGGTGCGCTGGCTGTCCTCGGAAAGTACGATCATCGGCTGGTTACCCATTCGTTGTGCCATGTTCGTTGCAATGATTGATTGCCATTCTACATAAAGCTTTCCCTGAAGCGTGTGAGATGGGGGTATTGTGGCGTTTGATATGACATTGTGTGCCTTTGCCATGGGCATTTTTATACCACTTGAGGAAGAACCCGTTAGGATTGGTCCATAATTCGTTAGCTCGCAAACTACTAAAATATAATAAACTACCGTAGAATAGAATAAATTAACAACAGCCGAGTTTGACCCACTGACAGTCACTCACCCAACAGTTTGGACAGTCCACTTTCTCTTCGTCTCTGGACCAATTGTCGTATCCACAACAGGCTACGCAAGTCGTACACCAACGGAATCCTGAACACTCTTCGGTCGGATTTACTGCACTGTTAGTGCTGACGTTCTTGATCTCTTCGCCCTCGAATTGATTTCCGTAATGGAACGTCTTAGTACTGCCATCCTGCTGGTAAAGAGTAGCTTTGGGTTCGTAATCGGAGAGGGGAAGGTTGATTTCTAGTCTATCGCCGTTAACTTCCTTGTGAAAGTTCAACTGTTCAAGTTCTCCGTTTACTCGTAGCTTGGTGACTCCACCTCGACTAGAATCGTCCGCTAACCGCTGAGCAGGAAACTCATCGATTGATTGCTCACTGAGATGTCCTTTGGAAACCAGCTTCTTAAACAGTGGGGAACCAATTACGTCGTCTAGTTTTTGAAGAGCGTCATCAACGTCAACGTCCATAGTCTCGACCGTAGTAGTACTCCGTTCGTTTTTTGTAGCATCTTCTGCCGATGCTATGCCCCCGAAGCCAACTGCAGTGCTGAGTCCAACTCCTACGCTTTGTAGGACACTTCGACGCTTTGGTGATGACTGTGCGAGTTTCTCGGTGCTATCTGAATTTCCTGTCATCTACACATATAGATATATTCTTAGAAGCATTAAATTTTTCTATTTATATAAAATTAATTAGAATTAGAATCGAAAGTGTTAATAAAGAATACATTTAGTTGTTACTATGGACCTAACATCTAACTATATAAAAGACTGGAGAAATTGGATGAAATTAGGGGTCGGGATGTTTACTACCGCAATGTTTACTGTCTTGATGGGGGATTCAGTCCCTCACACATTCTTAGGGTATCCAACTTCAAAAGCGTTGAAATCGATAGTCCAAATAGGATTCTACACTTCGATAATTTTCTTTTTGATTTCCTTTATGTTTTTAGCCCGACACCAGAGCCAACATCGAACGTGAATTCGGATTTTTAAGATGTTGAGATTAATTAGCCGGGGAACTGGTGGAACTCCATCCCCTCGCGCTTCATCTCGTTGCGCTTGCGTTCGAGGAACGAGTAAACCGACCCGTGGGGCGCACCGTCGAGAATCATCTCGGCGGCGCTCCGAACCACGTCGACCTGTTTGGGACTGCCGATGACGCCCATCGTGGTGCCGTAGATGACGACGCTCGCGCCGGTCAACTCCTCCATGAGTTCGCGAGTCCGGCCGTTCTCGCCGATGAGCCGACCCTTCTGGCGTTCGAGGTCGTTCTTGTTCCGGGCGGCGGCGTCGATGTCGATGATGTCGAACATCATCATGTCGTCGTCGAGCAGGGTGAGCGCCTCCTCGGGCGCGAAGCCGCGACCGATGGCCTTCACGATTTCCGGGCCTTTGAGACCGCGAATCGGGTCGCCGGTCTTCTCGACTTCGACCTTCCCGTTCTCGGAGTCGATGTCGAGTCGCACCTCCGCGCGACTCTCGATTTCGCGCATCGTCTCACCTCCTTCGCCGATGAGAACACCGATTCGGTCCTGCGGAATCTTCACGTGTTGCATGCGAATACGTACTCGCTCCGGGTGTTTTAAGTCTTCGTCCCTGTGTCAGCGATTCCGCGATTCTGCGATTCCGCGATTCCGGTCGGGATGGATGCACCGCCGTAGCGACGATTCCGATGCCGTCCCCGAAAGCCCTCGGTCGCCGCGAGACGAGTCGGCGGTCAGCCGAACTGCCCGACGCCCGCCGGTAGTGCGCGCTCGCGCTCGTCGTCGGTCAGTCGGTACTTCGTCAACTCGGCGTCGAGGTCCCCGATTCGCTCGCGGCGCTCTCGATGTGCGTCGAGGAGGGCCGCGATTTTCTCGGCGGCGTAGCTCTTGAGGTCGCCGCTGAGGAGGTCGCCCGCCCGATAGTCCCGAGCGAGTCGGTCGAGGGTGGCGTCGTCCTCCTCGAAAAAGAACGCTAGTAGTTGGTAGGCAACGTCCTCGTCGGGGTCGCCGCCGTGTTCGCGGTGGGCGTCGAGGCTCGACCGCCCGCCCGAGTAGGCGTGAGTCCGGACCTTCTCCGCGACCGTCTCGCGGTCGTCGGTGAGGTAGATGGCCGGGGCGTCGTCCGAACTGCTCATCTTGCCCGGCCCGTCGAGCGTCGGTAGGAACTTGCTCAGGAGGGCCGCGGGCTTGTCCACGTCGAACTCCGCTTTCCCGGCAACGTCTCGCGCGAGGCGGACGTGCGGGTCTTGGTCGGCCGCGATGGGGACGAGGCTGGCGTGTCGCCCGTGGACCAGTTGGGGCAAGAGCAAGTGCGCAATCTGGACCGTGGGGTAGAACGACTGGCCCACGTTGTCGGGTCGGCCGTAGGTCGCCTCCATCGTGGACTGGGTGAGGTGCTTGCCGAACTGAACCGCGAGCGGATAGACCACGTCCGCGTCCGCGGTGTCCACGACGATGCGAGTGCGCTCGGGGTCGAACCCGACCGCCAGTAGGTCCCGCAGGTTCTCGCGGGCGTACTCGCCGATTTCGGCCAGCGAGAGGTCCTTCCCGAAGTACTTCTCGTCGTCCGACAGCGGAATATAGACGTGCGCACCCGTCTGCTCTTGGAGGTGTTTGGCGTGGTAGAAGTGCATCGCGTGGCCGATGTGCATCGGTCCCGAGGGACCGACGCCGGTCACGAGCGAGACGGTCTCGCCCGACTCGGCCGCCGTGAGGAACCGGTCTACGTCCCGGCCCGCGTAGAACACCTTCCGGCGGACCATCGGGTGCGGGTCGGGGAACCGGTCGATTTGCTCGTCGGTCAGTTCGTCCGCGCCGAAGCGGTCGCAGAGTTCTCGGTAGTCGATGTCGCCCTCGACTGAATCGGGCGTGACGGTGAAGTCGGACTGCTGATCTGTCGAATCTGTTGGCATGTGTCTGAATCGGTGGCTGGCGCTCGGAAGTCGATGCGCGAAAAAGCGAGTGAGCGCCGCCACCTCCGACGCCCGGTGAAGGCCGGTGCGTCCTCGGTTACGACACTGTCCGCTCTCCGGGCGACTGCCAGCGCCAAGTCGAGAGAGCGGACCTCATCACGTCCACGTAGCGAGGCCCGTCGTATTAGCGTTTCGCCGTCACTTGTCGGGGTCCGAATTCTCGTGAATCCAGTCTTCCAACTCGTCGCCGCGAACGTCCATCCCCTGTCGCTGGAAGAACGAGGCGACGTTGGCGCAGTCCCGCGTCAGGAACTCGCCGCTGTTGGGGTGGTGAATCGTGACTGCTTGCCCGAGGTCGATGATGACGAGTTCGCCGTCGTGGACGATGATGTTGTACTCGCTCAAATCGCCGTGGACGAGTCCCACGTCGTAGAGCCGTCGCATGTACTCGCGGACGACCTCGAAGGCTGTCTCGGGGTTTTCGAGGTGGGCGTCGTCGAGCGTCGGCGCGCGCTCGCCGTCGCTCCCCAGAAACTCCATGACGAGGACGTTGCGCTGGACCGCGATGGGGTCGGGGACGCGAACCCCCGCCTTCTGGGCGCGCTTGAGGTTGGCGAACTCCTTGCGCGTCCACGCGAGGACGACCCGCTTTTTGTTACCCGATAGCTCCTCGAACCGCGGGTCGCCCACGAGGTAGTCGCGCATGTCCCGGAAGTCCGAGGCGTTGATGCGGTAAACCTTCACCGCGACTTCCTTTCCGTCGGCCTTCTCGCCGCCGAGCGCCGAGTAGACGTTCGCCTCCTTTCCCGACGAGATGGGACCGCCGAACGCCTGCACGTAGCCGTCTTGGACCAGCTTGTAGAGGGCGGCCAGCGTGGCATCGTCGAACACCGACTGCTCGACTTTGAACTGCTCGGTGTTCTTCAATCGCTCGCGGAACTCGTTGAACTCCCGGTCACGTCGGCGAGCGATTTCGTCGGCTTCGGTGTCGGATACGTCTATCTCTTCCCACTCGTCGCCGACGCCTTCCACGTTGTCGGGTTCGAGCAGGCTGTACTCCTCGGACATCTACACCGTCCTAGCGCGTCCAGCGGTAAAAGGGTGGGTTTTCGGGGAGTCTCCGGGTTCGCCCCTCGTCGGCGGCTTCAGTAGCTCTCGCGGTGGAGAATCTCGTCTACGTCTCGTCGCGGGAGTCGCTCGGGTTCGTCGCCGCCGCTCGGTCCGATAGCGATCAGCATCACGGGCACCTTGTCCTCGGGCGCGTCGAGGAGGTCGCTTACTCCCGCGTGGTCGAAGCCGATCATCGGCGTCGCGGTCAGCCCCCGCGCGTGCGCGGAGAGGAGAATGTTCTCCGCGGCCAGACTGGCGTTCCGGATGCCGTAGTCCCGGCCCATGCGCTCGTCGTCGTACATGCCCACGGCCGTCGCCTTGGTCTCGTCGGCGGCCTCCTCGTCCATCCGACCGGCGTCGGCCCACTGCTGGAACACCTCGTCGGCCGTCTCGGGTTCGGTGTGGCCGAGGACCAGAATCGCGGTCCCGGCCTCCTTGATGTGTTCCTGCCCGTAGGCCAGTTCGACTATCTCGTCCAGCGTCTCGTCGTCCTGCACGGCGACGAACTCCCACGGCTGGAGGTTGTACGACGAGGGCGCGAGCGCGGCGTCTCGAATCACCGCTTCGAGCGTCTCGTCGTCCAGTTGCTCGTCGGCGTCGAAGTTGTGACCCGACCGCCGGGACCGGATGGCCTCGATGGCGGCCGGAAGCTCCTCGTCGTGCGCTACCTCTAGTTCGTCGGTTGCTTGCTGAGAGGACACGTCGAACGATACGGGATACGTATTTATTGCACACTCGCAAGCCCGCGTTCTTGCCTATTGGGGTCTGGTGTGCTTGTGCAGACGTAACCACCCGAAGTCCGTGTTACTTGGTGGTCAAAAAATACAACTTTTTCTGTCGTAGAGTGACGCGGTCGAAGACGCCAGTCGGAGCTACCCCGTGATAGCTATCTACCGCGGGTGAACGACGGGAGGGAGTGACGAAGTGTTTTAGCCGAGAGTCTGCAAGCGAGGAGCCGCCCGAATCCTCAACTCGCGCGCGACGACTCTGAAAACGGTCGTCGCTACTGGATGTGGCCTTCTTCGCGGAGCTGGTCGGCTTCCTGCTTGTCGTAGCGCCACTTGATGTCGGCCTTCTCGTCCTGCCAGTCCCACGGCTCGACCAGCACCACGTCGTCCTCTCGAATCCAGATGCGTTTCTGCATCTTGCCCGGAATCCGAGCGGTGCGCTCGGTCCCGTCGGCGCATCGTACTTTCACGCGGTTCGCTCCGAGCATGTTCGTGACGGTGGCGAAGACCTCGTCGTCGTCGGGCATGCGGAGGTTCTTCCGCCGTCCGCCGTCGTTATCGCTCATATTTTCGATTTGGAGGCGGGGAGGTTTAAATCCGCCGTCGTCGCTCGTCCGTCGCCGGAGCAAGGGTGTTTAAGTCCCGCCCGGACTCACCCCGTCGTATGCTCGACAAACTCGGAGCGAAAGGCATCGTCGGGGTGTTGCTTCTCCTCGGGGGTATCGCGGTCATCGCCCTCCAGAATCTCGTCATCGCGGCCGGAATCGGTCTCGTCGTCCTCGGGTTCGTCCTGACGGCGTGGGGTCTCGTCTCCGGCCTCATGGCGAGTTTCGGTCTCGGCGGGATGATGGGCGGCGGCGGTGGCGGCGGCTTCCAGTAGACTCGAAGCGGAATCGAACTGGACCGTTCTTTCGACGCTCTTTGGACGGATGAAAATCACCGACAGCGGACAGAAATGTACTCCGTCCGTCACGCTCTCGGCGGTAACTATTTGTGGGGTGGTCTCATGGACCAACACGCATCGCTATGAAACCGTGCCAACGCTGTCAGGCGGTCATCGACGAGTACATCTTGGACAAACAACTCGAACCCCTGCGCGACCTCACAGTAGACGACTTCAACGTCTGTGCGGACTGTGTGACCATCGTTGCGGATGCGTGCGTGAAGTGCGACGGCGCGGTGTACGTCCCCAAAACCGACTCCGACGTTCCAGACTACTGCCCGGCGTGTCGAGCCGACATCATCGAGCGCACCGGCCGCGACCCCGGTTGGCATCGCGATACGGTGTCACCCTGACCGGTCAGCTCCCTCGACCGGCCGACTCCTCGACTGGCCAGTCCGCCCGGTGCCGACCGACCGCAACGTCCGACGCGGCGGTTCCGACCGGGTGCGGACGACGTTTCTCACGACGACCGACGCTTACTCCGCTAACTCCCGCAACTTCTCGCGGCCCGGCGCGACCAACTCGTCCAAGTACTTCGCCAGCGCGCCCTTGGCGTCGGCGGGGTGGAGTTCGCCGCTTTCGAGGTCGTCGGCCAGCGTCTCGTAGTCGTCGTACTCCAAATTCCCGCCGTACTCGTCCGGACGCTCCACGACGACCGTCTCGAAGCGCGGGAAGACGTGGTACTGGAAGATTTCCAGCACCGGATTTTCGAGGTCGCCCTCGGGGTCGCGGGTCGGCGGGCAGAACGCCGAGTTGACCTTCTCCTCGATGTCCTCGGTGGAGTCCTCCATCGAGATGGTGACGCCCGAACTGCTGGACATCTTGCCCTCGCCGGAGCCGAGGTCCGCGAGGATGGGCGTGTGCAGGCAGGGCCGGGCCTCGTAGCCGATTTCGGGTAGCTCCTCGCGCATCAGCATGTGGACCTTGCGCTGGTCGAGTCCACCCACCGCGAGGTCCAAGTCGAGATACTCGATGTCCAGCGCCTGCATCAGCGGGTAGACGACGTGGCTGACCTTCGCGGTCTCGTCGCCCTGAATCTCGGCCATCGCGCGCTGGGCGCGGTTCAGCGTCGTGTCCAACTCCAGTTTGTGCAGGTCGAGAACGTAGTCGTCGTCCAACTGGTACTCCGAGCCGTAGACGAACTCGGTCTGCTCGTCGTCCAGTCCGTACGCGAGGAACTGCTTGCGCATCTTCTCGGCGGTCGCTTCGATCTCCTCGAAGCTCCCCTTCCCGTTGAGGTAGGCGTGAACGTCCGCCAGCAGGATGACGACCTCCATGCCCGCGTCCTGCAGGTCGATGAGCTTGTTCGCCGTGAGCATGTGCCCGATGTGGAGGACTCCCGACGGCTCGTAGCCGACGTAGACGCGCTTGCCTTCGGGGTCCTCGGCGAGCGCTTCGACCTCCTCGTCGGTCACGACCTCCTCGACGTTCCGCGAAATCAACTCGTAGGCGTCCATACGCGGTCAGTGTTCCGCGCGGTGCTTTAGCGTTCCGGGACCGTGCCAACGGCTCGGGCGTACGTCGGCGGTTCTCGCGGTATTTATCTACATAGAAAAACTCGAAATTTGTGTCACGGACTCTGCCCGCTGGCTTCCGACGACCCGGCGTCGTACTTCCTATCCGCGCGGTGTTCGCTGATGAGGCGGTCCAACTGCTCGGCCTTCTGCTCCTTGCGGCGGTCTTCGGCGCGCTCCTCCCAGTCCTCGATGACAGTTTCGACCTCGCTCTCGCGGGTGACGGCCAGTTCGTCTACCTCCTGAATGGTCACGTCGTCGGCCGGGCCGACCGGAATCTCGTTCTCGAAGAGGACTCGGTCGGCCACGTCCGAGAGGCCGCCCTCGCCGGTCAGGACGACTTTCGGCTCTACCTCGGCGAGTCGCTCGGCGGTCGAGCGCCCTGCGCCCGAGGAGTCCCGGAGATACACCACGTCGCCCGTGGCCAACCCGAACCGGTCGTGAGCGTCGGCGATGGCGTCTTTGGTGAACTTCGAGACGGGTTTGACGGGCGTCAGCCCCGCTTTCTTTTCGGACACGTCGCTGAAGTTCGAGTGGTCGAGCTTCCAGAGTTCCTTGAGTCGCGCGAGTTTGCCCTCCAACTCGTCGATGCGGTCGTCTCGCTCGTCGAGTTGTCGCTCCAGCCTGCTGTTCTCGCGTTCGAGTCGGGAGACCTCCCGGCGCTCGCGGACCTCCTTTCGCTCCTCGCTTCTAGCGGCTTCGAGGTCGCCTTTCAGTTGCCCGATTCGGCCCTCCTTGCTCTCGATGGTGTCGTTTAGCTCCTCGACGTGGGCTTCGAGGCGTTCGACCTGCGACTCCAACTGCTTGATGCGCTTCTCGTCGTCGGTCAACTCGCGCTCGGTGTGTTCGGTCTCCTCGTCGTCGGGTTCGTCGTCGTCGGAGAGGGCGGCCAGTGCGGTCTCCACCGAGTCCTCGCCCGCGACGACGCGAGCGGTGACTTCGCCGCGGTCCATCCGAGGAGGCACCTTCTCGGCGATGCGGTCGAACTGGTCCTCGTGGTCGTCGAAGGCGTAGAGTGCGGCCGCCATCGCGTCGCGCTCGTGGTCGTTGTCGTAGTCGAACTCGCGGGTCCGGTGTTGCTTCTCGTCTACCGGCAGGTCCGAGTTCGGAATCCACCCCTCGGCGTCGAAGCTCCGGCGAATCTTCTCGACGGTCTCGGGCATCGGTTCCACGTCGGCGGCGATTACGACCGGTCGCCCGCGCTCGATTATCCACTCGATGACCTCGGCGGTGTCGGCGGTCCGGGTACTCAGCACGTCCAGTAGGTTCCCGTCCAAGTCCGCCACCGCGACGGCGGTGGTCGTGCCGGGGTCGATGCCGACCAGCACGTGGTCGCGGCGCTTGGCCAGCGGTTCGAACTCGATGCCGTCCCGGCGGACGCGCTCGACCTCGACTCGCACGTCGCCGGACCGTTGGTTCGAGACCGGTATCTCCTCGGGGCGGCCCTCGACCTCGAAGACGGCGTTCGAGAACCCGCCGTACTTCTCGGTCGCGTCGCGCTCGTAGTCGAGGCCCGCGGCGTCTAGCTCGCTCTCGACTTCGCGCGTCTTGGTCTTGACCGAGCCGTGGATGCGCCGGGTGTATCGGTCCTCGCTCCAGCCGCCCTTGCCGGTCGAGCGCCCCCGAGAGACCTTGATTTCGGTGGTGTTGGTGAAGGCAGAGACCTCGTAGCCGACGTTTCCGGCCGCGAGTCGCGCGGCGGCCTCGGCCTCCTTCATCGGCTCCTTCCCGTACGGCACGCCGTGACGCGAAGCGACTCTGGAGAGGGGTTCGGGGCGCTCGGCCCCCGTCACCTGCACGAGTCGGGTCCCGTCGGGCAACTCCCGGAGGAAGTGGACCAGTGCGTCCTTGTCGGCGGCCAACTCGTACATGTTGTCGGTCGCCACGAACGCGGGCTCCTCGCGGTCCACGAGGCGGCGGAGCTTGCGGTGTGACACCACGTCGCGGTCGATGTTCTCGCCATCGAACGCGACGAGTGCGTAGGAAGGTGCGTCGCCGCGAACATCCCCGCTCTGGATGTCCACGCCGAAGACGAGCGTGTCGAGGGCACTCGTGCGGGCGTTCACGCCGAGTCGTAGGCGTCGGGCGGATATAAATCCGACGCGGGTGGCTCTGGCCGTCTCGCGTGCAAGAGAAAAAAGCGAATCTTCGATTGTGAGTGCGCCGTCGTCGGGGGTCAGTCGCGGCGGTGCGCGAGGAGTGCGGCCGCGACGAGCGCGACGACTGCGATGGCGGGAGTGAAGCCGGGGATGTCGCCGGACGTTTCGTCCGCGGTCGTCGTCTCGGTCTCGTCGCCGACCGCCTTCTCGGTCGTCTCCGCGGTGGTTTCGGTGGTCTCGTCACCGGTCGTCGTCTCGGTTCGAGTAGCGGTCTCGGTCGTGGTCTCGGCTCCGACCTCGCTGGCCGCGACCTGCGCGTTCAGCACCGAGTTCTCGAAGTAGACGCGCTGGTAGGCCGAGGTGTTGTAATCGCCGTAGATGTGGACCGGGTCGCCCGCCGAGAGTTCCCGGAGGTCGGCGACGCCGAACGTGGCCGTCACGGTGCCGTTCGACAGCGACACCGAGTCGGCGGCGAGACGGTCGCCCGCGTCGCCAGTGGTCGCGTAGAGGTCGCTCACGTTCTGAATGCCGTTGGGCGCGGCGAGTTCGACCGTCGCGGTCCCGTCGGTCACGCTCACCGACTCCGTCTCGACTTCGGCGTCCACGCGCCGGATGCGGTTCTCGCCGGTCGGCGATACCGGACCGTTCTGCTGGACGTACTCCAGCAGGGCCGTGCCGTAGAGCATGTGTGACTCGCTGGTCACGGTCGCGTTCTGGAGCGGCGAGCCGTCCCATCCCGCCATGTAGGAGTTGACGGTGACGTTGTAGGTCGTCTCCTCGTCCAGCGGTTCGCCGCCGACCCACGCGTCACGGATTTGGTCGTCGGTGTCGTTGTGGCCGACCCACTCGTAGGTGACGCCGCTGACCTGTAGCTTGGCCTCGGCACCGTACTGCTGGCCCTCGTCGCTTTCGAGGGTGACTATCTGGCTGGCGAGGACCTCTTCGAGTTCCGCGCCGGTCAGTTCGACGGTGACGAGCGTGTTCTGGAACGGAAGCATGTTGTACACGTCGCCGACCGTGAGATTACCGGGACCGTAGACGCTGTTCGAGCGAATGCCGCCCGCGTTAGTGATGGCGACCTCTGCACCGGTCTGAGCGCGGAAGGAGTCGCCGACGAGGTTGCCCAAGGCGGTCTCGTCGTGGTAGTTCGAGGAGAACCGCGCGTCGAGTTCGACCTCCGTCTCCCCGGCGACCTCCGAGAGTTCGTCTTTCCGCGCGTCGGTGACGATGGAGGCGGCCGTCTCGTTCTTCGAGACGTTCTCGGTCACGTCGAGGAGCCGACCGTTCCACGAGGTCACGTCGCCGTCCTCGACGGTCAGGTTGAGTTCCGCGACGTGTTCCGCGCGGGCCTCGGCCTCCATGATGACCGCGCCGCCGGTCTCTGCGGGCGGGTACTCCCGTTCGTCGTCGCCGACCACGATGGCGTCGACGTTCTCGGTCGTGTTAGCGAGGGTCTTGGCCACGGGGACGCCGAGGTGCGCCGAGGCGACGACCACGTCCACGTTCTCCTCGTCTTTGAGCATCGTGGCGTACTCGCTCGCGGTCTCGGAGTAGTTTTCGAGTTCGTAGCCTTGCTTCTCGAAGTCAACCGCGGTCTTGGACTTGATTTTCTCGTCAGCCACGCCGACGATGCCGACTTTCACGCCCTGTCGCTCGACGACCGTGTAGGGCGTCGCGCCGGGAATCGGCTCGCCGGTCTCCGAGTCAACGACGTTGGCCATCAGCCACGGGAACTCCGAGGCGTTGCTGAAGTTCCCCACGGCGTCGAACCCGTAGTCGAGGTCGTGGTTTCCGATGCTCTCGGCGGCCGGGTCGATGACGTTGAGTACCTCGACCGGCGTCCGCCACTGACTGAGCGGCGAGAGCGAGTGGGGACTCACTTCGTCACCGCCGCCGACCACGACCGTCGGGTTGTCGTGGGCGGCCCGGCGCTGGTTCAGGAGCGTGACCATCCGCGGCAGGGTGGCGTTCTCGGCCGCCGCGGTCTGCACGTCGTTGTACGACAGGATAGTCACTGTCGTTGCAGACGAGTTGTTCGTCGGGGCCTGCGCCGCGGCCGGTGCGGGTGCGGACCCGGTTTGACTGTGCGAGTCGGACGTACTCGCCGCGACGGGCGACACCGCGCCCGAGACGACGAGACAGAGAATCAGTAACAGCGATACGAACGTTCGCATGCGTGAGTTTGGTCGGGGAAATAAGAGATAAAACTAGCTATTTTCGATTATTAGTTAAAGTGTCTCACGGTTGCCTCCCGAACGATTCGGACAGGAAATCCGGATACCTGACCGGACGAGTTCGGAGACCCCGTCAGACGCCGATTTTCACGTCGTCGAGCGCACGGTCGTCCTCGTAGTCGCTGGCCGCGATGATGGAGACGGTGTAGACGCCGCGCTCGGAGAACTGGTACTCGATGGTCTGGCCCCACTTGTCGCTGGAGACGAAGTTCCCGTCGGCGTCTTGGATGCCCCAACTGTACTGCTCGTAATCGCTGTTGGGGTCGTAGCCCTTGGCCTCGAAGGTGACGACTTCGCCCTCGTCGGGGTTCTCGTTGCTCGGGACGATTTCCACCTTCTCGTCCACCGTAATCTCGGTCTGGGCGGTCGTTCGCGCGGCGTCGTAGTCGCTGGCCGCGATGACCGAAATCGTATAGGTGTCCGCCGCCTCGAAGGTGAAGTCGATGGTCTCGCCCCACTTGTCGCTAGAGATGAAGTTTCCGTTGGAGTCCTGAATCCCCCAACTGTACTGCTCGTAGTCGCTGTTGGGTTCGAAGTTCGCGGCCTCGAACGTCACGTTATCCCCGGTCGCCGGAGTCTCGTCGCTCGCCACGATGTCCACGGTGGTCTCGGCCGCCGCGGTGCCCGCCATCGCCGACCCCGCGATGACGCCGCCGGTCAGTCGGAGCGCGTTTCGCCGAGTAAAGTTCGAGCTTTCGGACATTGCAATTTAATCTGAAGTCTGGTGTATTAAATTTCTATCTATTCACGTCGGTTTAGCGGGTCGGTGACAAGAGACAACGACGGAACGCGATGATGGAAACGAACGACGGTATCGGGTGGCAAAAGACAACTGACGGTATCGGACACCAAAACCGGCGTCGCGTGGCCCGAGGAGAACGCCTACTCGTCGGGGTACGGCACGTCCAGCGTCTCGCCGTCGTCGGGGACGAACGCCTCGCCGTCGAAGACCTCGCGTGCCTCCGCGAGGTGGGCGGACACGTCGCCCGCGTAGCGCGAGGAGACGTGGGTCAGCGCGAGGCGCTCGGCGTTCGCTCGACTTGCGATTTCTCCGGCCTGTCGCGCGGTCGAGTGGGCGGTGTCGGCGGCGCGGTCGGCCCGGTCGTCGGCGAACGTCGCGTCGTGGACGAGCAGGTCGGCGTCGGCCGCGATTTCGGCGACCGTGGCGCTCGGCCGGGTGTCGCCCGTGTAGACGAACCGGCGGCCGGGCCGGGGGTCGCCGACCACTTGGTCGGGTTCGACGGTGGTCCCGTCGTCCAACTCGACGGCGTTGCCCTCGTGGAGTCGCGAGAACTTCGGGCCGACCGGGACGCCCAACTCCTCGGCCTTCCCGCGGTCGAACCGGCCCTTGCGGTCGTCCTCTATCAGCGCGTAGCCCAGCGAGTTGGTGTCGTGGTCGGTCCGGAACGTCCGGACCTCGTAGTCGTCGCGCCGGACCGCGGCCTCGTCGGGACCGACGCCGTAGACGTGGACCGGGAACGACGGCCGGTTGTCGGCGGCGCGGACGAGTTGGTCTATTTCCTTCTCGGTACCGGCGGGCGCGTAGATGGTCAGGGCCTCCTCACGGTCGTTGAAGTCGAGCGTCTGAATCAGGCCGGGAATCCCCAGCACGTGGTCGCCGTGGAGGTGCGTAACGAAGATTTCGGAAATAGTGAATCCGGTTCCGTAGCGCATCATCTGGCGCTGGGTCCCCTCGCCAGCGTCGAACAACAGCCTGTCGCCCTCCCGGTTGACCAGCACCGAACTCGGGTTTCGCTCTGTCGTCGGCACTGCCCCGCCGGTTCCGAGAAAGGTCACGCGCATCGACATCCTCGGTGACACTCGGAGAGCGGCCGGGAAAGCGCCTTCGAAATCCCGAAAGAAGTACGCCCCGTTACCGTCGGAGAAACAGCGGGTTACGACCCGAAACGGAATCCGACGAGGCGCGGATAGTCCGGGCCTAAACCGCCGTATCTACCTGTTACGCCCGTGAACGGTCGCGCCCGTTTATTCGCGGTCTCACCGTCGCTTATTCTGCCGATTGGGGGTTACAAATGACACGTGACACAAAGACACTTAGCGCCGTCTTCATGGCGGTGTTGCTGGTACTGGCGAGCGGGACGGCCGTATCGCTCGCCGTGACGGAGAGTCCGACAGATGCAGGGACGAACGCCGTGGGGGTTCAGGAGACGACTACCGCCGCGGACGGCGAGGAGACGACCGTCGCAGACGACGAGCAGACGACCCGTGAGGCCGACGCACCGGCCGACGGTGAAGCGAGCGTGACGTTCGACGAGCAGGAGAGCGACGGCGAGCAGGTCGTCGTCGAGTCGGCGACCCTGCCGGAAGGCGGGTTTATCGCCATCCACGACTCGTCGGTCGCCGAGGCACCGCTGTCGAGCGTCCTCGGCAACTCGGTGTACCTCGAACCGGGCACTCACGAAGACGTGACTATCACGCTCGCCCGGCCCATCACCGAGAGCCAGACGCTCGTCGCGATGCCGCACTTCGACACGAACGACAACGAGGTCTACGACTTCGTCCTCTCGACCGGCGAGGTTGACGGTCCGTACACCGTGGACAACGAGATTCTCATCGACCAAGGCAACGTGACGGTCGCAGAGGAGACGACCACGACGACCGAGGAGGAAGCCGAAGAGACCACGACCGAGATGGTCGAGGAGACCACGACTGAAGCGGAAGACGCCGAAGAGACGACAACTGAAGACGAAGTGGTCGAGGAGACCACGACCGAGATGGTCGAGGAGACCACGACCGAGGAAGACGGTGCAGAAGTCGGCGAGACGACGACGGTGGCCGAAGAGCCGCCCGCCGACATGCAGCAGTTCGTCTTCAAGATAGAGCAGATGAACATCGACCGCTGGTCCTTCGTCGTCGGGGACGAGGAGACGCCCGACCGGACCGAGCGAGTCGGCAACCTCACCATCTCCGACCGCCGGGTCACCATCAACCTGAGCGAACTCCTCCGGCAGGGGTCGATGGCCCAGCAGGAGGCCGGTCAGGTGACGACGGTGAGTCCCGAGCAGGCCGAGGAGATGATAGAGGAGAACCTCTCGCAGGACATCCAGACCGTCCGCTACATCATCGAGAACGTCAACGTCGAGAACGTGACGTTCGTCGTCACGGCTCCCGAGGACATCGAGATGCCCGAACCGCCGATGACGACCACGACGGCGGAACCCGAGGAGACGACCACCGAGGAAGTGGTCGAGGAGACGACTACCGAAGAAGAAGTCGAGGAGACCACGACTGAAGAGGTAGTCGAAGAGACGACTACCGAAGAAGAGGTCGAAGAGACCACCACCACCGAAGAAGACGGTGAGGTGGTCGAGGAGACCACGACCGAAGAGGTAGTCGAAGAGACGACTACCGAAGAAGAGGTCGAAGAGACCACGACAACCGAAGAAGTAGTCGAAGAGACCACGACCGAAGAAGTGGTCGAAGAGACGACTACCGAAGAAGAGGTCGAGGAAACCACGACCGAAGAAGTAGTCGAGGAAACCACGACGACTGAAGAAGAGGTCGAAGAGACTACGACCACCGAAGAGACCACTGCGGCCGAGGTCAACTCCTTCGAGGTCTCGGAACTCGACGCGCCCGATAGCGCGACGACCGGCGACACCATCACGGTGAGCGCCACGGTCAGCAACCCCAACGACCAGCAGGCGACCCAAGAGGTCGCGTTCCGGTTGGAGGGGACGGTCGTCGCTCGCCAGAGCGTCACGCTCGACGCGGGTGAGCAGACCACCGCCGAGTTCGAGATAGACACCGAAGGCGTGCCCGCGGGTCAGTACATCCACGGCGTGTACACCCGCAACTTCGGCGAACTCGGAGTCATCGTGCTGGAGGACCCGAGCGCCGAGACGACCACCACCGCCGCCGACGCCGGTAACGAGACGACCACCGCCGCCGCGTAGTCTCGGTCCCGACGCTCCGGCCCGAATGAATCACTTTTTACCTGCCACTTCTCCGGTAGAGAAATACGCGCCGTTCCAAGAGAAACGAAAACACGGGAGACGTATCTGTGAATATCCCGACGAGCGTCGGTGTCCGGACGCACTCCTCCGCGCCGCACTCGTTCGCAGTCCGACCGTTCGGGACCGACCGATTCTTACCGACCCGCGCCCTACCGACCGTTAATGGACGCGCCGCTGTGGACCGAACGCTACGCCCCCGACCTCGCCGACCTTCCCCAAGCGGAGGTTCGGGACTACCTCCAGAAGGCCGTCGAGGAGCCCATCAACCTCGTCATCCACGGCCCGGCCGGAGCGGGCAAGACCGCGGCAGTGCGGGCGCTGGCCCGCGAGGCCCACGCCGACCCGGACAACGACCTCGTGGAGATCAACGTCGCGGACTTCTTCGGGATGACGAAGAAGGAAATCGCCAACGACCCGCGGTTCGCGTCGTTCATCGACAGCAAGCGCCGCCGCAACTCGTCGAAGGCCGACCTCATCAACCACGTCCTCAAGGAGTCGGCGAGTTACTCGCCGGTCTCGGGGACGTACAAGACCGTCGTGCTGGACAACGCCGAGGCCATCCGCGAGGACTTCCAGCAGGCCCTGCGCCGGGTGATGGAGCGCCACCACGAGGCGACCCAGTTCGTCGTCACGACGCGCCAACCGACCAAACTCATCCCGCCCATCAAGTCCCGCTGTTTCCCCGTGGCCATGCGCGCGCCGAGCGTCCCGGAAATCGTGGCCGTACTGGAGAGCATCGTGGAGGCCGAAGGCATCGAGTACGACGAGAACGGTCTGGAATACGTCGCGGGCTACGCCAGCGGCGACCTCCGAAAGGCCATCCTGAGCGCCCAGACCACCGCCCAGCAGGAGGGCGAGGTGACGATGAACGCCGCCTACGAGGTCTTGGGCGACGTGGGCGTCGCGGCCGAAATCGAGTCGATGTTGGACGCCGCAGAGGCGGGCGACTTTTCGGACGCCCGCAAGACCTTGGACGACCTCCTCGTGGACGAGGGGTACAGCGGCGAGGAGGTCCTCGGAGAGATTCTCGACGTGGCTCACTCGGGCCGCTACTCCGGCGACGAACTCGCGGAGTTGACGCGTCTCGCGGGCGAGATAGACGCAGACCTCGCCGAGGGCGCGAACGACCGGGTCCACATCGGCCACTTGCTGGCCGAACTCGGCGCTGGCGAGGCGTAACGACGCCCCCGGTTTATGAAATTTAATTTATAATAACATGCTGTTTTCACTGTAACTATCGGGACTGATAATCGGACCAAACAATTACAGTAGCCGAAGCCAAGACGTATTTGGATGGTAGCACATACAGTTCTTTGCGTCGATACCGAAGATGAAGTCGGCGAACTCGCCGACGCCCTCGAAGACGACCCGGACCTCGACCCGGTGACGCGAACCTCCGTCGCCGACGCCGCGGCGTTCCTCGAAACCGAGTCGGTCGCCTGCGTCGTGACCGAGTACGACCTGCCCGACGGGACCGGACTGGACGTGGTCGGGACGATTCGAGAGCGAGCGCCCCAGACGCCCTGCGTTCTCTTTACCGACGTGAGTCCTGCCGACATCGACACGAGTTCCTTCGAAAACGACATCGTGGAGTATCTGAACCGCGACCTGCCCGACGCCGCCGACCGCCTCGGCTTCGTCGTGGACGACGTTATCGCCCACAGCGCGCAGGTCGGGTTCCTCGTCCCCGACAACGAGGAGTCCCGACTCGACGCGCTGGAGGCCTACGACGTGGACGAACTCCCAATCGAGGAGAGTTTCGACCGACTGACCGACCTCATCGCCAGTCACTTCGACGCTGCCGTCGCGTTCATCGGACTCATCGAGCGCGACGAGGAGAACTTCCTCGCCTGCACCGGTGCCGACTGGGACTCGCTCACTCGCGAAGACACGATTTGCACCCACAGCATGCTCCAAGAAGACGTTATGGTAGTCGAAGACATCGACGAAGACAAGCGGTTCGCGGAGAACCAACAGCTCCGTGACCTCGGCATCGTCTCCTACGCCGGAGCGAACATGACGACCCCCGAGGGCGAGACCATCGGACAGGTCTGTCTCATCGACCACGAGCGCCGCGAGTACGACGCCGACCAGCGCGCCGAACTCCAGCAGTTCGCCGAGACCGCGATGGAGATTCTGGAACTCCGCCAGTCACTCCTCGACGCGCAGAAGACGGAGGTCGAAGCATGAGCCTCTCGGAGACTCCCGACTTCGAGGTCCCCGACCTCTCGATGGACCCCATCGAGGAGGGAACCTCCATCCTGCTGACCGGCGACGACGCCGACGCGCTCGAAACCGTCTTCTACCGGCTGATGAGTCCGACGCCCGACGAGAGCGCGCTCGTGCTGGCGACCGATTCGAAGGGCCGCGCGGTCAACCGCGCGTTAGACGACGCCGCACCCGGCGCGAGCGACCGCGCGACAGTCCTGACCTGCGAGGGACCGGACGCGGGCGAGAACGTCTCGTCGGTGGACGACATCGGCGACCTAACCGGTCTCGGGATGCAGTTCTCGTCGCTGGTCGCCGAGACCCAGACGACCGCGCCCCGCCTCCGCGCTGGCATCCTGCTCTGTTCGAGCATCTGCCGGGAGATAGAGGACACCCGGTCGGTGTTCCGGTTCCTCAACTCGAACCTCCTCAGCCAACTCCGGCGCAACGAGGCCATCGGCGTCTGCGCGCTCGACACCAGCGTCGATGTTGGAACGAACACCAAGAGCCTCGTCGCCGGGATGAAGACCTCCTTCTCGGCGAGCATCGAGGTCGAGTCCACCGGTGCGGGGAGCGCGACCCTGCACGTCTCGGGCCTCGGCGACGACGAGAGCATCGACGTGTCGCTCTAATCGCCGCGCCGACCGACTTTCGGCGACCCCGTCGTAGATTTTCGACCGACGTTTCTTCTGCGCTCCCCGCGAAGTCACTGTCATGCCCACGCTCTCGGAGACCCACATCCGGAACCGCTACCGCGTCCAACCGAACGACGCGAACAACTACGAGACGCTCCACGGCGGCGAGTTGATGAAGTGGATGGACGAGTTGGGGGCGATGTCCGCGATGCGCTTCGCTGGCGAGACCTGCGTCACCGCGGGCGTCGAGGACATCTCGTTTCACCGGCCGGTCCCGGTCGGCGACATCGCGCTCGTGGAGGCGTACGTCTACGACGCCGGGACGACCAGCGTGACGGTCCGAATTCGGGCACAGCGCGAGGACCCCCGGACCGGCGACACCGAGCGCACGACCGGTTCGTCGTTCACCTTCGTCGCGCTCGGCGAGGAGGGCACCCCGGTCCCGGTCCCCGAACTCACCGTCGAGACGGACGAAGAACGCGACCTGCGCGAGGCGGCCCGCGAGGCCGAGACCTGACTCATTCGTCGCCGAACGAGTCGGCCTCGCCCGGCGTCACGTCGGGCGTCTCGTCGTCGGCCAGCACCACGATATGCCGGACCAGCGAGCGATGCACTCGCCGGTCGAACTCGTCTTCGACCGTCCAGCCGACCGCGCGGGCCTCCTCGGCCCACGACCGGTCGCCGACGACGACCGCCCTGCTTGCGACCCGCCGGGCCTCCGCGAGCGCGCCCGCCACGAGGTCGTCCAAGTCGAGGTTGGCTATCTTCGACTGTCGGCCGTAGGGCGCGTCGAAGACCACGGCGTCCACCGAGTCGTCCGCGAGCGGCAGGTGGGTCGCGTCGCCCTGTAGGGTCGCCCAGTCGCCAGTCGCTCGCTCGTCGGCCGCAAAGCAGTGGCGCAGATTCTCGGCCGCACCGCGAGCCATCTTGCGCTGGGCGTCCGCCCCGAGGAGCGACGCGCCGACCAGTCCGGCTTCGATGAGGACGCCGCCGGTGCCACACATCGGGTCCAACACGGTCGCGTCCGGCCGGGCACCGGCGAGGTTGACCAGCGCGCGGGCCAGCAAGGGGTCCATCCCGCCGGGTTGGAAGAAGGGTCTGTCGGTCGGCTTCCGGGTGCCGAAGTCCCGAATACTCTCGGTTTCGAGCCAGCCGAGCAAGCAGGTGTCGTCGGCGAACAGCGCCCGAAGCTCGTGGTCGGGGTCGTTCAAGTCCACCGCGAACCCGCGGTCGGTCAGCACGCCACCGAGGACTCGCTCGGCGCTCTGAGTGTCGATTTCGGCCGTCTCGCGCACGTCGCGGGCGCGGACCGCGACGGTCCCTTCGCGGTCGATTCCGGCCGCGTCGAGGAGTGCCCGAGCGGACGCGACGCCCGCGTCGGTTCGCCCGACCAGTTCGCTGGCGCGGTGGGTGTAGGCCAGCGTCTCCACGCGGTCGGTAATCGCGGTCGCGGTGGCGAGTCCGGGCGCGACGACTTCGACGCCGGTCGCGGCGCTCGCCGCTTCCGCGGCCGCGAATCGGTCGTCCTCCCCGCCGAGTTCGAGCGCGTACACGGTGTACCGGACTCGTCGGTGGCTCTTTTGGGTTTCGTCTGCGGGCCGAGTCGCGTCGCCGGACCCCTGAAAGCATAAAAACCCGTTCGTCACTTGTCAGCCGGGAGTACCAACCTTTATAAACCTTAAATACGACATTTAAGTCGCACATGACCGACCCAAAGGAGACCATCAACATTGAAAACGTGGTCGCCTCCACCGGTATCGGGCAGGAACTCGACCTGCAGAGCGTGGCGATGGACCTCGAGGGGGCCGACTACGACCCGGAGCAGTTCCCCGGTCTCGTCTACCGGACCCAGAACCCCAAGTCCGCGGCGCTCATCTTCCGGTCTGGCAAAATCGTCTGTACTGGTGCGAAGAGTACGGCCGACGTACACGAAAGCCTCGAAATCGTCTTCGACAAGCTCCGAGAACTCCAAATCGACGTGAACGAGGACCCCGAAATCGTCGTCCAGAACATCGTCACGTCCGCGGACCTCGGCCGAAATCTCAACCTCAACGCCATCGCTATCGGTCTCGGACTGGAGAACATCGAGTACGAACCCGAGCAGTTCCCCGGTCTCGTCTACCGACTCGACGAACCCGAAGTGGTCGCGCTCCTGTTCGGCTCCGGCAAACTCGTCATCACCGGCGGCAAGAAACCCGAAGACGCGGAGCAGGCGGTCGATAAGATCGTCTCGCGCCTCGAAGAACTCGGCCTGCTGGAGTAAGTCCGCGTTCGGCACTCGGCGACTCCTTCTTTCCCAGCACGGGACTCTCGACGACGCGACGACTCGCCAGTCTGTATCGCGACGGACCACGCCACCGACTATTTATTCTAGATATACTGTACAAAAATTACTTATTTCATACTCGTAATAAATTACGATGCGATGTCCGACGAAAACGAGAAATTCGACCGACGTTCGGTGCTTCGAGGCATGGGAACCGCGGCGATGTCCGTCAGTTTCTTCGGCACCGCCACGGCGGCGTCCGCACGCGACGCCGACGCCGATGAGACCGACCCGTTCCACGACTTCGCGGCGGACGTTTCGACCGACGTGGACGACCCCACGAGGACCGAACTCGTGGGGCGGTACGCCGACGCCGAGTCGCTGAAAGCGGCGTTCCGCGACGATGCCGACCCGATTCTACAGACGCTCGCCGACGAGGGCGTCCTCGAATCCGCGACGCTCTCGGCGTTCGAGTTCGGCGAGGTCCGCGAGGAGGACCTCCTCGTGCCGACTGACGCCGCGAGCGGTGCTGGCGTCACGGCCATCGAACACGCCGACCGGGGCGTGTCGGCGCACCTGATGGCGACGACCGCCAGCGAGGACCACCGCGTGGCGCTCTACCGCCAGCCGGAACTCGACAACACCTACGCTAAGGTCGAGACCGACGACGGCGGCTTCTACGTCCACGACGTGGGCGACGGCGTCACCATCTCGGCCGACTGCGGATGGGAGCGAGTGTACTGTAGTAGCAGTATCTGCCAGACCGGCGACCCGCCGTCCTGCACCGAGCAACAGCGCTACTGCTGTTACGGCCCGAACTACGAGACCAAAGACTG
This sequence comes from Halorussus salinus, assembly GCF_004765815.2. NCBI lineage: Archaea > Methanobacteriati > Methanobacteriota > Halobacteria > Halobacteriales > Haladaptataceae > Halorussus > Halorussus salinus. The sequence continues at coordinate 371,808 of NZ_SBIS02000007.1, read as the reverse complement.
CACGGACACCCGGTACGTCTGTTCCTGCACCTGCGACGACATCTGAGCGCTCCTCGGTCCGGCACCTCCGGTCCACCGGCCCGGTCCGGTAGTTCCCGTTCGGCGCTCTTTTCGACGCTTCGAACCGGCAGGCACAAACGACAGTCGCCGTAACGTCGAACTATGGCAGTTCCAGTCGTCGCGCTGGTCGGCACGTTCTTGCTGGCGGTGCTGTTCTACGGCATCACGGCCCACATCGCCGCCCGGTACGTCCTCGGAGACGTGCCGATAGTCCGCGCGTTCGCCGTCGGTCTGGTCCCGGCGGCCATCTCGTTCGCGTTGCAAGCCTACGGACCGCTGGTGGTCATCCTCGTCAGCGCCTCGGCGGACTTCTTCGCCATTCGGGGCATCTACCGCCTGCAACTCCGGACCGCCGGACTGGTCACACTGGTCCACTACACCGTGAGCGCGATTGCGGGAATCACGATTCTGAATATCGTTCGCCTGCTCTCGACCGCGCCAACCTGAAAAGAGAATCCGCTCTCCAGTCGCCGATTACTCGACCAATCGCTCGATCTCCGTCACCAGAATGCCGCTCGCTCCGACCGACTTCAGTTCGTTGATGGTCTCGAACACGTCGCGCTCGTTCACGACGGCGTGGACCGCGACGGTGCCGTCTTTCTCGCCACCGTCCTTGCTCTCGACGTTCATCACGGTCGGACCACCGAGTCCGGGAATTACGTCCCGGACCTCCGCGAGGCGCTCCTCGGGCGCGTTCATCATCAGGTAGCGCTTGCCGTCCGCCGAGAGGACGGATTGGAGCGCCATCACGACCTGCTGGACTTTCTCGTCGTCGGCCACGTCGTCACGGGCGAACAGGTAGACCGAACTCGACAGCACCTCGTCCACGACCGCGAGGCTGTTGACCTTCAGCGTCGTCCCGGTCGAGGTGATGTCGATGATGGCGTCGGCCATCTCGACGTGCGGAGTGAGTTCGGTCGCGCCGCTGACCTCCACGATGTCGGTCTCTACGTCCTGTTCCGCGAAGTACTGCTCGGCGACGTGGGGGAACTCGGTGGCGACGGTCTTGCCCGCCACGTCCGCGACCGACTGGATGTCGCCGTCTTCGGGGGCCGCGAGGACGAGTCGGCATCGGCCGAATTCGAGGTCCAGCATCTCCTCGACGTTGCCGGGGTCGGCCTCCCGAACTTGGTCCAACCCCGTGATGCCCACGTCGGCCGCGCCGTCGCTGACGTACTCGGGGATGTCCGCGGCGCGAGCGAACAGCAGGGTCACGTCGGGGTCCACCGTGTCGGCGTACAGTTTGCGGTCGGCACCGTCTACCGCGTGGAGTCCGGCGCTCTCTAACAGTTCCATCGCCGGGTCGTGGAGTCGGCCCTTGTTCGGGACGGCGATTCTCATACTGGCGGTGTTGGCGCTCTTGGGGGAACTACCTTTCGTCATCTCCGTCGTCCGGGTCGGTCCTCTTCGGAGTAGCCTGTGCCACCTCGAACCACACTACCGAAACGATTCTCACGGACGGAGCGGTAGCCGGGGTATGGACGAGATTCCCGAGGCGCGCGAGATTCCGGACGCGACGCTCCGAGAAGTGGTCCGGTCGGTCGAACCGGAGTGGGAACTCCGGGAGGCGGCCCCGGCCGAGCGAGGGTTCTGTTCGGTCTACCGCCTCTCGGTCGCCGACGACGAGGAGTCCCGCGAACTCTACCTGAAGGCCTCGCCCGACGGCCAAACGTGGGGGCTTCCCACCGAGGCCAGACTGCAGGCGGTCCTCCGCGAGAACACGTCGATTCCGGTTCCCGAAGTCCTCGGCGTCACCGACGACCACGACGAGCGGCCGACGCCGTACTACCTCATGCGCGCACTCCCCGGCGAGGAGGTCGCCTACGAACGGGTGGCTCGACTCGACGACGACGCCCTCGGCCGACTCGCGCGCGAGACCGGCGAGTACGTGGCGCAACTCCACGCGGTGCCAGCGGTCGAACGCTTCGGGCACGTCCGCCACGACGGTCCCGAACTGACCGACGAACCGCCCGGCGGCGACCCGGCGACCCTGACCGTCGGCGACCCCCGCGACGAGTGGCCGACCTACCTGCGCGAGTACGCTTCCCGCGAACTCGACCGCCACGCCGACTCGCGGTTCGCGGACCTGACGCCCGAACTGGAGCGGTGGGTCGAGTCGCGAATCGACGCCTTGGACGGCCCGTTCGACGCCGTGTTGGGGCGCAACGACCACGGACTCCACAACCTCCTGCTTGACCCCGAGACGGGCGACATCACTGCGATGGTCGACTGGGGGTACACGCTCGCGGTCCCGGCCGCCTTCGACTTCGAGTTCGCGGTCTACCTCTACAGCGGGGCCTTTCTCGCCGGTCTGCCCGAAGTATCGGATCGCCGTAATTTCGTCCGCGAGGAGATGCTGTCCGGCTACCGAGCGACAGACCCAGACCTCGCGGAGGCGGTCGCTCCCCCCGAACCGCTCTACGAGGCGCTGGCGATGGTCCGCATCATGAACGACTTCCACCATCTGGACCTGCCCGACGGCACCGAGTCCGCCGTGATGGACCGCATCGAGACCGACCTGCGGGACCTCCTCGACTGCTGACGGCGCGACCGTGTTCGGTCGGAGGGGCCGGAACTCGACGGCGTGCAGTTCGACGCAACACGAACTCGACCCCGAGATAATTTAACAACTCTCTACGCACCAAAAATTATATGGCAGTCGGTAACAATGTTCTCGATGGTTCACGATGGAACTCAACGTCAACGACTCCGACGAGACGACCGAGGAGATGAACGGCGGCTGTTCGTCCACCGGCCACCCCGGCGGCTACGTCTGCTCCGTAGACTTCCTCGTCCCGTGGCGCTAACGCCCGACTGACCTTTTTCCAGTACGGACGTGACCCGGTAGAAAAATCTTTGAGCCTCGGGTTCGACCATCGAGCGAGATGCACACCGACTCGTCAGGCCGTGGATGCGCCGACACACGCCCGGCAGGAGGGCGGTCGCGGTGAGACTCGACGACCTCCGGGAGGCGATGGTGGGCAAGCACGCGCCCGCGGAGCGACCGTTCGACCGCGAGACGTTCTTCGAGGAGTTCCGCCGCAAGGAGTTCGAGGACGGCGACGTTGCCGAACGGTTCCACGAGAACTCCCGGCTCACCCCGACCGCTCGCGAGAAACTGAACCGGTCGTCGTCGGTCTTCAGCGACGGCCCGGCCACCGAGGCCCACGCTCGCATCGCGCCCGACTACGCCGAGCGCGAGCGAATCGACCTGCCCGACCCCGACCTCTCGACCGACCGTGAGTTCGGCGAACTCCTCGCTCGGCGCGAGAGCGTCCGGTCGTTCTCGGGCGAAGCCGTCTCGCAGGCTACCCTGTCGAAGCTCCTGTGGTCGGCCTGCGGCGTCACCCGACAGGACCCGGAGTCGGGCAAGGAGTTCCGGACCCACCCCTCGGCGGGCGCGATGTTCCCCGTCGAGACCTACGTCGGTCTCCTCGACGGCGAGGACCTCGATGCCGGACTCTACTACTACCACCCCAGCGCCCACGCGCTCAGAGTCCTCCGAACCGGCGAGTCCGTCGCCGACGAACTCCGCGAGGCGTTCGCTGGCGACGCGATAGACGTGGCGAACGCCGGGGCCGTGGTCGCGCTGACCGGCGCGTTCTGGCGCTCGAAGGCGAAGTACGGTCCCCGCGGCTACCGGTACACCCTCTTGGAGGCGGGCCACGTCGCGCAGAACGTCTATCTGGCGTGTTCGGCGTTCGGTCTCGGGTGCGTCGGCGTCGGGGGGTTCTACGACGACGCGCTCAACGACGCGCTCGACGTGGATGGCGTCAACGAGGCGGCGACGTACGCGCTCGTCGTTGGAGACCCCGGTAGATAGCTTTTTTCCCTCGAATCCCGAGAAGACTACTTGATAAACCTACATAATCTACTACAGAAAATATAAGTAAGAAAAGCTCGTTCGTGAGTATGGAGGCCATTACCATGGAACTCACTACCGAAACCGACGAAACGACCGAGGAGATGAACGGCGGCTGTTCCGGCACGGACTACCCCATCTGGGGCTACGAGTGTCAGTCCCTGTCGGCTATCGTGCCCGACTTCTGAACGCAGTCGTCTGACTGTCGCAGTTTTCCCGAACAGACCTAAACGATTAAATTTAAATATATTTGGGGGGTATGTTGCCATTGGTGTTAGTTACAATGGAACATGATACCACGTCAGACGAGACCACCGAAGAAATGAACGCTGGCTGTGGCGGTGCCCCATACTACCCCGACGCCTGCATTCCGCCGCAGTACTACGACTTGTTCGCCAAATTCTTCTGAGACGGCGCACTCGACCGCGATAATTTCGTTTTGCATCAGTAAAATTTAAGTCAAAGCCGTAGCTACGTGCTTGTGGTGTTAGTTACAATGGAACACGATACCACATCGGACGAGACGACCGAGGAGATGAACGCTGGCTGTGGCGGCGGCAACCCCTACTACCCCGACGCTTGCATTCCCCCGGAGTACAACCTATTCGCCAAATTCTTCTGAAGCGGCGCACCCGACCGCGATAATTCCGTTTTCTATCAGTAAAATTTAAATCAAAGCCGAAGCTACGTGTTCGTGGTGTTAGTTACAATGGAACACGATACCACATCGGACGAGACGACCGAGGAGATGAACGCGGGTTGCGGTGGCGGCGGCGGTACCTCGCCGTATCCCGGTGGTCCGTACCTCCCCAACTGCCTCGTGGCGTCGTTCGACTCGCTCCAGCGGTTCCTGTAACCGGCGACCCCGTTTCGACCGACTTCCGTCGCGCCGACCGAATTCGCGAGTCGGCCCCGCGGCGACTGGCGCGACGTGCAACGTCCGTTTTTCCCGCACCGAGTACTCGGAACGGAAGCTACTTTTCGGATGCCTCCCCACGTTCAGCAAACCGCATCAGACGCCGAACGAAACGCGACTCCGAGACTCCGACCAGCCATGAATCCCATCGAACGACTCGAACGCGACGTTCCGAAGCCGACAGTTCACTCCTCGTTCACGCCCGTCGAAGTGTCGCCCGACGAGGTGCAGTTCCGCGTCGGCCCGTGGAGCGGGCCGGTCTACACCATCGCCGACGACGACGGCGACGGCGAGGTGCGCCGACTCGTCCGCGCACTCGACGGCGAGACGCCGGTCCGCGATATCCTCGCCGACTTCGAGGGCGAGACGCGAACGCAGGTCGTCTCGATACTCTCGGCGCTCGCCGAGAAGGGCGTCCTCGCGTCGGGCCAAAAGGGGAACGAGGAGGCACACGAGAGCGCGACCGAGAGCCGGACATCGGACGAGTTGGACCGCTACGGGAGGGTACGCGCGTCGCTCTCCGACGAGGACCTCGCCGCGGCACGCCAGCGGGACGTGGCGGTCGTCGGCGGCGGGACCACGGCCGACCTCGTGGCCGAGAACCTGCGCGGGATGGGCGTGGACCCCGCGACCGTCGCGCCCGACGAGCGCGACCTGCTCTCGGAAGTCGTCGCGTCGGCCGACTTGCTCGTCTGCGCGCTCGACCGACCGCGGCCGGGTCTCCTCGGGGCCGTGAACCGGCAGGCCCACGACGCCGGGACGCGGTGGCTGGTCGGTCAGATTCACGGTCTCGACGGACTGGTCGGGCCGACCGTCGTGCCGGGTGAGACCGCCTGTTACTCGTGTTTCCGCGAGCGCATGCTGGCGAACGTCGAGTTCCGGACCGACGCCTACGCCGACGAGTTCCCCGCGAACTCCTCGGGGATGGGGCTGGCACCGCTCGCCCAAATCGTCGCGGGCTACCTCACCCTCGACGCCGCGCACCTGCTGGTCGGCAACGCCGGATTCACCGCCGGAAGCGTCCTCCACTTCGACTTCTTCGACTTCGGCGTCGAGTCCAACGAGGTCCTGAAACGCCCGCGGTGCGAGGTCTGCGGGCGGGACCGCGACGCGCCACAGCGATACGTCACCGTCGAGCAGTTGCTCGCCGAGCGAGAGAGCGACGCGCGACGGGAAGGCGGCGACGAGCGACGAGAGGCCAGCCAGAAGCGACGAGAGGAGACCCCCGACCGATGAGACTCGAAGACGAGTCCGGCCCGCTCCCCGGAGCTATGCAACGACTCGCGGGCAAGCGGACCGGTCTCGTGCCCGAGTTGTCGGTCAACCGCCGGAGTCGCGGCACGTCCGACGTGGTGTTGAGCCAACCGCGCGAGTCGGGCATCGACGCGCTCGTGGACGCCGACGCCGATGTGGCGCTCCAAGCCGCGGGCAAGGGCCGGACCCGCGCCGAGAGTTTCGCCTCCGCGGTCGGCGAGGTGGTCGAACGCTACTGCCTCTGTTGGCCCGGCGAGACGACCGAGGCGACCCACCGCGAACTCCGCGAGGAGGGCCGGGAAGTCGTCGCGCTCGATGCGCTCGACCTCTACGGGGACCGCCTCCTCGCGGCGATGGGTGCCGACCCGATAACCGCCGAGACGGACCTCCGATGGACTCGGGGTACGAACCTCCTGACCGGCGACGAGACGTTCGTCCCCGCCCAACTGGTCTACCTCGGACTCGCCGACCGGACGCCCGCGCTCCCGACGACCACCAACGGCGCGGCCTGCGGGGAGTCGCTGGCGGACGCGCTCGTCGGGTCCATCTGTGAGGTGGTCGAACGCGACGCCTTCATGCGGACGTGGCTCCGACAGGAGACGCCAGACCGCGTGGACCTCTCGGCGTTCCCCGACATCGCCGCCGAGAAGGCCGAGGAGTTCGACACCGACTTCGCCACTTTCGAACTGCTGGCGCTCGACGGGGCCGTCGAGATTCCGACAGTCGGGTGCGCCGTCGTGGACTCGCGGGACCGCACCCCGAAGTTCGCAATCTGTGCGAGTGCGGCCCCCGACCCCGCGGACGCGCTCGCCGACGCGCTCGTGGAGGGCGCGCAGGTCCGGGCCTACGCGAAGGAACTCGCCGCGCGCTACCGCGGTCGGGACCTCGACGCCGGGCGACTCGACACGTTCGACGACGCGCTCTACTACTACTCGCAGACCGAGCAGTTCGAGGAGGTCTCGTTCTTCCTCGACGGCGACGAGGCGTCGCTCGAATCGAAACGCACCGATGCCACGCAATCCGACGAGTTCGACGCCCTCCTCGACGCGCTCGACGCCGCCGACGTGACGCCGATTGCCGTGGACGTGACGACTCGCGACGTGGCCGCGGCGGGACTCCGCGTGACGAAGGTGGTCGTGCCCGAACTGGTCCCGCTCACCCCGCCCGCGCTCGTCCCGACCGAGCATCCCGCCTTCGACGGCGAGGAGGTCGCGCGCAAGCCCCACCCGTTCCCGTGAGAGGCTATCCGGAAACTCCTGCGACGCGGTCGCGGACCTCGCTCGTCCAGCAGACGAACGCGACGTTGTAGCCGACGTGGGCCAACACGGGCGCGACGAGCGACCCGGTGGCCAGCAGACACCCCGCGTAGACGACGCCGTCGAAGGTCTTGAACGCGACCTCGTGTTTGCCGAACGAGAGGTGGTTCGCGCCGAACCCGAGCGCCGAGACGGCGACGAACGCGACGCCCGCCGGCCCCTCGGTCCCGATTGCGACCGCGAGCGCGCCCCGATAGAGGACCTCCTCGGCGGCCCCGCCGACCAGCGTCGGCCAGACGAGCGCGAACTTCGTGCCGCCGGGGTCGGGGTCCGCGATGGCCCGCCAGAGCGCGTTGTCGAGCGCGTAGAGGCCGAGTCCGGCGACGAACGCCGCGGCGAGGACGGGAGAGCGCGGGACCGCGATTTCGGGCCGAACCGCCAGCAGGTACGCGATTGCGAGTCCCGAAACGAACACGGTGTACTTGTACATCACGTAGCTCCGCGGGTCGCCGAGCGCCTCGCTGACCGCGCCGAGCGCGCGGTTCGCCACTTGGAAGTACGGCACCTTCAGGAACGGGACGAGGAGGGCGACGACCGCCCAGAGCGCCGCGGAGTCGAGCATCGTTCGAGCCATTCGGGCGCTTGGATTTAGCTGTTCGGGGTTCGGACGCGAACTCCTCGGCGAGCGACGAGTACCGATTTCGAGTCGAACCGTGGCCGAACCCGATGGATTGACACGCCGGGCGGGAGAAGACGCTGGCATGACGACACTCCGAATCGCGGGCGGGCGGGTTCTGCGCCCCGACGCGACCGTCGAGCGCGCCGACGTACTGGTAGACTCCGAGTCCGGAACGATTACTGCGGTCGGCGACCCCGACGAGGTTCCGGAGGGCGACGAGACGCTTTCCGCGGAGGACGGTCTCGTGATGCCGGGGCTGGTCAACGCCCACACCCACGCCGCGATGACGCTCCTGCGGGGCTACGCCGACGACAAGGAACTCGACGCGTGGTTGCAGGAGGACATCTGGCCGGTCGAGGCCGAACTGACCCCCGAGGACGTGCGCGCCGGGACCGACCTCGGTCTGCTGGAGATGATTCGCTCCGGAACCACGGCGTTCGCGGATATGTACTTCCACGAGGAGGAAGTCGTGGACGCGGTAGAGGACGCCGGACTCCGCGCCCGGTTGGGCTACGGCATCGTCACGGTCGGCAAGGACGAGGAGGGCGCACGCGACGACTGCGAGCAGAGCCTCGAAGTCGCCAAGCAGTTCGACGGCGCGGCGGCCGGGCGCGTGGAGACGGCGCTCATGCCCCACAGTCTGACGACCGTCGGCGAGGAGTACCTCCGCGAGTACGTCTCGCAGGCCCGCGAGGAGGGAATTCCGCTCCACTACCACGCCAACGAGACCGAAGACGAGGTGGACCCGATAGTCGATGAGTCGGGCGAGCGCCCCCTCGAATACGCCCGCGAGTTGGACATGACCGGCCCCTCGGACTTCGTGGCCCACGGCGTCCACCTCGACGGGGCGGAAATCGACCTGCTCGCCGAGACGGGCACGAGCGTCGTCCACTGCCCGGCGTCGAACATGAAACTCGCCAGCGGGATGGCTCCGGTCCAGCAGTTGCTCGACGCGGGCGTGACGGTCGGCCTCGGCACCGACGGCGCGGCCTCGAACAACGACTTGGACCTGTTCGACGAGATGCGCGACGCCGCGATGGTCGGCAAGTTGGCCGCCAACGACGCCAGCGCGGTTCCCGCCGAGAGCGTCGTCCGGATGGCGACCGAGGGGAGCGCGTCGGCGCTCGGGTTCGACAGCGGCCGCGTCGAGGAGGGCGCGAACGCCGACCTCGCGGTCGTGGACTTGGACGCCCCGCACCTGACGCCCCACCACGACCTCGTGAGCCATCTGGTCTACGCGGCCCGCGGGTCGGACGTGCGCCACACGCTCTGTGACGGCGCGGTCCTGATGCGCGACCGCGAAGTCCTGACGATGGACGCCGACGACGTACAGGAACGCGCCGAAGAGCGCGCCGCGGCGGCCGTCGAGCGCGCGGAGTAACGACTCGACGCTGGAGCTACCGGAATTCCGAGCGTATTCGGCCGACTCCGCTCGGGAAACGTGACCTTGAACGATTCCGTTGAACGATAAGAACGATTTTTAAACTTTACTGGCGTCTCTGAGGCTTTCTATCGCCTCGGTTGAACTGCGAAAACAGAATGGACGACGGGCGGGGTTTAATCTCTCATTTCCCAAAGAGACGAGTGCATGATATCGACGAAACGAACCGTCGCGGTCGCCCTCGCGGGACTCCTCGTCCTGTCGAGCCTTGCGACCGCGGGAGCGGCGAGTACTGCGGCGGCGAACGAGACCAGCGATTCGCTCACCCTCTCGGTCGAACAGCACGGCGACGACGGCGCGACCGTGACGGTGACCGCGAACGGGTCGGCAGTCGCGAACGCGAGCGTGACGGTCGGCGTCGCCGACGAGAACGTCACGTACGCGGGAGCAGGCGACTACGCGACCGACGAGAACGGGACGGTCGCCCTCCCGGAACCCGACGAGAACGTGACCGTCGCGGTGACGGCCGAGGAGGGCAACGCGACCGGTTCGACGACGGCCACGCTCACGACCGACGCCGACGACGAACTCCTTGAAGGCTCGCTCGCGGTCGCCGTGGACCGGACCGACGACGGTGCCACGGTGACGGTCACGCACGACGACTCGGCGGTCGCCGACGCCTCCGTCACGGTCGCGGTCACCGACGAGAACGTGACCTACGAGGGCGCTGGCACCTACGCCACCGACGAGAACGGCACGCTGGCCCTGCCCGCACCGGACGAGAACGTGACCGTCGAGGTCACCGCCGAGAAGGGTAACGCGACCGGTACCGCGACGGCCACGCTTACCGCGAGCGAGGGCGACGACGAGGACGACGAGCAGTCGTTCGGCGACCTCGTCTCGTCGTTCGTCAACGAGATGCTGGACGCGGGCGACGACGGCGGCCCCATCGGACAGGTCGTCTCGGAGTTCGTGACCGAGAACAACCCCGGTAACGCCGACGAGAAGCGCCCCGACCACGCCGGAAAGCCCGACGACGCGGGCAAGTCCGGTGAGAAGGGCAAGCCCGACGACGCAGGGAAGTCCGGCGACAAAGGCAAACCCGACCACGCCGGTCCCCACGGCGAAGACGACACCGAGAACAGCACCGACGACGACAACTCGGGCGGACCGCCCGAACACGCCGGAAACGACAAGCACGACGACGAGAACTCCGACGAGGAAGACGACTCTGAGGAGAACGAGGAGGAAGACGACGACTCGAAGAAGGGCGAGAAGGGGAACAACGGCAAGGGGAACGGAAAGTAATCCGACCGGACCATCGCTGACGGCTCACCGCCGCTGACGACCCTATCGGCGGTTCATCTCCGACCACCTCCTCGGCGCTTCGCTTTCGGCGACCGATTTCGTGACGTGCGGTTTCGCCGACGCTCTCTCCTGACATTCGACTCGGATGCGTCCCTCGTGACTGCGTTCCGGTCGTAGCGCAGTTTCGACGCGCCACGGAATTGTTTAGGGTTCTTTAGCGTTGGTTCAGATGTCTGTGAGAACTGTATTCCTGTTTCAGTTACTCCCGTGGACTCGCCCGCGTCGCGGTCGCTTTGAACGACGCGACCACGGCCGACTCCTCGTCCAAGCCCAACTTCTCGACGCTGGACATCGTGACCAGCGCCGCGAGGGTCGCGTCGGCGTCCACGTCCACGAGGAGTCGCGCGACCTCCTCCCCGGCGTCGATGGCGGCGACCGTCCCCGAGAAGCGATTCCGCGCGCTGGTGGCCGCCGCGGCCGGGGCGTCGTCGGGCGCGTGGAGCGTCACCGCGTCGGCCCGGACAGCGACCTGCACGGTCTCGGGGTCGGCGTCCGGGGACTCCTCGACCTCGGACTCGACTGGCGGCGCGAGCGCGCGGACGCGCCCCGCCGGGGTCTCGACGGTGGCCAATTCGCCGTCGCGGGCGACGACCTCGCCGTCGAAGACGGTCTCCTCGACCTCGGCGGTGCCGGTGAACTCCGCGCGCAACCGCTCGAATCTGGCCAACAGGTCGCGGGCCTCGTCGGTGAGTCGAGAGCCGCCGCCGCCCGACCCGCCGCGCTGGCGGACCACCAGCGGGCCGAGCGCGTCTTCGAGCGCGGTCAGTCGCTTGTGAGCGCGGGAGTACGACCGTCCGAGCGCGTCGGCCGCTCGGTTGAGCGACTCCTCGTCGTCCACCGCCCGCAGGAGGGCGGCGTCGCTGGCGTCGAACTCCACCTCGCCAGCCCGGAGGTGGGCCTCGAATCCGGCGTCCATGCCCCGACCCAGAGCGCGAGCGGGCAAAACCGTTATGTCCGGGGCGAGAGAACCGGGGTTGTGTCTATGAGGGAACAACGCTCCCGGAGAGACCTGCTGAAGGCGACCGGTGCGCTCGGAATCGCCGGACTCGCAGGCTGTACGGGCGGGGAATCGGGCGGACAGGGGACGACCGAGACCACGACGGACGCCGAGGAGACCACGGCCGACGGCGGGACGACCGGCGAGGAGGGCACGACGCCCTCGTCGGACTCGATGACCATCTTCCACGCGGGCAGTCTCGCGCCGCCGTTCGGCGCGGCCGAGCAGGGCTTCGAAGACGAGTACGGCGTCGATGTCCAGCGGGAGGCCAAGGGGTCGGTCGCCTCGACGAAAAAAATCACGACCCAAGGCCGGAGCGCCGACGTGCTGGGCGTCTCGGACTTCCGGCTCATCCGGGACATGCTCCTCGACGAGTACGGCAGTTGGTACGCCGTCTTCGCCACGAACGCGATGTCGCTCCAGTACCGCGAGGACTCGCCCGGCGCGGACGAAATCGGCCCGGACAACTGGTGGGAAGTTCTCTCGCGCGACGACGTGACTATCGGCCACAGCGACCCGGCGGTGGACCCCGGCGGCTATCGGGCGGTCATGTCGATGCAGTTGGGCAAGGAGAAGATGGACGGCCAGCGACTCTACGACCAGCAGACCTACCAGCAGATTCGGGACAACATGACCGTCCCGACCGGGACCGAGACCAAACTGGAGGGCCAACTCAAGTCCGGAAAACTCGACTACGCGCTCTACTACCGCTCCATCGCCTCCCAGTCGGGACTCCCCTACGTGGACCTCCAACCCCATGTGGACCTCTCGAAACTGAACCAAAAGTACGCCAGCCACTACGAGAAGGCCGAGGTCGAGGCGGGCGGGAACACGTACGTCGGCGCGCCCATCGCCTACGGCATCACCGTCCCGAGCGTCGCCGAGGCCCCCGTCAGGGGTGCCCAGTGGGTCGAGTACATGACGACCGAGCCGGGCCGGAAGGCGCTGAAGAGCAAGGGCCTGATTCCCAAGGAACCGGCGGTCGTCACGGAAGACGGCGACGTGCCCGACCGTGTGGCGAGACACGCGGAAGCAAAGACTTCAGTGGGGCCGCTCGAACTGTAGACCCGTGAGTACAGACACGGAGACGGGGAGCGAGGCCCACACGTCCCGAGGAGCGACCTCCTCGGCCGCCGGACTTCGCGGCCGCGTCGGCACCGGAACCGCGATTCTGGCGGTCGTCTCGGTCCAACTCGTCGCGTTCGCGGCCGCCTTGGCGGTCGGCTACCCCGGCGCGTACGCCGGGTTCGCGGTCCTCTCGGCGGCGGGACTCGCGGTCGCCCGCGACCGAGGCACCTTCGGCGTCCTCGCGGCGACGCTCGGCACCGTCCTGCTGGTCGCGCTCGGACTCCCGCTGTTGATGATGGTCGCGCGCCAGAACCCCGCCACGGTCGCGGAGATGGCCGCCGACCCCGGCGTCCAGCAGGCGCTGTACCTCTCGGTGTACGCGCCCCTCCTCGCCGCGGTCGCCAGCGTCGCGCTCGGGGTTCCGCTCGCGCTCGTCCTCGCTCGCGGCTTTCCCGGACAGGAACTGGTCGAGAGTCTGGTAGACCTCCCGCTGGTGGTCCCCCACAGCGTCGCCGGTCTCGCAATCCTGTTCGGCTTCGGGAAGGGCGGCGCGTTCGGCGGCGTGCAGTTCACGATTCCCGTCATCGAGTTCACGTTCACATTCACCGTCCTCCAGACGATGCTCGGGATGGTGCTGGCGATGACGTTCGTCTCCGCGCCGTTCGCCGTGAACGCGGCCCGCGAGGCGTTCGAGTCGGTGCCGACCCGCGTCGAGTGGGCCGCCCGGACCCTCGGCGCGAACCGCTTCGAGACGTTCCGGCGCGTCACCGCCCCGCTGGCGTGGCGCGGCGTCCTGACCGGAGGAGTGCTGGCGTGGGCGCGGGCGGTCTCGGAGTTCGGCGCGGTCGCCATCGTCGCCTACAGCGTGGACTTCTTCTACCTGCCCGAGGGCGAGACCGCGAGCGCCCAGCACGCGCCCGTCTTCATCTACAACACCTATCTCTCGTCGGGTCTCGAACAGTCGGGCGCGGTGGCGGTCCTCCTGCTCGCGCTCTCGGCGCTCATCTTCCTGCTCGTGCGGACGGTGGCGTACGACGACGGAGGGTGGCCATGAAGCGACCAGCCAACGGAGGGTGGCCCTGATGTTGGAAATCGACGTGTCTGCGACGTTCACCGCCGAGGGTGCCGACCGGTTCCGCGTCGCGGCCGACCTCTCGGTCGCCGACGGCGAGACGCTGGTCGTCCTCGGGCCGAGCGGGTCGGGCAAGAGCCTCCTGCTGGAGACCGTCGCGGGGTTCCACGACCACGAGGGCCGGGTCGCGCTGTCGGGCCGCGAGTTGACCGACGAACCGCCCGAGGAGCGCGGCCTCGGATTCGTCTTTCAGGACTACGCGCTGTTCCCCCACATGTCGGTCCGGGAGAACGTCGCCTTCGGCGGGAAGTACCACGACACCCGCGACCCCGACGAGTTGTTGGCGGAGTTCGGGGTGGCCGACCTCGCCGACCGCTACCCGCCGACGCTCTCGGGCGGGGAGTCCCAGCGGGTCGCGCTGGCCCGCGCGCTGGCGGTCCGGCCCGACGCCTTCCTGCTGGACGAACCGCTCTCGGCGCTCGACGTGCCGACCCGCCAGACGCTCCGGGAGGTCCTCGCGGACGCGCTGGCCGACGAGACGGCGATGTACGTCACGCACAACCGGACCACCGCGCGGGCCATCGCCGACCGCGTGGCGGTCATCCGCGACGGGGCCATCGTCCAGACCGGGAGTAGCGAGGAGATATTCGAGCGGCCCTCCTCGCCCTTCGTCGCGCGGTTCACGGGCGCGAACTGTCTCGAACTCGACGCGGGCGACCTCGCGGTTCCCGGCGGCGAGCGGTTGGAGTTCGGCGGTGAGGGCGAGGGCGAAGTGCAGGCGGGCGACGCGACTCACCTCGCGGTCCGGCCCGAACACGTCGAACTCGACCCCGAGGAGTCCGACTTCGCGGCCCCCGTCGAGCGGGTCGTCCGCGAGGACGGCCGGGACCGAATCGCGCTCGACGTGGCGGGCCAGCGACTCGACGCCTACGCGGCCGGAGCGTCGGCCGACGGCGGGTTCGGAACCGATGGGGCGACGGCGGACGAGACGGTCGCGGTCGCGCTCCCCCGCGACCGCGTGACCGTGCTGTCGGACGAATGACTGCCCTGATGTCCGACGAGTAACCGCTCTACTGTCGGACGGCTAATCTTTCTGCCGCGAGAGTGCGAGAAAACTACTTACGGAAGCATTTGAAACCCCTTCGCATGGCACGCGAACAGCGAAGCGGGGTGGTGCGGTGAGCATCGTGAGCGGCACGCTCGGGAAGGTCGCGGCGGTCCTCGCGGTCGGTCTGGTGGTCTCGGCCGCGGGAGTCGGCGCGGCCCTCTCGACGGGCGTCGTCAGCCTCCAGTCGCCGACCGTCGAGTCGATAGACAACGAGTGGGGCGAGATATCGGCGGAGCGGACCGGCATCGACACGACGGTCGTCGTGGACAACCCGAACGGCGTCGGCGTCCCCGGCGTCGTCGGCGTCTCCTACGACGTGTCGATGAACGACGTGCGGATGGCCTCGGGGAAGACGGGCGGCGTCTCGCTGTCGCCCGGCCGCAACGAGGTGACTCTCCGGACCCACATCGACAACGAGAAGATTCCGGCGTGGTGGGCCAGCCACATCAACAACGGCGAGGAGACCACGCTCTCGGTCGAACCGTCGGTGAAGGCGGCGCTCCTCTCGCGGGCCCTGCCCGCGCAGAACCGGACCTTCGAGACCGACATGCTCTCGTCGTTCGAGCAGGAGTCGGGCCAGTCGGTCGAGGTGAACGGTCGGACCCTCCTCGCGGTCGAGGAGACCAGCGCCTCGTGGGGCGAGGCGACTCACAACGAGACTCCTCTGCGGTTCAGCGGGACGGTCCGCAACCCCAACGGCGCGCCCGTCGAGTTCTCGAAAATCGGCTACGAGGTCTCGATGAACGACGTGACGGTCGCGGACGGGACGACGAGCGAGTCGGTCGAAATCGCGCCGAACTCGATCGGAACGGTGCAAATCGACGCGGCGCTCGACAACCGAAAACTGGACGAGTGGTGGGTCAGCCACCTCCGGAACGACGAGACGACGCGGCTGAACGTCTCGGTGTTCGCGGTCGCCGAGACCGACTCGGGCACCGAGCGCGTCCCGCTCCCGTTCCTGAGCCAGCGGGTGGTCTTCGAGACCGACATCTTGGCGGGCGGGCAGGCGACGACCCGCACCGTCGATTCCGCGGGCGAGTTCGGCTTCGAACCGCCGCGGGTCGGGTCGGTCGAGCGCGACTGGTCGGCGACCTATTCGGGAACCGAGTTCTCGACGCGCGTCGTCGTGGAGAACCCGAACGCCGCGGACTCGGCGCTCGGCGAGGTCGGTCTCGACGCGACCTACCGCGTCGCGCTCAACGACGTGACGCTGGTCGAGGACGGCACGCAGACGACTCTCGGGCCGGGGGAGAACGAACTCGAATTCTCGGGCGAAGTGAGCGACCGCACCATCAAGCGGTGGTGGATAAGCCACGTCGAGAACGGCGAGGAGACCCGACTCACGACCGCGGGCGGTGCGAGCGCGGACCTCGGGTTCGCCGCGCTTCCGGTGCCGCTCCCCGGCGAGAACCGGACGTTCGAGACCGACATGCTCGCGGGCTTCTCGGAGACCGACCAGCCGGTCTCGGTCCGCGGGCGGACGGTCGCCAGACTCCACGACATGAACTCGACGTGGGGCGACGCGACGATGGACCGGACCCCGATGGATATCTCCGGGGACGTGACCAACGAGCGGAGTCGCCCGCTGACGGTGAAGTCGTTCGGCTACGAAGTGCGGGCCAACGACGTGGTGCTGGCCGACGACGAGACGCGGGTCGGCACGACGATTCCGGGGAAGGCGACCCGGCGCATCGAGACGACGGGCCACCTCGACAACGACCGGATTCCCGCGTGGTGGGTCAGCCACCTGAACCGGGGCGAGCGGACCGACCTGTCGGTGTCGTACTACGTCGTGGTGGAGTACGCCGGGACCGAGTTCACCGTCGAGTTGGACTCGATGAGTTACACCGACACCATCGAGACGAACGCTTTCGGCGCGTAAGTCGTCCTCGCGGATTTCTTTGGGACAGTTTCGCAAACGACCGGTAGCGATTTACTCGCCGACCGACAGGTTCGACGCGATGACCGACGTGCGCGACCTGACGCCCGAGGAGGCCCCGGAACTGACCGCGCTCTACGCCGAGTACGAGTGGTGGGAAGACCGCGAGGTCGAGGAGGTCCGCGGGGTGCTCGTCGAGACGGAAGTCGCCGTGGGCGCGTGGGACGGCGAGCGACTGGTCGCCGCGGCGCGCGTCCTGACGGACTACCGCTACTACGCGAACGTCTTCGACGTAGTGGTCGCCGCCGACCGCCGGGGCGAGGGACTTGGCGAGGCGGTGATGGACGCGCTCACCGACCACCCCGACTTGCAGTCGGTGCCGGGCCTCTCGCTCCTCTGTCGGGAGGGGTTGGTCCCGTTCTACGAGTCGGTCGGCTTCGAGTCGTTCGGCCCCGAGTTCGAGGTGCCGGAGGGCGGCACGGAGGAACTCGTCCGGATGACCTACGCCCACGACGACGAATCGTGAGGGCGGGACTCCTCGGATTCAGTAACACGAGCCACGAGGATGCGCTCGGTGACACGAACTACAGTTTGGGTGGACTGAAAGGGGCCGCGCGCTCGCGTTCAGTGTAGTCGTCTCAGCACGGCCACTATTCCGGGCGCGCAGAACTGCGCGCCCGGAATATCCTGCTGAGCGACCGCGAGCGCGCGGGGGCTTTCTACAACCGTCTTCTCGTCACCCTCGGTGAGAGCTATTTCCAGACCCAACAGTTCACAGTTCACAGTTCACGACAGCCAACTCGAAGGAGTCGAGCAGACTTTTCACCGCGCGACTCCCATCTCCGAGCATGCACTGGGGCGACCTCTTCGAGCGCGCCGAGGAGTACCGGACCGACGCGACGACGATACGCGAGACGCTGGCCGACCGCCGGGCGGCCGACGAGGAGGACGCGGATGCCTGAGACGAACCCGGCTCGAATCGTCGCGGACGCCGACGTGCTGGCCGCCGACCTTCTCGTCGGCGGGGCTGCCCGCGAGGCGATGGACGCGATTCGGAGCCACTCGTGGGTCGAGTTGGTCGCCAGCGACGACCTCCTCGACGACGCCGAAGCCGTGATTCGGTCGCTCGGGGACGCCGACCTCGCGGCGGCGTGGCGCGAGCGAATCGAGGAGTTGCGCGTCGAAGTCGAACACCCGCCGAGCGACCACCCGGCGCTGGCGAGCGCCTACCGGGGGCAGGCCGCCCACATTCTGAGCTACGACGACGACCTCCGGAGCGCCGAGGCGAGCGCGACCTTCGGCTCGCGGCTGAACACCAGCGTCAAGACGCCCGAGGGGTTCGCCGCGCTGTTCGACCCCGCATCGCTCTACGAGGCCGTCGAGGGCGGCGAGTACCCCGGCCCGGACCGGGACCCCCGAGAGTAGCGCCGGGCGCGGCGAGCGCCAAACGACAGCATTTTTACAGAACTCGATTCCGGTAACGCCGACTACAAAAATATTATTCAGATTACACTTTAGGGGTCGGCACTCCAATCTACACGTGAGGAAAGACCGATGAAACTGAACGCGAAACTCCGGCGGGTCACGCCTTCGACCCGCGCTCGACGCGGTCGCATCGCCGCGGGACTGACCCGGTTCACGTTCCCCGCCGCTACCCTGTTGGCGTTCGTCGTCGCGGCGGTGGCCACGGGCGCGGCGTTCGCCACCGCGGCGGACCTCGTGTCGCTTACGCTCCCGGTCCTGCTGGTCGCGTGGGTCGCCGCCATCGGCGCGACGTTCGCCCTGCCGCTGGTGGTCGTTCGCGTCGTGGTCGCCCTCCTCGAACGGTATCAGTAGGAGAGCGACGGGAACGGAACCGGACCGAACGCGACGAGGAGTCGATTCCGGGCGCGAGGTCGAACCGACCCCGACGACGACGAACCGACTTCGACCGACGACGAACGAACTCCGACCGACGACGAACCGATTCCGCCCGACGACCGACGGACGCCCAAATCCGGCCGCTCGGTCGTCGCGGTGGCCTTCGGTACCGTTTTGGGCGCGGTGGCCCATTGCTCGGGTATGGCAGAGTATCCGACGATAAGCGAGCAGGTCGAGGACGTAGACGCCGCTCGCACCGAGGGCCACCGCAAGATGGACTGGGCGCGCGAACACATGCCGATTCTGACCGCGATGCAGGCGGACTTCGAGGCAAACCAACCGTTCGCGGGCCAGCGCATCGGCATGGCGATGCACGTCGAGGCCAAGACCGCCGTGCTGGTCGAAACCCTCGCCGAGGGCGGCGCGGAGGTCGCTATCACCGGCTGTAACCCCCTCTCGACACACGACGACGTGAGCGCCGCCTTGGACGAACACCCGAACATCACCTCCTACGCCAAGCGCGAGGTGGACGACGACGAGTACTACGCGGCCATCGAGGCGGTCATCTCCCACGAACCGACCATCACCGTGGACGACGGCATGGACCTCGTGGCGGCCATCCACGAGGACTATCCGGAACTCATCGACTCCATCGTCGGCGGGGCCGAGGAGACCACCACGGGCGTCCACCGACTGCGCGCGATGGACGAGGACGGCGCGCTCGACTACCCCGTCTTCGCGGTGAACGACACGCCGATGAAGCGCCTGTTCGACAACGTCCACGGCACCGGCGAGTCCTCGCTGGCGAACATCGCCATGACCACGAACCTCTCGTGGGCGGGCAAGAACGTCGTCGTCGCGGGCTACGGCGACTGCGGCCGCGGCGTCGCCAAGAAGGCCTCGGGCCAGAACGCGAACGTCATCGTGACCGAGGTCGAACCCCGCCGCGCGCTGGAGGCGCACATGGAGGGCTACGACGTGATGCCGATGGCCGAGGCCGCCGAGGTCGGTGACGTGTTCCTCACCACGACCGGGAACAAGAACGTCGTCACCGAAGACCACTTCGAGAAGATGCAGGACGGCGTCCTGCTGGCGAACGCGGGCCACTTCGACGTGGAGGTCAACCTCGACCAACTCTCGGACCTCGCCGTGAGCGAGCGCGAGGCCCGCGACGGCGTTCGGGAGTACGAGATGGAAGACGGCCGCCGTCTGAACGTCCTCGCGGAAGGCCGACTCGTCAACCTCGCGTCGCCCATCGCGCTGGGCCACCCCGTCGAGGTCATGGACCAGAGCTTCGGCGTGCAGGCCGCCGTCGTCCGCGAACTGGTCGAGAGCGGCGAGGAGTACGACGCTGGCGTCCACGAGGTGCCCGACGAACTGGACCGCGAAATCGCCGAAATCAAGCTGGACGCGGAAGGCGTCGAGTACGACGACCTGACCGACGAGCAGGCCGAGTACATGGATAGCTGGCAGCACGGGACGTAGACACAAGCTATCACTACTTCACCAAGCTTTTTAGTCTAAAATGACTATATAGATGTGGGCGGTTCGGAGGACGATGATCTCTCCGTGAAGAGGTATGAGACCTCCTCACTCCGCCGGGCCTCGAAACCGGTTTCCTCGCCGTCTTCGATACTCGTAGTCGTTCCGCCCGCGGGCGATTCCCAACAAACATTTACCCCTTCGATTCGACGCTCCGTCTCGTGCAACGCCGCCAAGTCCTCCACACGAGCGCGGCGACGCTCGGCGCGACCGTCGGTCTCGCCGGGTGTCTGTCGAGTTCGAGCGACGACCAGCAGACGCGACGACGGGAAACAGAGCGACCGACCGACCGAACCGACGACGTGGAAGCCGATGCCGTCGAGACGACGCCCGAGGAGCGCGACGAGACGGACGAAACCGACGAGACCGAGACGCCCGCGGACCTGACCGCGCCTCCTCGGGAGTCGGCCGTCTTCGCGGCCGTCGAGGCGAGTGAGGCGGAACTCCGCGTCGCCTTCGAGTCGAACCCGGTAGTGGAGTCGCTGACCGAGCAGGGCGCGACGACCACCGCGAGCGCGAACGCCACTCGGACCGCGACGACCGCGAACGCGACGGCCACCGGGACGACGAGCGGGACCGCGACTGCGACGACGAACGAGACCGCGACGGCGAACCGGACGACCGGTTCCGACACCGCGGCCTCCTCGCTCGGGAGCATCGGCGACTCGCTGGCCGCACTCCTCCCGGTCGGCGTCGCGGCCGGGCGTCCCGGCAGAGGAGGCAGCGGCCGCGGCGGACGGAGCGGTGGCAGTGGCAGCGGGAGCGGCGGTAGCGGAAGCGGGAGCGGTGGTAGCGGATGGGGCGGAAGCGGCGGGTCGAAGTCCGGAAGCGGCGGCGGGTCCAAGAGCGGGAAGTCCGGGAGCGGCGGTAGCAGTGGCGGGTCCAAGAGCGGAAGCAGTGGCGGCCGCAAGCCCAGCCCCGGCAAGCGCGGGAGCGGCGAGAGTCCCACTCGCGGGCGGAACGGCCGACGCAAGTGGCGCGGCGGGAGCTACGCCGCGTGGCACGACCGCCACGGCCACCGGGTCCGGGACTACGACGCCCGCGTGGTCGGGTGCGGCGTCGGCTACCTCGGCGGCCCGGACGCCACCGACGAGGAGCTTCCCGGCGCGGGACCGGTCGAGTGGACCACCCCCTGCGACGGCGACCACGACGAACTGGCCGTCGAGCCGTCCGAACCGGGCTGGTACCGCGTCGGCGCGCGGCTCCGCGGTGCGGACGGTGACCGCGATTTCGGCTGGGAAGCCGTGGACGCGAAACTCGTCGAGGGCGAGGAGGGCTGGCGCATCGACAGCCAGTGGAAGGTCTCGCCGCGGCTCTGAGCAGTTCTCCCGGCGACTCCGAGAGCGTCTTCCCCGCGGCTCCGAGGCCGAGACCGGCGGGTGCAGTGGGTGCGATGGAGACTTGCGGTCGCTAACGCTTTTTCTCCGGAGTCCGTATCCCGGACCGTGACCCTTCAGTACGACTACGAGCCGAGCGAGACGGCGAGACCGTACGTCGATGCCCTCTCGGAAGTCTGTGACCACTACGACGTGGACGCCGAATCGCGGTTCGTGACCCTCCCCGACCCCGCCGGGCGCGTCCACTACCTGACCGCTGGCGAGGGACCGGCGCTCCTCGCGCTCCACGGACTCGGCGCGACCGCGACCTGCTGGCTCCCGATGTTCGACGCGCTGACTGACCGCTTCACCGTCTACGTTCCCGACCGGCCGGGCCGGGGACTCTCGACCGCGGTGGACTACCGCGAGACGGGCTTCCGGGAGTTCGGCGTCGAGTACGTCACGGACTTTCTGGACGCGGTTGGAGTCGAATCGGCCGCCGTGATGGGCAACTCGCTCGGCGGGTTCCAGTCGCTCGCGCTCGCGGTTGACCGCCCCGAGCGCGTCGAACGGCTCTGTGCCATCGGCGCGCCCGCCGGACTCTCGCGGGACATCCCTGCGCTCTTCCGACTCTTCGACCTGCCCGGCGTCGGTCGGTGGCTCTTCGACTACTTCGAGACCGAGACGGTGCCGGAGTCCCGCGCGGAGTTCCGGCGCATCAACGTCGCGGACGACGCCGCGATTCCCGACGCCTACTTCCGCCCGAGCGTCGTCGGCGAGGGCCTGCCCGGCCAGCGCGAGAGCCTCCTCTCGATGATGGAGACGCTGGGCACGTTCCGCGGGATGAACCCGCAGTTCGACCTCCGCGAGGAGGTCCGCGATATCGACCTCCCGACCCGGTTCGTCTGGGGGACCGAGGACTTCTTCTGGCCGCCGTCGGTCGGTCGGCCGGTCGCGGGTGCGATGGCCAACGCCGACTTCGTGACCCTGCAGGACCACGGCCACATGCCGTGGCTGGAACCGACCGACGACGCCACCGACGCGGCGGTCGAGTTTCTGGCTGGCGAGGTCGGTCCCGAGCGGTCGGGCGGGCGGTAGCTCCCGCGTCGTTATTCGGTCTCGGACTCGGACTCCTCGCCGCCGCGCACCACGTGTCCGTACTTGAGCAGGGCGACGAACACCGACCCGCCGATGGCGTTGCCGACCGTCGCGAGCGCGAGGAATCCGACGTATTGGGCCAGCGAGATGCGCGGCGAGGCCAGCGCCCCCGCCAACACCTCGACGTTGCCCGCGATGGAGTGGGGCAAGTGCGCGAGTCCGATGCTGGTCGTGACCAGCCAGACCACCGCGATGCGCGAGATACTCTCCTTGGCGGCGGTCAGCAACCACGAGAGCAGGCCCATCAGCCACCCGGCGACGACGCCGCCAGCCAGCAGGAGCCACGGCCCGTGGCCCGCGACGTTCGCCGCGATTTCGCCGAACGCCGCGGACTCGGCGATGCCGTAGGCCGGAGCGAAGTACACCATCGAGACGGCGAAGACGCTCCCGCCGAGAATGTTCCCGCCGTAGACCAGCGCCCAGAGCCGGGCCAACTCGCCGAGGCTCGCCCGGCCGTCGAGGAGGGGCAGGCTGGCGCGCGCGGTGTGTTCGGTGAACAGTTCCGACCGGCCGCCGATGACGAAGATGAATCCGAGCGCGTAGGCGTTGGCGACGACGATTCTCGTCAGTGGTTCGCCCCACGTCCCGCCGACCAGCGTGAGGAGGACCGCCATGAACAGCGGGCCGAAGCCGATGTCGAGTCCGGCCGAGACGCCCGAGAGAAACAGCCCGTCGGCCGGGCGTTCGAGTTCCTCCAACCCCTCCTGTATCTCTTGGGCCAGAATCTCCTGCTTGGACTTCTGGCCCTCGCCCGGCGGCTCGGTCTCGATGCGCTGGTCGAGTTCCTCTTTGGCCACGACAGAGTGAGTGGGACTGCCGGACAAAAAGCCGCTGGCCGCCCGCGCGGCCGCGGACGCAGGCGGTCGCCCGGTTCACTTCCACCGCGCTCCCGAGAAACTTAACACGCCGAAGGAAGCAGTACCGACTATGCCAGACACGACGGGTCTCTCGGGGGTGGCCGATGTCCAACGCCAAGGGTGACAGGCGCGAGCGCGAACTCGTCAACCGACTCGACGAGGCCGGGTTCGCGGTCATGCGCGCGCCCGCCAGCGGGAGCGCCACCGAGCGGGAACTCCCGGACGTGCTGGCGGGCGACGGGACGGTCTTCTACGCTATCGAGGCCAAATCGAGTTCTGGCGACCCCATCTACCTGACCGGCGAGGAGGTAGAGGCGCTGGTGTACTTCTCGCAGAACTTCGGCGCGAAGCCCAAAATCGGCGTGCGGTTCGACCGCGAGGACTGGTTCTTCTTCCATCCCGCGGACGTGCATCAGACCGACGGCGGCAACTACCGCGTCAAGAAAGAGACCGCGCTCGAAGACGGCGATGCCCTCGACGCGCTCCGGGAGAGCGACGAGGACGACGACGGAGACGACGGTCACGACATCCGCGACGTGTTGCACGCCGTCGAGCAGGGCGTCCTCTCGCCCGACGAGGCGGCGGCGATGCTGGAGTAGTTTCTCGGTCCGGTCGCTGTGGGACTTCGATACACTCACCAACTGGTATGAAAAGCTATATCAGCAATCGTGACTATTATACCACTGTCGGTGGCGCAGTCGGGTTTCGGTCGAGTGTCTCCCGTGGGCTACGTCACCGACCGTCGCATTGCAACTGACCACACGTTCCGAATTTCGGAGCGTCCAGCGGGGTCCCGCGGCGGTCCGGAGGCGGGGCACGCCATCGGAGGGCCGGACCGCCGCGACCGCTCACTCGTCACGACACCCACTTCTCGGCTCGTCCGTTCGGAACTCGACTCCTCAGACGCTCGCCTCGAAGTCGCCGAGCGCCGACTGGTCCTCGCGCTCGGCCGGGCGGGCCTCCTCGCGCCTGCGAGTGAGTCGGCCTCGCGGGAACGAGTAGCGCCGCAAGTGGTGGGGCTTCATCTCGTCGGAAGCGAGGCCCGCCGGAACCGGGTACATCGCTTCGACCACCACGTCGTCGGGGCGATACGCCTCGTTGGTCGCGTACGCCGCAACCGTGCAGTCGTGGCCGGTAATCTCGACCTCGTCGGCCCGCCGGGGCGTCGTCCGGACGACGACCAGCAGGTCGCCGGTCTCGCGGTCCACGACGGTCTCGCCCGGTTCCAGCCTGCACTCCGGACAGAAGTGCGGGCCGGGTTCGGTCTCGCCCACGAACAGTTCGTCGCCGCAGTTCCGGCACGCGACGGCCTGCTTGCCGGGCGGCGGGACGCGCCCCTCGGTGACCTCAATCGCCACTCGCCGGATGTGCTTGCACCGAACTCCTCGGAAGTTGTGGTCCGGGCAGGTACAGCGCCCGCCCGGCAGGTCCACCGAGTAGGTGTGGCCGCTCTGGCTCTCGACTTCGTAGACGCCGCCGCCGAGCGGCGTGACCGCCATGCGCTCCATCCGGGCGCGCTGGGACCGCAGGTCGGTCACGCCCTCGACGGGCGGGAGCGATGCGCGCGTTCGTTCGGAAGCTGTTGTGTTTGCCATTGGCTTCCCTCTCTGTGTGCGGCCGACCGACGACTACCGAAATCGGCGTCTCAACGTCTCGCCCGCGCTCTGTCGGCCGGTTCCGCGTACGAATAGATAGGGGCTGGACGCTCCTAAGTTTTGCATCTACCAGTACAGCTAGACGTACGTGAGAGGAGTTTAATAGGCCAATAACGTGTAAATTCGAGAAATGAAAGCACGAATTAATCTGGGCCACCGCGCGCTCGATTCGACCACCAGAATTTCAGCGAGCCGACGGCTCGCGCACCAGCAATCGTCCCGCGAGCGAGGAGCGAGACGCGGCGCGAAGCGCCGCGCGACGCGACGAGCGAGCGGACCAAGGGAGGACGAGAGCGAGCGCAGCGAGCGGCGGGACGACCGCCGTGTTTTTGGTCGAGCTTTTGCCAGCGGAGCGGCGCGGCGGAGCCGCGCCGCGAAGCGCAGCAAAAGGTCGTTCCGAAGCCCTTTTGCCGATACCCTCGGAATCGTCGGCCATGGTAGATAAGGAGACGCGCCGCGAGATTCTCGTCGGTGCGGGTTCCGTCGGCGTCTTCATCGCCCTCCTCGTCGGCGTGGGCATGACCTACGGCAACGGCGGACTCACGCAGACGGGCGCGTTGGCGGTCGTGGGCGTCATCGTCTTGTTCGTGCTGTTGATGACTGGTGTCGGTCTCTGGATGTCGCGGCAGTACTGAGTTGGAATCGAGTTCGGCGGTCGCTCGTTCTCTGGTCGTTGGCGGTTTCGGTTTTGATTCTTGTCGAGTGATAGCTCGGTGAGAGACCGATTTTGCGAGAATGCGGGACGCGAGGAGGTAGCGAAAGTGAAACGAAGCTAGCTACTACCGACACCATCCAACCTGCACCGCAATAGCAGACCGCACTGCAACTGCGAATCGCACTGGTGCCGACTCCTATCAGACCGCCCCGCACAGCACCGCGCCGCACCTCGTCCTCCCCGACCGATTGCGCTACTCGCTTCGCTGCGATGTCTGCGAACGACGTTCGAAGATGGGCGAGACGCGTCGCGTCTCGCAAGCCTCGTCCCTCGCGCGTGTCGGCGGCCCACGAGGAGCCGCCAGCGCACGCCGGGTAGTCTGTGGGGTCTGCGAGAAACCGATTGAAGTGTGGATTTCAGACGTTCTCTGTGTCGTCGAGTGCCTCCTCGTAGTACGCCAACGGATGCGAAATCGAGTCACAGCGGGCGTCGGTCGTCGGGTCTTCGTCGTCGGCGACCGGGCACTCGCCGTAGGCCGCCATCGTCTCGCAGGAGGGCGGCGCGTACTGGGCACCCGACTCGTCGCCGACCCGGTTGGCCCGGTAGCGAACCGACTTCGCGCGGGTGTCGCTATCGACGCCGCAGAGCGCCAGCAGTTCGTCGGTGTCGGCGTTGGCGCTCGTGAGGAACGCGACCAGCGCAAACTCCGCGGGGTCGCTCAGCTCCTCGCCGTCCTGCGCTCGCTCGACCAGCGAGGAGACACACGGCGGGAAGCAGTCGGGCGCGAGAATCGGGATGTCACGCGAGATGTCGATTTCCGAGAAGGTGTCCTGCAGTTGGGCGACCTCGTCGGTCAGGCCCGCGCGAATCTCGTCGGGCACCTCGGTCGGCAGGCCCGCGGCGACGCGCTGGCGGACCGCCTCCCGGAGGAGGTCGTGGAGTTCCGACTCCGAAACTTTCACCGCACCGTCGGCGAGTTGCCGGGTAGCGAGCGACCACGACTCGCCGTCGAGATTCGACGAGAGTGCGAGATAGCGCCCGACGGAGACGCGGTAGCCGTCGCCCGCGTCGGTCTCCCGCACGGACCCGGAGAGGTCGAACTCCGCGAGGAGGGCGTCGAGCGAGATGGCGGTGTCCGCGGTGGATTTGAGACCGTCGTCGGGGTTCTCGAAGTCGTCGGTGAACCGCTCGAAGGCGGTGTCGGCCTCCGAACTGGCGTACTTCTCGACCGCGCCGGGCGCGTCCACGAGCGACACGAGGACGCGCGCGACCGGGTACGAGAGCAGTTCCGCGCGCGTCCCCCAGCGTCGCTCGTCGTCGGGGTCCGGCCGGACCGTCCCGTCCACGAGCGCGCGGCGCACCCGCTCGACGCCGCGTTCGACCGCGGGGTGGCGCTCGTCGCCCGTCACGACGGCGACGAGACCGATGTCGGCCTCGCGGACGCTCTCGCGGGCCCCGTCGAGGAACGGATACCGGGCGTGAAGCGGGTCCATACTCGCCCAATTTCGGCCGACTCCGATAAACGCGACGAATCGGACGGAGCGCCGAGACGCGGGCGGAGTCCACCGGGGTTGATACGGCCGCCGCCCGTGGCCCCGCCCATGACCGACGCGACCGAACCCGGCGCGACCGACCTCGCTCGCGCCTACTACGAGGCCATCGACGCGAAGAACTTCGAGCGGTTCGCCGACCTCCTCGGGGCGAACGTCGTCCACGAGCGCCCGGACCGGACCTTTGAGGGCCGCGAGACGCTGGTCGAGTTCGTGCGCGACGGCAGGCCGAACAAAGACACGTCACACGAAATCGAGGCGGTCTACGTCAAGGACCGCGACGCGGGGAAAACGGGTAAGGGGGAAGCGGGTCCGGGTGAAGCGGGTCCGAAGGTAGCGGTTCGCGGCCGCCTGCGCGACGCCGGCGGGAACCGGATGTTCGGGTTCGTGGACGCGTTCGAGTTCGAGCGCGACGGCGGAAGTGAGGGCGAGCGCAGGCGAATCGCTCGAATCAGAACGTACACGAACTGAATCGAGCCGTCACCAAGACTTATCCCGCTACTCTGCTAGTCGTATGCACGATGAGCCTCTTTCGAGACCTCGGCAAGAAAGTCGAGGAGTTCAAGCAGGCCTCCGAGGCCGCGGCCGACGAGGAAGCGAGCCACGAGTGTCGGGACTGCGGCGAGCGGTTCTTCACCGAACCGGAGACCTGTCCGGAGTGTAACGGCAACGACGTAGTTGCACTCGAAGCGTAGAACGCGGTTCGTCTCCGGCCGACTACTCCTTCTCGCCCGCGCCGAGCGCGCTCTCGCCGACCGGTTCGTGGCCTTCGATAACCTCTTTCCCGCCCATGTAGGGCCGGAGGGCTTCGGGAACGGTGACGGTGCCGTCGTCGTTCTGGTAGTACTCCAGAACCGCGACCATCACGCGAGGCAGGGCCAGTCCCGAGGCGTTGAGCGTGTGCAGGTACTCGGTCGATTCGTGGCGCTCGGGCCGGTAGCGCAGGCCAGCGCGCCGGGCTTGGAAGTCCTCGAAGTTCGAGGCCGTCGAGACTTCGAGCCAGCGGCCGCCCTCGTCGGGACCGTCGTCCATGTCGTCGCCGGGTGCCCACACTTCGAGGTCGATCTGCTTGGCGGCCTTGAACCCGAGGTCGCCGGTACAGAGTTCGAGGACGCGGTAGGGCAGGTCGAGTCGTCGGAGAACTTCTTCGGCCTCGTCCAGCAGTTCGTGGAGTCGGTCGTAGCTCTCGTCGGGTTCCACGAAGTTGACCATCTCGACCTTGTTGAACTGATGGACACGAACTATACCACGAGTTTCGGTGCCGTGTTCGCCCGCCTCGCGCCGGAAGTTCGGGGTGTAGGCCTGATGTTTCAGCGGGAGGTCGTCTTTGAGCAGGATGTCGTCGCGGTACATGTTCGTGACCGGCACCTCGGCGGTCGGACAGAGCCAGAGGTCTTCGTCCTCCAGTTTGTAGGCGTCGTCGGCGAACTTCGGGAGTTGGCCCGTCCCGGTCATCGACTCGCTGTTGATGGGGATGGGCGGGAAAATCTCCTGATAGCCCTGCTCGCGGTGAACGTCCATCATGAACTGCATCAGGGCGTGTTCGAGTTGGCTCCCCTCGCCCTTGAGGAAGTAGTAGCCGCTCCCGGTGGTCTTGGCGGCGCGGGCCTCGTCGATGATGTCCAACTCCTCGCCGAGGTCGTAGTGGGGCGTCACCTCGTCGGGGAGGTTCCGGAGGTCCTCGAAGCCTTCGCGGCGCGTCTCGACGTTGTCCTCCTCGTCGTCGCCCTCGGGGACGCTCTCGTGGGGGACTTGGGGCACGCGGAGCAGGGCGTCTTCGAGTTCGTCTTCCAGTTGGGCGGCGCGGTCTTCGACCTCCTCGATTTCTTCTTTGAGTTCCTGCGAGCGTTCGATGGCCTCGTCGGCCTCCTCGTGTTCTCCGGCCTGCTTCAACTCGCCGATTTTGTCGCTGACCTCGTTGCGCTCGTGGCGTAGGTCGTCGCCACGGGCTTTCAGGTCGCGCCACTCCTCGTCTTTCTCCAGAATCACGTCGAGGTCCACGTCGTCGGCCCCGCGCTCGCGGAGTCCCTCGCGGACCTCCTCCGGATTGTCGCGGATGTAGTTCCGGTCTAGCATTCCTACTCTCTCAATTCTGCTCCCGGCAAAAAACCGTATCGTTCGTGGGGCAGTGGTTGGCAGGGCGATGAGTCGGGGATCGGGGAGAAACGAACCCGACGCCCGTTCGAGTCGAAGCGAAGGCCGGGCGTTCTATCTCGACGCGTTCGCATCGACTTCTCACTCCGGCGCGCGCTGGCGCGACCCGCCAGTGGTCGCGCCATCAGCGCGCGAGGGATGAGCAACGCAGGCCGCAGGCCGAGTAGCGCAAGCGGTTGGGGAGGTGTGAGGCTGATGCTGTGCGGAGCGGTGCGGTGACTCCTTCGAGTCGGCATGAGCTAGCCCCGCTTTGACCGACACCTACGACGGTAGAACGCTCTCGAACCCCAGTACCGGACTCGAACCGCTCCTCCTTCCGAACCCAAATTTCCGACGCCGAACACCTTTTACCCCGCCGAGACCACCCACCAACCATGACCCGAGGAGACCTCCGGGAAGTCACGGTCGGCGACTGTTCGGACCTCTACTACGTCGATACCGGGATGTACGACACCGACGAGTACGGCGCGGTGTACATCTACGACGCCGCTCGGCCCGCCGTCGTGGACACCGGCATCGGGACCCACCACGAGGTCCTCCTCGACGCCTTGGACGAGTTGGACATCGCCCCCGAGGAGGTCGCGGTCATCGCGCCGACCCACGTCCACCTCGACCACGCGGGCGGCGCGGGCTACCTCGCGGAGGCCTGCCCCAACGCCGAGGTGATGGTCCACGAAATCGGCGCGCCGCACCTCGTGGACCCCACACGACTCGTGGAAGGGACGAAGGCCGCGGTCGGCGACCAGTGGGAGTTCTACGTCGAACCCAAGCCCGTCCCCGAGGAGCGCGTGGTCGAACTCAACGGCGGCGACACTATCAATCTGGGCGACCACCACCTCGACGTGTACCACGCGCCGGGCCACGCGCCCCACCAAGTCCTCTTTCACGACCGCGACGACGACGCGGTGTTCACCGCCGACGCGGCGGGCATCTGGGTGCCGACCGTCGAGGAGATTCGCCAGACCTCCCCGCCGCCGAACTTCGACCTCGAGGAGTGTCTGGCCGACCTCGACACGATTCGGGACCTGCACCCCGACGCCCTCCTCTATCCGCACTTCGGCCCGCGGGAGTACGACGACGAGGCGATGGACGAGTACGCCGCCGTGTTGCGCGAGTGGGTCGCGGAGGTCGAGGAGAAGTACGAGGAACTGGGTGACGCGGAAGCGGTGGAGGACTACTTCGCGGAGAACGCTGACTTGGTGGACGTGTGGGGCGAGCGGAAGGCCAGCGAGGAGGCCCGCCTGAACGTCCGGGGCGTCGTGACCTATCTCGACCGGCAGAAAGAATAGGTATGGAATTGTTTGAGACCGAAGTACAATTGTTTTAGAACGGGTTTGATTGCCTTTTCAGCCGAGTTACTGTAACGGGTTCGGTGACGACTTACGGCCGCGAACCGCACTGTGACCGCCGACAGCACCGCGACCGCGAACCGTACCGTGACCGCCGACAGCACCGCGACCGCGAACCGCGCTATCGCCGACAACGAGGAGTCACCGCCCCGCCACCGCACAGCAATAGCCACGTCCTCCCCAACCGATTGCGTTGCTCGGTCTCCGCTTCGCTCCGACCTGCGCTACTCATCCCTCGCGCGAGTTGGCGCGGCCACTGACGGGCCGCGCCAGCACGCGCCGGGTTGCAAAAGGTCACCTCCGCGTCGCGGCGGTTTGTCGAGAGAATCGCCCTCGCTCTCCCACGAATCCCGAGTAGCCACCAGCAATTTACGCGCTCACATCGTCCGACTCGTTGATTCTTCGATGGGAGTGCAAACCGAGCCAGTCCGAATCGGCATCGTGGGCGCGGGCAATCGCGGCCAGAATCACGCGGCGCGCTACGACGGGATTCCCGGCGCGGAGGTCGTCGCCGTCGCCGACATCGACGAACCCAAAGCGCAGGCACTCGCCGAGGAGTGCGGCGCGGAGAGCTACGCCGCCCACGGCGCGATGCTCGACGCGGCGGCCCTCGACGCGGTGAACGTCTGCGTCCACGCGACCCTCCACGCCGACATCGCGGTAGACGCCCTCGAAGCGGGCGCGGCCGTCTTCTGCGAGAAGCCGATGGCCGACGACTACGCCGCGGCGAAGCGCATCGCCGACGCCGCCGACCGGACCGGCAACCCGCTCGCGGTCCAGAACCAGTTGCTCTACACCAAGGAGACGCTGGCCGCGAAGTCGCTGGCCGACGCGGGCGCGCTCGGCGAGGTCTACCACGCCACCGCGGCCCGGTCGCCCGGACTGGCGTTCACCGGCGAGGGCTGGCCCGAGGAGACGCCCCTCGGCGCGCGCCGCCGCGGCACGCCCTACGTGGACGGCTACGGCTCGCCCGCCTTCCTCGACGAGGAGGCCGCGGGCGGCGGCGTCGTCCTCGACTTGGGGAGCTACACCGTCGGGCAACTGCTGTACCTGCTAGGGGCGGCGAAGTCGGCGCGCGGTGGGCCGGTGAGCGACCCGCCGCGCGCCGACGGGCCGCCCGCGAGCCACCCCCAGTCTCTCGACCTCCCCGAAGTCGAGCGCGTCCGGGCCGAGACGTTCCGGACCGTGCCCGACCGATTCGAGGAGGGAACCGAGTACCAACGCCGCATCGAGGAGACCGACTACGACGTGGAGGACGTGGCGGTCGCGTTCGCCACCCTCGCCGACGGGTCGGTCCTCTCGGTCCGGGCGAGTTGGTCGCGCTACATGGAGGGAGAGTCGAGTGCCCTCGTCGGCACTCGCGGGGGCGTCCGCTTGGACCCCTTCGAGTACTACGCGACGGTCGGCGACGTGGAGATGACGGCGAGCGCCGACTTGGAGGAGTACCTCTTTCGCCAGCAGTATCTGCGGGGCGAGCGCGGCGAAGCGGCCTACGACGCGGGACTGTGGGCCGACCCGCTCTACCACTGGGTCGCCGACCTGCTGGGCCACCGCGAGGCTCCGCCGACCGCCGACATCGCGCTGGAGTCGATGGTTCTCCTCGACGGTATCTACCGCTCGGCGGACCTCGGCCGGGAGGTCTCCCGCGACGAGATAACGCGGCCCGACGGGAGCGAGGAGTGAGAAATTACGTCTCGAACGCCCGGAATAAACGCGGTTCAACGCCCTCGAAGTTCGGGAGTACCTTAATGTCACGGGCTTCTGATGGAATGGTATGGAGTGGCGTGACGCCGAACGGGAGTACGAGGACGAAGTGGTCGGCCGGTCCACGATGTCGCGGCTGTTCGAGGAGAGCGCGGCCCGACACGAGAACCGTCCGGCCCAGCAGTACAAGGGCGGGGTGTACGACCGGTCGCTCGTCGGGGCGGCCATCAGCGCGGCCGCCGACGGGGAGTTTCGCTCGCTCTCGTACGCCGAGACGCGCGATATCGTCCGGTCACTGGCGGCCGGGTTCCGCGAGTTGGGCGTCGAGGAGGACGACCGCGTGGGCATCTTCGCCGACACGCGCATGGAGTGGGCGCACGCGGACTTCGGCCTGCTGGCGGCTGGCGCGGTCGTGACCACGGTCTACCGGGGGTCGTCGCCCCGTCAGGTCGAGTACCTGCTGGGCGACCCCGACGCCGACGGCGTGGTCGTGGAGAACGGCGAACTCCTCGATAGAGTCGTGCAGGTGCAGGACTCGCTGGACCTCGAATTCGCGGTTGTAATGGACGAACTCGGCCGAGAGGGCGAAGCTACCGCCGACGAGGCCGCCTTCGAGGTCCACACGCTCGGGGACCTCTACGACCGCGGGAGCGAGGCGTTCGACCCCGACGAGTACGAGTCGTGGCTCGATTCGCGCGACCCCGAGGACCTCGCGACGCTCATCTACACTTCCGGCACGACCGGCCAACCGAAGGGCGTCCAACTCACCCACTGGAACTTCCGGGCGAACGTCAATCAGTGTTACAAGCGGTTCGGTCCCCGGCCCGACAAGGGCGACCTGCCGGTCATCGACGAGAGCGCCAGTACGGTTTCGTTCCTCCCGCTGGCCCACGTCCTCGAACGACTCGCTGGCCACTTCCTGATGTTCGCCGCGGGCGCGACGGTGGCCTACGCCGAGGACCCCGAGACCCTACAGGAGGACTTCCAGAAGGTGGAACCGACCACCGGGACCAGCGTCCCGCGCGTCTACGAGCGCATGTACGACGCCATCCGCGAGCAGGCCGAGTCCTCGCCGGTCTCCGAGCGCCTGTTCGAGTGGGCAACCGAGGTCGGCCGCGAGTACTTCGAGACCGAGACCCCGAGTCTCGGACTGCGAGCCAAGCGCGCGGTCGCCGACAAACTCGTCTTCCGGAAGGTCCGGAACGGACTCGGCGGGAACATCGACTTCCTCATCAGCGGCGGCGGGAGCCTCTCGCCGGACCTCTGTGCGCTGTACCACGGGATGGGCCTGCCGATTCTGGAGGGGTACGGGCTGACCGAGACCGCCCCGGTCGTCGCGGTCAACCCGCCCGAGGAGCCCAAGGTCGGCACCATCGGGACCCCCGTGGTGGACGAGGAGGTCCGGGTCGATAGCTCGGTCGTCTCCGCGGAGACCTTCGAGGATTCGGAGGGTGAGGTCGGCGAGTTGCTCGTCCGCGGACCGAACGTCACCGACGGCTACTGGGAGATGCCCGACGCGACCGACCGCGCGTTTACCGAAGCCGAAGACTCGTCGGAACGCTGGTTCCGGACCGGCGACATCGTGGAACTGCGGCCCGACGACTACATCGAGTTCCGCGAGCGCGCCAAGGAACTGCTGGTCCTCTCGACCGGGAAGAACGTCGCGCCGGGTCCCATCGAGGACGCCTTCGCGGCCAGCGAGGTGGTCGAGCAGGTGGTCGTCGTCGGCGACGGCCACAAGTTCGTCTCCGCGCTCGTCGTGCCGAACTTCGAGGGCGTCCGCAAGCGCGCCGACAGCGAGGGAATCGAGTTGCCTGACGACGACCGGGAACTCACTCGGAACGAGACGGTCCGGGAGTGGATGGACGAAGAAGTCGAGTCGGTCAACGGACGGTTCGAGTCCCACGAGCAGATAAAGCAGTTCCGTGTGGTCGGCGAGGAGTTCACCGAGGACAACGACCTGCTGACCCCGACGATGAAGAAGAAGCGCCGCAACATCTTGGAGCGGTTCGCCGACGAGATAGACGAGATCTACGAGCGCGAGTACGAGAGCGCCTGACCGGCGCGCTCGCGGCGGTCCGCCGTTCTCCTCGACGGTCTTCGTTTTTCTCGACGGTCCTCGTTTCCCCTCGACCGTCCGTCGTTCTCGACGGTCCTGTTTTCGGTGACATCGTGGTCGTAACTCACTCGTAGCCGATGCGCCGATAGCGCCGCCGAGCGAACCGACCCGAATATATTACGTATTCTCTATATTAAATAAAATATAAAATATCAAGATTTATTTTATCGTAGTAGTTCTGAAAAATCGTATGTCTGACAACGGACCAAGTAGACGAAGCGTACTGAAAGGAATGGGCGGCGCTGGCGTCACCGGCATCGCGGGGATGTTCTCGGCGTCGGTCGCGGCGGCGGAGGGTCCCGACGAGGACCCCATCACGATGCTGGAGAAGGGCCGGAAGATGGCTCTCGCGCGGGACCTCGCGCGGACCGAGCAGTTCGATACCCTGATGGAAGTCGCCAACGAGGAGGGCTACGAGTTCTCGTGGCACCTCGACAACCTCGACGCCGCGCGCGTCGAAGCGGGCGACTTCCGGCGGGAACTGGTCGCGTACAACTTCGACACCGCCGACGGCGAGCGCGCGGCGGTCGTCGTCGGTCGGGACCTCGATACGCGCAACGTCGAACTCGCGCAACTCGACTTCGAGCAGTACGACGACGAGGGCGTCTACCAGAAGACCGAGCGGTACGAGGCGGCGACCTCGGTCGAGGCGACCCAACTCGGCGCGGCCACGACCGACAGCGGCGTCTCCCACACCACCATCGAACCGGACGGCGACGCGCTCAAGTCGTTCGCACGGCAGGACGTGAGCGCCGCGGACTGGACCGACTTCCCCGACTTCCTGAACATCAGCTACTGTAGCGGCTGTTACTGGGCGGCGAACAAGACCTGTCGGCTCCTCTGTAGCACGGTCGGTGCCTTCGCCTGCGGTGCGCTCGGCGTCACCGTCGTCGGTGCCGTCTCCTGTGTCACCTTCGTCAAGGCGGTCTGCTACGTCGTCAACTACGTCAGCGGCTGTGGCGACGACCTCGGCGCGACCATCTGTAAGGGTGGCCTGAACGTCTGCGACGACGACGCCTCCGGGGACATCGTAGACGTAGACATTCCGTATCTGTAACCGGAGCCTGCGGCCGAGACCTGTCGAGTACTTTTTCGACGCGGACGACGGTCGGACCGGCCACACGAGCGCGAGCAGTCCGAGCGCGGACACTCACGCGAGCGCGGACACTCACGCGAGCGCGAGGAGTCCCGCGCCAGCCAGCAGGAACGCGAGCGCCGCGACGAGCGGGAACGCCGCCGCGCGCAGGCGACGCCGGACGACCCCACGCGGCGACCGGTCGGCGATGACGGCCGGGTCCGAGAGGACGACCCGTCCGTCCCGGTACTCGGGTCGGCCCGCGACGACGTGGGACTCCTCGGGGTCCACGCGGCGCTCGGTGTACCGGCGCGTCCCGATACCGAGTGACGACAGGAATCCGCCCGCGGTCGGCGACAGTTCGCCGCGCGACTCCATGAACGACCGGATTCGCTCCGGCGGGTCGTCGCCAGCCGGGACGGTGACGGTCTCGCTCTCGGTGTCGAGACGGAAGTGCGTGGACTCGGGTTCGACCCGGATTCGACCGCCGTCGTCGCGCAACTCGAAGGGGACCGTCGCCACGCCGTCGTCGAGGTGGCTCCACGTCAGCGGAATCTCGTCGGCCGTGAGCTGGCGCTCGCCGATTTCGTATTCGAGACCGAGGCACTCCGCGCCGGAGAACGGCGCGTTCAGCGTCTCGCCGACCGATTGAGTATGCCCCCGACAGACCACGAAGTCGTCGTCGGAACTCACCGTGGCCGGACCGTCCACCTCGGTCCCCAACAGACGCGGGACGACCGCGAGCGGTCGGAGCCCGTACCAGCCGAACGCGACGCCCCCGAGCAGGAAGACGCCGCCGAGTATCGAGAGTAGCACGTACGCGAGCGTTCGCCCCTCCGTCTCAAGAACGTTCGGGTTGGAAGAAAGTCCCGGCGGTCGGGTCGTCCTCGGTCCGGTCGCCCCAGTCTTCTCGGTCGTCCGCTTCGCTCCCGCCGTCGGCCTCGGCCAGCTCCTCCTCCACGAGCCGGTCGATTTCGGCCTGTAACGACTCTAACTCCGGAATCGTCGTCGCATTGTAGGCGCGCTTGGAGGTGTCGGTGTGTTCGGGCACGATTTGGTGAGCCTGCATCGAGAGGTCGGCGAGCCGTCGCTGGCTCTCGGTGCCCCGGTACTCGGGGAGCGCGAGGTTCGAGACGACCGACTTCGAGAGGCTTGCCTTCCCCTCGGAGGCGACGTGTTTCAGCGACCGCTGGTACGGCGCGGAGTTGAGCAGGGCACAGAGGAAGTGGGCCTCCTCTTCGCTGTCGGCCGCGACGAACATGAAGTGGTCGCCCGGAACGACCTGCTTCTCGCCCAAGTCGTCGTCCTCGACGGTTGAGACGACCGCGAAGTGCGGTTTGAACCCGAGGCGACACCACGCGACCTTGTACTCGCTCCACGTGTACTCGCCGAGACCGAAGACGTTGTAGAACGGCCCCTTGTCGAGCCACGACGAGGAGCGCGCTTCCAACTCGTCGCGGCGGGATTCGAGGTAGTCGTAGGTGTTCGGACACTCCTCGCGCAACTCGGCTTCGTTGTCCTCGTTGGCCTTCCGGAGCGGCACGAGGCGCAACTCGTGGCCGAACAGCCCGTACTTGACGACGTGGCGCGACTTGACGTAGGGGTAGACGAACTCGTTTTCGAGGTCGGCCACCCGCTCGCGGTCGATGGAGAAGACGGCTTGGGCGTCGTCCTTGACCCCGTGGCGAATCTCGTGGGCGCAGTCGCCGAGCGCGGCGCGTTCGGCGTCCGCGCGGACCCACGCCGACGCGGGTTCGGCCTCGTCCACCGGGACCAGCGCGGTCTCCTCGCGGTCGAGGCTCCGGGCCATCGCCTCGCGCGTGGCGAAGTCGGGCGCGCGGTCGGTCTCCTCGGATTTGGTCCACGAAGTCGTCTCGACGGGAAACTCGTGGTCGGCGTCGGCCCGGAGCGCGTAGACGGCGGCGTTCGCCCCGACCTCCTCGCCGAAGGGCCGGAGACCGTTGAAGTCGTGGACTCGTTCGAGCGCGAGCGGTCGGTCGCCCACGCGGAGCGTCCGGAGGAGTTTCCCGGCGGGACCCTTCGAGACGGCGCGCTTGAGGACGAAACTCGCGCCGCCCCCGTCGGTCAGGTAGCGGTCGATGCAGGTCCAGACGAACGGGAGCGACACGTCGTCGTTGGCGAACCCGAGGCGCGACGCCGCGCCGTCGTGGGGGAGCAGGTCGGGCGCGTCGGGGTCGGCGTCGCGGTCGCGCCAGCAAGCCTTCACGCGCTCGGGGAGGCGACTCCACGGAATCCACGGCGGGTTCCCGACGAGGTGGTCGGCGTCGGGGTCGAACTCCTCGCCCCGGAACCGAATCGGGTCCTCGCGGGTCAGGCCGAGCGCGTCGGTCAGGAAGACCGGCAGTTCGAGTTCGCGGGGACCGTCGGCGGCGTCGAGGAGGTCCACCAGCGACAGCAGGTAGTGCAACTTCGTACTCGTGACCGCGACGGGGTTCAAGTCGATGCCGACGACGGTCGAGGTGACGTTCGCCAGTATCTCGTCGGGCGAGTGGGTGTCTTCCATCGCGGCGATTTTCCGCTCGATGCAGACCGAGGGGAACACCCCCGACCCGCATCCGGGGTCCAGAAACGTCGCGGCCTCGTAGTCGGCCACGTCGAGGGCGTCCACCGCGAGTTGGGCGACTCCTCGGGGCGTGTGGTACTCCCCGAGTGCGAGTCGCAACTCGCGGGAGACGACGTTCTCGTAGAGGGTCCGCAGGAAGTCGGCGTCGGCCGCCCGGAGGTCGGCGGCCGTGAGCGACGCCGCGATGGGGTCGGTCTCTGCTCCGCGCTCGCCAGCGGCTCGCGCGTCGCTGGCGAGCGAGTCGATTTCGTCGGCCACGCGGTCGTGCAACGCCCGAAACGCGAACGAGAGCGCGTCGGTGTTGGCCCGCGGTTCCCGGTTGACGAGTCGGAACTCGAACTCGCGCTCGGCGACAGCGACGATGCGGTCCACCACGAAGTCGTAGTACAGCGAGTCCACGAACAGTTCGTCTTTCGGGGCGGTCGGCCGGTCGGTCGCGGCGTTCGACCGGTCGCTCCCGGCGTTCGGTCGGTCTCCGTCCGCGAGCGCGTCGCCGTGGCTGGTCACGAAGAACCGGCCCCACTCCGACCGGGCGGCCCGGAACTCCTCGTCGGTCGCCAGCAGGTCGAGTGCGGCGTCGCGGTACTCCTCGTACAGCGCGCTCTCGCGGCCCCACCGCTCGGCGAGTCCGGCGTCCGTCATTACTGATGGGACGGTCGGGCGGTCGGGTTATTTATACACTGGTTCGACGCTCCGATACGAGGCCGACTACCGAACCGACCGAAACTCAACTATCGACAGTGACGAACTCGACCGCCAGCATCGGCCGCGACCGACCAGTTTAAACACCCTTCGCCACTTTACACGGATACGGAGGATTACAAAGTGGCAGCAGAAGGTGGCGCACTTGTCCCGATCGTCGCCGCAATCATCGGTCTCGGTGTGGGAGCGCAGGTCTTAGCCGACCGTTTTCAAGTGCCCAGCGTGCTGTTTCTCATCCTCGCGGGTATCATCATCGGCCCCGAGGGTCTACGGATAATCACGCCCGAAGCGTTCGGTGGTGCGCTGTCGGCCATCGTCGGCCTCTCGGTCGCAATCATCGTCTTCGAGGGAGCGTTCCACCTCACCGTCGAGAAGCTTCGTGAGGCTCCTCGGGAGACGGTGAAACTCGTGACCATCGGTGCCATCGTCGCGCTGGTCGGCACCGCGGCCGTGGTCCGGTTCGCGCTCGGGGTCGGTTGGGACGTGGCGATGCTCGTCGGGTCGCTGCTGGTCGCGACCGGTCCGACGGTCATCACGCCCATCTTGGAAGTGGTCCCCGCCCGCGACCGCGTCGAAATCGCGCTCGAAACCGAGGGCGTCGTCAACGACGTGACCGCCGCGATTCTGGCGGTCGTGACGTTCGAGGTAGTCGTCCTCGAGAACCCGACGGTCAACGCAGTCGTCTCCGACTTCGTCCGACGGCTCGGCATCGGCGTCCTCGTCGGCCTCGTCGTCGCCGCAATCGTCTGGTACCTGCTCCGGTACGTGGACCTCTCGCCGACCAACGCCCCCCAGAACGCGCGACTCATCACGCTGGCGGGTGCGCTGGTCGCGTTCGGCAGCGCCAACACGCTGGCCGCCGAGGCCGGAATCGCGGCGGTCGCCACGGCAGGTATCGTCCTCGGTAACGCCGACGTTCCGTACAAGGAGGACATCGAGGCGTTCAAGGGCGACATCACCCTGCTCGTCCTCTCGTTCGTGTTCATCGCGCTGGCGGCCCTGCTCCAGTTCGAGAACCTGCTGGCGCTCGGACTCGGCGGCCTCGTCGTCGTCGCGGCCGTGGCGCTCCTCATCCGGCCGCTCGGCGTCCTCCTCTCGACGACCGGCGACCGTTACACCATCAACGAGCGCATCTTCATGAGCGCGGTCGGACCGCGGGGCATCATCCCGGCGTCGGTCGCCACGCTGTTCGCGGTCCAACTGCAGAATCAGGGCCTGAACGAAACTGCGAACGTCCTCGTCGGGACCGTCTTCCTCGTCATCTTGGCGACGGTCGTGTTCGAGGGCGGATTCGCTCGACACATCGCGGAGTACTTAGACGTGATACCCATGCGTGTAATCATCGTAGGAGGCGGGAAGGTGGGCCGCTCGCTCGCCGAACGCCTCGAAGATCGCGGCGAAAACGTGGTCATCATCGAGAGAGACCAAGAGATGGTACAGCTCGCCCGCAGTGAGGACTTCACCGTCCATCACGGGGACGGAACCGACACCGAAGTCCTCAGAAGCGCGGGTGCGAACAACGCGAAGATCGTCGTCGCCGCGACGGGCGACGACGACGCGAACCTGCTCGTCGCACAGCTCTCGAACTCGAAGTTCGACGCCGAGACTGTCATTGCGCGGGCCAACAACCCCGACAACGTCGACGCCTTCGAGGACCTCGGCGTGAAGACCATCGACGCCTCGTCGGCGACCGCGTGGGCCATCGACAACGTCATCGAGCGCCCGGCGCTATCGGACTGGATGACGGAACTCGGCCGGTCGGGCGACGTACAGGAGATAGAGGTCACGGCCGACGACATGGTCGGCAAGACCATCGCGGAACTCGACGACGAACTCCCGAACGGCGTCCTCATCGCGCTGGTCGGCCGGGACGGCGAGAGCGAGGTGCCGAACGAGGAGTTCACCCTCCAGCACGGCGACCACATCACCTTCCTCGGCCGGAAGGAGTCGGTCCGGCAGGCCATCAATCGGTGTCACCCGCGGGCCTGACGCCGGTCGAGGCGACAGCCGATTTTCCTCCCCGCGCTCGCGGCGTGACCGCGAGTGCGGTCATTTTCCGGTTCCGCGTAGCACTTGCCGGTCTCGGGTGACGACAGTCACCCTACGTGACGACCGTCGCTCTCTGTGACGACTGGGTTTAGCGGTCCTGTGCGGCCGCGGTGGTCTCGCCGGTATCGACCGTGGTGGTCTCGCCGGTATCGACCGTGGTGGTCTCGTCGGTATCGACCGTCGTGGTCTCGTCGGCGGCCGTAGTCGTCTCGCCGCCTCCCGTGGTCGTCTGTTCGCCGTCGCCTTCGCCCGGCGGCACCAACTTCAGTACCGCGCCGGTGTCGCCCTCGGGGACGCCGCGCTTGCTCACGAGGACGTAGATTTCCCCGTCGGCACCCCGTCCGAACTGCCGGACGAACCAGTCGAATCCGCCGGTAATCCGGAGTTCTCGCATCTCCCAGAGTTCGTCGCGCGGGACGACCTGCCCGTCGTCCGCCGTGGTCGTCTCGCCGCCCTCGGTCGTGGTCTGGTCTTGGAGTGCGGCCTCTTGGGTCGTCGTCTGTTCGCCCGTCGCGGTGGTTTCGTTTCCTGCCGTAGTGGTCTCTTCTGCCGCCGCAGTCGTCTGGGTCCCGCCGCCCTGCCCGAAGTCCTCCGGCGGGTCCGCGGTCAGAATCCGGCCCTGCGGTTCCTGTCGGGTCGGGTCCTCGGTCCAGACGCCGTAGACGTACTTGCCCTGCATCCCGGAGATGGTCGATTGCTCGTAGCGATGCCCGCCGACGATGGTGATGCCGACCCACTCGTTTTGGTACTGGTGGGGAAACTCCACCACGGGGTCCAGAAGCGGGCCGCCGCCGTGCGGTTGGTCGGGCGCGTTCTGCGGACAGTCGGTGATGGCGTCCGCGCTCCCCGGTTGCTCCGTGCTGAAGCAGTGAGTGCCCTCCTTGACGTTCCAACCGTAGTTGCCCCCGCGCTCTACCACGTCGGCCTCCTCCCAGAGGTTCTGGCCCGCGTCCGCGACGAACATGTTGCCGTCGCTGTCGAACGAGATGCCGAACGGGTTGCGGAACCCGTAGGCGTAAATTTCGTCGCGGCCCGGCGCGTCGCCCGCGAAGGGGTTGTCGTCCGGGATGCCGTAGGGCGTGTTCTCGCCCTCGCTGTCCACGTCGATGCGGAGGATGTCGCCCAGCAGGTTGTGGACGATGTCCTGTCCGTTGCCGCCGGTGTTCCGGTCGTACCAGTCGGGAACGTGGCCGTACATGTTGTCGTTCGCGCCGCCCCCGTCGCCCATCGGCACGTAGAGGTAGCCGTCGGGACCGAACGCCATCGGTCCGGCGTCGTGGTTGTACTGCGGATGCGGAAGTCGGAGGAGTTCGCGCTCGCTGTCCGGGTCCCCCGACGAGAGGTCCTCGGTCGCTCGGAACTCCGAGACGACTTCGATGTGGTCCCAGTTGATGGTCCGCAACTCGTCGGTCGGCGGCGCGCTGTAGTGGAGGTAGAACTTCCGGTTCTCTTGGAAGTTCGGGTGGAAGTCGATGCCCAGCAGTCCGCGCTCGTCGTAATCCTGCGTGTCGGAGGCGTACAGCCCGTAGAACCGCCCCAACTCGACCATCCGGTCGCTCACGTCCACGAACGGTTCGTCCCGCAGGCCGTCGGGCGTGACGACGTACACCTGCCCGGTCTGGTCGGTGACGTACTGGCGGTCGTTCTGGCCCTGCGCGACGGCGAAGTCAGTCGGCGCGGTCAGGTCCCCGTCGGCGACGACTTGCGTGCCGACTTCGGTGCCCTCCTCGAAGAAGCCGTCTCCTCCGCCCTGCTGTGTCGTCGTCTCCTGTCGCGCTCCGGCGGGTTCGCCTTCGGGGTCGCGTCCGGCCGCGAGACCGCCCAGTCCGGCGACGGACCCGGCGGCGACCCCCTGTAAGACGGTTCGCCGCGAGGTGTTCGCTCGGCGCTGGTCGTCGCTTCGCGTCGCGTCGTTTCGGTCGTGGTCGGTATTCCGGTCTTGTTCGTCGTTCGAGTCGTGATTCCGGTCCGCATCAGTGTCGTTACTCATCGAGAACCCTGAGTTGGGTCGCTATCGACTCGCATAAGGTGCCACGTTAGTTCGACGGTGGTGGGTCGGGTTTCTCTCGGATACTGGGAATTACTACGTCCCCCGCTCGACGGAATCCGAGCCTTCGCGTCCTACCCACTGCGTACCGCGGGAAAAATGATAGATTTCCAATCGTATTTCGAGTGCCGTCCTCCCGGTGTCGGCGGCTTCCGACCGAGGTCCGTGGCAGACCACCGACCGTTCGCCGCGTTCGGTCGGCTCCTTCGTCCGCTCGGTTCGCTCGCTACTTCCGCTCGAAGGTAATCGCGGCACCCTGACCGAAGCCGACACAGAGTGTCGCCAAGCCCTTGTCGGCGTCGCGCTTCTGCATCTCGTGGACGAGCGTCACGGGCAGGCGCGCGCCGGAGGCTCCCAGCGGGTGGCCGATGGCGATTGCGCCGCCGTTGACGTTGAACTTCTCGTCCGGGACGCCGAGTTCGTTCTTCGCGTAGACGGTCTGGCTGGCGAACGCCTCGTTGAGTTCCACGAGGTCGAACTCG
The DNA here is from genome assembly GCF_004765815.2 of Halorussus salinus. NCBI lineage: Archaea > Methanobacteriati > Methanobacteriota > Halobacteria > Halobacteriales > Haladaptataceae > Halorussus > Halorussus salinus. Next base: position 328,050 of record NZ_SBIS02000007.1, on the reverse strand, counting down.
TCGATGGACTCGCCGGTGCGCTCCAGCAGGCCCTGCGTCGCCGGGACCGGGCCGATGCCCATCACGGTCGGGTCCACACCGGTCACGTTGTTGTCGCCGACGTAGGCCATGATGTCGAGGCCGTGTTTCTCGGCGAACGCCTCGCTGGTGACGAGCGTCGCGGACGCCCCATCGGAAATCTGCGAGGAGTTCCCCGGCGTCACGGTCCCGTCGGCCTTGAACACCGTGGGAAGTCCCGAGAGGGCTTCCATCGAGGTGTCCGGCCGGATGCCCTCGTCCTCCTCGACCAGTCCGTCGTCGGTCTCGATGGGGACGATTTCGTCGTCGAACCGGCCCGATTCGGTGGCCTCGGCGGCGCGCTGTTGGCTCCGGAGGGCGTACTCGTCCTGTTGCTCGCGGGAGACGCCGTACTCCTCGGCGACCTTCTCGGCGGTCATCCCCATCGAGAGTTCGCCGACGTTGTAGTGGTCGGCCATCCGCGGGTGGACGTTCCCGTAGCTCTGGCTCATCGGGACGCGGCTCATGTTCTCGACGCCGCCCGCGATGATGGCGTCGCGCTGGCCCGCGCGGATGGCGTCGCTCGCGCTGATGACCGCCTGCATCGAGGAGGCACACCAGCGGTTGATGGTCGCGGCCGGGACCCCTTCACCGAGGTCCGAGAGGAGCGCGATGACTCGCGCGACGTTGTTGTCCTGCTCCTCGCGCTGTTGTGCGACGCCCCACATCAGGTCGTCTACGTCCTCGCCCGTGAGTCCGGTCTCCGATAAGATGGTGTTGACGAGCGGAACCGAGAGGTCCTCGCTCCGCGTGTCGGCGTACACGCCGTCTTCCTTGCCTTGTGGCGTTCGGACCGCCTTGGCGATGACTGGAGTGGTGTCGTCTCCCATGCCTCCCTATCGATTCCGAACGGCCTTAAATGACAGTAGAACTCGGCCCCCGTGGCGCGAAGTTTCCGACCGTCTCCTCGACTCGCCGACCGAGACGCTCCGCTCTACTCCTGAAACATCGGGAACGTCACTAGGAGTACGATCCACCCGAATAGCGCCCCGGCGAGCAGACTCGGGTCGAGGTACGCGTCGAGACTCAGTTCACCGGTGAGAAGCGGCGTCCAGACGGCGACTCCGAGGAGGATACCCGCGGCGCTGACGACGACCCACCGACCGTACTCGCTCATACGCGGACTCCTCGCCGCAACGACATAATTCGACGGGAACGTTCTTTCTGCTGGCTTTTCTCGCGGCGCGCGGGCGGGGCGCTCTCGTGCGCCCCGTCCCGTGCGAGGGCCGAGGACCGCAACGTAGTGAGGACCGCAGGCGGTTGGGGAGGACGTGGTTGTCGTGGTGCGGGGCGGTGCGGTCGCGGTGACTCCTTGGCGTCGGCAACAGTGCGGTTCGTAGTCGCGGCCCTGCTAATAGCACTTGTTCGAGAATACCCGCCAACGAAGCCACCCCAGAAACGCATCGGTCCAGAAACTATTTGTCCGAACCCGCGGCTATAACTGTCCAATGACTACCTCGGCTCGCGTCGCCCGCAGAACGCTCGCCCTCCGCCCCACGCAGACACGAGGCACTGAAACCTAAACGATGGCATCGCAAACCGAAACCTCCGACACCGGCGTCTCGACCTCCGACACCCGCGAGACGCTGACGGGCTACGCCTCCCGGACCCAACTGGTTGTGGCCGGAATCGCCGTGGTGGCACTCCTCGCGCGGTTCGTGATGCTCGGGGCGCGCGTGGCCCACCAAGACGAGGCCCGCGTCGCCTACTGGGCGTATCGGTTCATGGAGAACGGCGTCTACGAGTACCGACCCATCGTCCACGGCCCGTTCCTCACCATCGTGGACGGCCACCTCTTCTCGGTGTTCGGGGCCTCCGACTTTACGATGCGCTTTATCGTCGCGTTGATCGGGGGACTCCTCCCGCTCGGGGGGCTCCTGTTCCGCCAGCGGTTGCGGGATTCGGAGACCGTCGCGCTCGCGCTCCTGCTGGCGTTCAATCCCGTCCTGCTCTACTACTCGCGGTTCTACCGCAACGACCTCCTGCTGGCCGGGTTCATGCTGTTGGCGTTCGGCTTCTTCGTCCGCGCGTACGACCACCAGCGCCCTGTTTTTCTCTATGCTGGAACCGCGTCGTTCGCACTGGCGTTCACGACCAAGGAGAACGCGCTGGTCTACCCGGTCTGCTGGCTCGGAGCCACGGCCCTGCTGTGGGACCACCGGCTGTTCGTCCAGCGCGCCGGGGAGCGCGGCCTGCTGACGGTCGTCCTCGACCGACTCCGGACGACCGCGCGAGGACTCTCCGATTGGTGGCCCTACCTCACGCTCGCGGTCTTCGAGTTCTTCGCCATCGTGGTGTTCTTCTACGCGCCGCGAAACACCGACCGCATCCCCGGCTTGGACGTGCCGGGCCTCTACGAGGCGCTGGGCAATCCCGCGCTCCTGCCCGCGGTAATCGGCCACGCGACCCTCGGGTCGTGGAACGCCTTCCTCGGCCAGTGGGGCGAGGGCAACACCGAGTCGTACCTCGGGGCGCTGACGGCGATGTGGCCGGTGCTTGAGTCGGGCGCTATCGTTCTCCTCGCGTTCTCCATCATCGGGTTCGTCGTGGACCGCTACACCGGCGAGCGCCCGAACGACGTGGTGTCGTTCGCGGCCTACTGGGGCTTTTCGAGCGTGCTGGGCTACCCCGTCATCGTGGACAACCCCTTCCCGTGGGAGGTTATCCACATGATAGTGCCGCTGGCGATTCCCGCCGCGGTCGGCCTCGCGTTAGTCGGTCGCCTCGGCTTCGAGAGCGTGACCGACGGCGACGCAGTGTCGGCGACGGCGGCCGCGCTGGTCCTGTTGCTCGTCGTGGGGCAGGTCGGCGCGACGGCGGTCGGGACCTCCTATCTCGACGCCCAGAGCGAGGAGAACGAACTGGTCCAGTACGCCCAGTCGTCCAGCGAGATGAAGCCCGTCCTCCACGAGATTCGGGACGCCGCGAACTCGAACGAGGGCGTGGACGTGCTGTACTACGGCGACGACCCCAACTTCGACGGCGACAACCTCTACGCGCCCGACCCCTCGACCCACGACGCGCCGCCCGCGGGCGACGGCTGGTTCGCCCGACTCCCCTTCGCGTGGTACATGGAAGTCTTCGGCGCGGAGACCGACAGCGTGAACGAACCGGAACTCGTCCAGCAGGAACTGAACGACGGCCAGAAGCCGCCCGTCGTCATCGCGCTCGGCGAGGCCGACACCTGCTCGGAGGAGTACGACAATGCCGGGGACATCCAGCAGTACGTGGACGGCTACGAGCGATACGAGGTCCAGCGGTACCTCCACGACAGCGGCTGTGTCATCAGCACGACCGTCATCTACGTCGACGAGAACGCGACCGGGAACTGAGGGCGCTCTCGACCGGTCGTCGTGGCTACTACCGAGACCGACGCGGCCTTCGACGCGCTTAAGCACCTTTGGCGTCAAAACTCCGGGGAATGAGCGACGCGGCACTGGATGTCGTCGAGTTTCTGCTCACTGCGAGCCTCTACAACGACAACCGAGAGCTAGACGAGAACGACCTTCCCCCGCGCTACCGACAGGTGTTCTGGCCCGACGGGGCTACCGATACCGGCCCGGACCGGCCGGGGAGCGACGACTCGCCGCTGGGCATCGAGCGCCCGATTCGGGCGACCATCGACACCGCCCGGCGAGCGACGGGCGTCGAGAACCCGTGGAGCGCGATTTCGGAACTCATGTTCAGCGACCGCGACGAGTTCTCCGGGGCGCTCGAACTGACCCAGCGGGAGATGGCCGAGGAGTGGTTCCTCGACAGGGCCGACGAGCGCGTCCTCCACAACCCCGTGCTGGCCTACGCGTTCGGAGACGAGGTAGACGGGGCCGACTACGAGGCGGCCCGCGAGGCCAACCGCCCCGTGCAGGCCGACCGCGCGTGGATAGACGGCCTGCTGGCCCAGTACTTCGCCGACGAGGAGGAAGAGGAGATGCTGGACCTCGTGGACATCCGCGCGCCCGAGGAGATAGAGACCACGCTGGACGACCTCGTGCTGACCAAGGACCAAGAGGCCGAGATTCACAAGATAGTGAAGGCCATCGAGCATCGGGAGTATCTGGCCCAAATCGGCCTGCGCGAAATCGGGAAGCTCCTGTTCGTCGGGCCGCCGGGGACTGGCAAGACCTCGACCGCTCGGGCGCTGGCCTACGATTTGGACCTGCCGTTCGTGGAGGTCAAACTCTCGATGATTACCAGCCAGTACCTCGGCGAGACCGCCAAGAACGTCGAGAAGGTCTTCGAGGTCGCCAAGCGACTCTCGCCCTGCATCCTCTTCATGGACGAGTTCGACTTCGTGGCCAAGACCCGCGCGAGCGACGAACACGCCGCCATCAAGCGCGCGGTCAACACCCTCCTGAAGTCCATCGACAACATCAGCCTGATTCAGGACGACGTACTCCTCATCGGCGCGACCAACCACCCCGACCAACTCGACGCCGCGGCGTGGCGGCGCTTCGACGAGATCGTCAACTTCCCGAAGCCCGACGAGGGGATGCGCTCGGACATCCTGCGACTCATCACCCGGCCGATGGACATCGTGGACTTCGACCCCGACGAGTTGGCCGAGGAGACCGAGGGTCTGACCGGGAGCGACCTCCGGATGGTCCTCCGGGAGGCGGTGTTGGACGCCCTGACCGAGGAGCGCACCGCGCTCACGCAGGAGGACTTCGTGGACGCCATCAAGGACTTCGAGGAGCGGGACAACCTCAAGGACCTCGACATGATAGAGGGCGACCACGACGCGCTGGTCGCTGGCGGCGACATCTCCGAGTCGAGCGGCGCGAGCGCCGACGGCGGCCACAGCCACGACCACTGAGACAACTCGTTTTCGTATCTATCGTCCAAACGGCGTAGAGGCGACTACGAGAATCGAAATCCGAAGGAGCCGCAGCAGTTACACTGCGGCCGACCTCCAGTAAGCCCATCAGGTGATACTTCTGCTATATTTATAAATGTTCCCACCGGCTACGTGTTCGTTCGCTCGAATATTCGAATAGAAAAATACAAGTCTAAAATGACTAATTAGACTACTGGAGGTTCCGATGACCTCCAGTAAGCCCATTCCTTCGTCCGAGGAAGCGAGGAGGTGGCTCCGAATCGCCGCGAACGTCGCGACGATTCTCACCTGCCTCCTCGCGACGGCCACGGCCTTCGGTTGGCTGTGAACTCCCCCATCACGGGGTTCGGACGGAGATTGTCGCACGGGCTTGCATCTTTCACTTTCGCCGCCGCGTCCCGGAAAGCTTTGTACCCCAAGCGACTACTCCGAACCGAATGCAGGTCACCCTCCTCGGAACGGGCGACACGACCGGCACGCCCACGCCGGACTGCGACTGCGACACCTGTCGGGAGGCCCGCAATCCGGGCGACGCCACGCGTCGGCGACTGCGCGAACGCGGTATCGACGCGAGCGGCGGCGTCGAACGCTCCCGGTTCTCCGTCCACGTCCGCAACGAGCGCACCGACGAGGCGCTGTTGATAGACGCCAGCCCCGACTTCCGCCACCAGTTTCTCACGCACGAGGTCGGCCTGCCCGACGAAGCCATCATCACTCACATCCACTTCGACCACTTGGACGGACTGGGCAACGCCTACAGGCTGTTCGACGACTTGCCGGTCCACGCGGCTGACGAAGTAGACCCCCTGACCGACGAGAGCGTCGCCGACACGATTCGCTCGAAGTACGACTACTTGGACCGGGTGACGGTCCACGACCACGCGCCCCTCGAACCGTTCGAGACCTGCGGGTTCGAGGTGACGCTGGTGCCGGTCGAACACCCGCCGATGCTCTGCTACGGCGTCGCTGTCGAGGACCCCGAGACCGGTGCGAAGCTCTCGCTGACCGGCGACACGAACTACGCGGTTCCCGACGAGAGCCGCGACGAGTTGGCCGACGCCGACCTCCTGCTGGCCGACGGACTCGTGCCAGCCCACCTCTGTCACCACCACCCGCTCGGGGGCGACCACCACGACGAGGAGGGCGTCCCCCGAACGTTCGGCACGAAACACATGACCCGCGAGGGCGCGCTCGCCCTCGGCGACGAGTTGGACGCCGCGGAGACGCGACTGGTCCACGTCTCGCACTTCTATCCCGCCGACGAGGCGTTCGCCGAACCGCTCGCCGTGGATGGCGAGCAGTATCGGCTGTAGAAGACGACGCGAATTTCGGTTCTAGCGGCGGCGACGGACGCCGATGCCGAGCGCGACGAGCAGTCCCCCGAGCGCCGCGAGCGCGCCGAATCCGGGGACGCCGGTCGAGTCGCCCATCGGTTCCGGTTGGGTCTCGGTCCCGTCGCCGGTCGCGTCCGCTCCGGCGTCGTCCCCGCCGGACTCGTCGTCCATCGCGCTCTGAGCGGTCGTCCCGTCCGCGCCGGTCTCGTCGGTACCGGTTCCATCGCCGGTCGGCGACCCGCCGTCGGCGCGGCCGGTAATCTGCTCCAAGGTGGCGTGGCAGTTCCGAAGCGAGGTCCGGTCCTCGTGGATGTCGCTGTCGCCGCGGAGTTCGACCGTGCCGGTCTCGTTCAGGTCGGTCATCGTCGGACCGCCGTGTTCGCCCGCGGGGATGCGGGCGGCGTCGTACACCAGCCACGGCGCGTAGAACTCCCAGACGACCTCGCCGTCGGGGGTCACTTCCAGCACGCGGTGGTTGCTGGAGTCGGTGACGAGGGTGTTGCCGCTCGGGAGTCGGTCGGCGTCGCGGGGCCAGTTCAGGTCGCCCGTCAGGGTCCACGTCCGGGTCCAGCCGTCGCCGTCCGTCAAGTCTCCATCAGGGTTTGCGTACTCCACGATGCGGTCGTTCTCGCTGTCGCCCACGAGGAGGGTCGGCGTGCCGTTCTCGCTTTCGAGGTAGTCCGGATTGTGCTGTTCGGCGAGGATGTCTTTGTTGCCGTCCTCGCCGAGTTTCATTACGATGTCGTTCGTGGAGCGGTTCACGACGATGGCTTGGTCGAAGTTCCGGGGTGAGGCCAGATACAGTCCCTCCCCTATTTTGTCCACGTCGTTGACGTGGGTCCAGTCGTCGGTGTAGTTCTCCTCGAGGTTTTGGGGGTCGTAGTGGTCGTCGAAGCGCCACTCCCACTCGATTTCTTCGGTGGTGCGGTTGTAGACGAAGATGCGGTCGTCGTTGCGCTCCGCGGAAGCGTTGTAGTTGCGCATGTTCGCCAGCAGAATCTCGGTCCCGTTGTTGATGAGGTCGGCGTCGTGCGTGTCGCCGAGGTCGAAGGTCTTCGCCCAGACGCGCTCTTGGGTCTCGGGGTCGAACTCGTAGACCAACGTCTTGTGGCCCTTCACAGTCGCGGTCACGAAGATGTTCCCGTTGTCCATCGGGTCCACGTCGTAGCCCCAGACCACGCCGTACTTCTCGGCGCTCTGGTGGACCCACTCGATTTCGCCGCTCGGGCCGACGCCGACGAGTTTCGCCGGGCGCTTGCCGCCGTTCTCGCCGAATTTGAACCCTTGCACGCTGATGACGGTCGTCCCGTTCGCGGGCGCGGTCATCGTCCCGACGCAGGAATTGGGCGCGTCGGAATCGCTGGCAGTCGTCTCGTTCTGGGCGAGCGCGACCGAGCGCGAGTCGGTCGTGACTGCCCCGTCCGTGACGGCCACGGCGGGGACTGCCATCGAGAGACAACACAACACGGCTAACGCGACGGCGAGCGGCCGTCGGGCGGTCGATTGCATGGATGGTGGTATCGGTGTTGGTCGGTTTACCGCTACTGGTTAGGACGCGGTTACTCGGCCGGAGCTGTTGGGACTCCGACGTGAGTATTTTGTGTTCTCCCGCAGTATTCGACGCCATGTTCGGCGTCCTCCGGCGACGCCTCGCCGACGCGGAGTTCTGGGAACGCCACGAGAACCCGGCGTCGGGGTGGACACGCTTACCGACCGCACCCCTGCTGATGTACGCCATCTACGCGCGGAACTGGAGGCTTTTGGCCGCAACGGTGGCGTTCGTCGTCGTCAACCCGATTCTCTTCCCGAAGCCGGGTCCCGAGGCCGACGACAGTTGGATGACGCGCGGTGTCCGCGGCGAGCGACTGTGGGTGCAGGGTGCCGACGCGGGCCGGGCGAACCTGCTGAATGTCGCCAGCGCCCCGGCGTTTCTCTGGGCGATTTACGCGGCGATTCGGCGGCGACCCGCTCGGACTGCCTTCTTCACGGCGCTGTCGATGGCGCTGAAGTTGGCGTTCGTCAACGAGATGGTGAAACTCTACGACCGAGCGGTGGCGAGCGAAGAAGCGTGACGACCGCCTCCCGCGAACCGCACCACGTTCGGCCTACGTCCCGATGCGGGCGAGTCGCGCCTCGCCGGATTCGGCGTCGATGTGGACGTTGAACGTCTGGCCGTCTTCGGTCTCGACCCGGACGAGCCACGTGTTGCTCTCCCGGTAGGGGTCCTCGGGCACGTCGGCGACCTCGTGGCCCTCGTCGGCGAGGACCTGCCTCGCGCGTTCGACTGCGGTCTCGCCGTCGCGGACCGCCCGGCGCTGGCGCGCGAGGTTGACCGTCAACACCGGGACCTCGCTGGTCCGGACGACCTGCTCGGTCACGCTCCCGAGGACGTAGCGGTCCACGCCCGACCGGCCGTGGGTACCCATCACCACCACGTCTACGTCCTCGTCGTCGGCGTACTCGACGATGGTTTCGGCGGGCTTGCCCTCCTCGATTGCGGTGACGACCTCGACGCCGCGGTCCTCGCCCGCCTCGGCGACGTGGCGGGTGGCCTCCTCGCCCTCCTCGCGGCGCGCGTCGCGGGTCTCCTCGCGCCCGGATTCGGAGGGCTGGTAATCCAGCGCGCGCTCGTCCACGACGTAGAGCGCGTGGACCGTGGCGTCGGCGAGTTCCGCGAGGTTCATCGCCTGCGTGACCACCGCGTGCTGTTCGCTCCCGTCGGTCGGCACCAGAATCCGGTCGTACATGTGCATCCCTACGGTGGTGGTACTGAAATATTTCTCCGTCGTCGCTATCGAGGAGTCGTCTGAACCTCGCGTCGAACGAAAACCCGACGTAACGAAGTATACTAGCCGCCGACAGATGGTGGACACTCCGGAAACGACCACCAAAACTCTTTTCTACACATTTCATGAAATGTGTACTACGATGGGTGCCAAACTTCACGACATGACGGACGACCTCCACGAAGGCGAGAACGCTTTCCGGGAGTTCTTCGTCGCAAGCGACCTCGTGAGAGATTCGGGTCGCGCTCGCGTCTACACCGACGTTCTCCTCAACCAACCGACGACCGTAAGTGAACTCGACTCACGACTGGAGATGTCGCCGAGTTCGGCCTCGAAGTTCGTCACCGAACTCGAAGAGACTGGCTTGGTCGAGAACGTGAGCGACAGCGGCCGCAAGAAGCAGTTGACGACCGACCCGGTTATCTTCACCGTGACGACCGGGGCAGACGAACAGTTCACCGTCACGCCGACGGTCATCGCGGCCGCGGGAGCGCGAGCGGTCGACGAGGACATCGACACGTTCATCGACCGCAACGGGTACACCAAACTCGGTGCCGCAGTCGCTGGCACCGTCGCGTATCTGAACGGCGACCTGACGCGCCGCGGCGTCGCCAGAGAACTCGACCTCCCGGAAGTCGAGGCGATTACTATCACCATCGCGCTGGAGGGAATCGTCGGTCTGTTGGGTGACGCGGACCCCGTGTTGACCGCTTCCGACATCGACGTTCACGGCCTCGACACGACGGACGCCGCCTACGTCCGGGAAGCGTCGGAGACAGACGAGTAGACAGTCATGAGCGGAACCGATACTCCCGCGCTCGTAGCGACCCCGCCGCTCGGGGACCTCCCCGACGCGCTCGTTTCCGACACCAGCTTTCTCAGTATGGTCGGGCGGTCCGGGAACGAGAAGCGAGAAGCCGTCGTGGAGTACGTGACTGAAAACGACAAGACGCTGTATCTAACCGAGCGAGTGGCGGCGGAACTGAAACGCGATGACGCCGACGAGTACGGACGAGGAGATTGGCTCTACGTCGCCCGGCGCGAAGACTGGATGATGCGACTCCCCGCGATGGACGAAGGACTACGAATCCACGACGGACCGCGAGCGAGCGAACTTATCGACCGCGCACACGAGCGAATCGCCAAACTCGAACGCGTGCCCCAAGACGAGGTCAAGCGAACCGACCCGGCACTCGGTGGCCGTGCCGTCCAACTGCTCGGGGCGTTCGATTACGACCGCGTTGGAATCGTTATCAAGGACAGAAACGCCGAGCGGGCGCTCTCCGACGTGGTCGCCGACACGTTCTACGAAGAGGCCATCGCTCTCTATCGCGGCGAGGATGTGGTCACGAAACTGAAACGCGAGTACGACTCGCTGTAGGTATCGTTCTCCGTCGAAACGACCGTACTCGTTGCTCACCCGAACTGGTCTAATCCCGACTGCCGTCTGGCTCTCCCCTCGGGGTCCGCGACCCACGGCGTCCGCCCGTCCCGCGCCTCGTCGGGGTCCACCGCGGGAGGTTCGGCGGGGTCGTGGCCCGGACAGTCCGGCCCACAGCGCGCGGGGTTGACGACCCGCCCTTTCCAGTGGCAGAAGGGTAGCCCCTCGCTTCCCTCGCGGGCGACCGCCTCGACCTCGGCGCAGGCCGGGAATGCGTTGGGCCGCCACCCCTTGCCGTAGGCGCGCTCGGCCATCTGGCGGCGCTGGCGGGCCTTCGCTTCGGGTGGAACCGGGGCCACGTCGGTCCGGAGCGGATGTTCGTCGAGGAGTTCGACGCCCCAGTCGTCGGCGTCGAGCGGGGTGGGTTCGCGGACCACCTCCCGGTCGCCCGTCTCGGGGTCGAAGCGCCAGACGCCGACCTCCTCGGGGATGCGGTTGAGGTGCGCGCCGGTGACGTAGCTCTCGGTGGCGAGGAGAACCGCGTCGGCGAGCGCGAGGCTCGCGTCCTTCCGAAGTTGCAGTTGGAGGTCGCCGGGGTCGCCGAGGTCGGGCTTGTTCTCGACGGCGACGAGTCGGTCGAACCACTCGTCGGGGTAGCGGGCAGTTTGGCGGACGCCACCGCCGACCGCGCGCTCGAAGAAGCCGAGTTCGACCGCCCGGTCGGCGACGCTCCGGGCGCGCTCCGGCCGGGCGTCGATGGCGTCCACCGGGTCGCGCGCTCGGCCGACGCCCACGTCGCTCTCGATGGCCGCGTCGGGTATCCTCGCGGGCGTCAGCGCGGCCCGCGCGTCCATCTCCGGGCCGGGTTCGACGCACAGCACGTCGAGGACGCGGTTCGACGGCGCGCGGACGCCCCCGCCGATTTGGCGGGCGACGACGGCCTCCTCGCGGGCTTCGAGGTGCGCGCACAGCGCCAACTCGAAGGCGTACTCTCGCACGACTCCGACTCGGGGCGCAGGGGGCAAAAAGTCTCGCTCGTCGCGGGGGACCCGTCGGCCAGCCGCCGAGACCCCGAAGAAAGATACGAAGATTGCTGAAGAAAATATAAAGAGACTCTAAACGTGTCTCCGAACAATTGAAACGATGGTGCGTGTGGCCGAGCGCCACCGCCCAATCGACGCCTACTCCGACCGGACGCTCCGACAGGACCGCCCTACGCCGTTCGCGAAACTGCGTTGCCAGCACATACTAAAACGCGCGGCCTGCCAATCGGGAGATATGCCCCCGGTCCGCGACGACGCGCCGTCGGTGCTGATTCCGACGGGCGTCGCACCCTACAGCTACCCCTGCCTGCGGTCGTTGCATCGCCGAGGAGTCCGCACCCTCGCGGCCTCCGAACACGACCACGTGCCGGTGTTCTCCTCGCGGTTCTGCGACGAGACGGCGCGACTCCCCTCGCCGGACGACGACCTGCTGGCGTACAAGGACGCGCTGGTGGACCTCGCGGCGCGCGACGACGTGGCGGCCGTGATTCCGATTCGGGAGTACGACGCCTACCTGCTGTCGCGCTACCGCGACGAGTTCGCCGAGCGCGCCGCGGTCGAGGTGCCGCCAATAGAGACGCTGGAGCGGGTCCACGACCGGGTGAAACTTGCGGAAGCCGCCGAGGCGGCGGGCGCGCCGGTGCCCGAGACCCGGCCGCTGGACGCCGTCGAGGAGTGGTCGGGCGACCACATCGTCAAGTCCCGGTACAATCTGCTGGCCGACCGGTACGTCGATACCCACGCCCCCGACGAGTGCGAGGAGGTCAACCACGTCACGCACGTCCGTCCCGACGAGGAGCCGGACCGCGACGAGTTGGTCGCGGCGATGAACCACGTGCCGATAGTGCAGGAGTTCGTCCCCGCCAGCGACGAGTACATGTTCGCGGCGCTGTACGACGAGGGCGACCCGGTCGCCACGTTCCAGCACCGCCAGATTCGAGGGAACTCCTACACCGGCGGCGGCGGCGTCTACCGGGAGTCGATGTACGACCCGGACCTCGAATCGGTCGCCCGCGACCTGCTGGGCGAACTCGACTGGCACGGTCTCGCCTGCATCGAGTACATGGAACACGCCGAGACCGGCGAGTACTACCTGACCGAAATCAACCCTCGGATGTGGCAGTCGCTCCCCTCGACGGTGCGGGCGGGCGCGGACTTCCCGCTGTACTACTGGCTCCAGTCGCAGGGCAGGCGGGACGAAATCGACCCCGACTTCGAGTTGGGCGTCGGGAGCCACCTGCTGTACGGCGAACTGGGCTATCTGGCCAGCGTACTCAGCGACGAATCGCCGTACGTCGAGCGCCCCGGACTCGGCGAGACCGCGCTGGAAATCGGCGAGTCGGTGGTCCGGCAACCCCGCTTCGACTTCCTGCGACTGGACGACCCGCGGCCGTTCGTCAGCGGCGTGTTGCAGACGCTCTCGAAGAGCGAGTGAGTAGCCGTTTTTGTTTCTGAGCTGGGAGGTGAATCGGAACTGATTCGAAAACGACCGTCGGGAAGACCACAGTGAGGGCTTAGAAAGCCCCCGGTCGCTGGCGGTCGCTGAGCGACATCTCCGCCGTTCACTTCGTTCACTCCGGAGAGGGGTCGCTCAGACGACCACGGGCCGTCGGCCCGCCAGCGACCGGCCCCTTTCAGTCCACCCAAACCGTCGTCCGTGAAATCGAGCGCGTTCCGGTGGTTCGGTCGGATAAGCGCGTTCCGGTGGTTCGGTCGGATAAGCGCGTTCCGGCGGTCGGTCGAGCGTTCGCACTCGCTACGGCGTCATCGCCTCGACCAGTTCCACGATTTCCTCGCGCACGTCGTCGCTCACTTCGCGGTGGGGCTTGCGCGGGTGGCCCGCATCGACGCCGCGTTCGGCCATCGCGGCCTTCGCGCCCGGCACGCCGAATCGCGAGGTCACGGCACGGTTGAGTTCGACCAACTCGGCGTTGAGTTGCCGGGCCGCGGTGTCGTCGCCCGCCTGATGGAGTTTGAAGATTTCGCTGGCGCGCTCGGGCGCGACGTTCGCCAGTCCGAGGATACCGCCGTCGCCGCCCGACGCGAGCGCGTGGGCGTAGACGCTCCCGCTCCCGACGAACAGGTCGAACTCCTCGTCGTCGGTCAGGCGGCGCTCGCGCTGGAACCGCTCGATGTCGCCGCTCGAATCCTTCATCCCGGCCACGTTGTCGTGTCCGGCGAGTCGCCCGACGACTTCCGGGTCGAGGGCGACGCCCGTGTAGGCCGGTACGCTGTAGAGATAGACCGGAATCGGACTCTCGTCGGCGACCTCCCGATAGTAGGCTTCCAGTTCGTCGTCGTCGTACTCGTAGTAGAACGGCGTCACGACCAGCGCGGCGTCCGCACCCGCCTCGTCTGCGAGTTCGGTCTGGCGAAGCGTCTCCTTCAGGCCGGGGTGGCCGGTGCCCGCGACGATGGGCAGGTCGGTCTCGTCGGCGACCACCTCGACCACGCGGGTGCGCTCCTCGACGCTCATCAGTTCGGCCTCGCTGTTCGACCCGCAGGGGACGACGAAGTCCACGCCGCCGTCTTCGACCCACCGAGTCACTTCGCGCAGTCGCTTCTCGTCGAGGTCCCCGTCCGCGTCGAAGGGCGTTATCAGCGGGACGCCGGTTCCGTACATACCTCCCGAGTCGGTCCGACCGCCCTTGAAAGTAGGCTCCTCGGCAACCGGACGCGACGACCGGTCGGCCCCGGCCCGACCGCGCCGGACCGAGACGGACCGCGCCGGACCGAGACGAACCGGGCCGGAACGACCGAGGAGTTCGCGGGACGGCGGGGCGACGAACCCCCGTTTCGTCTGGCGTCCGTCTGACGCACTTTTAAGTTGGTCCCGTTCACACCCCCGACTGGGCGCGCATCGACGGCCTCTCTTCCCCATCCTCCCACACCGCGCGCCCGGCACACCACCACTCTCCCCACACCCTCTCCCACTCCCCATTCGGCGCGAGACGACACGTTTCGGCGTCGGACCGCTCGTTACTCGTCACCCGTCACTCGTCGCGGAAACTGCTTTTCCCGAGTAACCACTGCTTACGGCCGCGTCAGGCGGTATTTGTACTCCGAGGAGGTCCGACGAGCGGGTCCCTACTCCCCCGGCAGACGCCACATAACAAAGTCCGAATCCGCCCAAGAAGTGGATGCGCCCGACGGCTCGGGCGCGAAGCGTGCAGCAGTCTCCCGGTCGGCGTCCCGACGGGGCCGGAGGCTCTGGCGGCGAGTTGGCCTCTCGCCACAGTGTCACCAACCCTCCCACGAAAGTTCTCGTCTCGGGTCGCCCACCACTGACCCCGCGCTACCCACTGCCCTCCGCGTCCTTTTTCGGGAGCTTGTACCGACCGCGAGCGGTCGCTACGCGGCGAGTCGTTCAGTTCGGGGGCTGGCTCGGTCGCTGATACTACCGTCGGTCCTCGATACTCCCGTCAGTCGGCCGCCCCGGCGGCCTCGCCCTGCAACCGCTCGCGGACCTCAGAGACCGCGGTCCGGTCGGCGATGACGGCGAGGCGGTCGCCGCCCTCGATGGTCGCGTTCGGGAGCGGAATCGTCATGCGCTCGCGGCCGTGACCGTGGGCGTAGATGCGCGCGTTCTCCGGGACTTCGACCGCGCTGACCTGCTGGCCGACGACCGGCGAGTCGTCGGGCACGACCACGGTGGTCAGCTGTAGCTCCTCGGTCAGGTCGGCGATGACGTTGAAGTTGCCGCCCAACAGCGCGGTCTTGGCTCCGGCCGCGCCCAGACGCTCGGGGTAGACTACTTCGTCCACGTCGTCGGCGAACTTGTGGTAGATATCCTCGCGGTAGTCCTCGTCGATTCGCAGGACCGTCCGACAGCCGTAGTGCTTGCCGATCATGCACGCCGCGAAGTTGACGTTGAGGTCGCCGGTCAGTCCGGCCACCGCGTCGGCGGTCGCGAGGTCGGTCTGTTCGAGAATCTCCTCGCTGGCTCCGTCTCCTTCCACGACCATGAAGCCCTCGTCGCGGGCGCGGTCGGCCTTCTCTGCGTCGCTCTCCACGAGCGTCACCTCGTGGCCCTCCTCCTGAAGGATGCGGGCGGTCCGGAGTCCGACCCGTCCTGAACCAACGATAACAAATCGCATGGCTACCTCTACTTCGAGTAGGAACAAAAGGGTTCGCGTCGCACGAGAGAGACCCGACAGTCGGTTGGCCCTCCACGTCAGCGCGAGACGTTGCCGTCCAGCAGGTCGGCGACGGCCCGTTGGACCGCTTCGACCCCCGAGAGCGGTTTCGTCAGATAGCGGTCGCAGTCGAGGTCGTGACTCCCCGTCGGCTCCTCGGCCGACACCATCGCCACGCGGCAGTCGTAGTCGCTCGCGCGAATCTCGTCGAGGAGTTGGTCGCCGGGCGTGTCCGGCAGGCGGCGGTCGAGCAGGACTACGTCTACCTCCTCGTGGAGCGATTCGCGGGCTTCGCTGGCGGTGTACGCCGTCAGGGTCTCGTACTCGTCGTGGAGCGCTTTCGCGAACCCGTCGGCGAGCGGGCGATTGTCGTCTACTATCAACACGGTCGGCGTCTCGGGCATAGTGCGGTCGGGCATAGTGAGGTCGAACGGCACCGTGATGGCCTCGCCCGTTCTTCGAAGGCCACCTATAACGGTTGGGGGGTTCGTTGCAGACGGTTGCAGTCCGTTGCACCGCCTCGACCCCCGAGATTCGAAGTCGAACGGCTTATAGTTCTCTCACGGCGAAACCCAGTAGATGGTCCGCGACCCCCTCGGAGACGGCGACACTCCGGAACTCCAGCCGGTCCTCGACGCGCTGGACGACCCGGACTGCCGTCGAATCGTCCGCCAACTCGACGAACCTATGACTGCCAGCGAAATCTCGTCTCGGTGCGACATCCCGACCTCGACCACGTATCGGAAGCTCGAACGACTCACCGACGCCTCGATACTCTCGGAGGCGACCGCCATCCGAACCGACGGCCACCACACCTCCGAGTACACCTTGGCCTTCGAGGAGGTCTCGGTGTTCTTGGACGACGAGCGCCAGTTCGAGGTGTCCATCACTCGCCCGACCCACTCGGCGGAAGAACAGCTCGCGGGCCTCTGGGCCGAGGTCCGCAAGGAGACCTGACGATGGTACACATCACCTCCACCGTCGTCGCGCTCAAGACGATAACGCTGGTACTGGGCGGTCTCATCACCTACTTCGCGTTCAAGGCCTACCGACGAACCGGGTCGCGGCCGCTCAAGGCGTTGGCGCTCGGGTTCGGCGTCGTCACGCTCGGGTCGCTGCTGGCGGGGGTCTTGGACCGCGTGCTGGACACCGCCGGAACCGCCGTCCTCGCGGTCGAGAGCGCGCTCACCGCGGTCGGGTTCGCCATCATCCTCTACTCGCTGTACGCCGACTGAGGCCGACAGAAGGAGTCGCGGAATCGGCTCGGGGGAGCCTCACCCATCGCTCACCCGAGGAGGTAGCGCAGTTTCGGGTACTTCTCGACCAACCACTCGCCGCCGGTGTCGTACTTCTCGACGATGGCGTCCAGTCCGAGGAGGCGGCCAGCGCCGAACGCCGCCACCGCGAGGAACACCATCATGTACGCGAGGTCGCCGTTGACGACCCCGTGGGCGACCTCCCAGTTGCCGAAGTAGAACAGCAACATCATGAACGCGCCGAAGAACGCCGCGAGGCGGGTCAGCGCGCCCACGAGCAGGCCGAGTCCGATGAGGAACTCGCCCCACGGGACCGCGAGGTTGACGAACTCCACGAACCACGGCGTCGCGCCCATCCAGTGGAACAGCCCCGAGAGCGGGCTGGCGGCCGTGACGTTGGTCAGATAGCCCGCGGCGCTGAACGGCTCTGCGGCGGTAATCTTCGTCCAACCGGAGTGGAGGAAGGCGTACCCCATCATCAACCGGAGCGCGACGACGAACCACGCGCTCAGGCTGTGGGCCTTCCCGCGGACGGTGATACCTGCGAGGTCACTCTCGAAGACGTTGGCTTGCGTTCCGAATCGGGACGTGTCGGTGGCCATAGCGAATCACTCCTACGGGAGTAACTTGGCCCTCCGGAGGGGTATAAACGGATACCGATTCCCACTGGCTGAAAATCGGCTACGGAGTCCCGAGACCGCCTCCTCGCCGAGTCAGCCGCGAGTCCCCCGACGACTGCCCGACGTTTTCATCGCGCGGGAACAACGCCCCTAATATATACCCTCCGGCGACAGAGTACCGAACGTGATGTACGATACGGTGTTGCTTCCGACCGACGGGAGCGAAGCAATGGAGACGGTGGTCGAACACGCCCGCGACATCGCCGAGCGGCGTGGCGCGGACGTTCACGTCCTCTACGTCGTGGACGACCGGGCGTTCCTGACCCTCGACGACGACCGGATTCCGGAAGTGACCGACAGCCTGCGCGACGAGGGCGAGCGCGCGACCGACGAGATCGCGGCCGACTTCGACGCCCCGGAGGTGTCGGTCTCGACCGAGATTCGGGAGGGCAACCCGGCCGACGAGATTCTGGCGGTCGCCGACGAGCGCGACGCCGACCTCGTGGTCATGGGCACTCACGGCTCGGACCCGACGCGCAACATGCTCGGTAGCGTCTCCCAGAAGGTCGTCACCCTCTCGTCGGTGCCCGTCTTGACCGTCGATATCGCCGACGCCGACGACGACGCCGCACCTATCGACGCCGCCATCGACGCCAGCGCCGACAACTGAACCCCGACGCTCTCGAACCCCGACACTCCTCCGACCATGACCGACGTTACGTCCCCGAACCGCGACGACCCCGCGTTGCCGACCGACGAATCGCCCGCCGCCCGCCCCGCCGACCTCCGGGCGGTCGTCGAGGAGCGCGACGACGGACCCGACGAGTGTACCCTCTACCCGCCCGAGGCCGACGACGACTCGCTCGTCGCCGAGTGGATAACCGCCGAGGAGGGGTCGTACGTCGCCCTCGGCGAGATGCGGTGAGCGGACCCAACCGTTCGCCCGCGACCCCGACGGGACCGCGCTCGACCGGCCTACTTCTCGCGCCAGATAGCGGTCAGGACGACATCGCCGTCGGTCACGGTCTCGTACTCGTAGCCCCTGTCGGTCAGTTTCGGGTAGAGGTGTTGCGGTGCCCGGTCGTTGGCCTGCACGAGGAGCGTCCCGTCGTCGCTCTCGGCCAGTCGCTCCAGCGTCTCGGTCAGGGGCTTGGGCGGACCGAGACTCCGAACGTCTAGCTCCTCGCGCGGCCGGTCGGCCGGGGCGTCGGTGCGCTCGACTGCCCGTTCGGCGAAGTGGGTCTGCATACGAGAAACGACGCGGCCGAATCCCTCGGGAGTTGTCCCGAATACGTTCGCACCCGCGGTCGGTACCGTCGCCCGAAGCCCCGAACATGTTCGGCAGGACTTATCCGGGTGGTGGCCGAGAAGGACTAAATAGAGATGCCGACCGCAAAACTACACATCGCGCTCCCCGAGGACGTGTGGATTTCGGAGGTATCGACGGCCAACCCCGACGCGGAGTTCCGCGTCCTCGCGGCCTTTCCCGCCGAGGAGACCGGCGTCGGCCTGCTGGAAATCTCGGCCGAGGACCTGCCGTCGGTCGTGGCCGCGATGGACGACCGCGAAGACATCACCCGACTCGACCTCCAGCAGGCGTCCGAGGAGTCCGCGCTGGTGGAGTTCGAGACGACCGCGCCGCTCCTGCTGTTCTCGGTCCAAGAGTCGGGACTCCCGCTGGAGTTGCCCTTTACCATCGTGGACGGAGAGGCCGAAGTCGAGTTGACCGCCTCGCGCGACCGACTGTCGGCGTTCACGACCCAGTTGCAGACGTTCGGGATGGACTTCGACGTGGAGTACGTCCGCGAGATGGTCAACTCCGAGAGCCTGCTGACCCAGCGCCAGCGGGAACTCCTCCACACCGCCGTCGAGGAGGGCTACTACGACACCCCCCGAGAGTGTTCGCTAACCGAACTCGCCGAGGAGGCGGGCGTGGCGAAATCGACCGCGAGCGAGACGCTACATCGGGTCGAGGAGAAAATCGTCAAGGAGTACGTGGACGGGTGAACGCGCCCGGCCGACGGACTCCTCGGCGGTCGAACGCCACTCAGAAGTTGTCTTGCATGTGCTGTTCGACGCCGAGTATCGTGCAACTGGTGAGCGACCGGGAGTACCCGCAGGCGGTCGGAACGTCGTCCTGCTGACACCCGGAGTCGATGTTGTCGTCGGTCCCGTCGAGGTTGTTGAGGTGGTTCGGGCAGTCCCACGCCTTCGGGGCGTGCCACGACGCGAGCGGCGAAACTTCGTTTGCGGAGCCGTCGTTGACGTAGACCTTCCCGAAGCTGTTCACGTCTCCCGCGGCCGGTGCGGCGTCGGCGTGACCGCCGAGAATCGGCCGCAGGTAGCCCGTAATCGCGAGGTTCTTCAGTACCCGCGAGTTGGGGTGGAACTGGAAGTAGTCGTTGAGAACGACGACCGGGTCGTTGTCGGGCTTCAGGACACCTTGGTGGTTCAGCCCGACGACATCGAGGTTCGTGTCCGGGGAATGTGAGAAGACGAGGAGGTTGATCTGCCCCTCGTTGATGTCGTAGCCCTGATTGTCTCGGAAGTCGCTGATGATCTCGGACGCGTCGCCGGTCGGGTAGGAGTCGGTCGTGTTCTGAATCTGCGTGATGTTCGTCCCGACGGATGTCTGGTCCGCGATGTCGTCGGCCGCAGTTCGTAGTTGGTCGCTCGTCGCGTCGGGGTCGGCTCCGTCGGCGTACCAGATTTCGATGTCTATCGTCCCGCTGTAGTCGGCCGCCGCCGACAGTCCGGAACCGACTGCGATGGCGGACCCCGCCGCGGTGGTGCGTTTGAGTACGTCTCTTCGGCTGAGGCTCGGCGCGTTTGATTTTTCAGACACGGCTTATGGTATTACACGTCAGAAGAAGTAATTTTATAATATCTTTCCATAGGTGAAAATAGTGGGCCGGAGTCACTGTCGGGGGTCGGCGGTCGGTTCAGGCGTCGGCCGCAGGGGGTTCGTGCGACGCCGATTCCGCCCCGGCCAACGTCTCCGCCGTCTGCTTGGCCTCCCGAATCCGGCCCGGAAGCCCGGCGCGAGCGGTGTAGTTCGTGCAGAGCCGAATCCCCTCGGGCATCGAGATGCGGTCGAGCGCCGCCCAACTCCGGTCGTAGGCGGGCATCCCCCGGCGGAGGCGGCGGACCGAGATAGCCCGTGCTTCGTGGCCCGTGACCTCCTCGAACTCCGCGGCCGCCAGCGACCCCAACTCGTCGTCGCTCCGCTCGACCAGTTCGGGGTTCCGGGACCCGCCGAGATAGCAGGTGTAGACGCCCTCGCGGTCCAGCAGGCTATCGTTCCACGTCGTGCCGAGCGTCCGGAACTGTTCGTCGTACTGGACCTGATAGCCCGCGCCGGTCAGGTCCGCCTCGGCGAGGAGGTGGACGACCACCTGCGGGTTGTAGCGCAACTCCCGGAGCGCGGCGGCCGAGTCGGGCGCGAGGTCGGCCAGCAGGTCGGCGGTCACGTCCGCCGGAGTGGTGACGACGAGTCGGTTCACTCGCGTCTCGTCGCCCTCCGTCTCCACCAGAAAGCCGTCTCCCGCCCGGCGAATCTCCCGAACCGGGGTTTCGAGTCGAACGCCGCCGTGGGCCGCGGCGAGCGCCTCGGGGAGTCGCTGGAGGCCCGCGTCGAACGAGACGATGGGCGGTTTCTCCCGGCCTTCCAGTACCTTCCGCGCGACCGAGGTCAGGACGCTCCCCTCGATGCCCGCCTTCTCCAAGGCCTTCGACAGCGAGTACTCGACCGGCATCTCGTCGGGATGGGAGCCGTAGAGACCGCCGTACAGCGGCCCGAAGTAGTAGCGCGCGACCTCCGACCCGAACTTGCGAGTCAGGAACTCCTCGACGCTCTCGCCTCCGTCGTCACTCTCGCTCCCGCCGTCACTCTCGCTCCCGTTCGCGCCGCCGCCCTCGCCCGTGCGCGCCGGGCCGGTCAGCGGTTCCAACAGCGCCCGCGCTTTCCCGCGCCACGACAGTAGGTCGGTCGTCACCGCCTCTCGGGGCGACTGGGGCACCAGTCGAAGTTTCCCGTCGCGGTAGACGTACAGCGGCGGGTCCGCGGCCCGGCGCAGTTCCGACTCCAAGCCGAGCGATTCGACCAGTTTCCGGATGCTGGGCGTGAGTCGCGTGCGCTGTGGCCCGAAATCGAGTACTCTCCCCTCGACCTCCTCGCTCCGGACGACGCCGCCGGGTTCGTCGTCGGCCTCGAAGACGACGCTCTCGACGCCCGACTCCCGGAGGTAGTGGTGTGTCGCCAGTCCCGTGATGCCGCCACCGACGATGCCGACGCTCATACTCGACACTCGGGACGCCACCGCGTTGGGCCTCTCCCCGAAGATGTTCGGTCCTGTTCGTGGGGAGAACTGCGCCGGGCTACTCGGTGAGCAACGCCAGCGCGGTCTCGGGTTCGACCTCGCCGTCGGCCAGTTTTCCGGCCCACTCCTCGACCAGCGCGTCGGCGAGTCGCGCCGCGAGGAGTTCCACCACTCGTCGCTCGTCGGGCGAGAGGTCGCCCTCCTCGCGGAGTCGCGCGAGCGCGGTGTCGAGTTCCCGGCGTCGGACGCGCCGCCCGCGAGCGCGGACTCGCTCGGCGGCCCTCGAAGCGACCGACTCGGGGCGGTCGAGCGTATCGGACTCGGTGCGGTCCGGCCCATCGGACTTGGTGCGGTCCGGCGGGTCGCCGACTCGTTCGGCGTCGGGGTCCGGTCCCGCGTCCGCGGTCGTCGCCGACTCCGCGTCGCGTCTCACCAGTTCGGTCACGTACCGAGGTTGCACCGCGCGCCCCGAATCGACTGTGCCGAACGTGTTCGGCCCAACGTCTACCGACGAGGGGCGAGAATCGCCGGACGTGAGCGAGCTACTGCCGGACTTCGAGACCGACGACCCGACGGGCGTCGTCCTCGCGGGCGGCTACTCCCGCCGGTTCGGCGACCGCGACAAGGCGCTGGCCCGCCTCGGCGGGCGGGCACTCCTCGCCCGCGTCGTCGGCCGTCTCGGCGAGGTCGCCGACCGCGTGGTGGTCAACTGCCGGGCCGACCAGCGCGCGGCGTTCGCCGATGCGTTGGCGGCAGACGACTCGGCCGCGGACGACTCGGCGGAACGGTTCGACGCGACTTCGGTCCCCGTCGAGTTCGTCGCCGACCCGGTGGCCGACCGGGGACCGCTCTACGGGTTCCGGGCCGCGCTCGGCGCGGTCGAGTCCGAGACCTGCCTCCTCGCGGCCTGCGACGCGCCCTTTCTGGACCCTCGACTGCTCGCGGACCTCGCCGAGCGAGTGGTCCGCGGCGAGAGGGACGCCGCCGCGGTGCTGGCCGACCAGCGCCCCGTTCCGACGCAGGCGGCCTACCGGACCGCGCCGACCGAGGAGGCCTGCGACGCCCTCCTCGACGCCGACGTGGCCCGGCTCGCGGCGCTGTTCGACCGCCTCGACGCGCGGGCGGTCCCGGCCGCGGAGGTCGCCGGAGACGCCGAGCGAAGCCTGTTCGACGTGGACACGCCCGCCGACCACGGGCGGGCGGCCCGACTGCTTCGGGACGGTGGCGACGGGAGTCGAGTCGGGGGCCGGGAGGTGACGCGCCCGCGATGACCCGCGCCGTCGCGCTCGGGACCTTCGACCTCCTCCATCCGGGCCACGTCCACTACCTGCGGGAGGCCGCGGAGTGGGGCGAGGAACTCCACGTCGTCGTGGCCGACGGCGAGCGCGTGAGCCACAAGGACCCGGTTCTGCCCGACGACCAGCGCGTCCGGATGGTCGAAGCCCTCGACCCGGTGACGGCGGCCCATCCGGGCGACCCCGACGACATCTCGGCACCCATCCGCCGCATCGACCCGGACGTGCTGGTGCTGGGCGGCGACCAGCACCACGACGAGGAGGAAGTCGCCGCGATGCTCACCGACTGGGGCGTCGAGTGCGAGGTCCGGCGCGCGTCGCTGGCTGAGGGCGAGGGCGAACAACTCTACTCGTCGAGCGCCATCGCCGAACGGATTCTGGACGAGCGCGAGGAGAAGAGAGCCGTCAGTCCGTAGCGAACGAGTCGCGGTCGGTTAGCCTATTTTCGGCTCCGTTCCGGCGTCGAGCGCGACCGCCGCGATTCGCTCGACGCGCTTGACCAGTCGCTCGCCGGGCACGCCCTCGGCGACGAGTCGGGGAAGCCCGGTTTCGCCGTCGTCGCGGTCTCCTCGGCGCTCGAAAGCGAGAATCCCGTCCAGCGCCGCCCGAATCGGCACGTCGGCCGCGAAGTCCGCGGACTCGACGCGGAGGTGTGTGGTCGCTCCGGGGAAGTCGGCGGCGTCCGCGAGCGCGGCCACGGGGACGCCCGCCCACTCGTCGGTCGCGCGGACGCCCGACGCACACTCGACCGTGCAGGTCCGGGTCGCGCGGGGGAACTCGTCGGTCCGGCGCGCCGCGGTCGGGACGCCTTCGGCGGGCGAGACGACGACCGTCTCGCGGCCCACGATTTCGATTCGGGGGAACTCTCGGTCGGCAACTCGGGGGCGCTCGCTGTCCGTGGGCGTCCGCTCGTCCGTTCCGGTCGAGTCGGTCGAGCCTTCGGTCTCGTCGGTCGGTTCGGCGGTCGGCGGTCGCATGGCGTTACGTGGAGTTCATCGCGTGGTCGGTGTTCGGGCGGGCGTCGGCCTGCGAGTCGGCGTCCGGCGCGTCCGCCCGCGGGTCGTCGTCCCACGGGAGCGGGCCGTCGTAGCCCTCCGGGACGAACGAACAGAGCGGGTCGCTTTCGAGGGGGTCGCCGGTCGTCGCGTAGGCCCGCGAGCGACTGCCGCCACAGACGTTCCGGTAGGGACAGGCCCCGCACTTGCCCTTCAGGGCGTCCCCGTCGCGCAGGTCCTCGAAGAGGTCGGCGTTCCGGTAGATGTCGGTGACGCTCCGGTCGCGGACGTTGCCCGCCGATTCGGGGAGGAACCCGGAGGGGTACATCTCGCCGACGTGGCTCACGAACGCGAAGCCGTCGCCAGCGGTGATGCCCATCTGGCGGTCGGGGGTCGCCTCGGTCTGCTGGACCGCGACCCGTCGGTAGTGGGGTGCCTCGGTCGTCTTCAGGCCGAAGGGCCACTCCTCGCGCTGGTCTACCAGCCACTCCATCACGGACTCGGCGCGCTCCGGCGAGAGCGAGTCGAGCGCCGCGCCCCGGCCCACCGGCACGAGGAAGAACACGCTCCAGAGGACCGCCCCGAGGTCGGCCACGAGGTCGGCGATGTCGGGCAGGTCGGCGACGGTCTGG
This sequence comes from Halorussus salinus, assembly GCF_004765815.2. NCBI lineage: Archaea > Methanobacteriati > Methanobacteriota > Halobacteria > Halobacteriales > Haladaptataceae > Halorussus > Halorussus salinus. The sequence continues at coordinate 303,362 of NZ_SBIS02000007.1, read as the reverse complement.
CGACAGACCGTGGTGTTTATCTGGAGCGGAATCCCCTCGTTGGCGGCCGCCTGCGCGGCGGCCATCGTCTCCTCGAAACTGCCCTCCTCGCCCCGGAAGGCGTCGTGGCGCTTCGCGCTCGCGCCGTCCACGCTCAGGGCCATCCGGCGAAGGCCCGCGTCCGCGAGGTCCGAGACGGCCGCGGGAGTCAGCGAGGAGGTCCCGCTCGGCGTCATCGTCACGTTCAGGCCGATGTCGGTCCCGTACTCCACGAGGTCCACCGCGTCGTCGCGCTTCAGGGGGTCCCCGCCCGAGAACACGACCAGTTGGTCCTCGCCGAACTCGGCGGTCCGGTCGAGGAGCCGCCGGGCCTCCTCGGTCGTGAGTTCGTCGGGGTGGCGGTCGGGTTGAGCGTCGGCCCGGCAGTGTTCGCAGGTCAGGTCGCAGGCTTGGGTCAGCTCCCAGATGAGGACGAACGGCCGCTCGTCGGTGTCCACCCGCCGCGGCGGTCCGCCCCCGCCGTCGGAGTCGCCCACGTGGTCGGGTTTGCTCGCGCTGTCTGACCCGCCGACGTGGTCGGGTTTGCCCCCGCCATCTGACTCGCCGGAGCGGTCGGCGGACCCTGCGCTGTCGGCGGCGACGGAGGGAGGAGGCCCGCCCGAACGATTCGATGGGCTCGGCATGGAACCACTTACTCCACGACGATTGCGCCCTTCATGCCCATCGCCTTGTGGGGCGTGCAGTAGTACTTGTGCTTCCCGGCGCTGTCGAACGTCTGAGAGAAGGTGAAGCCCTTCTCTTGGGTCTGCTCGCTCTCGAAGGAGCCGTCGTCGGCGACGACGTTGTGGAGCGCGCCCTTGCCGGTCCACTCCCAGACGACTTTCGTTCCCGTCGAGACTTTGACCGCGGCCGGGCCGAACGCGAAGTTGCCGCCGTTGCCCTTCGCGCCGACTTTCACCGTCACCTCGTCGCTGCCGGTCTTATCGACCACGCTGTCGTAGTTCGACACGCCGTCGAACCAGCCGTCGAAGCTCACGGAGTTGCTTCCCGAACTTCCGCCGGAGTCGCCGCTCCCGCCGGAATCGCCGCCGCCGGAGTCGCCGCTACCGTCCCCGTCGCCGCCCGAACCGCCGCCACCGCTCGAACAGCCCGCAATCGTCGCCGTCGCCGCACCGGCGGCCATCGTCTTCAACATCGTTCGTCGGTCGAGAGTATCTCGGGTCATCTTCACTTCCAGCTTCGGGGGCTACATAAATGGGGGTGGCCCTGATTCCCAGTCGGTGAAAACGCCCGGCGAACGTGTTCGGGGCCACGGCTACCGGTCGTTCGGCCGTACCTTCTGACATGCCCAGTATCCCGCGACCCTTCGCCAGCGACGACGCCGACGACGAGACCTTCGACGAGTACGACGAGTTTTGCCCGGACCACCTGCCGGTTCCCGGTCCGGCCCTTCAGGGGGCAGACGTGCTGACCGGCGACGAACACTGCGCGTTCCACCGACTCACGCGCGACATCTTCGAGGAGCGCGGGGTCTACGACGCCACCTTCGGCTACAACCTCGCGCGACTCAACCTCGACTCGCGCCACCCGGACGCTGGCTGGCGGTACGCCCGCGTCGCGGCCGCCGACACGGCGGCCGGTGAGGAGGGCGCGGGCGACGCCGACGTTCTCCTCGCGGAGTTCACGCCGACCACGGAGTTCTGTCCCCAGAGCGAGAGTCTGACCGTCGGGGCGTTCCGCGCGTGGAACGGCCTGAGCGACCGCCACGACTTCGACCGCGTCTCGGTCGCCCTCGCGCCGATGCACCACGAGAGTACCGCAATCAACGAGAAACTGCGGGACCTCGAAGCGCGACTCGACGCCGACGGGGAGGTCCCGGACGCTCGGACCAACATACAGACGGCGGAGGGCAACCGCGAACTTGCCGACGACGCCGACGATTCGTCGCTCCCGTTCTGAGGCGGTTTTTTTGGAGTTCGGGTCCGTCGTTCGCGGAACTGGTTTCTCGGGGCAGTTTCTCGTTCCGTCGTTCGCGGGACCGGTCCCGTCGCGGTCGCGCTTCGAGTTCGACGCCGACAGCCTCGCTCGCCCGAACTGACGGCCCATTCGCCGAGCGGCGGTCGCTACGGCCGAATCTGCCAACAAGGGTTTTGGCGTACGTATTGAAAATCCGGTATGGTAGACGTAGTCGGACACCTCGGTATGGCGCTCGTATGGCTCGCCCCGGCGTGGTTCGTCATCGACCAGCGCAAGACCGCCGCGACGTTCGTCGCGGCCGGGTTCTGGTTCGGGATGTTACCGGACGTGGACCTCGTCCTCTCGAACTGGTTCCCGACTATCAAGCACCACGGCATCTTCCACACCGTCTTGGCCGTCACCCTCCTCGCGGCCGTCATCGGCCCGCTGGTCGGGTGGGTCCTGAAGAAGGGACTCGACGACTCCGAGTGGTTCTCCGAGGCCGCGGAGCGGAGCGCCTACTCGCTCGGCTTCGTGATGGTGTGGGTCGCTGGCCTCGCGCACGTCTTCGCCGACATGCTCTCGGCCCCGGACATCGCGGAAGCGGTCGAACCGCTCTGGCCGCTCTACCGGCAGTCGTTCGGCATCGATATCGTTTGGTACAACAACCCGTGGTTCAACTGGGGCCTGTTCGTCACGGGCATCCTCCTGAACGTCGGACTCTACTACTGGCTGAAACCCAGTACGGGCAGTAGCACGTCGGCCACGTCGTGACGCCGTAGTCGTGTTTTCGTAGCTCCTTCGATTTTCCGTCGGTCTCGCTCACTCTCGAAACGTAGCGCCGCGACCGCGACACGGGTCGGAACGAGTCGCCTCAGACCGCCCGCCGGAGTTCCAGCACCCACTCGTCGGGGCCGCGGCGGTGGACCTCGCAGGTGTCGAACGCCCCCTCGGGCGACTCGTCTGTGTGTTCGCCAGCGAGCATCTGCGCCAGCGGCGAGGGGTCGTGGTCGTTCACGACGTAGAACTCCTCGCCGGGGTCCAGCGCCGCGAACTCCTCGCCGACCTGCTCGTGGCGGATGCGCGGGGGAAGCCCCCGCACGTCGAGCGCCGAGTCGGGCACCGAAACCGGCCCGGCGTCGTCGCGCTCCACGAACTCGCCGACCGACTCCGCGAGGTCCGCGACGGGACCGGGGGTCGCGGCGTCGGGTCCCCCGGAGTCCGGACGCTGTAACCCGCGGTCGAAGGGGAGTTCCGCCAGCACCTCCACGCCCAGTTCCTCCTCAGGACCGGTCTCGCTCCCGCCGTAGAGGTCGTGGTCGTGGCCGCAGTTCTCGCAGGTGAACCCGTGCATGTTCACCGCCGCGCCGACGACCGGGACACCGTTCTCCTCCAGCAGTGCGGCGCTCCGACCGGTATCCGAGAGGCTGGTCGGGAACGGCGTCGTCACCAACACCGACCCCGTGACCGGCACCTCCTGAAGCATCGTCAGCACCACGTCGCCGGTCCCCGGCGGCAGGTCCACGACCAGCACGTCGCGGTCGGACCACGCGGTGTCCTCCAGTAGTTCGGTCAGCGCGTCGTGGGCCATCGCGCCCCGCCACGCCAGCGGCGCGTCGTCGGCGATCAGACCGACGCTCATCACCTGCATCCCGTCCACCTCGGCGGGGGCGGCCCGCCCGTCGTCGGTGGCCTCGACCGGTCCCTCGACGCCGACCATCTCGGGCACGTTCGGCCCGTGGATGTCCGCGTCGAACAGGCCAACGTCGTACTCGTCGGCCAGCGCGCGGGCGAGGAGGGTCGCCACGGTGGTCTTGCCGACCCCGCCCTTGGCGCTCCCGACCGCGACGATGTGTTCGACCTCCGGGAGCGCGAGGCCGCCGCCACTAGCGCCACTACTGACACCACCACTACCGACACCACTACTACCGACACCGCCACCACCAACACCGCCGCCGTGGTCGCAGGACTCGCCGTGGTCGTGGGACCCGGCCGCACTCGTCCCCGCCGAACCGGAGTTCGCTGCGCCGGACCGCGCCCCGCCGCCTGCGCCACCGCGCACGCCGCCGGAGTCGGGCGTTTTCCCCTCGACGCGGACAGTCTCGACGCCCGGCACCTCGAAGGCTTCGCGGCGCATCGCTTCGGTCACGTCTTCGGCGGCCTCGGGGTCAGCGCCCGCGAGGTCCACCGTAATCGTCGCCACGCCGTCTGCGACGCCCACGTCGGTCACGAGTCCCGCGTCTAGCACGCTCGCGCCGAAGTCGGGGTCCTCGACGCTGGCGACGGCCTCCTCGACTCGCCTCGAAATCTCGTCGTCCGGCACGTCGTCGGCGCTATCGGTGTCAGTCATGCTACCAAGCCTCGAAATCTTCCAGCGGATTCTCGTCGTCCGATTCGTCCTCCTCGTCGTGCATCAGCGTCCCACCGTAGGGCCGGTACTCGAAGTCGAAGGCGTTGGCCACGCGGTCGAGTTCGTCCTCGCGCTCGGCGACGACAGCGGCGTCGAACTCGCCCTCCTCGACTGCGGCGACCAGTTCGTCGTCGCCGACGATTCCTTGGGCGTAGGCCGCGGCCACGCCGTCGCGGAACTGGTCGGCGTTCCGGCGACACCGCATCGCCTCGTCGTACTCGTCGCGAATCTCGGGCGTCGGCTTGCCCCGGTCGGTCGGAATCCCGGCGAGGCGGTCGGCCGCGCGCTCGTCGTAGTCGGCCGCGGCCGAGAGGACCGCCGCGACCTGCTCGCTGGCCGACAGCTCGTTCCACTCGTCGCGGGCCTCGTCGGCGACCAGCGCCGAGACTATCTGCTCCCACGTCGTGTCGCGCTCCACGTCCTCGAACACCTCGGCGACGAACGCGCCGACGTGGTCGTCGGGGATGGAGACGCCGACGGACTCGCTCTCTCCTCCTCCGCTCTCGGGGTCTGTCTTGGACATCGTGTATCACCTCTGTCTGCGGTCGTCGGGGTCGCTTCCCGGCGTCTCGCCCGGCGCGGGCGGTCGCTTTCCGGGACCGTCGCTCGGCCCGCCGGGGCCGCCCGGTCGGTCGCCGGGACCGCGGTTCGGGCCGCCTCCGGGACCGCTGTTCGGTCCGCTGCCCGGACCGCTACTCGGCCCCGGACCACCCGGCGTCTCGCCCGGTGCTTGCGGGCCGCCGCCGGGCGGGCCGTCGTCTATCTCCACGTCCAGTTGGTCGGGGTCCACGCCGCGGGCCGCGGCCAGCGCGCGCTTGGCGGTCCGCTTCACGTCGTCGCTCCGGTCGGTGATGCCGTGGGCTTCGAGGGCCTCCTCGGCCCGGTCGGTGGCGAGGTCCCCGAGCGACTCGGCGGCCTTCGCCCGGACGAACGCCTCGGGGTCGCGGGCCAGCATCGCGGCGAGGAGTCGAACCGCGTCCTCCTCGTGGGACTCGTCGCGTTCGGCGCACTCGCCGAGGTAGCGCGCGGCGTACTCCCGGACCGCGGGATGGGGGTCGTTCTTGACGCGGTCGGTCAGGGCCGCGAAGGTCGCCCGTTCGGTCTTGCCCAGCGCGATGACCGCGTTCCGGCGGACCCACCCGCTGTCGTCGCCGAGCGCGTCGGCGACGGGGTCGGCGTCGGGCGCGACCCGCGAGAGCGCGACCACGGCCTCCGCCCGGACCCACTCGTCGTCGTCTTCGAGGGCTCCTCGGATGGGCGTCTCCGCGTCCGCGGGAGTGGCGCGTCCGGCCACGCCCAGCGCCTCGACCGCGAACTGGCGCACGTCCGCACTGTCGTCCTCGCCGAGGAGTCCCGCCAGCGCCTCGACGGTCTCGGGGTCGAGACCGCCGGACTCGGCCTCGTCCACGAGCGCGAGCGCGGCGTCCCGGCGCTCGTACTCGCTGGGCGAGTCGAGGAGTCGCCGGAGGCGGGTCTCGGTCTCCTCGGCGTCCGGTTCGTTTCCGTTCTCGATTCCGTCGTCGTCGTCGGCCCGCCCGCGGAGCGGCGAGCGAGCGCGGGCGCTCCTGTTCTTGTACTCGTTGGTCATCCTCTGGCCCTCCAGTAGACGACCGTCCACGTCAGCAGGGTCGTCACCACGAGACCGACGACCCAGTTGCTCACCGAGTGGACTATCCACGGTTCGCCGGAGTCGCCACTGCTCGTTCCGGACCCCGAATCGCCGCTGGCCGACTGGCCGTCGCCGGACTGGCTCGCGCTACTGCTGGCGTCGCTCATGGCCCACTTCTTCGTGTCGAGGCTGGTGAACTGGAGCGTGATGGACTTCTGGCCGTTGACCTCGTCGGCGCTCCCGTTCCAGACCGCGAACGCGAGATACACGTTCTTCGACCCGGAGAACGTCGCGTCGAACTTGCCGTCGGTGTCGTGTTTCCGGGTGAAGACGACCGACCACTCGCCGTCGTCGTACTCGGCGTTCGCGCGGACGTTCTGGCGAGGCGCGTGACTCAGCGAGCCGTACCCCTTCGCGTAGTAGTTCTGCGCGAAGCGGTCGTACTGAGCCTTCGAGAGGGGATTCCCGGCGGCCCGGCCCGGCATCGTCTCGTTGTTCGGGTGCGGGTAAGTGTACATCTCGCCGAACGACGAGTGGTTCTCGAACTGCCAACTAGCGCGCCAGTACCAGATGTCTACGGGCTTTCCGGCCGCACCCATCGTGATGGGCGGCTTGTCGCCGGTCCGGAGCATCACCGCGGCGGCGTCGCTGTAGTTGCCCGGCGCGCGGATGTTCGCGTCGCGGGTCGGGTCCTCCCACGTCACCCGGAACGCGGTGTGGGTGTCGTTGTGGACCGTCTGTACGTCCATCTCGCTGACGCTCCCGCCGCCGAACGGCGGGGCCATCTGCTGTTTCGACAGCGAAACCGTCCGGGTCGGCGCGTCCTGCCACGCCGTGGCCGCCGGGTCGTCGGGCACCGACTCGACGGACATCGCGGGTTGGCTCCCGCTCGTGACCGCGGCCGTGACCGCGGTCTGGGCGACGACGAGCGCGCCCACGACGACGACGGTGACTATCGTCGCGCGCCGCGCGGCGTCTTCCTCAAGCACGGCTTCTCACCTCCGAGGAGCCATCGAAGTCAACGTCGGGTTCGGGGTGGGTCGCCACGTCGCGGGTGACGACCGCCGCCGCGAGGTCGGCGGCCGCGCGGTAGACCGCGGCCGCGCTGTCGCTGGCGCTCGCATCTTCGTCGGGGTCGCTGGCGCTCTCGGCGTCTCCGTCGGGGTCGGGCGTGGACTCGCGGACCTCGTGGGCGAACGCGGGCACGAAGTCCCCGAGGTGTTCGTCCAGCACCATTGCCTCGGCGCGTTCGAGGTTGGCCGCGGTGTCCTCCTCGTCCTGCTCGCGGGCGACCGCTCGCCGCGCCGCGAGTACCTGCACCAGTTCGAGTTCCACGACCACGTGGTCTTGGCGCTCGTCGAACTGGTCGGCGGGTTCGACGCCGAACGCTTCCAGTAGGCCGACCACGGTGGCGATGCGGCGCTGTTGGCGGCCGACCTCCTCGCCGACCGTGTACTCGGCCTCGTAGGGGACCACGGGGTAGGTGCCGTCGTCGCCCGGCATGCCGAACAGTTCGTTGTACGCCGGTTCGAGGTCGTCGCGGGTCGTCCCGTCGAGCGCGTCGAGCAGGCCCTCGACCTCCGATTCGAGGTCGAGTTTCCGCCCGGCCTCGCGGAGTCCGGCGGCGGTCTCGTCGTGGGTCAACTCCGCGACGAGTTCCTCGTCGGGGTAGCAGAAGACCCCGGCCGCCGCGCTGTAGAGGGCCGCGCGGGCCGAGTGGCGCTCGGCGTCCGATACCGTGTCGGCGTCCGGCGTCGCGTCGTCCGTCGGTGTCGCGTCGCTGTGTGGCGTGTCGTCCATACTGTCACCTCACGGTTGGTTGGTCCACTGCTCGCCCTCGCGGACTTCGAGGTCCTCCTCGATGGGCATGTCCACGACCTTGTTCCCCTTCCGGTCCCAGCCCTTCACGCGGTTCTCCTTGACGTTGTACGTCTCGATGAGTCGCGTCGTCGCGCCGAACAACTGGAGGACCCCGAGCAGGTGGTGGCTCGGGTTCCGGACGCGTTGCTGGATTATCTCGACGGACTCCTCGTAGGAGCTACCGGGCCAGTCGTTGCGCTTCTGGTCGGTGTTCGGCGTGAACATCTGGGTCAGGAACTCCGGCGGGACGTGGTACGGCGGCATGTAGAACACCTGCGGGCGCGTCCCGAACTGCGGGTAGAGCGGGAGCGCGACCTTCTCGTCGGACTTGGCGAGGTAGTTGATGGGACTGCGACCCGCCGCGGCCGACTTCTTCCCGTTGGGTCGCCCGCGGTCCGGCCCCCGGTTGATGTTGCCGTGCAGGCGCGTCTTCCCGATGCACGACGAGACACACCGGGGAACGTTGCCCTCCTCGATGCGGGGGAAACAGCCCACCGGCTTCTCGCTCACGCCCGTCTCGGGGTTGTACATCGGCTTGTGGTACGGACAGGCTTTCACGCACTTGCGGTAGCCCCGACACCGCTCTTGGTCAAGCAGGACGATGCCGTCCTCCGACCGCTTGTAGATGGCCTTGCGCGGGCAGGCCGCGAGACAGGCCGGGTTCTTGCAGTGGTTGCAGAGGCGGGGCAGGTAGAACTGCCAGATGTCGTGGTACTTGCCCTCCTCGGGGTCGGACTCGACCACCTCGTCCTCGGGGTACTCGCCGTGAACCGAGTCGTCGCCCAACGCGGGGTACTCCCACTCCTCTTTCTGGGCGACGTAGCCTTTGACCTGCTCGCCCTGCTCGGCGGCCTCGAAGATGGTCTCCTCGGGACCCAAATCGTCCAGCAGGCGCATGTCCCACCCCATCGGGTAGCCCCCGTAGGGTTCGGTCTCGACGTTCATCCACCACATGTACTCCTCGCCCTTCCCGCTGGTCCACGTGGACTTGCAGGCAAAGGAGCAGGTGTTGCAGTTGATACACCGGTTCGTGTTGATTATCATCCCCCAGTGCCAGTCGCGCTCCTGCTGGCGATGCTCGTAGGGGTAGCTCTGCTCGCGGCCGAGTTGGGGATTGTACACGTCTGGCATCAGTCGTCACCTCGCGTCGTCGTGCTACCGCCGCCCTTCGACTGGAGCGACCCGCCGATGTAGTCCTCCACGAGTTCGTCCTTCCGGGCGTCGCCGGGCCACCAGTCGGCCTCCTCGTACTTCTCGACGGTCACGAGGTCGTCGCGGTTCACCCCGGTCGGTGCCCAGACGGTCTCCTCGTAGCCGTGTTCCAGTTCCGCGCCGTGCCACGCGATGTCCTCGCCGACCTCCTCGGAGACGTTCGGGTCGCCGAACACCGCCTTGTGGACCAGTTCGTCGGTCTCTTGGCCGGGGTCGAGCCAGATGTTCGTCGTCGTGTTGAACCCCTTCTCGTCGTCCTCCCCGGCCTCCTCGTCGTCGGGGAAGTGCTGGGGCCACCAGCCGTGCCAGACGGTGAGTTGGCCCATGTCGCCCGCCTTGCCGGGGCGCTGGCGCTCGCTCAACATCGCGCGGACGACGGTGCCCCCGCGCTTGCCCTTGATTCGCACGTAGTCGCCGTTCTCGACGCCTATCTCCTCGGCGTCGCTCGGGTGTATCTCCACGAACGCCTCGCCGAGCGGCGGGGCGTCGCTGGTCTCGCCCTCGGCCTCGGGGAACGAGAAGTCGTCTATCAGGCGCTCGGTGCCCTCCGGGTCGGCACTGGTCGAACCGAAGTCCCGCGACGCCCAGATGAGGTTCCAGTCGGTCATCCCCCACGACGAGTGCGTCCGGTACTTGCTGTGGGGCGTGTTGTAGTAGAACTGGTAGCCCTCGTCGTGATACAAGGGATTCTCCTGCTCGCCCGCCTCGGGCCACTTCTCGTTGACGCCGTAGGGCGTCCCCTCGACGCTCTCGATGTGGTCCAAGTCGTCGCGTCCGAGGTCCACGAACCGGTCCTCCTCCTTGTGGAACTCCATCCGGCCGGTCTTGGTGTAGAACGGCCGGTCGTCGTGAATCTGGGAGTAGAACGGGATTCTCGGGTACGTCTTGAGGTTCAGGCGCTCGGGACCGTCTTCGAGGTCCTCCACGTCGATGTCCTGCGTGGTGATGCCCGCGTCCAGCGTCTCTTGGATGTACTCCCGAACGTCCTTGTCGTCGTCGAGGAAGTTCTCGAAGTACGACCGGTAGGAATCGACGCGGCGCTCCTCGGGCGGAATCTTCTCGTCCAACTTCTCGGCGACCAGCGCCAGCACCTCGCCGTCCTGCTTGGTGTCGTAGATGGGGTCCATCACCCCGCTGTCGAGCGTGACGAAGGGGTTCTCCGGTCCGACGGTAATGTCCGGGTAGTCGCATTCGAGCCACGACGGACACGGCAACACGATGTCGGCGTGCTGGGCCGAGTAGGTCATGTGCATGTCCGAGACGACGAACAGTTCGTTGGACGTGTCCGGATGCTTCGTGAAGTTGTTGACGACGTGTTCCTGATGTTTGGTCTGGTTCAGGAGGTTGCAGTTCATCGTCCACAGAATCGTGGGCTTGGACATCGTGTACGACTCCGCGCCCTTCGGCATCACCGGGTCGTCGGCGTCGCCTTGGGGCACGAGGTCCAGATCGCGGTCGAAGTCGCCACGAATCTCGTGTGGGTCCAACTGCTCGCCGCCGAAAAAGGCGAAGGCGTACCCCGGATACATCCCGTGGGCGCTGTGGCCGTCCGGGTTGACGTAGTGGGGGTAGCCGTCGAGCAGTTCGATTTTGTACTGGCCCGAGTAGTTGTAGTAGCCCTTCCCGGCGTCGCCGACGTTGCCCAGCATCGACTGGACGAAGAAGATCGACCGCTGGAGTTCCGAATTCCCGTGGAACCAGTGGTTGATGCCCTCGCCGGTGAACCACTGGCCCTTTTCAGCGGCGGCGAACTCCTTCGCGGTCTTCTCGATGCCGTCGACCGGGACCGTGGTTATCTCCTCGACCTGTTCGGGCGAGTAGTTCTCCATCACGTTCTCCTTCTGGCGCGCGAAGTCGGTCCGGACCGAGACCGACCCGCCGTCGGCCAGCGACACCTCGGTGTCGGCCTCCAGTTGGGGCGTGACGGGCATCTCGTCGCCGACCTCCTCGCGGGTGACGGCCGTCGGGTTCCCGTTCTGGTCGAGGACCACGAAGTCTCCCCAGTCGTCGTTCTCGTGTTGGGCGTGGCTCTCCTCGGGCGGAGCCTCGTGGTCTTCGAAGACCTCGTGCGCCCGGAGGTACTTGCTGTCGTCCTCGCGGACTAGCAGGGGAAGGCTGGTGAACTGCCGCATGAAGTCGGCGTCGTACAGTTCGTCCCGGATGATGACGTGCGCGAACCCGAGCGGAATCGCCGGGTCGGAGCCGGGCCGGATGGGGAGCCACCGGTCGCACTTCTGGACGGTCGGCGAGTAGTCGGGGTAGATGCCGACCATCTTGCCGTCGCGCTCGCGGGACTCCTGCAACCAGTGGTTGTCCGCGAGCTTGTTGTGGATGAGGTTCTTGCCTTGGATGATGGTGTAGTCGCCTTTCCGCCACGCGTTGGCGTCCGAGTCGCTGGTCTGGTACCCCGTCGTGATGACGTGGCCCGGCGGCAGGTCGGCGTACCAGTCGTACTCGGTCCACTCACAACCGCCGAAGAGGGAGGCGAGCCGTCGGCCCGCGCCGTGGCGCGTGATGAGGCCGTCGGCCTTGATGGCGTTGAAGATGTGGAACCGCTTGTTGTCGTCCAGACTCGCCATCTTCTCGGCGAGTAGGTCGATGGCCTCGTCCCACGAGACGCGCTCGAACTCGTCCTCTCCTCGGCCCTCGGGGTTGGGGTCGTCGGGGTCCCACCCTTTCCGGACCATCGGGTACTTGATGCGACTCGGCTCGAAGGTCCGGCGGTGGAGCGTCAGCCCCTTCATACAGCCGCGGGGGTTCCAGTTCTGGCTGACGTTCGCGTCCTCGTACCCCGAGGGGCCGACGCTCGGCTCCTCGTTGTGATACACCTGTTCGGCCCGAATCGGAATCCCGTTCTTCATGTAGAAGTTCAGGGCACACGACTGGGTGCAGTTGGGGTGACAGACCGTCCAGTCCACCCCGTCGTAGGCGTAGATGTCGTGGTAGACCTGCTCCCAGTCCCGATTCGGGTACGACTTCAGCGGGTTGTCCACTTGGGTCACGGGTTCGACGCTCTGGGTCGCGCCCCAACTGCTGGTCAGGAGCCCGCCCACTGCGCCCGCCCCGGCACCGCGGATGAAGTCGCGGCGTGAGAGGCTCACCGCGACCCACCTCCGGTCCTCGCTTGAGTTGCTCGCGTCATACAGTTTCGACCTCACCTCCTCGTAACCTTCAACCGGCGAGCCGATTCCAACCGCGTGACAACGGCGGCGAACACCTTCGGGCCGGGGGTTTTTCAGTCCGATTCCCGCCGGATGAAAACGCCCTACCGACTTTTTGAAAGTCCGGTGACGACCTTCGGACATGCGACGACGAACGCTGCTGCTCGCGGGAGGCGCGCTCGCCAGCGGCGCAGTCGGCGTCCGAGTCACGGGTTCTCGAAGCGACGACGAGGAGACCCCCGCCACGGCGCTGGTCGCGGGGAGCCTCCAGACCGTCGCGGGCGAGGTCGGTGGGGCGACCCCCGAAGCCCACGGAAGTCTGGCGGCGGCCGAACTCGTCCGGTCGGGGGCGCGCGACCCCGACGCGCTCGCGCTCGCGGAACCGCGTCTGGTCGCCGACCTCGCGGGGTGGCACGCGGTCTTCGCCACCAACGCGCTCACGGTGGTCTACGACCCCGACTCCGAGTTCGCCCCGGCCATCCGCGAGGACTGGCGGACCGCGCTCGCGCGCGAGGAGGTCGGCGTCGGCCGGACCGACCCCGCCCGCGACCCGCTGGGCTACCGGACCTTGCTGGCGCTCGACCTCGCGGGCCGGGAGGGTGCGCCCGCCGACGCCATCCGGGCGAACGCCGACGTGTTCCCCGAGACGCAACTCCTCCGGACGCTGGAGGCTGGCGGCGTGGACGCCGCGTTCGCCTACCGGAACATGGCGGTCGCCCACGACCTGCCGCGGGTGGACCTGCCCGCCGAACTCGACCTCTCGGACCCCCGACTCGCGGACCGCTATCGGCGCGCGGCGGTGACGGTCGGCGGCGAGACGATTCGGGGCGAACCGATTCGGTACGGCGCGGCGTTCCTGACCGACCGGGGCGAGGAGTTCTACCGGAATCTGGTCGGGGACGCCGAGCGCCTGCGGGAGTACGGCTTCGGCGTGCCCGACGAGTTCCCGGTCGTTCGCGGCCGGGAGTCGAATCCGGCCGCGAACCACCGGAACGGAGACCCGACCGCGAGCGCCGGCGACCGCGCGGACTCGCCCGTCGAACATGGTCGGGACAACCGATAGACACGAACCGAACGGAGTACGAACCATGACGACCCACGACACGACCGACGATACGACCGCCGACGCACAGACCACGCGCGAACTCGACGCGCGGGAGATAGACGGCGAACCGTTCGGGGCCATCACGTCGGCGCTCGCGGACCTCGGCGACGACGAGCGGTTGGTCCTGTACAACAGCTTCGAACCCGAACCGCTCTACGGGGTGTTGGACCAGCGCGGCTTCGACCACGAGACCGAGGAGGTCGCCCCCGACGAGTGGCGGGTGGAGATAGAACCCCGATGAGCGTCCCCGCCGGTATCGACGCCGACCGCGGGCCGCCGATGGTCGTGCCCCTCGCGCACTTCCTCGTCGGCTTCGCGTTCCTGCTGGCGGGGGCGGCGCTCGGCCTCGTCGGCGCGGTCGGTCTCGCGCCCGGTCTCCACGGTCTCGCGCACGTCCACCTCCTGCTCGTGGGATGGGTCTGTCTCACCATCTTGGGCGCGATGACCCAGTTCGTCCCGGTCTGGTCGGGCGTCGAACTCCACTCGCGGCGGCTCGCGGGCGCGCAACTCGCGCTCGTCGCGGGCGGGGTCGCGGGGTTCGCTGGCCTCCTGCTGGCGGGGCGACTCGACTTGCTCCCGGTCGCCGGAACGACGATGTTCGCGGGGTTCTGGCTGTTCGTCTACAACGTCGGCCGGACGCTGTGGCTGGCCGCGAGGAGCGGGTCGGCGGACGAAAGCGACGGTCCCGCGCTCGACGCGACCGAGCGCCACTTCGCGCTCGCGCTCGGCCACGTCCTGCTCGTGACGACGCTCGGATTGCTCCTCGCGGTGGACTTCGTTCGACCGACGTTCGCATCCGTGGGACTGGCTCGCCCGCAGGTCGTCGCCGCACACGCGACGCTCGCGGTGTTCGGAATCGTCCTCACGACCGTCGTGGGCGCGCTCTACCAACTCGCCACGATGTTCACGCAGACCGAACTTCGCGGCGCGGACACGACGCTCCGGCGCACTCAAGAACTCGTCTACACGCCCGGCGTCCTCGCGCTCGCCGCGGGGCGACTGGTCGGCGCGGAGTGGGTCGCCAGAGTCGGCGGGCTTCTGGTCGCGGCGGGTCTCCTCGGGTTCGCGGCGGTCCTCGCCCGGAAGCTCCACGAGACGAAAGTCGAACGGACGCCGATGCTGTCGCGGTACGCGGTCGTCGCGGCCGCGCTTCCCGCGTGGGCACTCGCGGCGCTCCCCGCGTGGCTCGCGCGCCCGGCCGACCCCGCGACGACGTTCGGCCACCCCGAAATCGGCCACCTGCTGGCGGCCGGAGTCGTCGGGTTCGTCCTGCTGGGCACGCTCTACCACGTCGTCCCGTTCGTCGTCTGGGTCCGCCGGTACAGCGACCGCGTGGGGCTGGAGCCGGTGCCGATGATAGACGACCTGTACGACGCCCGCCTCGCGGCCGCGGACTTCTGGCTCGCGCTGGCCGGTGTCGCGCTGGTGGTCGGCGGCGAGGTCCTCGGGGTCGAGGAGGCCCTCGTCGTCGGCGGCGCGGTGGCGCTCGCGGGATTCGCGGTCTTCGCCGCGAACCTGACCGGCGTCGTGGTGCGCCACGGTCCCGAATCGCTCCGCGTCGGGGCGCTCGCCGGGTCCGCCGAGTCGGGAACTGGCGACCCGGCCGACGACGCCGACGAACTCCCCTGACGGCCGACGCTCGGGGACGAAGAGGCTCACCGTCGCCCGCGAAGAAACGTACAACATTTTCTGAGCAGTGAAAATCGTTCTCAGGAAAATCTACGTATTTTTAATTCGATTCCGAATCGTCGTCGTACGCCGTTCGAGAGTTCTCCCGGTCCCTCAACATTTTTATACCGAAAGCGCGTACGTCGGGACGTTCAACCGCCAAGTGATGAATCGAAGTCTCATCGACGTTCTCAACAAACCGAAGGTCGGACGCTGTGTCACCGTCACAGCGACGACTTCCGGAAACCCGAGCGAAGTCGTCGATTTCGTCTCCGAGACTCGGGATTCCGAAATCCAACAGGAACTTCCGCGCGGTACGTTCCAGATTCGCGTTCCGGAGGAGTTCGTCGAGGAGTTAGACGAACTCGATGCCGTCGACACGATGAGCGTCGACGGTCCGCTTCGGTTCGAGGGAAACTCCTAAACGTTCCCGACCGGTTCGAGACGTGGGAGCAGTTTCGCCGGAGAGTCAACGACGCGTACAGCGAATTGCTCGGTCTCTCGGACCTCTCTCACGGCGGCGAGGCCGTGACTATCGGTATCGCGGACACGCTCTACATGCTTCCCGACGAGGACATTGGTGACATCCGGGTCGGGAACCGGGAGGACTTCTCGCCGGACGGTGAGAACGTCCAGAACAAGTGGGGTCACGGCTATCGAATCCTCGACGTGATTTCGAGTATCGTCCCGAACGCCAGATTCCACTTCTACCGATTGAAGGCGGAGCGACACCGACTGCAACGCGGTTCCGGACTCCAGTCGTCGGACGACTCGGAGGTCTCGTACACGGAGTCGCCGAGCATCGGTGAAGGCGGAAACGCGCGAATCATCCAGTGTATCGAACAAGCGATAGACGACGGCGTCGACGTACTCAATATCTCTGCCGGGAGACACCACCACAACTGTGGCTCCGAATCGTGCGTCTTCAGAAAACACGTCCTCCCGGCGATAGACGGCGGAACGAACGTCGTCGCCGCCTGTGGAAACGAGCGAGGCCGTCGAGGAGAACACGTCATCTGTCCGGCTCTCTTTCGGTCTACGGTCGGGGTCGGCGGCTTCGTCAACGAGTGCGACGGGTACGTTCCGGATACCGGTACGGACGACCGACTCGTCGCCGACGTTTCCGACTATCACCGCATCGACGGGCACGAACAGGGGCCGTTCTGTAGTATGGGAACCTGTGGGACGGGTGCGTCCTGTGACGACCGGCGGAGAGAGCGGTGGTGGAACGACAACGTCCGCCCGTTCAAAGGGAAACCCGACCTCCTCGCGCCGGTTCACAAACCGGAGTTACAGGACGAGCAGAACGTCGTCTTTATCGCCGGAACGAGTTTCGCCACGCCCATCGTTAGCGGCGCTGTTGCGTCGCTCAGGGGGGAGTTCCCGAACTCTGGACCCGAGGAAATCCGGAACACGCTCGTCGAGACCGGCACGGAGATAGACGACGAGATTTCACAGAGTCCGCCACCGGTCAA
Organism: Halorussus salinus; assembly: GCF_004765815.2. Taxonomy (NCBI): domain Archaea; kingdom Methanobacteriati; phylum Methanobacteriota; class Halobacteria; order Halobacteriales; family Haladaptataceae; genus Halorussus; species Halorussus salinus. The sequence goes on along the minus strand of NZ_SBIS02000007.1, from coordinate 286,927 downwards.
GCTGGACGCCGCGCAGGCGAGACAGTATCTCCGGCAGACGAGCCGAACGGTTAGCGACGAGTGATCCGATACGGCTCCGAGAGAAAACTTATCCATTTCGAATAGTATTCGAAATATATGAGTGAAATACATCAGGACGAGGTCGCCGTTCTCAAAGACGACATCGAAGCGGCAGATTCTATCACCGAACTCCAATCAGCGGTTCTCTTGGTCAACGAAACGTTCGCTTCGGCCGACGAGGACGTGACTCTCTCGGGGATGGACGACTACGTAGACCGGTTGGATAGCGTCGTCGAGTGCATGAACGCGTTCCGCTCGCGGCTGGAGGAGTTGTCCGAAGCGGGGAACATCTCCAGTTACTCCGTCTCGCTCGGTGGGAGCATTACCGGGCCATCGTTGTCGGTTCGAGTCACGTCCGAAGTAGACCCCTGAGACGCTGTTAGCGTCGTCTCTCCGACTCCTCCGACGCTGACCGAACAGGTTCGGCGACACCGCCACGGTCCTCTCGTGGTACTCCTCGAACATGGTCGCGACCAGTTTCGACGCCGAACGCGAGTACGACGACGACCAGTTCTCCGCCCGGTCGGTGTTCCGGAGCGACCGGATGAAAGTCGTCCTCGGCTACTTCGAGCCGGGGCAGTTCATCCCGGTCCACGCGCCCGACAGCGACGTGGCCATCACGGTCCGCGAGGGCCGAGGAGTCGTCCGAGAGAGCGACGAGGACCACGCGGTCCGACCGGGCGACGTGGTGGTCGTCCCCGCGGGCGAGGAGCGCGGCGTGCGAGCCGACGACGGCGAGCGATTGGAGGCGACGCTCGTCACCGCGCCGCCGCCGACCGACGCCGAACACGACCCCGTGCGCGAGGGGTTGCGGAAAGGGGAGTTCGAGCTGCGCGGTCCCGAGCGAACGAAGTGAGCGCGGGACCGCGCCCGCGGAACGCATCTGTGTCACTAATTACTGTGCGGTGGGGGAGGCGACTGACCGCAGTCAGTCGCCAGTGCGCCCGAGGAGGGCGTCGATGCCACCAACCACCGTCGGTAGGGAAGACGACTGACACACGAGTCGGTCGCCAGCGCGCCGAGGAGTCCCCGAATCGACCACTTCCCGGCCGCAGTCGAACACGTTCGGCACAACCGCGAAGGCTCGCGTCCGTCTCGTTCTACACGTATGCCGAGGTTAGACGTACGCGAGATACCGCCGCCGGAACGACATCCAAAGATACACGACGCGTTCGCCGAGATGGACAGCGGCGAGGTCCTCGAAATCGTCAACGACCACGAACCGAAGCCGCTGTTCTACGAGATGCAGGCCGAAGTCGAGGCGTTCGACGCCGACGGCTACGAAGTCGAGCGCCCGGAGAGTCAGAAATTCGTCGCCAAGTTCCCCAAGCAGTAGTCTCCCGCCATGACCGAGACAGTCGCACTCGCCGACCTGACCGAACGCCCCCGAGAAGTCGCGTTTCCGGGGGCCGAACCCAAGACGGTGCGGCTCGCGCTCGACGCGGGCGAGGAGGTGCCCGCCCACCGCCACCCCGAGCGCGAAATCGTCGTCCACCTCGTCTCGGGTCGGCTCGACGTGCGGGTAGACGGGGAGTCGAACGTCCTCGAACCGGGCGAACTGTTGCGATTCGACGGCCGAAAGGAGGTGTCGCCGACGGCCGAGGAGGACAGCGTCGCCGTGTTGGTGCTGGCTCCTCGGTCCGACGAGGGGTAGCAGAACCTCGTCTTCGACGCCGGTGTGGCTTCGATTGCGCGCAGGCGGTTTCGGGACGGTTGGTTCGCTCGTCTTCCCGCGGTTTTTACTTTTCGTGCGACGTTTCGAGTCTTCGTTCGGTCGGAGTCATGGATTCTTCTCGGACCGCGACCGCAGAGACCTGCGACCACACAGCACTGCGACTGTACCGGAAATAGTACCGCGACTGACGCCGACGCCCATCAGACCGCACGGCACCCCACCGCCGCCGCACAGCGCCGCCCCGCCCCGCACCGCGCCCCGAACCTCCCCGCGTGCGTCTGCGCTCGCGGAACCACGCGAGCGCGAGCGCAGACGCGGCGCATCCGGGAGGAGTGTAGTCCGCCGGAGTCCGGTGGTCTTCGTAGTCGGCCGTCGGCTATCGGTCGGCGAGTCGCGTTCGGCCGAGCCGAATAGACAGCGACTCGTCGGAACGCTCTCCACGAGCGCGCCGACGTGTGACCTCCGACCGTGACAAAGTATCGCACGAAATCGCCCGAGGAGAAAGGGGTTTCCCCCTCGGTCCGAACACGTTCGCCCGGTTTCCCAGCGGTCGGGAAGCGCGTCCCAATTAAAAGCCCCACGACGGACAACCTCGATTTGTATGAGAGTCAAACGTCGCACACTCGCCAAGATACTCGCGGTCGTGTTCGTCCTGAATCTGGCCGTGATGGGCGTCGGCGCGTGGTACTCCTATCAGGAGGCCCCGCCCATCCCGAAGGAGGTCGAGGGACCGAACGGCCAGACGGTCGTGACCGCCGAGCAAGTGCGAGACGGCAAGACGGTGTTCCAGTCGGACGGCATGATGAACCACGGGTCGATACTGGGCAACGGCGCGTACTACGGCGAGGACTACACCGCCGACGCGCTGGACTTGAAAGTCGAGTACATGCGCCAGTACTACGCCCGAGAGCAGTACGGCACGACCGACTACGGCGGCCTCTCTGAGAGCGAGCGGGCCACCGTGGACGTGGCGGTGAAGTCGGACCTGACCGACGGCGACCCCGGCGGGCAGGTCGAGTACTCCGCCGCCGAGATGTACGCCCACGAGGAGGTCACGCAGGTCTACGTCGAGCGCTACCACGAGGGGAGCCACGAGCGGGGCGTCCCCGTGGACATGATAGACAGCGAGGCGGAGGCCGAGCGGTTCGCCGACTTCGCGCTCTGGACGGCGTGGATTTCCCACACCGACCGTCCCGGTTCGGACCACAGTTACACCAACGAGTGGCCCTACCAGCCAGCCGCGGGTAACGACGCCACGGGCGCGTCGATGACGTGGAGCGTCGTCGCGATGGTCCTGCTGGTCGCGGGTGCTGGCGCGGGCGTCTGGCTCTACAAGTCCATCGAGCTGGACGAACCCGAGACCGAGGGCGTCACGGTGCCCCGGCCCGACGATGTGGACCTGTTCCCCGGACAGGCCGCGGCGCTCCGGTTCGCGGTCGTCGGCGCGGGCCTGTTCCTCGCGCAGGTCCTCCTCGGGGGCCTGCTCGCGCACTTCTACATCGAACGCGCTGGCTTCTTCGGACTCGGCGAGATGCTGGGCTTCAGCATCCTCCAGTGGCTCCCGTTCTCCATCGCCAAGACGTGGCACATCGACCTCGGAATCCTGTGGATAGCGACGCTGTGGCTCGGTGCGGGCCTGTTCCTCCCGCCCCTGCTGACGGGCCACGAACCCCGCGGACAGGGTAAGTGGATAAATCGCCTGCTCGGGGTCCTCGTCGTCGTCGTGGTCGGTGCCCTCGTCGGCATCTGGCTCGGCGCGAAGGGGTACTTCGACGGGATGCTCTGGTGGATTCTCGGCAACGAGGGGCTGGAGTACCTCGAAATCGGGCGGCTCTGGCAGGTCGGCATATTGGTCGGCTTCCTGTCGTGGGCCGCGCTCGTGGCGCGCGGACTCAAGCCCCTGCTGGACCGCGAACCCAAGTGGGGCCTCGCGCACATGATTCTGTACGCAGGCGGCTCCATCGCCCTGCTGTTCTGCGCGGGCTTCCTCTACACGCCCCAGACCAACATCGTCGTCACGGAGTTCTGGCGCTGGTGGGTCGTCCACATGTGGGTCGAGGGAGCCTTCGAGTTCTTCATCGTCTCGCTGGTCGGCGTCACGCTGGTCAGCATGAACCTGCTGGAGAAACGCTCCGCGGAGAAGGCCGTGATGGTCCAAGCCCTGCTGGTGATGGGGACGGGCGTCATCGGCGTCTCACACCACTACTGGTGGGTCGGCCAACCCGACTTCTGGGTGCCCATCGGGAGCGCGTTCTCGACGCTCGAACTCATCCCGCTCGTGTTCATCCTCTACGAGGCCATCGGCCAGTACCGCGCGATGTCGAACGGCGGCGCCTCGTTCCCCTACACCCTGCCGTTCATGTTCATCGTCGCGTCGGGCGTCTGGAACTTCGTGGGCGCGGGCGTCCTCGGGTTCTTCATCAACCTCCCGTTCATCAACTACTTCGAACACGGGACCTACCTGACTGTGGCCCACGCCCACGCCGCGATGTTCGGCGCGTTCGGCTTCCTCGCGCTCGGCATGGTGACGTACATGTTCCGCATCGCGGTGCCCGAGGCCAAGTGGGACGGGACCAACCTCCGGCGCGCGTTCTGGGCGTGGAACGTCGGGCTGGCGCTGATGGTCGGCATCAGTCTCCTCCCGGTCGGCTTCCTCCAACTGGAAGTCGCGTTCACCCAGAGCTACGACGCCGCCCGGAGCCTGTCGTTCTACGAGGGCGACCTCGTCCAACTGTTGTTCTGGCTCCGGATGCCCGGTGACACGCTGGTCATCATCGGCACGGCCATCTTCGGCTACGACGTGGTGAAGAAGCTCCTCGCTCGCGGCGACGCGACCCCGAGCGACGAACCCGCCGACGTACCCGTCGGTGGCGGGTCGGTCGTCGAGAGCGACGACTGAACCGTCCGCCGAGGAGTCGCTTCGATTTCTCTCTTTCTTCGTCGGCTCCTGTTCCAGCGTCTCTCGCTCTCGGCGTCCCGAGTGAAAGATGTTCGTTCGCTGTCCGGAAATGCCAGCGATTCTCAGAAGCTGAGAACGCCACGAACACGTTCGATAGCCTTCCTGCGGCCTGAGAAACGGGTTCTCGATTAAAGGGTAGTCGGGCACTATCTGCAAGTGTAAGGTGACTCCCAATGCCCGCAACCAATCGTCGCACGGTCCTGCAAGGTATCGGCCTCGGTGGCGCGGCCACCCTCGCCGGGTGTTCGACCCGCTCCGCCCCGAAAGCGACCCAGACTCAGAAAGCCATGAACAAACAGAAACAGAAGACCACGAAGCGCGTCGCCGCGGACCCGACAGACATCCCGGACCCGATTAGCCGCGACAAGCCCAAGGAGGTGGACGTGACCCTCCGGCCAGAGGAGGTCACGGCCGAAGTCGAGGACGGCGTCACGTTCAACTACATGACCTACAACGGGCAGGTCCCCGGACCGATGATTCGCGTCCGGAAGGGAGACACCGTGAACCTGACCTTCGAGAACCCGGCCGAGAACGACATGCCCCACAACGTGGACTTCCACGCGGCGGCGGGGCCGGGCGGCGGTGCGGAGGCGACGATGACCGCGCCGGGCGAGACGGCCAACCTCAAGTTCAAGGCGACCTACCCCGGCGCGTACATCTACCACTGCGCCGTCCCGAACATGGACATGCACATCTCCGCGGGCATGTTCGGCATCATCCTCGTCGAACCCGAGGAGGGCCTGCCCGAGGTGGACCACGAGTTCTACTTCGGGCAGCACGAAATCTACACGGACAAGCGCCCCGGCGAGAAGGGCCAGCACAACTTCGACATCGAGTCGATGAAGCGCGAGGAGCCGACCTACGTCGTGATGAACGGCGAGAAGTACGCCTGCACGCCGAACAAGTACGGCGCGGGCAAGGTCGAGACCGGGGATACCGCACGGGTGTTCTTCGTCACCGGCGGGCCGAACCTCACCAGTAGCTTCCACCCCATCGGCAACGTCTGGGAGAAGCTCTGGCCGGAAGGGTCGCTGACCACCCGCCCGCAGACCCACATCCAGACCAAACAGGTCGCGCCGGGTAGCACCACCGTCGCGACGATGGACTTCCCGGTTCCCGGCGCGTTCAAGCTGGTGGACCACTCGCTGACTCGGGTCGCCCGGAAGGGCTGTATGGCCATCGTGGCCGCCGAGGGCGACGAGAAGCCCGAAATCTTCGACCCCGAACCGAAGAAATAGTGGCGAGGAACTGACCTTTCGGCTGGTTTTTGCGGAACAAAACAGTAGCTCTTCGGTGGAAAACGAATCGCGAAAAGAGCCTAGGCCGGGATTTGAACCCGGGCTCTCGTCCTTACCAAGGACGCGCTTTACCTCTAAGCTACCCAGGCACTCTATGGTGCTTTCCGCACCGATTCCGCTTTCGGCATTCGATTTTACTATCCTGCTGTATAAATATGTGATGAAATTCTCTTGGGGGTGTTGAAGCGTGACATACGAAATTGGGAAGCCGTTCTGAATAAACGAGAATGAACTCAGAACCGCTAAAGGACCAGCCGTTCTTCTGTGTCATATCGGTATATACTCCGTGGAAGAAGTGTTGCATTGACATCCTCTCCGAGCTAAAGAATGGGCCTTTCTTCTTGCACTTCCGTAATTGCACAGTCCAGTACGACTTCTGGGGAAGTATCTCACCGTTGTAGAACTTTGCATCATTGTTCTGTTGGGGGCCTACAGCCCCACGTCTACCGGATCTGTTATATGCATAGCGTGTATACCGTGCATTACAATGAAACGGAAGACAATCACCATTCGGGAGGACCAAGACGAGTGGATTGAGAAGCAGCACCTCAACCTCTCGTCGTTCGTCCGAGAACAGTTGGACGAACTTATCGAAGAACGCGAGTAACGCCATGTACTACGCCTACAAATATCGCCTCATGCCGTCCGACACCCACCGCGAGGAGTTGGACCGCCACCGCGATATTTGCAGGCAACTGTACAACCACACGCGCTACCGCCTCAACGAATACCAAACGAACCACGACGAACCGCCGTCGATGACCACCCTACGGTCGGAGCTACCCGACCTCAAACAGTGGTGGGACGGCCTCAACGACGTGTACTCGAAGGTTCTCCAAACCGTCGTGGAACGACTGTTCGACAACCTCAAGAGCCTCTCCAAACTCAAAGAGAAGGGATACGATGTCGGCCAACTCAAGTGGAAGCCGCCACGCGAGTTCCGCAGTTTCACGTACAACCAGTCTGGCTTCGAGCTCGACAAGAAGGGCGGTCAGACTGTACTGTCACTCTCGAAACTCGCGGACATCCCGATTCGACTACACCGACCCATCCCCGACAACGCCCAACTCAAACAGGTCACGCTCAAGAAAGAACCAACCGGCGAGTGGTTCGCCACGTTCGGCGTCGAGATGGACCGTCAACCACCCGAACCGCCCGAGAATCCCGAACGGTGCGTCGGTATCGACGTAGGAATTCTCAAATATGCTCACGACACCGATGGTCGCGGCGTCGAATCGCTCGACCTCTCCGACGAGCGTGACCGCTTGGAACGCGAACAACGGAAACTCTCGCGGAAGCAACACGGGTCAAACAACTGGGAGAAGCAACGACAACGAGTCGCAGAGTGTCACGCCGATCTCCGACGCAAGCGCCGTGACTTCTTGCACAAGCTCTCTGCGTACTACGCTCGGGAGTACGACCTCGTAGCGGTCGAAGACTTGGACGTGAAGGGGATGCTAAAGTCGCCGTCGAACAGCCGCAATACCGCCTCTGCTGCGTGGCGAACGTTCCTCCGAATGCTCGAATACAAGTGCGAACGAGCAGGAACGCACTTCGTAGCGGTCGAACCAGCAGGGACGACCAAGAGTGTGCGTCCTGCGGCATCTCGACGGACAAGCCGTTGTGAGTCCGCAAACATTCCTGTCCGTCGTGTGGATTCGAGGCGGACAGGGACGCGAACGCGGCGTGGAATATTCTTTCTCGCGGTCTCGAAGATGTAGGAGTGGGACACTCCGAACGAACGCCTGTGGAGACTGCGCTCCCTACGGGAACCATCACAGTTCCTGCAAAGCGCGTCGTGGAAGCAGGAAGCCCTATTCTCAAGGAACGAGTCGCGTCAGCGGCGAGTAAGTAGGGTAGTTCACGCGTTTCGATTCGCGATAGGGGACGGCAACGAGGGTCACGGGTCGGTCGCCGACGGTTGGGGGTCGTCGGCCGGGCCGAACTGCCGGGGGTTGGGCGCGTCGGCGACGGCCTCCTCGACCTCCTCGGAGACGGACTCGGGTGGTTCCGGGCTATCGCCGTCGAACGACTCGGCCAGTTTTCCGGCGTAGGCGACCAGCGCGTCGGAGGGCGTCGAACCGAATACGGTCGTCCCCGCGACCACGGCGAGTTCGAACACGTCGGTCTCCAGCGCGCGCGGCGAGACCGTCCGGCCCTGTTGCTCGTCGGTCTCGTCCCGGCCGAACGACTGGACGGTCTCGACCGCCTTGTCGGCGGCCTCCGTCCGGGCCAGTAGCGAGAACCCGCGGGCGACCATCACGTCGGCCGCGAGGATGTCGATGTTGCTGTCGGTGTGCGGGAGGTCGCGCTCCCACGGCGGGTCGTCGGCGAGCGCCCGCGTGAGTCGCAGTCCCTCGTAGATGAGTTGGACGCCAGCGGCGCGCTCCTCGACGCCGACCGGCCCGGCGTCGTCTCCACGACCCAACCCGACGCCTTCGCTCGTCGCTCCCGACGGCGTCGCGCCGTTCGCTCGCTCTTCGTCGTCCGACGCCTCCGGGGCGACGCCCGTTGGGCCTGCACCCTCGACTGCGCGTGCGGACGCGAGCGCCAAGACCCCCGGCACCATCGCCGACTCCTCGAGGAGGGCGTCGATGCGTTCGCGGAGAGGGTCGGGCGAAACGTCTCGCACCGCCTGTCGTCCTGCTTTTCGTGCCCGGACGGCCGCTTCCATTAATCGAGTCTTATGACGGAGTCGCCAAAGACCTTTGGAAAGCGACTCCGAGATGCGAACGTGACCAGCCGTGTCAGTTGATACGTCAGCGATTCGAATTCGGGACGCCGAGGAGGTCCGGGTCGTGACCCTCGACCGGCCCGAGCGACGCAACGCGCTCACGCCCGACGCGCTCGACGCGCTCGAAGCCGCCGTGAGCGAGGCCGACCAGTCGGTCGTCTATCTGCGAGGAGCGGGTCCGGCGTTCTGCGCGGGCGCGGACCTCGACGTGGTAGCCGACCTCGACCGGGCGTCGGCCGAGGAGTTCGCCGCGCAGGGTCAGCGCGTTGCAAACTCCATCGAGGACGCCGAGAGCGCAGTCGTCGCGGGCATCGACGGCGCGGCCCGCGGCGGGGGCGTTGAGTTGGCGTTGGCCGCCGACCTCCGGGTGGCCACGCCCGACGCCACCTTCGCGGAACCGGGAGTGAAACTCGGCCTGTTCGGCGCGTGGGGCGGGACGGTCCGCCTGCCCCGCGTCGTCGGCGAGGGCGAGGCGTTGGACCTCGCGCTCTCGGGGCGGACCGTGGACGCCGAGCAAGCCCACCGGATGGGACTGGTCTCGCGCGTGACCGACGACCCCCGACGAGTCGCCGACGAACTGGCCGCCAACGACCCCGAAACCCTTCGGACGGTGAAGGCCCGGATGCGCGACGATGCCCCGCCCGAGGTCCAAGAGCGCCGGGAAGCCGAGGTCTTCGGTCTCCTCGTGGAGCGCCACGCGGACGCCATCGCGGACCGCCGGGAGTCGTGAATCGGTCGTCTCTCAGGTTTCTACCGTACTACCGAATTTCCGCCAAGTCCGCGAGTCGCTGATTTTTCATCCCGGCGCGCGCTGGCGCGAGTTCATCTCGCGCCAAGCCGCGCGAGGGACGAGTAACGCACCGGAGCGAAGCGGAGTGAGTAACGCAGTCGGTTGGGGAGGAGTGAGGCTGATGCGGTGCGGTTGCGGTGACTCCGTTGCTCAAGCCTGAAGCTAGCTACTCTCCGACCTCATCCTCTCTTGTCGCGATTTTCACTTTTCTTCGCCTTCACTCTGCTTCGGTCGTCGCTCCCTCACGTCTCTCAGTAGCAGACTCTTGCCCCGAACCGTAGCCAAAGCACTTTATTCCTCTCCGACGTACATCTCTCGCATGGCAGACAAACCGAGTACCGGCGAACTCTTCGGCGTGCCGTACAACTTCGAGCGACCGAGCATCGGCCGGATGCTCTCGTCGTACTGGAAGCCCGACGAGGGGATGCTGGTCGAGAAGCCATTCGGCATCGGCTACACGCTCAACCTCGCCAACTGGCGGTCGTGGATCGTGCTGGCCGTCGCGGGCGCGCTCCTCTGGCACGAGCGCAAGGGCCAACAAGAGAAGATGACCGCCGAGGAGGGCCCCGTCGAAGTCGTCGTGGACGACGACTGACCGGTCTCGGACTCGTCTCGATTCGTCGCTGTTTCTCGTCGCGTCTGTGACTGGCCCACAGTGCGAACTCGGAGCGTCGCAACTCGGCGGCGAAAAAACAAAGAGAACCGTCGTAGCCCGACTCCCGAGTCAGTAGGCGTAGCTCGGAAGCGACCCCTTGGTGACGATGCCGGTGTCCTCGTCGTCCTCGTCCATCTTCTCCAAGGCGTCCTCGAAGTCCGACTGGCGGACCTCGGTGCGCTCGTCGCGGATGGCGAACATGCCCGCCTCGGTGGTCAGGCTCTCGATGTCCGCGCCGCTCTTGCCTTCGGTCTCGTTCGCGAGTTTCTCGAAGTCCACGTCGTCGGCGACGCCCATGTCTCGGGTGTGGATGTCCAGAATCTTGCGCCGGGCCTCCTCGTCGGGGTCGGGCACCTCGATGAGGCGGTCGAACCGACCCGGCCGGAGGATGGCGCGGTCGAGCATGTCGAAGCGGTTGGTCGCGGCCATGATGCGAATCTCGCCGCGCTCCTCGAAGCCGTCCATCTCGCTGAGCAGTTGCATCATCGTGCGCTGGACCTCGGCGTCGCCCGACGTTTTGGAGTCGGTGCGCTTGGAGGCCACGGCGTCTATCTCGTCAATGAAGACGATGGCTGGCTCGCGCTGGCTGGCCAACTCGAAGAGGTCCCGGACCAGCTTCGCGCCCTCGCCGATGAACTTCTGGACGAGTTCCGACCCGGCCATCTTGATGAAGGTGGCGTCGGTCTGGTTGGCGACCGCCTTCGCCAGCATCGTCTTGCCCGTGCCGGGCGGGCCGTGCAGGAGGACGCCGCTCGGCGGTTCGATGCCCACCGTCTCGAACTGTTCGGGGTTTTCGAGGGGTTGCTCGACGGCCTCGCGGACCTCGCGGGTCTGCTCTTCGAGACCGCCGATCTGGTCGTAGGTGACCTCCGGCGACTCGTCTACCTCCATCGCCTGTGCGCGGGCGTCCTTCTCGGCTTCCAGCACGGTCTGGACGGTGAAGGAGTCGTTGACCGCCACGCGGTCGCCCGACTCTATCTGCTCGCGGAGCTTGGGCGAGACTTCCGTCAGCACCTCTTGGTTGTTGCCGTGTTGCTTGATGACGATACCGTCGTCGGTCAACTCCTCGGCGGTGGCGACGTACAGCGAGGTCGTCTTCAGCGTCTCGTTCTCGCGTTCGAGCCTATCGACTTCGTCGCGGAGGTCCGCGCGGCGCTCGCGGGCGTCGTCGAGTCGCTCTTCGAGCGTGGCGTTCACGTCCACGATATCCGTGAAGTGTTCGCGGAGCGCCGCCAGCCGCTCCCTGTCTGTCATTTCGGGGTCGAGTTCGAGTGTCGGTTGGTCGGGGAGAGGTGGGCTACGCGACATCGTTGCTACTCGTCCGTAGGTCGTCGGCTTAAAAGTGCCTTTGGGTCTCGGCCGCTTCACCGCAAAAAAATCTTTCGTCGCCGTCAGTCCGCCCCGGTGGGCCGCCCGTCCGCTCGACGCCCCGCTCGCCCCGTCCGCTCGGACTGCCCCGCCTGCTCTCGACGGGCGGACTCGGGAAGCCTGAACTCGCCCAGTAGCGCGTCGAGTTCGTCGGCCTTCGACGCCAGCGACGCCAACTGCTCGGAGACGCCCGACAGCGAGGAGGCCTGCTGTTCGGTCGCGGCGGCCGCGGTCTCGGACTCGGCGGTCGTCTCCTCGCTGATGGCCGCGACCTCCTCGACCATCGCCACCACGTCCTCGGCGGACTCGGCCTGCTGGTCGGTCGCGTCGCTGATTTCCTTGACGCTGGCGTCCACCTCGCCGACGACCTCGGCGATGTCCTCGAAGTCCCCGAGCGCGTCCTCGACGGTCTCGACGCTGTGCGTGACCTGCTCGCGGGTCTCGCGCACGTCGGCCAGCGTCTCCTCGGAATCGGTCTGGATGCGCTCGATGCGACCGGTAATCTCGTCGGCCGCCTCGCCGGTCTCCTCCGCGAGGTTCTTCACCTCGTCTGCGACCACGCCGAACCCGTCGCCGCGCTCGCCCGCGCGGGCCGCCTCGACGCTGGCGTTGAGCGCCAGCAGGTTCGTCTCGGTCGCCACTTGGTCGATGAACGAGACCACTTCGTCTATCTCGGCGATGTCGGCGACCAACTCCTCGACCGCCTCGGCGGTCCGGTCGATGCCGTCCTCCACCTTGTCGAGTTCCGCGGCGGCCTCGCGGGCGGCCTCCCGGCCCGAGCGCGCGCGGTCGGTCGCGGTCCCCGCGGTCTTGGCCACCTCGTCGGCCGACGCGGCTATCTCCTCGACGGTCGCCGAGAGGGTATTCATCTCCGCGGCGGCCTCGTTGAGGCGGTCGGTCTGGCGGGCCGCGCCCTCCGAAATCTCGCCGACCGCCGAGGCCACCTCGTCGCTGGCCTCGCTGACCTCCCGGACCTCGGCGTCGGCCTCCTCGCTCGCTGTCGCCACCTCGTCGGCGAAGGCGGCGAGTTCGCCGATTGCGTCCGCGAGCGTCGAGAGGAGGGCGTTGTAGTTCGCCGCGACCTCCTCGTGGAGGTCTTCCTCGGCGACCTCGCCGTCGATGGTGGCGGTCAGGTCGCCAGCCTTGGCCTCCTCGGCGGCGTCGCCGAACGCCGTCACGAGTCGCTTCAGGTTCTCGGAGCGGCGTTCGAGGTCGGCGGTCGTCGCCTCCAACTCGTCGGTCGTCGCTTCGAGGTCGGCGGTGTACCGGCGCAGGCTCTCGGCCATCCGGTCCAGCGAGGCCCCGAACTCGCCGGGGACCTCCTCGTCCATCACGGGGTCGTCGAACTCCTGTCGGGAGAGCGCGGCGGCCTGTTCGGCGACGACCCGGAGGTACGCGCGCATGTCGGCGAACGAACCGACGAGGTGTCCGATTTCGTCATCCTGCTCGGCGTCGGGAATCGGCGCGTCGAGGTCGCCGTCGGCGATGGCGTCGGCCGCCCGGTCCAGCGCCTCGATGGGTTTCGTGATGTCCCGGCGCGCGATGAGGACGGTGTTGGCGAACGCGACGACCGACGCGACCAAGAGCGCGGCGGTGAGACCGATTCTGGCGACGCCCGAGACCAGAAACGGCAGGACGGCCTGTGCGAGCGAGATGCCGAATTGGATGCCGACTGCGGCTAACACTTTGCGTTCGACCGATTCGGTGACGCCGAGGCGGTCCATCGACCACCACAGCGCCGACTCGTAGCGAGCGAGGAGCGACCCGTTCATGTTCGGTACGTACCAGCCCTATTAAATAAATCGCGCGTCGGATTCCCAGCGAGTGAAAACGAGTCCGCGGACGCGCCGGACCGTCCCGGTTCGGCGCGAGGGGGTTCGGCGCAGAAGGGTTCGATGCGAGAGGAGTACTGTCCGGAAAGATTCGATGCAGGACGGTCCGACGCTCGGGTCGCCTCAGATGAGCGATTCCATCTCGTCTAAGTGGTCGTCGTACACGTCGAGGGCGCGCTGGATGGGTTCGGGCGAGGACATGTCAACGCCCGCGGTTTCGAGCAGTTCGAGCGGGTACTCCCGCGACCCGCCCTTGAGGAAGTCGAGGTAGCGGTCGGCGGCCTCGTCGCCGTCGTTCAGAATTCCGTCGGCGAGCGCGACCGCGGCGCTGATGCCGGTGCTGTACTGGTAGACGTAGTACGCCCGGTAGAAGTGGGGAATCCGCGCCCACTCACGGGCGATGCGGTCGTCCACGACCGCCGGTTCGTAGAACTCCTCTTTCAGGTCGCCGTAGATTTCGTCGGCCTTGCCCGGCGTCAGCGCCTCGTCGTCTTCGACCAACTGGTGGGCCTCGTGTTCGAAGGCCGCGAACATCGTCTGACGGTAGAGCGTCGAGCGGAACCGCTCCAGATACTCGTTGAGGACGTGTCGTCGGAAGGTCGGGTCCTCCACGGTGTCGAGCAGGTGGTTGGTCAACAGCGCCTCGTTGACCGTGCTGGCGACTTCCGCCACGAAGATTTCGTAGTCGCCGTAGACGTAGGGCTGGTTCTCGCTGGTGAGTTGGCTGTGGAGCGAGTGACCGAGTTCGTGGGCCAGCGTGAACATCGACGAGATGTCGTCCTGATAGTTCATCAGGATGAACGGCTGGGTGTCGTAGGTGCCGCCGCTGTACGCGCCCGAACGCTTGTTCTCGGTCTCGTACACGTCCACCCAGCGGGACTCGAAGCCCTCCTTCACTCGGTTCTGGTAATCGTCGCCGAGCGCGCCCAGCGCCTCCACGACGTACTCGCGGGCCTGCTCGTACTCCACGTCGGGGGTCTCGGTCTCGGTCATGGGCATGTAGAGGTCCCACATCCGAAGTTCGTCCACGCCGAGGCTCTCGCGCTTGAGTTCGGCGTGGCGGTGGAGCTTGTCGAGGTTGTCCCGCACCGTGTCCACGAGGTTGTCGTACACCTCGACGGGGACGTTGGGGCCGTCCATCGCGGCCTCGCGGGCGGTCTCGTAGTCGCGGATTCGCGCGAGTTGCACGTCGGACTTCACGCTGTTCTTGAGCGTGGTGCCGATGGTGTTGTGGTACTCGCCGATCTCGTCGTAGAAGCTCTCGTAGACCGTCTGGCGGAACTCGCGGTCGGGGTTCTTCAGGAGCTTCGTGAGGTTGCTCTGGGTTATCTCCACGGAGTCGCCGTCGGGGTTCTCGACGGTCGGGAACTCCATGTCCGAGTCCATCAGCATGTTGTATATCTCGCCGGAGGCACCCGTGACCTCGCCCAGTTCCGCCAGCACGTTCTCGACTTCCGCCGACCGGGTGTGTTCGGCGGTCCGAAGCACGTCGTAGAGGTAGTGGTCGTACAGCTCCAGTCCGTCGGTCTCCTCGATCATCCGGTCGAGTTCGTCGCGGTCCACGTCCTGAATCTCGGGTTCGAGGAAGCTACTCGCGCTGTCTACCCGCGAGGCCAGCGACATCCCGCGCGAGGTGAGCGCCTGATAGTGCTGGTCGGCGGTGTTCTCGTCCTTCCGCATCCGGGCGTAGTTGACGACCTGTTCGAGGGTCCGGTACACCTCCTCGCGGAGTTCGAGGACCGCGAGCAGGGTCTCGCCGTCCTCGGTGGCCCGGCCCTCGTAGGCCGACAGGTCGTCGATACGGTCCTCGACCTCCTCGTAGGCCGCCTCCCACTCGTCGTCGCTCGCGTAGATGCTCTCCAAATCCCACTTGTACTTCGACTCTATCTCCGACCGCTCGGGAACCGAACTCATACCCCGTGATTAGGAAACCGCGGTTGTAAGGCTTTGTCATTCCGAATGCGTGTTCCGATTGTTCGTGCGGGCGTCCGGCCGTACGGGGCGGTGCTGTGCGCGCGTAGCCCGAGACTTTTCACGGTTCGGACCGCAGTCTGCGTCCATGAACCCGGAAACCGCCGCCGCGTTGGGCGAGCTGTGGCGCGACGACTACCCGTGGGAGTTCATCACGCGACTGACCGAAATCGGCGACCGGATGGGCGGGTCGCCCGGCGAGCGCCGCGCCGCGGACCTCGTGGCCGAGGGGTTCGAGCGCGCGGGCGCACGCGAGGTCGAAGTCGAGTCGTTCGAGATGACCCGCTGGTCGCGCGGCGACGCCGAACTCGCGGTCACCGACCCCGTGGAGCGGTCGTTCGAGACCATCGCGCTCCCTTACTCTCCGGCGGGCGAGGTCAGCGGCGAACTCGTGGACGCGGGCCACGGCACGCCCGACGAACTGGACGCCGTGGACGTGGCGGGCAACATCGTGGTCGCGTCCACGACGACGCCCGAGGGGTCCAGATTCGTCCACCGGATGGAGAAGTTCGGCCACGCCGCCGCGGCCGGGGCCGAGGCGTTCGTCTTCCGGAACCACAAGGCCGGGCAACTGCCGCCCACGGGGTCGCTCCGGTTCGACCGCGAGGCCGCGATTCCCGGCGTCGGCGTCAGTCTCGAAACCGGCGACTGGCTGACCGACTACGCCGACCGGGGCGGGCGGGCACACCTCCGCGTGGACGCCGAGACGACGCCCGGCACGAGTCACAACACGCACGGACAACTCGGCCCGGATACGGACGACGAGATTCTGGTCGTCGGCCACCACGACGCCCACGACATCGCGGAGGGCGCGCTCGATAACGGCTGTGGCATCACCGTCGTCGTCGCGGCGGCCCACCTGCTGTCGAAACTGGACCTCGATACGCGCGTCCGAGTCGCTGGTGTGGGGTGCGAGGAGACCGGTCTCCTCGGGGCGGACGCGCTCGCCGAGCGACTGGACCTCGATTCGGTCCGCGCGGTGGTGAACGTGGACGGTGCGGGCCGGTTCCGCGACTTGCGCGCACTCACCCACGGCTCGGAGACGATGGCAGAGATAGCGAACGCGGTCGAAGACGAGGCGAACCAGCCCATCTCGATTACCGAGCAGGTCCACCCGTTCAGCGACCACTGGCCGCTCCTCAAGCGCGGCGTGCCCGCGCTCCAACTCCACAGCGAGAGCGGCGAGCGCGGCCGCGGGTGGGGCCACACCCACGCCGACACGCGCGACAAGGTGGACGACCGGAACCTGCGCGAACACGCGATGCTGGTCGCGCTGTTGGTGCGAGAAATCGCGGCCCGCGACGGGATTCCGCGACCGAGCGCCGAATCGGTCGCCGGGAACCTGCGCTCGGGCGACTACGAGGAGGGCATGAAGGCGGCGGGTATCTGGCCCGAAAGTTGGGACTGACGGTCGCACCGACCGTTCGTCAAGAACGACGATAGGAGTGCAGTATCCGAAATGGTGGTGCCATGGGATAGCACTCCCTATCGCCGTTCGACGTTTCGGCGGCGGCGCTAATAACGCTAATTGCCACCGGGATTCTTAAACCGAGCTTACTTTTCCGGGCGAGAGTTACGCCGGAGCGAACGTTCGATACTTCGCCGACGGCGCTTCGATACTCTCGCCGAAATCCGTCGTTACTCGACGGTGGTCGAACCCGGAGTACGAAACCCGACTTATGCTACGGCTCCGAAAGTCGCGTCCGCTCCACGACTTCGCTGGCCACGCGGGTTCGCGTGGCGCGCTCCTCGCGCAGTCCCTCGAAAATCTCGCGGGCGCTCGCGGCGGCCTCGTCGTCCACCGAGAACGTCAGCATCGGATACTCGGCGTCCACCATCACCAACGGATAGGCCGGAGCGGGCGCGACGCCCTGCGGCCCGTCGATTTGCTCCGGTCCCAACACGCGCCCCACCTTCGCCAACTTCGCGTCGCCGGTCGCCACCCCCCGGACCAGCGAGACCACTCGGCGGACCATCTCGCGGACGAACCCGCTAGCGCGCAGGTCGAAGACGAGGTAGTCGCCGTCGCGGTGGACCTCGGCCCGCAACTCCCGGACCGTGTTCTCGTCGTCGGGGGTCAGGTTGTGGAAGTCGTTCCGCCCGGCGAGTCGCGCGAGGGCCTCCTCGGCCCGCGCGAGGTCGGCGTCGGGCGCGTAACAGTGATAGCGGTACGCCCGCGAGGCGGCGTCGTGGGTCGCGTGGAAGTCGTCGGGCGCGTCGGCGCTCGCCCACGCCCGGACGCTCGCGGGGAGTTCGCTGTTCAGCGCGGCGGGCGTCAGCCAGTCGGGACACTCGAACGCGACGGTCTGGGCCACCGCCGAGACGCCAGCGTCGGTCCGCCCCGCCGCGGCGTAGCCCTCGGGCTTCCCGTCGGCGACGCCCAGCGCGTTCGCCGCGTCGAAGACGGCCTCCTCGACGGTTGGCACGTCCGGCTGGCGCTGGAAGCCGTGGAACGGGCGGCCGTCGTAGGCGATTCGGAATGCAATCATGCGTTGTTCCACGGTGTATCGGGTTTACCACTCCTGATATGATTTCGTGTCGCCCTACAGCGATTAGCTGTCGTTTTCATCTTTTTGATTCTCTTCAATGTCGATATCAGCTTCTTCTACGTTCTCGAAGTCAGCATCTACGTATTCATCATTGTTTCCACTTTCTATGTCAATAGATTTGTAGTACATTTCATTGTCGAGTAGGCGGAGAGTCGCCTTCATCCATTCATCGACGGCTTCCCCATCGAACGTGTATAAAGCAACGCTCACAACGGTATTCCCGTTCGAGGTATCTTCCCTGATTTCGGGCGAGTATCCGAACCCACGGATTAGGACGGCAATATCATCAACGAGTCGCTCAGTATTGACCAGAATATCTGATTGGAATTCGATATCAATGGTGTATCGTCCACTGCCGGTAGTTGTAGGCAGAAAACGACGTTCAAGGTCGATTGTGACACCTGTTTCGGATAATGTGTATTCTCCCTCGATATTGGTACGGTTCCCATCTGAATTCGAGTGATTCCTGTTTTCATCTCGGGAAAAGTCGGACTCTCTTCTGGCTTCTCCAGTTCCGGAGCGGCTAGGTTCGTAGTTCGATGCACTTCTGGAGTCCAATCTCGTCTCAATTTGGGCCGTCGTCTCGGAGATACGGCGGAGTTCGGTGCTCATGCCATTCACACTCTCATTGAGTTCGTCTAGCTTAATCCCTAGGCTATTATTCAAGTTCGAAATGTTCTTCGATACCGAGAGAAGGTTTACCGACAGCTTATAGAGAACTCCCAGTGCCGCTACTAAAACGGTTATTCCGATCCCGAAAAGTGTTCCGAGGCCGACTTGAACCATACGGCGTTCTTCGAATCTTCCGTATTTAGTTGTTCAGCTATCCGTTTCTACTCCCGGTCGAAGACCCGCTCGCGGCTCCGGCTCGCCTCCGTGTCTTCGGTCTCCAACAGTCGTTCGAGCCGTCGCTCGAACTCCTCGTCGGTGAACTCGCCCCGCGCGTACCGCTCGCGGAGTTCGTCTATCGGTCCGTCGCCGGTCGGTTCCTGTTCGGCGACTACGCGGTCGGTCTCGCTCTCAACCATCGGGAGCGCGTCGCCGAGCAACGCGACCAGCGGGACCACGACGAAGAACCCGAGGACGAACGTCGTCGGTACGAGGAGTTCCAGTCCCACCACCGCGAAGAAGGCCGTGAGGCCGAACGTGAGTACCGAGAGCGCCGCGAGGAGCGTCGTCTTCTCGAAGCGCATCGAACGCCGTTGCATGTTTGATGGTATGTGGGACGGTACCAAAAAGATTGGACCGAGGGGCTACTCGAAGTCGTCGTAGGTCGGCCGCGACACGTCTTCGGGCGGGAACTCCTCGACGGGTACCTGCGTCTGGTCGCCCGAGGTCATGTCCTTGACCGTCACGTTCCCGTCGGCGAGGTCCTGCTCGCCGACGATGACGACCGTCTCCGCCCCGATGGAGTCGGCGTAGTCCAACTGCGCGCCGAAGCTCCGGCCCGACACGTCGGTCTCGACCACGTGGCCCTCGCCCCGGAGGTCGCGCGTGACCTCGGCCGCCACGTCGCGGGTGTCACCGACTTGCAGGACGTAGTAGTCCGTCGAAAGCTCCTCGTCGGGCCAGACGCCAGCACGCTGGAGGAGAAGCGAGAGCGTCGCGTCGCCGACCGCGAACCCGACCGCGGGCGTGGGCTGGCCGCCGAAGCCCTCGATGAGGTCGTCGTAGCGCCCGCCGCCGAAGATAGAGCGGTTCACGTCGCCCGTCGAGTCGAAGCATTCGAAGACGACGCCGGTGTAGTAGTCGAGGCCGCGCGCGGTGTCCAGCGAGAGCGTGCAGTACTCGCGCGCGCCGAAGTCGGCGGCCGCGTCCAGCACTTCGGTCAGGTTGGCGACGGCCTCCTCGACGCGCTCGGTTTCGGCGAACGCCACGAGGTCGTCCAACTCGTCTTCGGGCGTGTCCAGCAGGTCGTCGAACTCGCGGGCCTGCTCGTAGGAGAGTCCGGCGTCCGAAAGCAGTCCGTAGAACTCGTCCTCGCCGACCTTCTCGTTTTTGTCCACCGCGCGAATCGCGGCTTCGGTGTCCACGTCGGCGTCGAACGCCTCCAGCAGACCGCCCAAAATGTCGCGGTGGCTGACCCGGAACTCGAAGTCCTCGCTTGTGAGACCCAGCCCCGTGAGCGCGTCGGCCGCGCACGCCAGCAGTTCGGCGTCCGACTCCGGTTCCGACGAGCCGAAGATGTCCACGTTAGTCTGGTAGAACTCGCGCTTGCGGCCGCTCTGGGGCTCCTCGTAGCGCCAGAACGGGCGGGTCGAGAACCACTTGATGGGCTTGGATAGCTCCTGCTGTTTCGCCACGACCATCCGGGCGACCGTCGGCGTGAGTTCCGGCGTCAGCGCCACGTCCCGGCCGCCTTGGTCCTCGAAGCTGTAGAGTTCCTCGACTATCTCTTCGCCGCTCTTGTCCACGTACATCTGCGTGCGCTCCAGCGCGGGCGTCCCGATCTCCCGGAAGCCGTACCGGCGCGCGGTCTCCTCGACGGTGTCGAACGTCTCGCGGCGCGCGCCCATCTCGCCGGGGTAGAAGTCCCGAAAGCCCTTGATGCGGTCGTACATGGGAAAGCGTTGGGCGACCGCGCGCTTGAAGCTTTTACTTCGCGCCGCGCTTGCCGGACGAGCGACTGCGACGCGAAACGAGCCGAATCGAGACGCGAAACGAGCGAGTCGAGACGTGCCGATATCTCAGCTCAGACTGGTCACGTACGTCTGGGTGTGGTCGGGGAACACCTCGGCGACGGCCTCGTCGCCGTGTTCAGTAGCCAGCAGGTCGCGGAGTTCCGCCTCGTAGTCGGCCTTCGGAATCTCCTCGCTCGGACCGGTCGTCACGTCGAGGGTCTCCTCGACGAGCGAATCGACGGCCCCGCGACCGAACCCCGCCAGCGGGACGATGTAGTCGATGCCGTGGCGGTCTTCGAGGCTCTGGGCCTGCGCCCGCGAGACGGAGGGGACCCGGTCGTCGCGCCGGGTGCCGTCGGCCACTGCGTCGAAGTCCAACTCGGCGACTCGTTCCAGCGCGTGGAGGTGGACCTGCTGGATGCCGTTGCGGGGGTAGCCGTCCGCGACCATCTGCTCGACCGCTTCGGCGGCCACCTCGTCGTCCAACTCGACGGTCTCGAACTCGAAGCCTAACTCCTCGGCGGTCCGGCGCGCGTGGTCCCACGCGTCGGCGACGCCGAACGTGGCCGTGACCAGCGTCACGTCGTAGAAGTCTTCGAGCAGGAGCGCGGCGAGCGTCGAGTCTTTCCCGCCGCTGTAGAGTAGCCCGAGGTCCATCTCAGCGCCGCCGGATGTTGAAGCTCTTGGAGTCGGGCTTGAGTTCCCGGAGGAGTTCCTTCATCTTGTCCTCGTCTATCTTGCCGCTGACGCGGCCGCTCTGGGCGAGCGCGAGGACCTGTCGCTCCACTTGGTCGGCGAAGTCGGGTTTGCTCATCCGGACGGAGTTGAGTCGCTTGCGCGCGCCGTCGGTGAGGTGCTTGCGGAGCATCGCCTGCTTCTGGGCGTCGGCCTGCTGTTGGGCCTGCTCTTGGGCCTCGTTCTGGTCGCCCTGCTCCTGCATCTCCTGCATCTTCTGTTTGCGCAGTTCTTCGAGTCGCTCGTCGTCGGGCTGGTCGCTCATGTGTTGTCTCGTAGTAAACGCCCGCGGCCAAAAATGATTACGGAGCGACGACGCCAGCCGCTGGTCGTCGTCGGTCCGCGCTCGAAAAGTGTTCGTGGTCGATTACGCGTAGCGTTCGAGTTCCGGCCGGTCGAGGTCCTGCATGACCTCGCCCGCCGTATCGTCCAGCAGACTCCGACCGTCGCCGGTCACGATGCGGCCAGCACTGCCTTCGGTGTCCACGAGGTCCTCGTCTTCGAGTTGCTGGAGGATGGTCCGGATGATGTTCCGACTCCCGTCCGAGCGGTGTTCGGGTGCGACCTGATAGCGGTTCGACCCGCCCTTCTTGTCGCCGTACTGCGTCGAGAGGCGTTCGACGCCGATGGGGCCGTCGGTGGCGACCTTCCGGAGTACGCTGGCGGCTCGCCGGTACCAGAAGTCGTCCTGTTCGGGGGGTAGTTCCTTGCTCTCGCCAGTCGTGGCGTACTGGGCCCAGTCGGGTTCGTCGATTCGGTCCTCCAGTTTCGCGGCGACCGCGTCGATGAGGTCGTCCGCGGGAACGTCGTAGAGCGTCGTCATACCCACGAATTCCCGTCCGCGGCGTTTAAAAGCATCGTTCCGTGCCGTCGGCGACCCCGGTGTACCGGCGAGTCGGAACTCGCCTCAGTCGCTGGCCGATTTGTGGACGTTGTCGGCTTCTAACATCGCAGTCGCGCTTCCCCCGAGGAGAATCGGCAACACGTAGGTCGCCCCGCGATGGAGGACCGCCGCGGCCGCCGCGGTCCCGGCGTCCACGCCCGTAATCGGCACGATGAGTAAGACGAGCGCGGCCTCGACGCCGCCGAGACCGCCCGGAAGCGGCGTCACGCTGGCGACGCTCCCGAGCGGGACGATGAACAGCGCGGCCGCGAACGGGACCCAGTAACCGAGCGCGCCCAGCGAGAGCCACAGCGACACCGACAGCAGGAGCCACCCGAGCGCCGAGAACGACATCGCGAGCGCGAGTTGGTGGTGGTCGCCCGCGACGCGCTCCAGCGCGGCGAAAAAGCCCCCGATGCGTTCGCGGACCTGCGACTCCCCCGGCGGGTCGAGCGCGGGGACGACCCGGCCGACGAGTCGGCCCGCGGGGACCGCGACCCGAACCACGAGGTCCGAGACGCGGTGGCGATTGCGCCACCCGAGGTAGGCGACCGTCGGGACCGCCAGCGCAAGTCCGAGGAGCGCCGCGGCCGCCAGTTCCATCCTGTCGCCGACGGTGAACCGCGTGGCGTAGTAGCCGACGCCCAACAGCGCGAACGAGATGGAGGGCACGAAGTTGAGCGTGTCCACGCTGGCGACGACCGCGAGACCGTTCTCGTACTCGGTTCCGGTCGAGCGCGAGACGAGGAGGGCGCTGAACGGCTCGCCCCCGGCCTGTCCGAACGGCGTGACGTTGTTGGCGAACGTCGCGCCAGAGAGCAGGAGGAACGCCCGCCAGACCGACACCTTCACCGCGACGACCGCGAGGACGGTCCGGAGCGCCAGCCCCCACGCGAACAGCCAACCGACCGACACGACACAGACCGCCGCGAAGATGGCGGGGTCGGCCCGCGAGAGCGCCGACAGGACCTCCTCCAGTCCGACGACCGCGTACAGCGCCAGCAGGACGACGACTCCCGCGCCGAATCCGACGAGTATCGAGCGCGCGTCCCCGAAATCTACGTCCATCGACCTATCCGACGACCGGCCGCGGCTTGAAGCCACCGGAGACGGCCCCGAGAGTGCGTGAGACGTTCACGCGGGGTGGCGCTGGACCGGTCCCCGACGCCGAGACCACAGCCCTTTCACCCCCGACCGACAACTCGACTGCATGGACGAGCGGGCCGCACTGTCGCTTCTGGGCGACAGACTCCCTCACGCGGGCGACGACGCGGCGGTCGTGGACGGACAGGTCCTGACCACCGACATGCTCCACGAGACGACCGACTTCCCGACCGGGACCACTCGGTACACCGCTGGCTGGCGGTCGGTCGGCGCGTCGCTGTCGGACGTGGCCGCGATGGGTGCGGAGGCCACCGCCGCGGTCGCGGTCTACGCCGCGCCCGAGTTCGAGGAGACCGCCCTCGAATCGTTCGTCGCGGGCGCGAGCGACGTGTGCGAGGCGGTCGGCGCGGAGTACGTCGGCGGCGACTTGGACGAGAGCCGGGAGTTCACCGCCGCGACCACCGCGCTCGGCCGGACCGAAGACCCGATTGCTCGCTCGGGCGCGAGTCCGGGCGAGGTCGTCTGCGTGACGGGCACGCTCGGGCGCACCGGCGCGGCGCTCCGACTGTTCGAGCGCGGTGCGACCGAGACCGACGCCACCGAGCGCGCCAACGACCTGTTCCGCTTCCAGCCGCGGGTCGCGGCGGGCCGCAAACTCGCCCCGCACGCCACCGCGATGATGGATTCGAGCGACGGCCTCGCGCGGTCCCTCCACCAACTCGCGGAGGCGAGCGACTGCGGATTCTCGGTATCGAGCGACGCGCTCCCGGTCGATTCGGCGGTCCGCGAGGTGGCCGACGGAGAAGCCGAGATTCGGGAGTTGGCGGTCTTCTTCGGTGAGGACTTCGAGTTGGTGTTCACCGCGCCCGAGGAGGACCTGTCGGCGATTCGGACCGAATCGCCGACGCCAATTTCGGTGATTGGCGAGGTTACCGAGTCGCAGTCGGGCGTCCGGATGGACGCCGAGGAGTTACCGGACCGCGGGTACACGCACGGCAAAAGGTAGTCGGAATTATCTGCCGGGGTATAACATTGTAAAACCCCGAAAATGGTTGCTTACCGGCGATACTCTTTGTGAGCGTCACCGATGTCCAGCAAATCGGTGACGCGCACTTCTTTCTGTTCCTCTAATACGACGTAGAACGCTGTGTACGACCGGCCGACGTGTATCCGGTAGATTTCTTCGTCTTGAGCCTTCAGTTTCTTTTTGTCGCCCTGCCCGCGTCCCGGATACGGATTCTCTTCGAGGTAGCCGAGCGTCTCGGTACAGATTCGCTGGCTTTTCTCGTCAAGAGCTGTGAAGAAGTCTCTCGCTTCTTCACTCAGTAGCACTTCGTAGCTCATCGAGGCTCGTCAACTCCTCCCGGTCCGCTTCGCGGACCTCGCGCGCTCGCTCTGCAAGTTGACGCTCTCGATGCTCCTGAATGAGGTCCGTCAGGAGTTCGTCGAAGGTCTGTCCGGGCTCCTTCAATTCGTGCAACTCTTTCCATGTTTCTTCAGTGGTGGGGATGCGTTTGTCAGCAGACATCTGCATCACCCTTGTTCTGCGGAACGTCGAAGCCGTTGTGTGCCATCGGGATTGCTATGTTCATGGGTCGAAGTTTGGCCTTTCGGCCCGCCTTACAGCGGTTTCATGCCAAATAACATCTTAGCAATTCCAAACGCTGTAAGTACGTGCCATCCTTACAACGCTTACAACATAAACCTTTGGAAGAGATATATCTTCGGAAGGCGAAAACCAATGAAAACCCGAAATCAGTACCTCACGTAATTATCTCGATTGGAACCGGCGTGAAGCACAGAATCCCCAGTACGAACGTCAGGATGCCGACCGCCTTGCGCTTGCTGTCCAACCCCTCGTCGTCGATGGGGTTGGCCGGGCCGACGTACGCGACGTAGGTCGCCAGCAGGCCCCAGACGACCCACAGGACCGAGGCGTTGCTGACCTCCTCGACGTAGAAGACGTAGGCCGCGAGACCGAAGAGCGCGACCGGGACCAGCGCGGCGATGCGCTCCTGTTGCTCGCCGACGATGGCCCGGACGATGTGGCCGCCGTCGAGTTGCCCCGCCGGGATGAGGTTGAGGAAGGTGATGAACATCCCGACCCAGCCGCCGATGACGACCGGGTTGACCGACTGGCCCGCGGGGTAGGTCGTCGGTTCGCCGAGGAGCGCCGCGATGAACTGCAACAGCGGCGGGTAGCCGAACTCTATCTGGATGACGTTCGGTCCGGTCATCATCTCCGGCGGGACCGTCTCGGGCGGGAGCGAGAGACCGATTGCGGTCACGACGATAGTCGCTGCCAGCCCCGCGAGCGGTCCGGCGACGCCGATGTCGAACAGCGCCTCGCGGTCGGGCATCTGGCCTTTCATCCGGATGACCGCGCCCATCGTCCCGATGAGCGAGGGCATCGGGATGAAGTACGGTAAGGTGGCGTCCACGCCGTGATACCGCGTCATGACGTAGTGGCCGAGTTCGTGAGTCAGCAGGACGCCGACGACCGCGGCGGTGAACGGCCACGCCCGGAGAATCGCCAGCGGATTCTGGCCGAGCGTCGCCGGGTCGATGTGGTACCACGCCCGACCGGCGTACAGCGTCGAGAGGACCGTCAGCACGAAGAGGACGACGTTCGTCCACGGAATTCCGTCGATGCTGTTGTCGGTCGGTTCGGCGACGAGGACGTACTCGCCGGTCTCGGTGGTCAGTTGGACTTCGTAGCCGTGTTCGCGAAAGAGCGGCCACGCGGCTTCGAGCAGTCGCTCGCGAGAGACCAGCGGTTCGCCGTAGTACACCAGCCGGTCGCCGTCGCGGCGGGCTTCGTAGACGCGAAATACGGCACTGAGTCGCTCCAGCGATGGACCGTCGGCGGGCGGGTCGGTCGAACCCATTCAGCTTCCGCTACGGTTCGGACGGTGATAAACCCCGTGACGGAACGCGGGCATCTATCCCTCCTCGAAGCGAAATCGACCGCCCGGCCACAAGTTGCTCCGGACGCGACTCGACCACCCGGACGCGACTCGACCGCCCGGTCGCGACGAGAGCGCGACGCGCTGGCGACGCGGTTCCGCCCGGCGCAAAGGTTGAATGCTTCCGGCGCGTACTCGGGTCCCATGGGCGAGGAGTCAGACGCCGGAGACCGGCCGAGAGAACGCGAGCAGTGCGACCACTGTGGCGCGACTTTCGAGGACGAGGAGGCGTATCTGCACCACCTCGGAGACGAACACGGCGACGACCTCGGACCGATAGAACAGCGCCGCGTCGAGAGTCTGCGATTCGACGACGAGGGGCCGACGATGGCGATGTACGGCGGCGCGGTCGGCGCGTTGGCTATCGGCGTCCTGCTGGCGTACTTGCTGTTCTTCTCCGGGGGCGGCGCGGGCGGCGCTGGCGCGTCAGACGACGCGAGCGGCGCGGCCGACGCGAGCGGTCTCACCCGACCGCAGGCGGTGGGGTCGGTCCACTACCACGGGACCATCGAGGCCACCATCGGCGGCCAGCAACTCGACTTCGGTCGTCAGCGGTTCCAGCTACAGGCCGACGCCTTCCACTTCGAGAACGGCGAGGGCCAGCGCTGGCACGTCCACGCCGAGGAGGTGACGCTCGCGTGGGCGATGCAGACGCTCGGCATCGACGTGACCAACGGCACCGTCGCCTATCGGGGGACGACCTACGGCGACGACGCGGGCGAGACCGCGACCGTGACGGTGAACGGCGAGTCGGTGGCTCCGACCGAGTACGTCCTCCGGAGGGGCGACGAGATTCGCATCGTCGCGAACGCGTCCGGGAACTGAGTCCGCTCAGTCGAGCGGTTCGGGCGCGGGCGGCACGTCGCGCTTGTGCGCGCTGCGCTCGTACATCTCTCTGACCGTCCGGACCTGCTCGTCGGTCACGTCGTCGAGTTCGCGGGCGGTCGCGGCGACCGAGAGGGGACCGTCGACGTGGAGCGCGAGGATGGCGTCGAGCGTGTCGTAGCCGATGCCCATCTCCTCCTCGTCGGTCTGGCCCGCCCAGAGTCCGGCGGTCGCGGGCTTCTCGACGAACTCGTCGGGGACGCCGACGTGAGACGCCAACTGGCGGACCTGTTGCTTGTAGAGGTTCCCGAGTGGGTGACAGTCCACCGCGCCGTCGCCGTACTTCGTGAAGTAGCCGACCAGCGCCTCGCTCCGGTTGCCGGTGCCCAACACCAGCGCGTCCTCGTGGTTGGCGACGAGGTAGTTCAGGACGGCACGCGTCCGAGCGCGGGCGTTGCCGACCGCCACGCGGTCGTCTTCCGCTTCGGAGTACGTATTCAGAAACTCGTTCACGATGGGGTTTATCTCGAACACGTCGTAGGGAATCTCCAACTCCTGTGCGACCCACTCGGCGTCGCTCATGTTGTCCTCGCGGCTGACCTCGCCCGGCATCACCAGTCCGTGGAGGTTCTCCTCGCCCAGCGCCTCGACGGCGAGGTAGGCCGTGAGCGTGCTGTCGATGCCCCCCGAGAGACCGAGGACCGCCCGGTCGGTCCCGGCCGACGAGGCCGTCTCGCGGATAAACTGGACGAGGTGGTCCCGGCGCACTTCGAGTTCCGACTCCGACAGTCGCAGGTCTATCATGCAAGAGCGTAGGGAGGCGACGATTAAAAGACGTGCGTCAAGGCGCAATTTCTGGACGGATGGGCACGCCTGCGCGGAGGACAGGATTGGACTGAAGCGCTACGTTGAAGTATCGTCCGGAAGAACACACGAACGGAGTTGCGAAGCGCCGGTGGTGAGAAAACGCGACGCGTTTTCGAGCCTCGGCGCATAAGCGAGCGAAGTGAGCGCAATGCGCCGGTGGTCTAGTGGTAGGACATGAGCTTCCCAAGCTCATAGCCCGGGTTCAATTCCCGGTCGGCGCATACACGTTCGGCGTTACTTCTTGCAGTTTTCCGGTTCCGCAGGAACTGAACGAAACATGGGAACCAGTGCTAATGAAGTGGATTCAATTTCGCACCCCTACATAGCACAGCGATTTCGGAAGTAGTCCCGGTCATCACAAATAGTGGCTGGGAGAATCGACGAAGGGCGTAGTCATGAGTGGGGAAGCCTCGAAGGTAGAGGGCATAACGGTCGTCAATGAACCACAACTGTTGATTTCCTTTACTTGCTATTTGATGTGTACATCTTTCTTTTATCACACTGAAATCGATGATTTGTCTTACGTTAGTGGCTTTCTGTTACTCGTATTCCAGTACTTCTTCTTCAATTTTTCTTACCTTTTCTTTGACTTGCGGAGGATATTCCGTACTCTCCTCACTCTGCTCATCGTTCTCCTCTTCTGTCTTTTCTTTGTTGCCACCCTCATCAAGAAATTCGTCCAGTGTTCTGTTTTCAATAGTGTTCCCGTATTTGTCAATACGGTGGTTTTCTCGGGAGAGAACTTTTCGACCAATCGTTTTTTCTTGCTCTCGGGAGCCCTCATATCGTCCCTCATAATATCCTGCTTTCTGAGTACTAGTCAAGTGACTGTTATAGACAGATACTGGAACTTCTATGGTTTCTCCCTCTTCTTCTGGTTCCCCAATTGAGACAGCTTGTAGTAGCAGTGATAAAACAGTCAGTAGCACAGCAATGGCTCCGATTAGTGAAACCGAGAAAAACCCAGGAAGGGGTGCGGATATAAAATTTAAGGCGGCACCCATGCCAGCACCGATACCTCCAAATACAACACTTAGAAGGTCCAAGACGCTAAATTCGATGTTTTCGGCATCCATGGTTATTCGCTATTTTGATTCCGCCTCCAAGTCCGGCATCTGACGAGCAAACCTAAAAGGAGCATATAAAATATTATTGCGAATATTAATTCACCTGATATCCCGCTATCTGGCGCAAATAACGCGCTCACAAATAGATACCCAGAAAAGACTGCCCCTATAAAGCCAACTACAATGAGCAGAAGTTGGTTCCGTTTGATGGGGCTAAGAAACTCTCGGAACACACTTATCACATACACCGACCTTAACACCTATTAATCTACCTCATAGGGGATTGATGAGCCTAAAAGGATTGGGATAATTACCCAACTTCGGCTGTCCTGCTTTCCGTGAGGTGATTACATAGCCACGGCGCAGGCCGATTGGTGGTAGAACATGAACTTCCCAAGCTCATAGCGCGGATTCAATTCCCGCCCGGCGCACTACTTCACCGTCTCCTGAAGCCGAGCTTTCGACCAGTCACAATCGTTCCCGAAGCGCCCACACGTCTTCCGTCGGGTCGAGGTTCGACGGTTCCGCCCCGCGCTCGGTCAGAATTCCGGCGTGGAACAGCATCGCCTTGAGTTGGAACACGGTCGGCGAGTGGTAGACGTTCCCGTCTTCTAGCGCCGCGGTCCGGAGATTGCCGTCACGGCTCAGTACTCGCTCCCGAGCGTCGTCCGTGCCGCGAACGAACAGCTCGACGGCGAACGAGGAGTGCCGGGCGTAGAGATACCTCACGAGGTCCACGAGCGTCGGCTCCGGCGTCCCGTCGTCGTGGAGATGCTGAAGCTCCTCTACGAGGAGCGTGGTCGCCGGGTAGGCGAACACGACTCGGCGGGCGAGTTGCCCCCACGCTGGCGCGAGGTCGGCGAAGCGAGTCGGCTTGCCGTGCCAGTCGGAGAATACGTCGAGGGCGTCTTCCACCGACCCGTAGCGACTGCGGGCGAAGCGGACGACTTCGCGGCCGAGCGGCGTCAGTCGAACCCCGTCGGGGCGGTCGTCCACGAGGTCCAAGAACGCGGCTCCTCGCCGGGCGCTGTCGATGTCCCGGACCACGTCGTTCTCGGTCATCAGCTCCGCAGTCGGCCCGTCGGCGTAGAGCGCGAGCGGGTAGCCGAGGTAGTTCTTCGGGTGGTTGAGACCGAACGACTCGTCCGCCACGCCCTGTGCGCTCGCCTGAAACCGGATGGCCGAGGTCTCGGTCGTCGTCCGACTGCCGACGAGGCGGGGCGTCTCTAGCGGTTCGACCGCGCCGTCCGGAGTGACCCCGAGGAGGCCGACGTTCAGCTCCCGAGCGAGCGTCCGTGCCGACTGGGAGACCGCGCTCGTCGGGGCCGCGGCGTAGGCCACGTTCGCCTCGTGGAGGCGGTCGTAGGCTTGGACGACGCCGCGTTCAACGTCCACGCGCCCGCGCTCGGTGTAGCCTTTCGCCTCGACTGCGACCAGCGGCGGGTCGTCGCCGAACCGCTCAACCGCCAGCAGGTCGTCGTCCAGCGCGCGGACGCCGACGAGGTCCGGATAGCCGCCGCCGACCTCGACGTGGTTGAACGGCGAGAGAACGTCCCTGACCGACGCGTCGAGTCGCTCGCCAGCGAGCCACCGGTCGGTGGCGAACTGCGTGTCAACGACCGCGTAGGTGTTCTCGGCCTCGTCGTCGGGGAAGAGGCGGCGCTTCGTGTGCGCCAGCACGTGCGGTTCCGTGAGGTCGCGGGCCGCGGTTGCCATACGTCAGGGTTCGGAGGAGTCGGCATGAAGTTTCCGCTCGCGCGTCAGATGGCCACGAAGCCGAGGTACGCCTCGCCCTCCGCCGAGACGTGGACCGAGAGGGCGTCGTCGGGGTCCCGCGACGAGACCGACCACTCGTCGGTCGCCCGCGCGTCGCCGACCGTGACCGTCACCGCGTAGATGCCCGCGGCCGGGAACTCGAAGTCGCGTTTCGCCGACTCGTTGGCTCCGAGGTCCAGCGACGCCTCGAACGCCACGGTCGAGTCGTTCGCCGACGCGACCCGGACCGCGACGGTTCGCGCGGTCGGTCCCGCGTTCGAGACTCGGAGTTCGTAGCCGAGATTCCGGTCGTACGTCGCCGCGGTCTCGGCCGTCGTCGCGTTCGACGTGGAGTCGTTTGCCGCGGTCTCGTTCGCCGTGGCCTCGTTCGTCGCGGACCCGCTCGTCGCGTCGGTCATGCTCACGTTCGTCGCGTCGGTCACACTCGCGTTCGTCTCGCTTCCGGTCGTTCCTCCGGCGTCAGTCGAACCCCCGTCCGTCGCGCTCGTCGCCGTCGTCCCGTTCGTCTCGTCGGGCGGCGGCGCGAGGACGCGCTCGCCCGGCGTGGACGAGGAGGTCGCGGTCGCTCCGTCGGCGTTCCCCCCGGTAGACGGCCCGCCACACCCGGCCAGAAGTACGCAGACGACGACTGCCGCAATCCAGCGCCTCGACATGGAACAGTACCTTCGCGTCGGCGAGCAAATGCCTTGTGGGACCGCGGCGGTCGGTCTACGGAGGTCGAATTTCGCTCGTCGCTCGTCGGTGACACGAGGTCCGCCTACTCGTACCCATCTTCGACTAACTCCAGCAGTTCGGCGGTCTCGCGCTCGCCGAACTTCATGGGTCGTCGCCACCACGGTCCCTTCCCGGAGTCGCTGGAGAGGTCGGTCACGAGGCGGTTGGCGGTCGCACCCTGCTCGGGCGAACTCAGTGGGACCGCCGTCTCGTAGAGGCCCGACTCGGCGTCGTCGCCCGCCAGCAGGACCGCGGCGTCGAACTCCTCGCGCTTGCAGTGGGCGTTGCTCCGGAAGGTCTCGCGTTCGCTCTCGGGCAGGTCGGGGTACTCCTCGCCCGCCACGGGGTCGCGCGCCAGCCGGAACTGGCCGACGAGGTACGCGCCCCAGTCGGACGCTATCCAGTCGCGCTCGGGCGTCCCGCGGGCCGTCAGCGTCGCGTAGAACAGCGCGTAGTCGCCCTCCCGCAAATCGAGGAGGGGCCGGGCTTTCACGCCGAACGGGTCGCCGTAGGTGTAGGCTTCGCACTCGGGGTACTCGGCGAACTCGGGGTCCAAGTGGACCGGCGCGTCGGCGGACCCCTCGGGCAACTCGGTGTCGAGGTCGAGGTCCGCGTAGGTCGGGACGGGTTCGCTGGTCGGTTCCTCCTCGGGGATGGGGACGTATTCGAAGCGCCCGTCGGGGTAGATAGGACCACGGACGCCCGGCGCGTTCGTGTTGGCTCCGACGTTGATGGCGACTGCGCGGGGCATTCGAGCGTTCCGACGGGTGCTATCGGCAAGTGACTGTCGCTCTCCGGACTTCGATGCCGGAGTCCGCGCTCACCGCGCCGACATCGGACTCACACAGTTCCGACAGTACGTGTACCCGGTGTCGTTCTCCGCGCCGCACCGCGGACAGACCACCACCGAGGAGTCCTCGCTCTGGTGGCGCTCCTCGAACTCCCGGACCTCCTCGATGGGGGTCTCCTCGATGGGAGTCGTCTCCCGGTTCGGCGGCGTCGAGCGGAACAGCGGCGCGTCCTCGTCGCTCCTCAGGTAGCGATAGATGAGCAACTGGAGGAGCGCGAAGAGGAGTACGTAGAGGACGATCCAGCCCCAAACGCCCATATCATGTCATACGGTATCATGGTACTTTGCTCTTCTGTCGGGTCCGGCGGTCGGTCGGCGAGCGACGACAGACCGGCAACCCTTAATCGGACGAGTCGAGAGGGAAACGCATGGAGCGACGACGGCGGATGCGGTATCTCGCGTGGGCGGTACTTCTACTGGGGCTGGCGCTCGGCGCGCAGGGGTTGGCGGCCAACCACGGCGTCTCGGCGAGTTCGGCCGCCGAGGGTCCCTACGAGGGCCACACCCTCGTCAGCGTCCAGAGCTACGGCCTTGACGGGAAGCTACTGGAACTGAACGAGGAGAACGAGGTGGTCTGGAAGTACGACCCGCCGAACTCGCGGGTGTTCGACGCCGAGCAGTTGGAGAACGGCAACTTCCTCGTGGCGGTGACGACCAAACTCCCGCCCGGTGAGTGTCCGTCGAACCAACTCATCGTCAACTCCGACCAGTGTATCGAGGCGAAGGTCCTCGAACTCGACTACGAGACGAAGAACGTCGTCTGGAACTACTCGTGGCACGACGAGTACATCACCCACCACGAGGTCCACGACGTGGACCGCCTCGAAAACGGCAACACCGCCATCGTGGACATGGGCAACGACCGGGCGCTCGTCGTGAACCAGTCGGGCGGTATCGTCTGGGAGTGGCAAGCCGAGAACTACCTCGCGGAAGGCACCGAGTTCCACGACGAGTACGGCGGTCCCGACGACCCCGGCGGCGAGCGCGACTGGACCCACATGAACGACATCGACAAGTTGGACAACGGGAACTTCCAGCTCTCGGTCCGGAACTTCGACGTGGTAATCGAGGTGGACCCCGAGACGAAGAACATCACGAACGTCGTCGGCGAACCCGACCAGACCGAAATCCTCGACCACCAGCACAATCCCCACAAGCTCCGGGGTGGGAACGTGCTGGTCGCCGACAGCGAGAACGACCGCGTGGTCGAGTTGAACGCGACGACCGACGAAATCGTCTGGCAGTACGGCGGCCGGGGCCTGCTCCACTGGCCGCGCGACGCCGACCGTCTGCCGAACGGCAACACGCTAATCGTGGACACTTTCAACAACCGCGTCGTGGAGATAAACCGGCGCGGCGAGGTCGTCTGGCGCTACGAGGGCGTCATGATGCCATACACCGCCGACCGGCTCTCGGTCCCCGAGGAGGACCACGAGACGGTCCCCGGAACGGAACTCCGGAGCCGCTACAGCGGCGTCAACTCGCTGGAAGGGACGCTCAAGCAGGCCGAAGCCTACGCCGCGTTCGTCCTCCCCGCGTGGATGAAACTGCCCGAACTGCTGACGCTCGCGGGGATGGCGCTCTGCGGACTCGTCTTCCTGCTGGAGTTGAGCGTCGCCGCCGTCCGCGGGCGATAGTTCTTTTCTCTCCCCGTCAAACCGGCTGAATCCGAAGCACGCGGTCGTCTTGGGGCGCGGGGGTTCCCCGGCCGTCCCGGTTGCTGGTCGTCACGTAGAGGTGGTCGTCCGGCCCGGTGAACGCCGTCCGGAGGCGACCGTACTTCCCGTCAAGCACGCGCTCTTGCTCGACGACCTCGTTTCGGTCGTTTATCCGGACGCGGTGGAGGTGGGTCCCGGCCAGCGTCCCGAAGAAGAAATCCCCCTGCCAGTCCTCGACCGGCCCGTCGTAGAAGGTCGCGCTACCGGGCGCGATGGTCGGCGTGTAGGATGCGATGGGGTCGGTGAACCGGTCGCCGTCGCTCGGTCCCATCACGTCGGGCCAGCCGTAGTTGTTCCCCGCTTCGAGGACGTTTATCTCGTCGTCGGTCGAGGGGCCGTGTTCGGTGGCGAACAGCGTCCCGTCGCGCCACGCCAGCCCCTGCGGATTGCGGTGGCCGTAGGTGTAGACGGCGTTGTCGAAGGGGTTGTCGGGGTGAGGTTCCCCGTCGGGAGTCACCCGGAGGACCTTCCCGGCCAGCGAGTCGCGGTCCTGCGCGAGACTGCCGTCGCTGGCGTCGCCGGTCGTCACGAAGAGGTTCCCGTCAGGACTGAACGCGATGCGGCCGCCGTCGTGAATCGAGGCGGCCGGAATCCCGTCGAGGACGACCGACTCGCGGACGAACTCCTCGGAGACGCGGTAGCGGACCACGCGGTTGGTCAGGCCCTCCTCGGCCTCGTAGGTCTGGTAGGTGTACGCGAGGTCCGGGTCGTCGGGGTGGAGCGCCAATCCGAGCAGGCCGCCCTCGCCGCGGGCCGCCACCTCGTCGGTGAGGTCCGCGACCTGCTCTTTGCGGTTGTTCTCGCGGGCGACGCGCTGGACGCGGCCGGGACGCTCGGTGACGAGGAGGTCGCCGTCGGGCGCGGCGTCCAGTCCCCACGGAACTTCCAACTCCATCGTGACCGTCTCGATGCGGAACCGCGGCTCGTCGGTGGTGGTCGGCTGTTCGCTCCCGGCGGTCCGCAGACAGCCGCCGATTCCGACCGTGCCCGCCGCCGCGGCCAGCGACCGCAGGTACGAACGCCGCTTCATGGGCGGGCCAACGGTCCCCCGCGAGAAAAACGGCGTGGTTCGTGGGTCGGCGTGACGGGGCGGTCGGCGTGGCGGGGCGGGTCGGCGTGGCGGGGTGGGTCGGCGTGCCGAGATGAACGGAGTCGGCGCGAAGAGGACGGACGAGACGCTACCGAGGAATTGGAAGCAGGAACTCGTGCGGGCGAACCCGCACGGGAGAAGGGAGGTCGCGTCCGAGTAGGGACCAGTCGGACGGCGCACGCAACGATTCGACTCGGGGACCGTCTACGCCGAGCAGACGCGCCACGTGGTCGCGCTCGTGTACGACCACTTCTCGATTTCGAGGTCGGTCGCCGAGTCCTTGAGCTTGACCATCAGCGCGCCGATCTCCTTCGCGGAGAGACCGACTTCGTCCGCGATGAACTTGCTCTTGAAGTACATCTCCCCGTCGTCTGCTTTGGACCGGAGGAACTGCTTGAGGCGCTGTTCCTTGGACTGCGGTTCGGGGGCGTCGGAGGGCTGGGTAGTTGCGCTCATCGTCAATTCCACGTACACAGGGAGGGATGATATAAAGGGGAGACGGTTAGTGTCGTTTTCCGACGATTTCGGTCATAAAATCTACACGAGCCCGGAAAATGGGGTAAAACTGACTTTTTAGGACGTTTTCTGAGGCTCTTTCATCGTTCAAAAACCGATTTAAGTCTTTGTTTCGGGTATTTACTGTCCGGTCGAGAACGTCATGCGAGAGACTGACATCGGCCGCCCAGCGAGGAGAGATTCCGCTCCGGACAGCCCCGCGAGCGTAGGGTGCGTCGGGACTGCACGACCGGTCGTCGCGAGAAAAACGTCGCGAAGCGTCACTCGGGGGTCGTCCCGAAGGAGTCGTCGGGGAGTTCGCCGTCGAACCGACCGGAGACGAGAAGCGACCGCGAAACCGGTGGAGTGGCGACTCGGGACCGCTCGCGGACTCAGGACTGCTCGTGGACCCAGAACTGCTCGTCGGTCGTGACCTCCTTCTTGAATATCGGCACCTCGTCTTTGAGGCGGTCGATGCCGTCCTCGACCGTCCGAAAGGCCTCCTCGCGGTGGCCCGCCAGCACGACGACGAACACGATGTCCTCGCCGTACTCGATGACGCCCGTGCGGTGGTGCATCACCACGTCGAAGACGCCCTCGCGCTCCTCCAGTTCCGCGCTGATGTCGGCCATTCGCTCCTCGGCGACCCCCTCGTACTTCTCGAATTCGAGGAGTTCGGTCGGGTCGTCGTCTTCGTCTTCCTTCGCCCGGACCCGCCCGGTGAAGGTGGCGATGGCTCCCGAGTAGGGCGCGTCGTCGGAGCGTTTGACCCGCGCGACCAGCGATTCGAGCGTCTCGTAGGGGTCGGTGTCGTCCAGTCGCGCCCGCACCTCGGCGGGGTCCACCTCGTTGGGGTCGTCGGCGCGGACGATGGTCTCGCCGGGCGCGTCGGACTCGATTCCCGAATCGTCGCCCTCGCCGACGACGACCCGCGGCGCGTCGGCCTCCGAAAAGCCGACGAGGAGCGCGTAGTCGTAGTCGGGCGCGAGGTCCGCGAGCAGGTCGTCCAGTGACCGGTCGCGCCCGGTCGCGGTCCACCCCTCGTTGTCGAGTTCGTACCTCGCGTCCGCAGATTCGTCGGGTTCGACGCTGGTCTCGGTCCGGTGGACCTCGGCGACGCGGGCCGCCTCGCCGAGGCGGGCCGCCAGTCGGTCGGCGACTCCTCGGGCCGCCGACTCGGGGCCGACGACGCTCAGTACGTGCATACCGCGATTTTGGACCGGGGCGCGCTTGTAGCCTTCGGTGGTCTCGACGGATGGTGGTACTCGTTGCTGGGTCCGTGACTGTAACCGTGGCTGGACAGCGAACCGCGACCGTAACTCCGACTGGACAGCGGACCGCGACCGTAACTGCGACCGGACAGCAGACCGCGACCACACAGCGGACTATCGCCGATTCGAAGGAGTCTCCCGCAACCGCACTGCCCCGCACCGCTCCGCACCGCACTGCACCGCTCCTCGTCCTCCCCAACCGCCTGCGGTCCTCGGTCGTCACTCCCTTCGGTCGTTCCTCCGTGCGGTCCTCAGCCCTCGCGCGATTGGGCACGGCACGAGGCACCGTCGGACAAACGGCGTCCGACGAGCAGTCGTTCGTGTCCTCTCACGACGACCGCGCCCGCACGCGCCGAGCAGAAAACGTAGTCCTGCGGAGCGAAACGCGGTCGCACGGAGCGTCGTTCGACAATCCAAATATTGCTAAGAAAATTGGATTGTGTGTTTTTAGAGACATTTGGGTTTCTTTCGAGGAAAGTCGATTGCGGGGGCCGAACTACGATTTTTATCGTGTGCGACGTGAACGAGCGGCACTCCTCGGCTTCGGTCGCTGACGAAAATCCGGGCGTCACTCCCGACAGTTGGCAATCCTTAAGGCCGCGTCCCGGCTACTCGGCCACAGAATGAAAGTAGTCGTCTCCATCGGCGGGAGCGTCCTCGCGCCGGACCTCGGGTCCGAGCGAGTGCGCGCCCACGCCGACGTAATCGAGGACCTCGCCGCCGAAGGCTGTACCATCGGGACCGTCGTCGGCGGCGGCGGCGTCGCCCGCGAGTACATCGGCGCGGCGCGGGACTTGGGAGCCAACGAGATCGAACTCGACGACATCGGCATCGACGTGACGCGACTGAACGCGCGACTCCTCATCGCGGCGCTGTCCGAGGAGGCCGTGCCGAGTCCGCCCGAGGACTACGAGACCGCCGGTGCGGCGATGCACCGAGGAGACATCGCGGTCATGGGCGGGGTCACGCCGGGCCAGACCACCGACGCCGTGAGCGCGGCCTTGGCCGAGTACACCAACGCCGACCTGCTGGTCTACGCGACCAGCGTCCCCGGCGTCTTCAGCGACGACCCCAACGAGACCGACGACGCCCAGAAGTACGACGAACTCACCGGCGGGGAACTCGTGGACGTTATCGCCGGATTGGAGATGAACGCCGGGAGTTCCGCGCCCGTGGACATTCTGGCGGCGAAACTCATCGAGCGGTCGGGCGTGCGCACCATCGTCCTCGACGGCACGGACCCCGAGCGCATCGCCGACGCGGTGCGCTACGGCGAACACGAGGGCACCGACGTACTGCCCGAGGGTGCCGACGACCAGATGACCTACTGGGTCCAAGACGAGTCATGAGCGACGAGGAGACCGAACCGGCGGCCGACCGCCCGCGGGAGATGCATCCCGACGACGACCCCTACGTCCTCCAAGGGCCCCAGCCCCACGCCTTCTGGGCCGAGTCGGTCGCCGAGAAGATTCTGGACCGCGACCCCGACGAGCCGATAGTGATCAAGGGCGGTATCTCTCCCTCCGGTGTGCCCCACCTCGGGAACATGAACGAAATCGTCCGGGGCTACTTCGTCGCCGAAGCCCTCCGCGACCGGGGCCACGAGGTCCGGCAGGTGTTCACCGCCGACGACCGCGACCCGCTCCGCAAGCTCCCCCGGAAGCTGGCCGACTTGGACGGCAACATCGTGGAGCTAGGCGACGTGAACGCCGGAGCGTTGGGACGCAACCTCGGCAAGCCCTACACCGCGATTCCGGACCCCTTCGGGTGCTGTGACTCCTACGGCGAACACTTCTCGAACCTCATCGAGCGGAGCGCCGAACTGCTGGGCATCCCCGTCGAGATGGTCTCGAACACCGAACTGTACGAGGAGGGCGAGTTCGAGGACCTGACCCGCTACCTGCTCGAAAACCGAGAGACTGCTCGGGAAGTCCTCTCGCACTATCAGGACAAGGTGGACGACGAGTACGTCCCGTTCAACCCCATCTGCGAGGAGTGCGGCAAGATAACCGAGACCGTCACCGCGGTCCACCCCGACGAGGGCACCGTCGAGTACGTCTGCACCGACATGGAGGCTGGCGACCAGACCATCGAGGGGTGTGGCCACGAGGGGACCGCGACGTTCCGCGAGGGCAAACTTCCGTGGCGCTTCGAGTGGCCCGGCCAGTGGCAGGTGCTGGGCGTGGACCACGAACCGTTCGGCAAGGACCACGCCGAAGGCTCGTGGCCGAGCGGAAGCGACGTAGCCCGGAACGTGCTGGACATCGAACCGCCGGTCCCGATGGCCTACGAGTGGTTCACCCTCGACGGCGAGGCGTTCTCGTCGTCGTCGGGCCACGTCGTCATGGTCCAAGACGTGCTGGAGATGATCGAACCCGAGGTCCTGCGGTACTTCTTCACCAAGGACCCGAGCAAGGCGCGGGACTTCAGCGTCGAACACTTCGACCTCCTCGTGGACGATTTCGACGCCTTCGAGCGCACCTACTACGCCGAGGACCGCGACGGAGACGCGCACGGGGCCGACGGAAGTGACACCGACGGGAGCGACGCCGACGAGAAAGCCGCCGAAATCGCGGCGGCCGCATACCCGCCGACGATTCGGCCGACGCTGGCGGCTCGCTTCGATGCGGCGGGCGACCCGATTTCGACTCCCGACGAGAAGAGCGTCCCCGTCACCGACGACCGCCGCGCCCAACTCGACGCGCTGACCGACGAGCGGTTCGGCGAGCGCGTCCGTCTGCCCTACACCTTCGCCGCAGTGCTGGGGATGACCGACGACCCCGACCTCCGCGAGGAGATCGCCCGGCGCGAGGGCCACGTCCCCGACGACGCGCCCGAGTGGGTCACGGAGTTCGCGCTCTCGCGGGTCGCCCGCGCCCGTGAGTGGGCGCGCCGGACCGGCAACGAGTTCGACTACGAACTCAAGCGCGCCGAGATGCCCGCCGTCGAACTGGACGACGAGACGGCGGCCGCGTTGGACGAACTCGCCGCCTTCGTCGCGGACCACGACGACCCCGACGAGATTCAGGGCGAAATCTACGAGACCGCCAAGCGCCACGATATCGACATTGGCGAGTTTTTCTCGGTGGGCTACCGCCTCTTCTTCGACGACGAGGAGGGACCGAAACTCGGCCCGTTCCTCGCGAAACTGGACGAGGAGTTCGTGGTCGGCCGACTCCGCAGAGAGGCGTAGCAACCCCCTAGTCGTCGTTCAGGGCCACCATAACAAAGTGGTCAGCACTCCTTTCCTCGGGCAGAGCGTCGGGCGGCACGGTTAAGTCCGCACCGACCCAAGGAGATTACTATGGCGATAATCGAACTCAACCTCGAGAAACCCGCACTGAAGCGCGTCGAATCCGTCGAAGACGAACAGGTCGAAGACAGAGAAATTACGGCCGAGGTCGATACCGACGAGGCCGCCGACCTCGTGGACACCGAGACCGACGCCGAGGTCGAAGTCGAAGCCGAGACCGACGACGAGGGCGGGAGTCGCATCGGTCGGTACGTCCGCCGACTCGTCGTCCTCGGCG
Organism: Halorussus salinus; assembly: GCF_004765815.2. Lineage (NCBI taxonomy): Archaea > Methanobacteriati > Methanobacteriota > Halobacteria > Halobacteriales > Haladaptataceae > Halorussus > Halorussus salinus. Next base: position 246,524 of record NZ_SBIS02000007.1, on the reverse strand, counting down.
GCATCACGGCGGGTATCCTGACGGCACGCAAGTTCCGCCAGCGTCGGAAGTCTGGCGGCGAACAGCAGGACCTCGAAGAGGACTGGCAGACCGCCGAGTAGTCGCCGCGGCCCCGACGTTCGGCGACTGGCCCGTATCCGGCAGTCGGGACCCGCTGTCCCGGCCGAGTCGGCGCGTTCCCAAACGCCTTTGACCGCCGCGTCCTTTCTTTCGCGTGATGAACGACACGCTCTTGTGGATCGCCGTCGGTCTCGCGGTCTACTGGTTCGGGATGCTGTATCTCGACTCGCAGGGGTGGTTGCCGTCGTATATCGGTCTCCAAGGGCCGATTCTGACCATCCACACCAAGCGAGGCCGCCGGTTTCTGAACCGCCTCGCCAAGCCCAAACGGCTCTGGCGAGCGTGGGGGAACTTCGGACTCGGCATCACCTTGGTCGTGATGCTCGGGTCGTTTCTGCTGTTCGCGCTCCAAGCGGTGCTGGTCGTCCAGAACCCGCCGGAACCGACCGCGGTCTCCCAACCGCAGAACGTTCTGGTCATCCCCGGCGTCAACGACTTCCTGCCGCTGTCGGTCGCTCCCGAGATACTCTTCGGTCTCCTCGTCGGTCTGGTCGTCCACGAGGGCGGCCACGGCCTGATGTGTCGCGTCGAGGACATCGACATCGAGTCGATGGGCATCGCGATGCTGGCGGTGATTCCGATGGGCGCGTTCGTCGAACCCGACGAGGAGAACCGCCGCGAGGCCGACCGCGGGAGCCAGAGTCGGATGTTCGCCGCGGGCGTGACGAACAACTTCGCCATCACGCTCGTCGCGTTCGCCCTGCTGTTCGGGCCGGTGATGGGTTCTATCGCGGTCGCACCCGGCGCGCCGGTCGGCGACGCGTTCCCGAACTCGGCGGCGGCCGACGCCGGTATCGAAGGCGGCGACCGCATCGTCGCGGTCAACGGGACCGAAGTCGAGGACAACGCCGCCTTGGGCGCTGTACTCGGTAACGTCACCACTGCTGACGTGTCCGTCACGGTCGTCCGAGACGATTCACGGACGACGATGACAGTAGAGCGAAGGCTCCTCGTCACCCAGATAGCCAAGACCTCGCCCTTCAACGACGAGATAGACACCGGGTGGACGGTGACGGCGGTCAACGGTACGGACGTTGCGACCGACGCGTCGCTGGCGAGCGAACTCGCCGACCGACCGATAGCCACCTTCAGCGCCGAGAACGGCACCAACGAGAAGACGTTCACCGCCCCGGTCGGCGCGCTTGTCACCGTTCAACCGGACGGGCCAGCCCCGAACGTCTCGAACCTCTCGACGCGTGACTCGCTCGTCGTCACCGCTATCGACGGCCAGCGCGTCGCGAACGGGAGCCAGTTCTCGACGGTTCTCTCGAACTTCGAACCCGGACGGACCGTCACCGTGAGCGCCTTCTCGAAGCAGGGCGAGGAGTACGAGCGTCGCACCTTCGAGCTGACCCTCGCGGGTGACGACGAGAACGTTGACGCCGGATTCGTCGCGGCACCGGGCGTCTCCGGTCTCACCACGGTCGATTTCGGCGTTCAGTCGTACCCCGCCGAAGGGTTCCACAACGTCCTCTCGGGCGGCGTGCAGTTGCTGGGCAACACCGGCTCGGGTCCCATCGTCTCGTTCTTCACGAGCATCGGCGGGGCGCTCGTGTTGCCGCTGGCCACCCAGTCGCTGAACGCGGCCTACAACTTCGCCGGGTTCGTCGGCACGAACACCAACTTCTACGTCGTGGACGGGCCGCTGGGGGCGTTCGGCGGGGGCGTCTTCATGCTGGCGAACGTCCTGTTCTGGATCGGCTGGATAAACATCAACCTCGGCTTCTTCAACTGCATCCCGGCGTTCCCGCTCGACGGCGGCCACATCCTCCGGACGAGCGCGGAGGCGGTCGTCTCCCGACTCCCCGTCGAGGGGAGCTATCGGCTCACGAAAGTCGTGACCGTCACCGTCGGGCTGACGATGGCCTCGGCGCTGCTCATCTCGATATTCGGGCCGCGGCTCCTCGTGTGAGGAGTCCGCCTCTCTCGTTCGTTCTCGGTGACCGAGAAAATCAGTCGTGTTTCTCGAAAACTGGAGTCGCGGGAGTACGCGACGCGTCGGTTTCCGTCATCCGTGTGGCGGTCGTCACTCGTCGTCCAGTCCCATCCGCTCGGCGAACTCCTCGGGCGTGTCCGGGATGCGCTCGAAGTCGCCGAAGTCCCGCTCGTAGTGGCGGATGAGCTGTTCGACTATCCACGCGTTGAAGTCCTCGTCGAAGCGCCACTCGTCGGCCCGGTCCTCGACCTGAAACCGCTCGTCGGTGGCGAACGCCGCGAAGACGTGGTAGAAGCCCAAGATTACGTCCGCGAACTCGCGGGCCTTCCCGCCGGTCTCGTCGCGTTTCTCGGTCAGTTCGTCGCGGCCCGCGTCGGTCAACTCGAAGTACTTGCGGTCGGGTTCGTCCTCGCGCTCGATGCGCTCGGCCCACCCTTTCTCCTCGAACTTGTAGAGGATGGGGTAGACCGACCCGTAGGACGGTTCCCAGTGGCCGCCGCTGATGGACCGAATCTCCTTGAGAATCTCGTAGCCGTAGCGAGGCTTCTCGTCCAGCAGTTCGAGCACGAGATACGCGATGAGGCCTTTCGGCGGGCCGCTCTTCCGCATTGCCCGTAGTTCAGACCGTATTTTTGAAAGGCTTTCGGTCGGGGAAATCGACTGTCGAAGGAAGCGCCCGACCGCGACTCAAAAACCTATTACCCTCCGGGTACCGAGGTGGAGACATGACCAGAGAACCTCCGGCGACCAACGAAGGGTGGTACGCGCTTCACGACTTCCGAACCGTAGACTGGGACGCGTGGCGCGACGCCCCGCAGCGCGAGCGGGAGGCCGCGCTCGACTCGGGCGTCTCGTTCCTCCGCGACCGCGTGGACGTAACCGATGCAGAGGAGGGCTCCTCGGCGGTGTTCTCGATGCTCGGGCACAAGGCCGACCTGCTGGTCGTCCACTTCCGGCCGACGATGGCCGACCTCGACACGGCCGAGCGCGCCTTCGAGGAGACCGCCTTCGCCGGGTACACCGACCAGACGACCTCCTACGTCTCGGTGACGGAGGTCGGCGGCTACACCTCCGAGGAGATGACCAAGGAGCCGTCGGAAATCGAGGACACCGGGCTGGCTCGTTACGCCGAGAGCAAACTCTACCCCGACATTCCCGACAGCGAGTTTATCTGTTTCTACCCGATGGACAAGCGTCGCGCGCCCGGCGAGAACTGGTACGACCTGCCGTTCGACGAGCGCGCCGAGATGATGGACACCCACGGCGAAATCGGGAAGACCTACGCCGGACAGGTCAAACAGATAATCACCGGCTCCATCGGCTTCGACGACTACGAGTGGGGCGTGGACCTGTTCAGCAACGACCCGAACCACATCAAAGACCTGCTCTACGAACTCCGGTTCGACGAGAGCAGTTCGAAGTACGCCGAGTTCGGTCCCTTCTACTTCGGCCGCCAGTTCCCGCCCGAGGACCTGCCCGCGTTCATGGCTGGCGAGGAGGTCCCGGCCGACGAGAGCGGCGACGAGTCGGGCCACCCGCACGGCGAGGGGCACGGCCACGGTGACGGTGAGGGCCACCACCACGGCGACGAGTCGGGCGGTCACCACGGCGAGGGTGGCGGCCATCACGGCGGCGACTCCGGAGGACACCACGGCGACGACGCGGGCGGCGCGGACGACGGCGACATCCGCGGCGAACTCGAAGACCTCGACATCTACGCGGGCCAGCCCCACGGCGAGGACGTGTACGCGATGGTCCTCTACTCGGAGGCCGACCCCGACGAACTCTTCGAGGAGGTAGACGGTCTGCGGGGCAACTTCGACCACTACGACACCCACGTCAAGACCGCGGTGTATCAGGCCAACGAAGCGAGCGACCGCGACCGCTCGGCGGTCGTGAGCATCTGGGAGACCCAGAGCGCGGCCGACACCGCGGGCGGGTTCCTCGCGGACCTGCCGGGAATCGTCGCGCGCGCCGGAGAGGAGAGCGGCTTCGGCACGATGGGGATGTTCTACACCGTCAAGCCCGAACACCGCGAGGACTTCGTGGAGAAGTTCGACACCGTGGGCGGCCTGCTGGCGGACATGGACGGCCACCTCGAAACCGACCTGCTGGCCAACCGCGAGGACGAGAACGACATGTTCATCGCCAGCCAATGGGAGTCCAAAGAGGACGCCATGTCGTTCTTCCGGAGCGACGCCTTCTCGAACACCGTCGATTGGGGCCGGGACGTGCTGGCCGACCGGCCGCGACACGTCTTCTTGGCCTGACCGCGGGTTCGTCTCTCGTTCGTCCCTCCTCGCGGTCCCGACTCCGCGCTTCCCCGACGCCTCGCTCCCCGAGTCCGGTTCTTCCGCCCGGATTAATTTCTCTCTCGAACTGCTTGATTTCTCGGTCCGAACGATGATTTTGCTCGGTCAGAAAGCCGCTATTTCGGCCCGTCGGTCCGCGAACGGTCGATAGGAGTCGATTTCTGCACTCCCCGCCGCAACCAAAACCCCCATCACGTTACGAAGACAAGTGGCGGTAAGTGACGACGGAGGACCCTATATGACCAAACGACACGTGACCCTCCCGGACGAGATGGAGGACTCCCTCGAAGACTTTCTCGCGGACGTAGACCGACGGCTCTCGAACGCTGGACCCGACGAACCGGAACGGACCTGCGAGATAGTCGAGGAGGTGCTGGTGGACCTCCACGGCGACCGGGACGCCTACGACCGGTGGCAGGACGGCGAGGAGGTCTCGCCCGCCGAGAGAGTCCGCCTCCAGAGCTACGACCCGTGTAACGCGACGCTCGAAAGCGAGTACTACGCCGAGAAGGACGAACAGAAGTTCCGCCAGTCCAAGCACCTCCAGTGGCTCTGGCGGCAGTTCGACGCCACGCCGATGGCCGACAACGTGGAGTTCGCGCTCCGGTTCCGCGCGATGCTCGCCGACCACCTCTTCGCGGACTGCGGCGAGGGCTGTCGGTTCTTCAAGGGTATCTCGTTCACCTACGGCCACAACATCACGATGGGCGACAACGTGGTGGTCCACGACGACGTGCATCTGGACGACCGCGGCGAGTTGACCGTCGGCGACCGCGTCTCCATCTCGGACTCGGCGCACGTCTACACCCACGACCACGACGTGGTAGACCAGACGCAAGTCGAGAACTACCACACCGTCATCGAAGACGACGCCCGCGTGACCTACGACTCGATGATTCGGGCGGGCGTCCGGGTCGGCGAGAACTCCATCGTCGGCGCGAAGTCCATCGTCCAGCGCGACGTGCCCGCCCACCACGTCGTGGTCGGCCAACCCGCGAAGAGCGTCAAAATCAAGCCCGGATGGGAGGACGTGGCCGAACCGGTGGACGCGGAGATAGCGTCCGAGAAAGAGGCCCGTCACATCGAGGACGAGATTCCGGACGACGTGGAGATTTTCGACGAGTTCCAGCGCGACCTGCATCCGCCCGGCGAGACGTAGCCTCCTCGCCCGAACGCAGGGTTCTCCGCGGACGTAGATTTCGGCTCTGCGTCCCCGAAACGCAACCGCATGTTTAATATGAAATGGTAGTTAGGTGGTAACGAATGGCGCTATTCGGCGTCGAGTGGCAGTACCTCGGATACGTACTCGCGTACGGGTTCGCCACGCTCGGCTGCGGGGTCGCCCTCCTGCGCGCCCGGCACGTCGCGGACGCCGACACGCGACGCGGACTGGTGGCGCTCCTCGTCAGCAGCGGCGGCTGGGCCGGACTGGAACTCGCCTTCCTGCTGGCTCCGAGCCGCCCGGCGCAGTACGTCGCGTACCTCCTCAGCCTCGTCGTCGGGCTGACCACCGTCGGGGCGTGGCTGTACTTCTGCTCGGCGTACACCGGACGGTCGTTCCACAGGAGCGTCGGCTACCGTCGGGCGGCCGCGGGAGTCTACTTATTTATCGTCGCCGTGAAGGTCACGAACCCGCTCCACGGACTCTACTTCACCACTGCGGTCGTGACGACGCCGTTCCCGCACCTGTCGATTCACCACCAGACGTTTCACTGGGTCGTCTCGGGGCTGTCCTACGCCCTCGTCGCGGTCGGGTTCTTCATGCTCTACGAGCTGTTCCTCGAAGCCGACTACGACACGCGGCCGCTCGGCGTCGTCGTCGGGACGACCGGCCTCCCCGTCGCGCTCGACATCGTGGGGTTCGCGAGTCCGGCTCTCGTGGACATCAACTACGAGCCGCTGGGGGTCGCCGTCTTCGCCATCGGCGTGTTGTACGTCTTCGAGGACCGATTCCTCGCGGTCCAACTCACCGACGGCGTGGATTCCCCCGTCGTGTATCTCGACGACGAGGAGCGCATCCGAAACTACAACGGGGGCGCTCGGAGCCTGTTCCCGGCCCTCGACGGCGCGACCGGCGAGCCGCTGGCCGCCGTCCTCCCGGACCTCGCCGCGCGGGTCGGAACTTCCGACGCCGACACTGACACCAACGCCGACATTGACGCCGACGCCGATACCGACCCCGTGTTGGAGCGCCGACGAGACGGCGAGACCCGATACTATCTCGTCAGCGACACCGCGTTCACGCTCGGGCAGGCCGACATCGGGCGGATGGTCGTGGTCAGCGACGTGACCGAGACCGAGCGCCGCCGTCGGGAGTTGGAGCGCCAGAACGAACAGCTCGAAGGCTTCGCCGCGGCCATCAGACACGAACTGCTCAACACGCTCCAAATCGTCGGCGGGCGGGTCGGACTGGCCGGTCGGCAACTCGAAGACGGCGACCTACGGGACGCGCGGGAGTCGTTGCGGACCGCCTCGCGCGCGGCCGACCGCATGACGACCATCGTCGGCGACCTCTCGGACCTCGCGCGACACGGCCAAACCCTCGAAGAGACGAATCTCCTCGACTTCCCGGCGGTCGTGAACGCCGGGTGGAGGGCGGCCGCCACCGACGACCTCGCGCTCTCCGTCGAGGGCCGCGGCGCGCTCCGGGCCGAAGAATCCCGACTCGAAGACCTCTTCGAGAGCGCCTTTGCCTTCGCGGCCCACAACGGCGCGTCCGAGGTGACCGTTCGCCTCCGCGAGGAGGGCTTCGTCGTCAGCGACGACGGCGACCCGCCGCCGACCGACGACACCGAGGCGTTCTTCGAGTACGGCGTCTCGGCACCCGACCCGCAAGCTGGCATGGCGCTCCCGAACGTCAGGACGCTCGCGCGCGTCCACGGCTGGGCGGTCGAAATCGACGCCGAGTACCGGGAGGGCGTCCGCCTCGTCGTCTCCGGCGTCGCCGTCGAGCGCGAGCAGACCCGGCCCGCGTGACCGTTCCGTCTCGCCGCCTTCGACAGTTTTGTCACCCCGAGTCGCCACCGTCCGGACGTGTCACTCGTCTCTGCGCTCGGAACCGCCATCCTGCCGGTGCTGTCGGTCGCGGCGGTCGGCTTCCTCCTCGGGAAGTTGCGCGACGTTGACGTGGACGCGCTCGGGACCATCACCATCTACGTCCTGACGCCCGCGCTCATCTTCCACAGCCTCGCCACCTCCGACATTTCGGGTGCGCTGGCCGCGAGGCTGATTCTCGCCGTCGCGGTCTTCACGGTAGCGATGGTCCTGCTGGCGGAGGTCGTCGGTCGCTCGCTGGGCGAGTCCGAACCCGCGCTGGGCGCGCTGGTCCTCTCGTCGTCGTTCCCGAACGCGGGCAACTACGGGATTCCGCTCTCGGCGTTCGCGTTCGGCGCGGTCGGGCGCTCGACGGCGGTCCTGTTCATCGCGGGCCAGTCGGTGCTGATGTACACCGTCGGCGTCTATCTGGCCTCGCGCGGTGAGGGGACCGACCTCCGCGGGGCCGCCAGCGAGGTCTTTCGCCTGCCGCTGGTCTACGCCGTCGCCGCGGCGTGGCTGGCGCGCTGGCTCGGGGTGATTCCGGCCGGGGACACCGCGGCGATGGAGACGCTGAAACTGGTCGGCGACGCCTCGATTCCGGTGATGCTGCTGATGCTCGGCATCCAACTCGCCAACACCAAGCACGGCGCGGCCATCTCGCGGGTCGGCGTCTCGAACGCGCTCAAACTCGTGGTCGCGCCCGTCGTCGGGGTCGGGGTCGCGTTGCTCCTCGGTCTCGGGACGAACCCGCAAGTCGCGCGGGTCTTCGTCTTGGAGTGTGCGATGCCCGCCGCGGTCACGCCACTCATCCTGACCATCGAGTACGACTCGGGCGGCGAGGGGCTGACCGGCCCGGAGTACGTGAGTACCGCCATCTTCGTGAGTACCCTCGCCAGCGTGGTGACGCTGACGGGACTCATCGCGTTACTGCAGGCCGGGATGATACTCTGATTCGGTCCGCGCTCGGCGAATCGACGGCGGGCTACTGGTACCGACCGCGACCTTCGATTTCGCGCAGGCGGTCGAGAACCGCCCCGTCGCCGACCTCGGCGTAGGTCTCCTCGAAGGTCTCCCGGAGCGCGTCGGCGTCGTCGGCGGTCCCGGCGAGGCTCTGGGCGAAGACGTGGCAGTCCATCGCGTAGTCCTCGGCGTCGTCGGTGTTGTACCCCAGTCCGAAGTCGATGAGGTAGGTCCGGTTCGGCCCGACTCTGACGTTGCGCGTCGTGGGGTCGCCGTGGACGACCCCCGCGCCGTGAATCGCCGCGAGGTGGCGGGCCACGTCGCGCACCTTCTCGGCGGTGAGGTCCTCGCGCAGGTCGGTCTCGCCCACGCGCTCGAAGACGAGGAGGCCCTCCTCGGGGTCCACGTCGTAGACCACGGGGGTCGGGACCCCGGCCCTGCGCGCCTCGCTGGTCAGTCGCGCTTCGAGGACCGTCCGGTCGCGCCGGAGTCGCGCGTCGAGGTCGGGGTGGCGGTAGCTCTTGGGCAGGCGGCGCTTCGTGACGCGCTCGTCGCCGATTTCGACGGTCGCTTCCGCACCCTGCACTTCGGTCTCCTCGCGCCAGACCGCGACCGACTCGTCGTCCGCGCGCCAACTGACCGGCACTTGGTCGGGCCGGAAGTTCGAGTCCACCGCGGACTCCTCGATTTCGAGCGTGTCGCCCGCGCGGGCCATCTCCGCGCCGAGGACCGCAATCATCCCGGCGTTGTCACGGAGGAATCGCGGGTCGGGCGCGTAGAACTCCGCGCCGCGCTGGTCGCACATCTCCCGCAACATCTCCCGGAGGCGGGCGTTCTGCCCGACGCCGCCCCCGAGGACCAGCTCGTCGCTTCCCGTCAGTGAGAGCGCGCGCTCGGCGACTTCCGTGAGCATGGCGAAGACGTTCTCCTGCAAGGCGTAGCACACGTCTTCGACCGCCGCGCCGTCGTCGGTGGCGTCCTTCGCGGCGCTCATGATGCCCGAAAACGAGAAGTCCATCCCCTTGACGACGTAGGGTAACTCGATGTACTCGCCGTCTTCGGCGGCCTCCTCGACCTTCGGCCCGCCGGGGTGGGACCACCCGAGGTGGCGCGTGAACTTGTCGATGGCGTTGCCGACGCCGGTGTCCATCGTCTCGCCGAGGACGCGGTACCGACCGTTCCGGTAGCCCAGCACGTGGGCGTTCGCGCCCGAGGCGTTCAAGCAGACCGGCGAGTCGAACCCCGACTGCTGGCGGCCGACCTCCAGATGTGCGACCATGTGATTGACGCCGACCAACGGCACGTCGAGCGTCTGGGCCAGCGCGCGCGCCGCGGTGCCGACCGTCCGCAGACAGGGACCGAGACCGGGGCCGCGGGAGAACGCCACCGCGTCGATGGGTCCGTCGGCCGCGTCCAGCGCCGTCTCGACGACCGCCGGAATCGCGTCGCTCATGTGTTCGGCGGCCTCGCGCGGGTGGATGCCGCCGCTGTCCGGTTGGTAGGCGTCGGTCTCGATAAAAATGGAATCCGTATCGGCGTCTTCGTCGTAGACCGCGGCGCTCGCGGCCCACGCTGTGCCCTCGATTCCGAGGACGCGCATCTGGCTTACTTCCACTCGGTGTAGCCACAGCGACCGCAGTGGAGGCGGTCGTCGTGGTCGGCGAGGAACGCGTCGCCACACCGGGTACACTGCTGCTTGTCGGTCGTGCCGTCGTCGTTGTAGTACTCGTTTCGTGCCATTATTCGGCCTCCTCGGCCTCGGCCTCCGCGTCGGAGTCCGCGGCGATCTTGTTGCGTTCGAGCATGTAGTCCTGCTCAACGTCGCGGGCGTGTTCGGGGCTGTCGTAGACCTTCGCGTAGCCGACGGTCTTGCGCATCCCGAACTTGGTGTTCATCTCGTGGACGACGACCTCGCTCGAATCCTTGTCGAGTTTCGCCGCGAGGCTGTCGCGGACCGACAGGCGCGAGGGGGTCGCTTCGTCGTGGACGATCTGGAACCGCACTTCGGACCGGTGGAGCATCGGATTCTGCTCCTCGGAGAGGATTTCGACTTCCATGTGTATCGCTCAGTTACTCACTACTTGGCCACGTAGCCTGTAAAAGGATTACGAACGACGCTACGACCTTTTCCAGCGGTCGAAATTCGCCTCCGGCGAATTTCGTCCCTTGCAAAAGCTCGACCAAAACACAGCGTCACCCCCTCAGTCACGTCCTCACTTCGCTCGGATGTTCCTTCGAGGGTTCCTTGGTCCGCTCGCTCACGTTCGTTCGCTCGCGGTAGAATTGCGGGACCCGAAAGTTACCCGCTACGCCGCGTCCAGAATCTTGAACAGCGACTCGGTGTCGCCATCCATCCGGTTCAGGAGGTCGCGCATCTCGGCCTTCGTCTCGTCGGTCACGTCGGCCAGCACCATCCCCTCGTCGGGTTGCCCGTAGACGACGCTCGCGCCCAGCGGCGCGGCAACGATTGCGGGGAGAGTCACGAGGTCCTCCTCGCCCTCGACCACGAGGAGCGTCGGCTCGGGGTCCGCGATAGCGTCGCGGAGGGTTTCGACCAGCTCGCGGGAGATGGCACCGGCGGGGTTCTCGACGCGGACCACGCGGGTCTGGCCGTCGAGTCTGGCGACGCCCGCCGCCACGTCGTCGGCGACCTCCTCGCGCTTGGTCAGGCCGTCTACCACGGCCACGTCCGGGACGGTCCCGGCGCGTTCGAGGTGGTAGGTCACCACGTCGCCGACGGCGACGAGCGGGTCGCCAGCGTCCGCCAGCAGGCGCTCGGCGTCGGTGAAAATCGGTCCCATCGGCTCCTTGAGTTCCCCGCGCATCTCGGCGGGCAACGTGACGAGAACGTGGCTCACGGTCGCTGGCGTCCTATCGGACCTTCAAGGCGTACTTGCCCGGCTTGGTCACTTCCATCTCCTCGGCGATCTGGCTCTCGTCGGGATGCGCGATGATGACGTAGCCAGCCCAGTCCTCGGTGAGACTGGTCGAGCCACAGATGGGACAGGTGTCCTCGTCGGGTTCGACCACGGCGTGGCATTCGCGACAGGCGAGGCGGTCACTTGCCATCGTTACTCACTCTCGGTGGTCGCTTGCCGTTTCTCGCGCTCTTCTTTCAGCCAGCCGTGCTTGCCGAGGCCGACCTGCTTCGCCGTCAGCCCGATCTTGCTCTCGCGCGGATTGCGCTCGTCGATGCTCTTGGTGACGATGCGCGTCCGCACCGAGTCGCCGACGCCGATCGTGCGGTTCGACTCGCGGGAGGCGAGCATCTGGCCCTCCTCGTCGTAGGCGAGGTACTCGTCGGAGATCTGTGAGACGTGGAGCAGGCCGTCTACCGGCCCGATGCCGACGAAGGCACCGAAGTTGACCACTTCCACTATCTCTCCGTCCACCACTTCCTGCATCTGTGGGTCGAAGGTAACCGCGTCGAACTCCGCTTCGTAGTAGACGCCCGGTCGGTTCGGAAGCACCGCGCCGTCGCCGATGTCGTGAACGTTCACGACGCTGACGACGCTCCCGACCTCTTCGTCCATCCGACCCTCCAACTTGTCCTGCAGGAGTTTCTTCACTAGATTCGGCGTCACGTCCGCGAGGTGTTCTGGGGGGACCTCGACCGTATCCTTGAGTCTGACCCGTTTGTACATGCTAAGGTTTGCTGATTGCGAGTTTGTTCCGGCCCCTTATATGAATTACCGGTGCGCCCGCGTCGAGCAGACGCTCCTTGAGGGGGCCGTCGTTCGTGACGACGTAGTCGAACTCGGGGGCGAGTTCGACCAGTACGTCGTCTGCGTACGATGCTTCGTGTTCGACGACTCGACACCGCTCGGTCGCCAAGTCCGCGCCCACGCTGGCCGCGACGGCCTCCTCGCTCGCGCCGTCCGAGAGCTTGGAAAGTTCGTCGCAGACCGCGCGCGGAACAGCACACTCGAACTCACCGAGGAGACGCTCTAGCTCCTCGAAGACCCGCACGTCGCGTTCGACCGGCATCATTAGCGCGCTGGTGTCCATGGCGACCGTGGCGACCATCTATCCGGTGAGGGTGCCGACCCCGATGAGCCGCCAGCGAGCGCCGATGCGGCGGTTGATGGCTATCTGGGCACCTTCGGGCGCGCAGACGGGTCGCTTCAGCGTGACCTCACACTCGCCCTCGCGGGCGCTGGTCACGGAGCCGACCGTCGTCGCGGTCCCGATGGTGAGCATCAGCGGCTCGCCCGTCGAGATGTCGTCGATGTCTTGGTCGTCGACGCCGACGAGGCGTTCGAGCAGGTCCACTTCCATCGTGAACTGCTCCCACGTCGGCGGGAGCGTACCGGGCGTCCCGGCGACCTGCCCCGCCAGCGCGTCGCCCTTCGTCAGGCTCGGGTCCAGTCCCGTGCCGACGCCGAGGAGTCCGCCGGGCGTCACTTCCTCGACCGTCTCGCCGCCCGCCTGAAGCGAGCGCACGTCGGTCTCGATGGACTCCCAGCGGGTCTGGCCGCCCTCCTCGACCTCGCGGCCGGGGCGAAGCTCGATTTCGTCGCCGTTGGTCAGCTTGCCTTCGACCAGACTGCCGCCCAGCACGCCGCCGACGAGACCATCCCACTCGGTGCCGGGACGGTTGATGTCGAAACTCCGGGCGACGTGCATCCGCGGGTCGGCGTCCGGGTCGCGCTCGGGCGTCGGAATCTCCTCTTCGACCGCCTGAATCAGGAGGTCGATGTTGACCTCCTGCTGAGCCGAGATGGGGACGACCGGCGCGTCTTCGGCGACGGTGCCCTCCACGAACTCCTGAATCTGCTCGTAGTTGCGCTCGGCCTGCTCGCGGTCTACGAGGTCGATTTTGTTCTGGGCGACGACGATGTTGTCGATGCCGATGATGTCCAGCGCCATTAGATGCTCCTCGGTCTGGGCCTGCGGGACGGGGTCGGTCGCCGAGACGACCAACACCGCGCCGTCCATGATGGCCGCGCCCGAGAGCATCGTCGCCATCAGCGTCTCGTGGCCCGGTGCGTCCACGAACGAGACGGTCCGAAGCGGCTCGCTCTCGCTCCCGTCGGGGCACGTCTCGTCTACCGTGTATCGCTCTGGCTCGTCGAGGTCCGGACACTGCCGGAACGTGGCGTCTGCGTACCCGAGCCGGATGGAGATGCCACGCTTCATCTCCTCGGAGTGTTGGTCGGTCCATTCGCCGGAAAGCGCCTGCACGAGCGTCGTCTTTCCGTGGTCTACGTGACCGACCAGTCCGATGTTCACCTCCGGTTGGGCGTAATTTCCTGTCAAAGTTGACCTCCTGAAGTAATTCTACTGGAAGATTCGCCCCGAGCGAGTGATAAACCTACTGTTCTCGCTCCGTCCCGAGCGCGACGCTGAGACCCGTGGCGTCCGTTCGCACGCGTTCGCGCTGTCGATTTTTCGCCCCGCTCCGCGTCGGAACTGCACGGTTCATCGCGGTCGGTCACGGCTCTGTCGTCGGTACACGTCGTAGAGGACACCCGCCGTGATGAGAACCCCCGCGACGACGACGAGGGTGTCCTCCCGGTCGCCGAACAGGCCGGTCTGCTCCGGGACGGCAGTCGCTGTTCGGCGGCGCGTTCGATCTTCGAGGGCCATGCTGTCTGCCCAGAGACCACGCGCGCCAGCATACGAATTTCGGCCGCGACCGATTGGTAGACGATGCTACAAAAATACAGTAACGGCAACACTTTAGCAGTTCGCCGACGCAACTCCTCGTCATGAGCGGAACGACTGGGCCGAACGCGGACCTCGACGCCGAGGAGGCCACCATTCAGGACTGCGAGGAGTGCGTGGCCCCGGCCGAGGCATTCTCGGTCATCGCCAACGAGACGCGACTGTCGATTCTGGAGGCGCTCTGGCAGGCACCCGACCGGCCGGTGACGTTCTCGCAACTCCGACGGGACGTGGGAATGGCCGACAGCGCGCAGTTCAACTATCACCTCAAGCAACTCACCGACCACTTCGTCGTCCAGACCGACGACGGCTACGACTTCCGGCAGGCCGGAAAGAAGGTCGTCCGCGCGATTCTGGCGGGGTCGTTCAACGAGCATCCCGAGCTGGGGCCGTTCGACATCGACAGCACCTGCGCGGAGTGTGGCGGTGGCTTGCAGGCGTACTACCACGACGAGATGCTGGCCATCGAGTGTACCGCCTGCGGGAAGAACCACGGCCAGTACCCCTTCCCGCCGGGCGGTCTGAACGACCGGACGCGCGAGGAGATAATGGACGCGTTCAACCAGCGCGTGCGCCACCTCCACTGTCTGGCCGCCGACGGGGTCTGTCCGGAGTGCAACGGCCGGATGACCACCACCGTCACGCGCGACACCGAGGACTACCTCGGACTGGAGGTTCGCGTGGACCACGAGTGCGAGCAGTGTCGCCACCAACTCTACTCGGCGGTGGGTCTCTCGCTCCTCGACCAGTCGGACGTGGTGACGTTCCATCGCGAACACGGCGTGGACCTCTGTACGACGCCCTACTGGGACCTCGCGTGGTGTGTCAGCGACGAACAGACGACCATCCTCTCGGCGGAGCCGTGGCAGATTCTGGTTGAGATTCCGCTCGACGACGAGATGCTGTCGGTGACTCTCGACGGCGAACTGAACGTCTTGGAGATGGAGCGGTCCTGCGGCGCGTCGGCCGACGGGACGAAAGCGATTTCAGACTGAGCGAGCGCAGAGAAACATTCCCGCCGTATAGAATCAGTAAGATGCGGGATATATCACCCTATTCGGCCGCCAGCGACCGCGACCGGACGGGGGCTTTCTAACACCTCTTTGCCCTGTTTTCGGTTATTTCAGTCGTCTTTCGCTCAATCCTCGGCCAGCCAGTCAGCGAACTTCGCCAGCGCCCGGCCGCGGTGGGAGATGGCGTTCTTGCGCTCGGTACTCATCTCGGCCATCGTCGCGCCCTCGTGTTCGAAGATGGGGTCGTAGCCGAACCCGCCGTCGCCCCGCGGCGCGACGATGCGTCCCGGCACGGCCCCCTCGAAGGTCCGGGCCTCCTCGCCGTCGTAGTAGGCGACGACACAGCGGAACTTCGCCCGGCGGTTCTCCTCTCGCTCCGCGAGGTTCCAGACGCGCTCGACGCCCACGGTGTCCTCGACGTACGACGAGTAGGGGCCGGGGAAGCCGCCGAGCGCGTCCACGAACAGACCCGCGTCGTCCACGAGAACCGGGTCGTCGCCGCCGGTCTCCTCGAAGGCCTCTCTCGCTCCCGCGACGGCGATGTCGCCGAGGTCGTCGCTCTGAATTTCCGTGTAGTCGTAGTTTATTTGCTCTACGTCGTCGGTGAGGTACTCGCGGGCTTCCCGGACCTTGCCCGCGTTGCTCGTCACGAATCTGATGGTCATGTGAGTAGTGCGCTCCAGTTGGTTCTCGGTCGGTCGGCGGCGAGGTTATGGGTGTTGGTTCGCATCTCGGGCTTGCGTCCGTCGTACTGCACAGCACCGCGACAGCGACGGCACTGTTACCGCGATGGCCGACAGCACTACCACTACGACGGCCGACGGTACTGCGACCACGAACCGCACTGTCGCCGATAAAAAGGAGTCGCCGCCCCGCAACCGCACAGCACGTCACCGCGCCCCGGACCTCCTCGCCTGTATGCTCGGCCGCGCAGACCCGTGACGCGGCCGAGCGCGCGGCGTCCCGTCGAGCGAAGTGAGACGAGGCTCGGAAGACGTGGTTTATCTTCCGGCGCATCCTGTCGGTGGTATCGCGGAGCGTTCGCTCGGGACTGTGTGGTAGAACGCGGTCGGGAATCGAAGAATCTCGTGTGCAGACCGTGAAGCGTGCCAGCTTGCGTCACTCAGGTCGGTAACAGTTCAGAAATCGCAACCCCTTACCCTCCCCGGCATCTGCCATCGACTATGAGTACGATTCGGGTCGCGTGGGGGACCGGGACCGGGCCGACCGAGATGTCTTCCTACGACGCCGCCCTCGCCGACGCCAACCTCCACAACTACAATCTCGTGGCGGTCTCCTCGGTGATTCCCGCCGATACCGCCGTCGAGGAGGTCGATACGGCTCCCGACCTCGGTCCCGCGGGCGAGCGCCTGACGGTCGTGCAGGCCCGCGCGACCTGCGTCGGTCCCGGCCGCGTCTCGGCCGGACTCGGGTGGACCACGAGCCACGGCGAAGCGAGCGACGAGGGAGCCAGCGACGAATCCGGCCCCGGCCTGTTCTACGAGGCCGCCGACGAGACCGACCCCGAGGAGGTCGCCGAGCGCGTCCGGACCGGCCTCGCGGCGGGCCGCGAGTTGCGCGACTGGGAGTTCACCGACGAGCGGATTCGGACCGCCGACGTTCGCGCCGACCCCGGCACCTTCGCCACCGCGGTCGTCGTCGCGGCCTACGGCGAGAGCGAGCCGATTTGTTGACCGCCCTCGCCGCGACCGTGTCACAGCCTGCCGAAGCCGAGAGCTTTTAAAGGATTGGGTCCTAACGTACCTTCGTCAGACCGATGAACGGAAACACCCCCTACGCGGGCGTCCCCGGAAAGACGCAGGCAGGCCACCGCGCGGAGACCGACGTGCCCGACCTCTCCCCGGAGCAGAAGGAGTCGCTCCGCGACAGTATCACCGCTATCGCCAGCCAGACCCGCGAGTTCCTCCCCGACGAGTACGTCGTCGGGTCGAAGGTCGCCGACGACGGGAGCGGACCGCAGGCCCAAGTCTCGGTCCAACCGCCGGTCGGTCACCCGGTGAGCGCGGGCTTCCAACCCGACCTCGAGGACTTCGACGGCGACGACCTCGTGACCCACGAGGAGGCCGAGGTCGCTCGCGGACTCGCGGCCAGCGCGGCCATGCAGGTCAAGCAGATGATGGGCGACAACATCACGCCGACCGCGCGATAAGCAGGGTTCGCCGACCGCGGTTCACCGCTTTCTCCGTCGTTCAGTCCCGACCAACGCGTTTCAGGGCGACGACTCGCCGACGTTTCCGCCGACGCGCCCCACTTCTGCCGACGCGCCCACTTCTGCTGACGCGCTCGCTTCAACCGGCGTCCTCGTTTCCGCCGACGTTCTGGTCTCCGATACGTCCGTGTCCGCGCGGTCCGCGCCGGGTTGGCGGGTCTCCGAACAGCAGATGGGCGAGTACCATCCCCGACACCAGCGCGCCCGCCGACACGCCGGTCCGGGCCGGAACCGCCGACACTTCGCCCGCCAACAGACCGACGAGCAACGGGAGCGGGAGGAGCGCAAGCGCGAGGTCGTAGTAAGAGAGGTTCGGTACTCCGGCGTTACCACTGCGTAGTAGGTTTCGCCCGAGCATGGAATCACCTTCCAGTAGGCCACTACGCCCGGATAAAAATAAAAATTATTGGTCGGTGGTAGAAGACGCGTCGAGTCCCCGGAGAGCAAACGGTGCCGAAGTCAGTTCTCGACGATGGTCCCGCCCGCGCCGACCGCGACGTTCACGTCGCCGCGGACGACCGCCTTCAGGTTCTGGCCGGTCGGCGTGGCGTCTTGGGTCCACTTGCCCGCCGATAGGTCGAAGACCTTGCCGCCGCCGCCGACGGTGAGGGCTTCGGCGTCGTCGTCGGTGACTTCGATGTCGCGCAGGCCAGCGTCGCCGAGGTCGGTCGGCGTCCAGTTCGCGCCGTCCCAGTGGAAGACCATGCCGCCGCCGCCCGAGACCCACACGTCGTCGGTGGCGTCGCTGTCCACGCCGTAGAAGTTGACGTTGGCGTTGGCGATGCCGATGTTGGTGTAGGAGACGCCGTCGGTGGTCTGGAACACCTTCTGGTTGGTGTCCACGACGTGACCCGACCTCGCGTCGTGGAAGTCGATGGCCGAGAGACCGGCCCCGCTACCGGGCGTCACGTAGTCCCACGTCTGGGACGCGCCGTTCTCGAAGCTGTAGAAGATTTTGCCCGAGTCGCCCGCGACGTAGACGTTGGCCTCGCCAGCCTGCCCCGTCACGGACACGTCGTTGAAGTTGTTCGTGCTGCCGACGGGCTTGGAGTGGTTGTAGAGCGTGCCCGTCGTCACGTCGTACTCGCCGACCGCGCCCGACGACCCGACGAACCAGACGCGTTCTCCGTCGTCGGTCACGTCCGCGCCGTACAGCGAGTTGCCGTTCCCCGTGACGCCGCCGTCGAAGATTTTCTTCCAGCCCTCGCTGGTACGTTCGAGGCCGACGCCGCCAGCGCCGACTGCGTAGGCCCCGTCGGCAGCGTACTCCGCGTCGTAGAGGGTGTTTCCGGTGGGTGTCTCCGCGACCGTCCACCCCGATTCGGCGGCAGTCGCCGTCGCGGGGAGAGCGGCGGTTGCGACCGTCGCGGCCGATGCCTTCAGGAACCGTCGTCGCGTCGTATCGCGTTCGGTCATTGCTCCACCCGGCGCTCATCGACGGATGCCACTTCAATGGCCGCCCCCGTTTTCGGGATTCAGACCGTTTAAAACCGCGGGAGAAGCCTTCTACTGGAGAAAATACGATGTGTTGGAGATTATTTTAACGACCGTAGTAAACGAAGGAGATCGATGAATAAACAATGGTGATTCGAGCGTGCCATTAAGAACAACCCACTATAAATCTTAGAAGAACAAGGTGTCGTGCGGGAAAATTCGAACTCGGCGACCGTAGCGGCGGTCGCTCGCGGTCGGCGAACCGTGAACGACGACCCCGGAACGGTATCGGCTGTTCGTCGTGGGAGTCGCTACTTCCCCCAGAAGGGGTCGCGCTTGCGCTGTTTGTCGAGGTACATCTGGAGGGCTTCGAGTTCGTCCACCGGGATGTCGTCGGCCAACTCCTGTTCGAGAATCTTGGCGTGCTTCTCGGGGACCTCTATCCAGAGTTCGTCGCCCTCTTCTATCTGGCGGCCGACCGTCGGCCCGTCGATGGCGACGCTGACGCGGTTGCCGCTCCGGGCCTCGTCCACGTCCTCGCCCTGCTCTTGAATCCCCTTCAGTTGGCCGACCCGCGTCGGGTCGTTGCCGTCGAACTTCACGACGTTGCTGTTCTTCTTGACGGTGCCCGCCATAATCTCGACGCCGACCACGGCGGGGTCGTTCTGCCGGAAGGTGTGGTCCTGTAGAATCTGGAACCGCGAGGGCCGGGTGATGTTGTCGAGGACGGTCTCCTGCTGGGCGCGCTCCAACTCCTCGACGTACTCCTCGTACTCCTCGATGAGTCGATAGATGACGCCACTCTCGAAGAGTTTCACGTCGCTCTCCTCGGCCTTGCGCTCGGCGTCGGCCAGCACGTCCACGTTGAACGCGAGAATCGTCTTGTGCTTGTCCTCGTCGGCGGTCGAGGCGACGCTGATGTCGCGCGGAGCCACGTCGCCGACTTCGGCGCGCATGATGGGAATCTCGGCCTCGTCCATCGCGTTGGCGATGGCCTCCAGACTCCCGAGGGTGTCGGCCTTCACGACGAGGCCCTGCTCTTGGGTCTCGACCTCGATTTCGGAGAGTTCGGCCCGGACCTCCGCGATTACCTCGTCGATGTCGCGGTCCCGAACGACCCGGACCGGCGCGCCCGCCATCGCTCTGTCGAGTTCCGGCGCGGCGATTTTGACCCCGGACGCGGCCGCTATCTCGTCTACTTTCTCGAAACGGTCCTCGGTCCGAATCTCGGCGAGCGGTCGCGGTTTCAGGATGGCGCGCACGTCGGTCACGATGGGTTCGTCCATCCCGCCGACGACGATGGTCTCGTCCTCCCGGATGGTGCCGTCGTACAGCACCACGTCGAGGGTCGTCCCGAAGCCTTTCTCCTCTTTGACTTCGAGGACGGTGCCAGCGCCCGGCCCGGTCACGTCGATGGCCATGTCCTCTTTCATGTACCGCTGGGCCAGTCCCATCAGGACGGTCAGCAGGTCGGGAACCCCCTCGCCGGTCTCCGCGCTGACCGGCACGACGCCGATGTTCCCCCGGAAGTCCTGCACGCGCCAGTACATGTCCGCCGAGAAGCCCTCGTCGCTCAACTCCCCGATAATCTCGTAGAGTTTCTCGTCCAGCATCGAACTCGCCCGGTCGCTCTGGGCCTCTTTGGTCTGCTGGATGGGGGCGTCCTCGTTCGGTTTCCACCCCGGAACCGTGTCTATCTTGTTCGCGGCGACGACGAACGGCGTCTGGGACTGCTTGAGGATGTTGATAGCTTCGAGGGTCTGGGGCTGGAAGCCGTCGTTCACGTCCACGACGAGGATAGCGATGTCGGCCAGCGCGCCGCCGCGCGACCGCAGGGTTGTAAACGAGTGGTGGCCCGGCGTGTCGATAAACAGCAAGCCCGGCAGGTCGAAGTCGCTCGGGTCGATGAGGCTCCCGGCGACCTTCGACACGACATCGAGCGGAATCGCGGTCGCCCCGATGTGCTGGGTGATCGCGCCCGCCTCGCCTTCGATGACGGTCGAGCCGCGAATCTTGTCCAGTAGACTGGTCTTGCCGTGGTCTACGTGTCCCAGTACTGCTACGATTGGGGTGCGCAAACCGTGTCCGCCGTCGCGTGTATCAGTGTCAGGCATAAGCTACCACCGGGGAAAGAAGGTTTCTTACTCGTGAAGTACTTCGCACGGCATTTAACTTTTGCGAGCGCGACTCCTCGCCGTCGGCGAGTCCACCGCCGGTATCGCTCCGGTGTCACCCCCGAGTCGATCCTCCCCCTACCCTTTATGTAGGAGCGTTCAGTAACCCCCCGTATGTCGGAAATCCTCGCCGAAAACCTCTCGGGGAAAGCCGTCATGGGGTCAGACGGGACAGAACTCGGTATGCTGTACAACATCACCATGGACCTCAAGACGGGCGAGCTCGCCGACCTCCTCGTCGAACCGGACGAACAGTTGGACAACACCGCGGTGGCGTTCGACTCCGACGAAGCGGGTCGATTCCAAGTCCCCGTGCAACGAGTGCAGGCGGTAAAAGATTACATCGTCGTTCAGCGGTAAATGTACGTTCTAGACGCCTCAGCCTTCATCAACGAGTATCACACGACAGAAGACATCGCGACCATCCCGATGGTCCGCGAGGAGCTCGAAGACGAGAGCGCCTATCGCTTCGACGCCATGGAGGGGTCGGGGATGCACATCCACATCCCGCAGGACGGCGCGGTAGAGCGGGTCCGTCGGGCCGCCGGAGAGACGGGCGACTTGGACGAGCTATCGAACACCGACGTTCGGCTCGTCGCGGCCGCCTTCGAACTCGACGCCAGACTCGTCACCGACGACTACGCGATGCAGAACGTCGCCGAACACATGGACGTGAGCGTCGAGGTCATCGCTCAAGACGGCATCGCCGAACAGCGCGACTGGAAGTTCCAGTGTCAAGGGTGCGGCCGTGAGTTCGACGAGAACAAGGACCGATGTCCCATCTGCGGGAGCGAACTTACGCGCAAGAACCCCTCGAACGCCTGACCGCGTTCCCCGGAGCGGCCGACCGTCTTCTCGCGCGCTCCTCGCCGGTCGAGGCGACGCGCTACCGTGGTAGTCACTCCTCGGTCTCTATCTCTTCGAGACCGACCTCGACGAGTTGCTGGAGGACTTCTTGGGTCGTCAGGTCGTACTCGCGGGCCAGCGTCTCGATGCGCTTGGCCCGTTCCCGTTCGAAGTTCACCGAATACCGACGCTCCATGAACTTTTCAAAAGTGTTTGGAGTTGTTAAAGCTACGTCAGACGGAGGGCGGACGCGAGGCGGACGCCCGACAGACCTGCCGGGTTTCGGGAGTCCAACGCCCTGTGCGCTCGGTCACGCGCCGCCGGTCAGTTGGAGGTACATCGCGCCGAAGACGACGGCGTCGAACGTCCCGTGAATCAGCGTCGGGACGGTCACGTTCCCGGTGGCGAGATACGTCGCGCCGAGTATCAGCGAGAGGCCGAGGATGACCGCGAGCGTGCTGGCGAGCGCCGCGATGCTCGTCGCTCCGGCCGCATACGCCGGGATGTGCGCCAGCGAGAACGCCACGCTCCCGACCAGCACCGCGCCCCGACCGCCGAACGTCTCGTAGAGGTCCTTCTGGATGATGTTGCGGTAGAGCAACTCCTCGCCGGGACCGATGAGGAGCCACGACGCCGGAATCATCAATAGGAGGACGGTGGGGTCGCCGCTCCTCGCGGTCTGCTCGATGTTGTGGCTCGCGACATCGACGCCGATGGCGGTGAAGACGACGCTCACGAGCATCTGGAGCGCGAACAGCGCGACGACGCCGCCGACCACGTAGCCCGCGTCGCGCAGGGTGGGCATCCGGAAGTCGAGATACGAGAGGGGCTTGTCGGTCCACTGGAAGTACAGCAGCGCGACCGTCCCAGTTCCGAACCCGAGCGCGACCGCACCGAGCGCGAGTTCCATCGTGCTACCGATTCCGCCGGGGACCAGTCCCCCGGCGATGCTCGCGAGGAGACTCCCCCAAATCGCGATGGCGAACAGTCCGGCGTAGCCGACTGCGAGACTCCAACTGACCGCTTTGGCGGCCTGTCGGAGCGAGAAGGGGTCTCCTCGGCCGTCACCCAAACTCGCGGTAGAACGGTCTTCCATGCCTCGAAAGAAAGGGTTGCCGTGCTAAAGTCCCTGTGTTTAGCGGCGAGAAACGGCGGCGAGTCGCCGGTCAGCCGCGTCGCGCGAGCGCGACGCCAGCGACCAGCGCGAGGAGCGCGACCGGGACGCCGAATCCGGGGACGCCGGACTCGCTGTCGCCACCGGTCGTCGTTCCGGTTTCGTCGGCGGTCGTCTCCGTATCGTCAGTGGTCGTCTCGGTCGGGGCATCCGTCGTCTCGGTCACCATCGCCGACTCGTTCAGAATCACGCCGTCGGTCTCGGCGAGTGTTCGACTGCCGTCTCGAACGCTGACGGTGAATTCGGTGCCAGACGTTACGTCGTCGAAGTCGAACGTCCCGGTCGCCATGCCGTCTTCGGCGACGGTCACGCCGCTGGCTTTGAGGAACTCTCCGCCGGATTTCGCTTCGATGGTCAGGTTCGTCCCTACACCGGCGTTCGTTTCGACGCGAATCGTCCGGTCAGTCGCCTGCTGAACGACGAGTCGGTCGCCCTCGTGGACGAACGTCACCGACAGTTCGGTGACGATACCGCTCGCTTTCGTGAGAGTCTGTTGTCCGTGGCGAACGACGAGCGATACGTTGGTGCCCGGTTCGAGCGAGCGGAGGTCGAGACTCAGCGTCGCCGTCCCGTTTTCCGAGACCATCGCGTCGTACTGGTCAGTGAACATGCCGTTTTCGCGCAACTCGACCGTGAGCTTCGTTCCGGCGGCCGCGTTCGTTCGGATGCTGACGTTCTGTCCGCGAGTCGGACTGAGTTCAAGATGATTCTCGTCGTGGACGACGGTCGCCGTGAGATTCTGGCTCTCGTTCGTCGTGTCGGTCTGTGCGACTGCTGTGTCGATCTTCTGTACTGGCGGCGATGTGTCGTCTACCGTCACGGGTGTGCCCGTGGCCACGCCTGCGACGCCCGCGAGGAGAACCAGCGCGGCGACGAGTACCTGCCGGTGGAGGGTCGTGTCGGACATGATACGTTCCCCCGAGTGTAGTTAGACTGTTGTCAAAAACGTTCTGTTCTTTTCCCGACCGACACCTTCGACAGAAGCCACCTACTCGACGGTCAGCGTCGTCTTCTCGGCCACGGCGTCGGCCTCCTCGAAGTCGCCGCCGCCCAGCAGTCCGCGGGCGGCCCTTTTGCCCCACTCGACCGCGGGTTGGGTGAACGTCGAAACGTCGGCGAGTTCGCCGTAGAGGACGCAGGCGGCTTCCATGCCGTAGAGGAGTTCGCCGAGACTGCGTTCGTCCACGCGGTCGATTTCGACCCGGACGTTCGGCTGACCCGCGGCCGCGAGGCTGGCTTCGGTCGCCTCGAACTCCGCGTCCAGCAGGTCGCCGAGGGTGGAGCCACCGAGATACGAGAGGCCGTCGAGGTCCGTCGTCGGAATCGCGCGGTCCTCGTAGTTCTCCGGGCGCACGAGCGTCACCATCTTGTCGTGGGGACCGGCACGGTAGAGTTGGAGTTGGGAGTGCTGGTCGGTCGCGCCGAGCGCGCGAGCGGGGGTCTGGCCGCGGCCGTCCTTCCCGAGGCTCTCGGCCCACAACTGGGCGAACCACTCGGCGAACGTCTCCAGCGATTCGGCGTAGGGCATCATCGCGTTGACCGCCGCGCCGCGCTCTTCGAGGGCGTAGGAGACTGCGCCGTAGGCGTAGGCTGGCGAGTCGTACAGCGACCCGGCGAGGCGGTCGGCCTCGTCGCTGGCTCCCGCCAGAATCGCGTCGAGGTCGTGTCCCTGAATGGCGGCGCAGGCCAGTCCGACCGTCGAGAGGACCGAGAACCGGCCGGGTACCCCGTCGGGCACGTCGAGGGCGGGCAAGCCTTCCTTCTCGGCGAGGCGGCGGAGGTTGCCCTCGTCGCCGGTCGTGACGAAGGTCCGCTCGGTCCAATCGACACCGGCGTCGGCCATCTCGTCGCGGACGACGAGGAAGTTCGCCAGCGTCTCGGCGGTGGTGCCCGAGCGCGAGACGACGTTGACCGCGGTGGAGTCGAGGGGGAGCGAGTCGAGGAGTCGGGAGACGTGTTCGGGGTCCACGTTGTCGAGGAAGTAGGCGTCGGTGTCGGAGGGGAGGCCGCGAGCCAGCGTGGCCGCGCCGAGCGCCGACCCGCCGATGCCGACGGTCAGGACCGCCTCGGCGTCGGCGAAGGGTTCGACCGCGGCCCGAATCGCGTCGGGGTCCGCGGTCTCGGGGAGGTTCAGGGCGGCGTAGCCGTGGTCGGCGTCCGCCATGCCGCGTTCGATGCGCTCGTGAGCGTCGGCGACTCGCTCGTCCAACTCGTCGAGTTCGGTGCGGGAGAGTCCGGGGTCGGCGACTTCCGACAGTGCGTTGCCGAGGTCTACGCGCATACCGTAGACGGCGACGGCGCGGACCAAAAGTGGGCCGGTCCCGCGTTCGGGGGACGAGTCGCTCCGCTCGTGCCGACCTATCAGGACGGATTACTTTCCCGCCCGACCGGAACGGACGTAACGACCGGATAACAAAATTCACCGCTCTCGTGGCCGAACGAGAGCATGGACGGGAACTCCAGCGTGACGACGACTCGGCGGTCGCTGTTGACCGCCGTCGGTGCCGGATTCGGTTTCGGGTCGCTCGCGTCGCGGGGCGCGAGCGCGAGACGGGACGAGTCGGGGTATCTCCTCGAGCAGGCCGAGGAGTGCGTCCCGATTCGGCCGCTCCGGGGTCGGTTGCCGGTCAAGACGTTCTACGAGTACCACTTGCCCGACGAGCGCGTGACCGACGAGAACGGCGGGGTCGGCGACGGGAGCGTCACCTACGCCTCCGCGGGGACCCGAGACCTCCAGCGCGACCGGACCAGCATTCTGCTCCTCTATCGGGGGCCGAAGGGGACGAGTCTCGTCGTCGTCCACGGGAGCGTCGGCAACGACGACGCCGGTGCGGTGACGTTTCAGTTGTACAATCTCCCCACCGACGGCGAGTGGGTCGTCAAGGACGACCACTACCCGGACCCCGAGACCGGCGACCGCGCCGGGACGAACTACGACGAGTGGGCCACCGACGGCGACGACCACCGCGTCGACTGGACGTGGGGCACCTCCGGCACCGACGGCGGCGCGTTCCGCGGCCTCGGCGACGAGTTCGACGTGATCGTCCAACCGGCGTTCAACGAGGCCGCCGCGCTCTACGGCGACCACTACGAGGGGACCATCACCGACTGGGAGTTCCTCTCGGGGTCCGCGAGCGCCGCCGAGCGCATCTCGCTCGAACTTGACGAACCCGTCGAAATCCGGACCGGGACTTGCGATGGGTAGCGCGGGCGGGCGAGCGGCGTAGTCGCAACGAGTGATGCGGCGATTCGACGCCCGACGCGTCGCGGGCGACGCGGTAACGACCGTTTCGGAAATCGCTGAATCGTTTAAGCAATCCCCTGTCTTCCCGAAAGGCGTCCTAATCGTTCTCTCCTGCGGTCGTCGGTCGCCGACTGCTCGCGGTCACCGACCCCCGAACGCCCCGCTGTCGGCATCGCACGGCTTATTGGCGGTCGTTGCTAAGGGGCGAACGATGTCGGATTCGACTGCCGACGGGTCCCGGAGCGTCGTCGTCGGCGCGTTTCGGAGCGCGTTCGCCCACACCGAGTCGCGACTCCTCAAGTCCTACGTCCTCGTCAGTGCGCTACTGGGCGGGTTGCTCGCGGTCCTGCTCGTCCTCGCGCTCCCGGTCTGGGTCCTCCAGACCGCTGGCGGGTCGGAACTCGCAACGTTCTCGCGGGCGTTCCTCATCGTCGGCGGCGTCCTCCTGTTGGTCGCGCTGGTCGCGCCCGTGGTTTCGTCCGGGCGGCGACACTCCCGCGGCACCGCGAGCGCCCGCGCCGACGTGTCGCTCGCGCTCGCTGGCTACCTGTTCGTCCTGTCGCTGTACGCTTCGCTGCTCGTCTCCGCACCGACCGACCAGCGCGAGACGCCGCCCGCGCTCCTCGCGCCCGCGGTGGAGTTCCTCTACTCGCTGCCCGCCGTCTACGCCGTCGCACCGCCCCTCGTCGCCGCGGCGCTCATCCTCGTCGTGCATCGGTTCGCGCGGTGACCCTCCGATTTCCATCGGTCTCGACGCTCGGTCGCCGCTGTCGTCAAACGCAACCGGGAAAAGCCGCGACTACGTAGTTCGAGCCATGAGCGACCCCGACGAGAAGACGAGTACCTTCCTCGTCACGCACGCCGAGGGCGACTCGGCCGTGCTGAAGGACGTACACGACGGGCAGGTTCACACGCTCTCCTCGAACCCCGGCGTCGAGGAGACCGACGCCGTCGAAGCCACCGTCGCGCCCGACCCGCCGATGAACCTCACGTGGTCGGTGGTGGAGGTCGAGGAGCGCCGGAGCCTCTCGACCGAGCGGAGCGACGAGCCGCCGACGACCCAAGAACAGGACCTCGCAGCCGAACAGGACGAGGGCGAAATCGCCCGGACCGAGCGGGCTGGCGACGGCGAGATTCACGTCCTCACGGTGCCGCCCGAGGACACCGACGAGGCCGTGACCGACGTGCTGGACGACGAGGGCACGCTCTCGCGGGCGGCCCGACTCGGCGTCTCGCGCGTCGAGGTTCGGGCCGACGACGGCGTCGTCAGCGTTCGCTACATGCCCTGAGTTCGGTTTCGACTGCGCCGCGCTACACTTCGTTCGGCCCGCCCCGACTCTGTACCTGCCAGCCGCCTTGAATCCCGCATGCCTCCCGGACGGTCCACTCGACTTCCGTGTCGGGACCGAACGTCTCGCCGCCGTCTATCTCCTCGACCCGGAGCGGTACGTCCAACGTACTGCCACAGCAGCCGACGCCGACGAACTCCTCCCACGCGTCGCCCTGCCGGACACGGTCGGTCTTGGTCTTCCGGAGGTACGCCACGAACGCGGGCTTCTCGACCTGAAACCGGCCCCAGTCGCTCAGGTCTTCGGGGTACGAGACCACTACCCGGTCGGCGGGCGCGAGGTCTTCGTGGCGGTCGCTCAGGTCTTCGTCGGCGACCGAACGTCGCTCGGCTTCGGTCGGCGTGTCGTCGGTATCACTGTCGTCGGTGTTGGTCCCCATGTCTCGGGGTACGCGCCCGAGTCGTTTGAGCCTTCTTCCCACGGAAACGGCCGCGGGAAGTGCAACATGGATAAGAACACTTATTCACGGCCGTCTCACATTCTCCATCCATATGGTAGCGTTCGAAGTGCCGGAGGTGGACTACACCCAGTACACCAACCGGCAGTTGGCGGCGATACCGCTCGCTATTCTCGCCGTCGCACTGCTGGTCATCGTCGGGTGGTACGTCTTCACCGGCGCACCGGTACGGCTCGGCATGGAGTTTACTGGTGGTACGGAGCTACGCGTCCAGACCTCGACCCCGCCCGCCGACATCCCCGCGGCGTTCGGTACCCAAGCGACCGTCACTCCCGTCCAAACCGCACAGGACACCTACATCGTGACGTTCCCGCCCGAGGCCGAGAACATCGGCCAACAGGCGCGAAACAACTTACAACCGGTCCAAGGCCAATCGACGGCGGACATGGTGAAGTCCGTCCAAGGGACTTCCGCCAGCTTCGGGAACTCCGCCCAAGAGACCGCACTGCTCGGCATCGGCCTCGCGTTCGTCGGGATGAGCATCCTCGTGTTCCTGATGTTCCGGTCGTTCGTCCCCTCCATCGCGGTGGTCATCTCCGCGTTCAGCGACATCATGATTCCCGTCGCGCTGATGAACCTGCTGGGCATCCCGCTGTCGCTGGGCACCGTCGCGGCGCTGTTGATGCTCATCGGGTACTCGGTGGACTCCGACATCCTGCTGAACAACCACATCCTGCGCCGGTCGGGCGGCTTCTACGAATCGACTCACCGCGCGATGCGGACCGGCGTGACGATGACCGTCACCTCGCTGTCGGCGATGGCGGTCATGGCGGTCGTCGCGTGGTTCTTCGGCATCGACCTCCTGCGTGACATCGGCATCGTCCTCGTCCTCGGACTGGCGACCGACCTGATGAACACCTACATGCTCAACCTCAGCCTGCTTCGCTGGTACAAGTACGAGGGGGTGACCCGATGATGGATATCCGTGACAACTGGCGGGTCGTCCTCCTCGCGATATTCCTCGTCGTCAGCACGTTCGCCATCTTCGCGCCCGGCGTCGGCGGCGGCGACGGCGGCGGAAGTAGCGAGTTCGTCAACGAGACGGCGGCCGACACGCCGACCAACCTGAAGTTCGGCCTCGAACTCTCGGGCGGTACCCGCATCCGTGCCCCCGTGGACGGCCTGACCGCGGAGGGCGTAGACGTGCCCCGCGGCACCGACGCCACCACGGTCGAGAGTCGGGTCGCTGGCAACATCTCGGGCGTGAGCGCGGCCGACGTGACCGTCCGGTTCGCGCAGGCGGCCAACGAGACCACGACCGTCGAAGTCTTCGCGGGCAACGTCAGTCAGTCGGCGTTCGAGAGCGCGCTCGGGCAGGCGGGCTACGACTACGAGTCCGTCCGGCCGGGCGTCACCGAAACGACTCGTAACGACATCGTTCGCATCCTCCGGGACAAGGTCTCGGAGGCGGGCCTCTCTGGCGGGCAGGTCCAGCAGGTGACGACCGCGAGCAACGAACACTTCGTGGTCATCGAGATGCCCAACACCAACCGGACCGAACTCGAAGAACTCGTGACCCAGCGCGGGCAGGTGCAGGTCGTCGCCGCCTACCCGGTCGAAACGAACAACGGGACCGAAACGCGCACGACGCCGCTCCTCTCGCAGGGCGACTTCAGGAGTATCGGGACTGCTCAAGAGGCTCCCAGTCTGGGCACGCACGTTCCGGTCACACTGAACGACCAGACGGCACAGAACTTCTCGAACGCGATGCGGCAGTTCGGCTTCGCCAACGAGGGCATCAGTAATTGTCGCTACGAGGCAGACCCCGAGAACCCCGGATACTGCCTGTACACCGTCGTCGACGGTGAAATCGTCTACGCGGCGGGCATGAGCCCGGACCTCGCCCAGACGTTCCGCCAAGAGAAGTTCACGCAGAACCCGAGCTTCGTCATGCAGACGGCCAACATGTCCGAGGCCCGTCAGCTCCAGATTCACCTGAACGCCGGTTCGCTCCCGGCCTCGCTGAACATGGAGGAGGGCACCTCCTACTTCCTCGCGCCGAGTCTGGCCGAGCAGTTCAAGCTCTACTCGCTCATCACCGGTCTCGTCGCGGTTGGCGCGGTCAGCGCGGTCGTCTTCCTCCGGTACGGCGACCCGAAGGTCGCGGCCCCGATGCTGGTGACGGCGCTCTCGGAGGTCGTCATCCTGCTCGGCTTCGCGGCGGCGATTCAGCTTCCGCTCGACCTCAGCCACATCGCCGGGTTCATCGCAGTCATCGGGACCGGGGTGGACGACCTCATCATCATCGCCGACGAGGTGATGTCTGAAGGTGAGGTTAACTCCTCGCGGGTCTTCCAGAGTCGCTTCCGGAAGGCGTTCTGGGTCATCGGCGCGGCCGCCGCGACGACCATCATCGCGATGAGTCCGCTGGCGGTCCTCTCGCTGGGCGACCTGCAAGGGTTCGCCATCGTCACCATCCTCGGCGTCCTCATCGGCGTGCTGGTGACGCGCCCGGCCTACGGTGACATCCTGCGGAGTCTGCTGACGGACAAGTAGACGCGAGCGCCGCCGCTTTCACCGCTCACTCCTCGCGTTCTTCGACGGACTGCTTTCCTGCCCGGTACTCGCCCAGCAAGTGCCACGGCGAGAAATCTCCGACGAGGAACCGGGTCAGGAGCCGCAGTTTGAGCAGTAACAGGAGTGCGACGACGAGGAAGATTCCGACTTCGGAGAAACTCGGCACCGTCACCGCGAGCGGAGTGGAGGGGACCATACCCCGACTTCGAGCCGAGATGTCAAAAACCCAGATGCTCGGCCCGGCGCTCGCGCGGCGTCGGAGCGCCGCTCGCCAGACGCGAAGATTCTTGTGCGGCGGCAGACAACTCTGCACTATGTCCTCCGATATCTCCGACGAGGAGCTACAACGCGCGGTCCGCCGTGCAGTTCGCGCCGAAATCGACAGGCTCGTCGGACGGCTCTTCTGGACGGTCGTCGCGCTCGTCGGCATCTACGCCGGATTCGGTCTCGTCCTGATGGGATTCAACGCCGCGGGGTGGAACGTCGTCACCGTCGCTTTCGTCGTCCTCGGCATCGCGCTGGTGGGACAGGGAATCCGGACGCTCCTGCTGAAGTGGTGGCCCGACGACCTCGACGCCGCCTAAAAATCGCCGAGTCCCGACTGCTCGGCCGCGGCCAACACGTCCTCGCAGGTGGCCCAACTCCGGCGCGCGCAGTCGGGTAGCTCGCCCTCCTCGGCGACGAAGGTCTCCAGAAACTCGCGGGTCGTCGGGTCGCTCGGGTAGCCCGACCCCAACTCGCCCAGTTCCGGGTCGTAGCTCTCGGCGTAGGTCTCTGCGAGGGCCGCGACGTGAGCGTCGCGTTCGACCTTCGCCGCGATGCTCGCCGCGCCGACGACCGGATGCTCCTCGTCGGCACCGTGTTCCGCGGTCAGGGCTATCTCCGCTGGCACGCGGTCGGCGACCCGGCGCGCGAACCGCTGTTCGCTGGTGTCGCCAGCGTCCGCGATGCCCGCCGGTTCGCCCGCTCGCTCGTCGGCGACGCCTTTCGGCGCGCTCTCCTCGCTTCCGAGGACCTGCGAAATCGCCTCGGCGTGGGCCGCCACGGTCAGCGTGTTCATGTCCTCGTCGCCGTCGATGCGCGCGACCGGAATCTCGGCGACGCCGACCGCGATTCGGTCGGCCGAGTGGAGTTCGGCCGCTATCTCCTCGCGGCGCTCGGGCACGACGTTCTTCGAGTCGTCGATGCCCGCCGGGAGGAGGTCGGGGTCCGGGACCCGGACCGCCGCGGCGAACATCGACCCCAACACCGGCCCCTTCCCGGCCTCGTCTACTCCGAACACGCTCTCGAAATCTGCGCCGGAGTAATTGACTTTTGCGGTGGCTACAGCACTGCGACCGCCTCACACGGTACCGCGACAGCACCGGGAGCTATCGCCGACTCCGAGGCGTGACCGCATGGCACCGTCACCGCGCGGGCCATCGCTCCTCGATTCCCCGAAACGTATAGAAAGCATTTTACTTTCGATTCGAAATAGCCCAACCAACGTGCCTTCGCTCCCGAACCCCGTGCGACTGGTCGTCCTCGCGGTCGGTCGGGCGCTCGCCCGCGCCGGACTCGTCTCGCCCGAGCGCGTTCGTCGGACGACCGACCTCGCGTGGCCCCGCATCGTCACCGGACTCGCGCGCATGTCGAAGAACGCCGTGGACGTGGCGATGGTCGGCCTCGCGGTCGGCCCCGTCGCCATCGCGGGAATCGGCTTCGCCAGTCCCTACTGGGGCGTCGCGTTCTCGCTCGGGGGCGGGTTGGCGGGCGGGACCATCGCGCTGGTCTCCCAGCGGTTCGGCGCGGAGGCCTACGACGAACTCGGCGTCGCGGTCCGGGCGAGCGCGCTCGTCGTCCTCGCGGTCTCACTCCCCGTCGCGGCCGCCTTCTGGCTCGCGCCCACTCGACTCATCTCGCTCATGACCGACGACGCGGGGGCCATCGAACTCGGCGCGGTCTACCTCCGACTCCTCGCGCTCGGGGTCCCCTTCGCGGCGCTCAACCTCGTCGGAAGCCGAATCTACATCGGCGCGGACGACTCGTGGACCCCGATGGTCGTCCGAGGAGGCGGCGCGATAGCCAACATCCTCCTGAGTGGTCTCCTCATCTTCGGGCTCGGCATGGGGGTCGCCGGGGCCGCGGTCGGCACCGTGTTGTCGAACGTGCTGGTCACGGGCACCTTCGCCGCCGGTCTCGTCGCCGGACGGCTCCCCGGTCTCGGCGACCTCCCGGTGACGGTGAACCCGGCGGGCACCTACCTCGACCGCGAGACGGTGGTCGATCTGGTCCGCATCGGACTCCCGGTCGTGGGCCGCAACAGCGTCTGGAACGCCGCCAAGTTCCCGATGCTGGCCATCGTCGGCCTGTTCGGTCCGAGCGTCGTCGCGGCCTACGTCATCGCGCGTCGCATCTGGGGGCTGATGAACACGCCCGGTTGGGGCTTCGGACTCGCCGCCAGCAGTCTCGTCGGCCAAGAACTCGGCGAGGGCGACGAAGGGGAAGCCGAGGCCTACGCTCGGGACATCGTGGCCTTCTCGGTGGGAACCTACGTCGTCGCGGCGATTCCCGTCGGCCTGTTCGCCGAGCCTATCGTCGGTCTCTTCGTCGGCGAGAGCGGCGAGGCGACGATTCCGGTCGCGGTCGCGCTGGTCTACGCGGCCTGCGTCGCCGCGGTCGGGCAGGGCGTCAAGTCCGCCAGCGCCGGACCGCTCGACGCCAGCGGCGACACCCGTTGGACGTTCTACAGTCAAGTCGTCGGCATGTTCGGCGCGTCGATTCCCATCGCGTACCTCGGCGCGACCTCCTCGCTGGGCTTGATGGGACTCTACCTCTCGCTCGTCGCGGAGACGACGGTTCCGGCGGTCATCAACTACCACCGGTTCTCGACCGGCAAGTGGAAAGCCATCAGTCGGGAGTTCCGGCCGGGCGCGTCGGCCGACGACTGAGCGACCTCGCCGCCCACCGTCCCGCGGTGCCCCGCGACCGCCGGGAGCAACCACTGACGGCGTGTTTCGTGCGTCTGACGGTCGTCTGCCGGTGATTGATACGGTAGAAGAGCCTACAGGATGTATGGCAATCGCGACCCCCACCGCCGAACTCGACGCGACGACGCTCTACCGAACCAGACACGACCCCGACAGTTCCGAGCCGATAAGCCGGTCGGTCTACACCGCGCTCGCGGCGGTCGAAGGCGTCGCGCCGACCGACCTCGACGTGCAACTCTACGATTGCGTGGACGTGGACGCGATAGACGACCTCTACCGAGCGGGGGCCGACGACGAGTGGGAGTTCACGTTCACCGTCGAGGAGTACGCGGTTCGGGTTCGGGCCGACGGCGAGGTGGCCGTCCTGCCCTCGGCCGCGGAGTGAACTCGTCGTCGGAGCGTTCGGCCGACGGAACCCGGTCCCGGTCGGTCAGTCGCGCCACGGGTCCGTACTCTCGCGCTCGTGGAACTCGCGCTGACCGCGCTTCAGCACGCCGTACACCACGAGGAGGGTCACGCCCAGATAGAACAGGCCGACGCCAGTCACGACGGCGACGCCCGGAACCCCGAAGATGCGGGCGGTCTCGCGCCACGTCTGGTCGGGTTGGAACACCGTGATTCTGACGAGCCACGACGCCAGCACGACCAGCAAGAGGGGGTAGTAGATGCGCCGGAGTCGCCGGGCGAGGGCGACGACCATCGGCGTCTTGACCGCCGGGTCCCGGAGGTCGGCCGCGATGCGCCGCCGCCAGTCGGGGTGGGTCGGTTCGCTCTCGGGGTCGAACATCCCCGCGAACAGGTCCTGTTCGAGGAGGCGGACGCGCTCGCGCCACACGTCGTAGACCCGGTAGCGGCGGGTCTCAATGAGCAGGAAGACCACCATCGCGCCCATCCCGACGAGCAGGAGGTAGTGGGGGTTGCCGGGACTGGAGAACACCCACGTCAGCAGGGCGGCGATAACCGTGACCGCCCAGTAGGAGGTCTGGTCGAGGCGGCCGCGCCACGTCGTCGCTCGGTGGAGTTGCCCGCGGTAGAAGTGTCCGACCATCCCGGTCATCGACGAGGGGTCGCTGGCCAGCACTTCGCCCACGTCCGGACCGAACCGCTCGCCGGGGTCGTCGTCGGGCAACTCCTCGCGGTCGGCCCGGTTCTCGTCGGCGTCCCGCTGACCCTCCGAGACCCCGTCTTGCCGGTCGTCCGAGTCGCGGTCCCGCCGGTCGTTCGAGTCGGCCATGTCGGCGGTACGCCGCTCGCGAACCTACCGCTTGTGGCGTCGTCCGACGGCGCGCCGTGAGCGCGGTCTCCGGGCGCTCAAATCGCTTCCTTCAGGTACTCGGGGTCGTCGAACGCTTCCTCCTCGCCCTCGACGGCCACCACGTCGAGCGCCGTGACGACCGCGCCGACGCCGAGCAGGCCCGCGAG
Organism: Halorussus salinus; assembly: GCF_004765815.2. NCBI lineage: Archaea > Methanobacteriati > Methanobacteriota > Halobacteria > Halobacteriales > Haladaptataceae > Halorussus > Halorussus salinus. The sequence goes on along the minus strand of NZ_SBIS02000007.1, from coordinate 211,664 downwards.
ACTCGGCGTGGTCCGGCCCTCGTCGCCCGAGACGAGTTCCTTGACGTAGAGGCCGCCCTCGCCGTGGACTTCGAGTTCGGCGTGGCGCTCGTCTTCGAGGTGGCCCTCTATATCGTAGACGGTCCGGGTCCGGGTCAGGTCCGCGCGCCGGTGGTCCACGCGCTGGGGCGTGTCCTGCTCGACGGTGGTGCCCCGCAACTCCTCGATTGCGGCGTCGAGGTCCTCGCTCGTCACGTCGGCGTCGAACTCCACGTCCATCCGGTAGGTCTTGCTCGCGTCGAGTTCCTTGACGCGCTCGACCATCTCGTGAGTCGCCAGCGCGAGGTCGGTGACTTCGGCTTTCCCGTCGGCGAACTCGTTTATCTCGGCTTCGAGCGCGTCGGTGTCCACGTCGCGCTCGCGGGGGCGCTTGACCTCGATGACGAACGGACGGCCGGTGTCGAGCATCAGGGCGTCCACGTCCTCGCGGCCCGCGCCGTGGAACAGCGCCTCGTCGCCGTCCATCGCGCCGAGGACCGGCGGCGCGGTCAACTGCTCGACGCTCTCGTCGTAGAGGTAGCCCGACCCGCCGCAGTGGTCGCACGATTCTTCGCCGCCGCCCTCCGCGAGTTGCTTGCCCGTGCCGCCACACTCCCGGCAGGGCCACTCGGTCTGGGGGATATCGCGTTCGAGTTTCCGGTAGCGGCCGTAGACGAACGCCGAGTTTATCTGGACCTCGACGGTGTGGTCGGTCAGTTCGTCGCGCTCGGGGTCCACGTTGAGCAGGGCCAACACGTCGGGGCGCTCGAAATCGACCTCCGCGCCAGTCAGTTGCCCGACGCGCTTGCCGACCTCGCGGTTGAACTCCGACTTGAACGACTCGCCCGCCTCCTCGGGTAACTCGGCCGACTCCCGGAGCAACTTCTCGTTCTCCTCCAGCAAGGGCGGCGTTCGCGTCCCGACCTGATACGTCTCGAAGTGCCAGTCCGCGAGCGAGTCGGCGACCTGCTCGGCGTACTCGTCGAAACGCTGGCTCTCGCCCTCGCAGACCCAGCACTCGTCGGCGTCGGCGGGTTCGAACGGTTCGTCGTCCTCTATCGCGGCCGCGACCCGGAGCGAGCGGCCTCGTTCGGCGTTGGTCAGCCCGAAACTCCGGTCGGCGAAACACCGGCCCAGACACGAGTCGCAGACTGGGCCGTTCGCGGCGACGCGGCGGGCGTCTTCGAGGATGGTCATGGTAGATGCGTGGCGACGCGGCGGTTTACCGGTTTCTCATTCGTACGGGCGGTTGCGGCCACCGCAACCCATTTCGTCGCGCCACGAGACACCCCGAGTATGAGAACCGTTTTCCACGTTTCGACCCCCGAGGAGGTACCGGTCGTCGTCGCCAAGGTCCGCAACCTGTTGGCCGACGAAAGCGTCGAGATAGAGTCGGTCGCGGTCGTCCTCGACCGCGGCGAGGCCATCGCGCGCCTCCACGCCGACTCGGACCTCGCGGACGGCCTCCGGGACCTGCTGGACCGGAACGTCGCACTGAAGGCGTGTCGCAACGCCGCACGGCACCCTGAGGTCTCCGAGGGTGACTTGTTAGAGGGCGTCGAAGTGGTCTCCTCGGGCGTCGGCGAACTGACGCGGTTGCAGGACGCTGGCTACGCCTACATCCGGCTCTGAAGCCATTTTCACGGTGCTGACGCTATCCTCCACTCCTCGACTTCGGCGCGTGCTGGCGCGGCCTCACGATGCGAGGCCGCGCCATCAGCGTGCGAGGGACGAGTGAACGACCGAACGTAGTGAGGGAGTGAGCGAGGAGGTTGGGGAGGTGTGAGGCTCGCAGTCGTGCGGTGGCGGAGCCGTCGCAGTATGATAGGCTCAAGCCTGAAGCTAGCTCCTCTCCTGTCTTCCCGTCAACTCTCCACGAGACGAACCCCTCCCACGAGACAAACTCACCCCGCCACCCCCTACGACTTTGACGACGGCCGTCGTGACCGAACGCATGGCCTACCGCGCCAACTACGCGCTGGTGAACGTCAGCGCCCATCTGGGGCCGGACGCAGACGAGTTAGACGTGCCGTGGGCGGAGTTCGTCGGCGACGCGACCTCGGAGTTCGAGTTCACGGTGCCGACCGACCGCGCCACCGACCCCTACGTCGGCTTGCAGGCGTTCCGCGTGGACGAGTACGGCCACGAACTCCAGATCAACGGCGAGTCGCTGGGCGGGTTCGACGTGCCGCCAGCGAACGGGTGGCAGTACTGGGAGGACGCCATCACCGAGACCGAACTGGTCGAGGGCGCGAACACCCTCCGAGTCGTGCGCGACGAGAGCCACGACGACGCCTTCGCGGTCAACAACGTCACGGTCCACTGGCGCGAACCCGTCGAGTGAGGCGAGTCGGCCGCGGGTTTTCGGTTGGCTCCTCGGCCGCGGGTTCCCCACCGTAGCCTCCTCGGTCCGAGGAGACCCGCTCGACAACCTCGACGTTCAGTAAACCAGTCTTCCGTTGCTCGAAAGCAACTCAGACCTTGCTCAAACGAGTAGCTATATATGCATCGGCACCGAAAATACGGGCGACCATGCGCAAGCACGCTGACTGGCTCACGCAAGCCGACGAGCGAATCCTCGAATTCCTCCGGGAGAACGGCAACTACCCGCCGTCGGCCATCCGCGACCGACTGGCCGAAATCGGCGACGACTTGGACTACTCGACCAACCACCTCGGGATGCGCTGTCGCGCGCTCGACGACCACGGCCTGCTGGAGAACGTCGGCGGCGGCACCTACACCATCACGAACCTCGGCGAGGAGTACCTCGACGGCGAGTTCGACGCGGGCAGTCTGGAAGACGCCTAAACATCGAGCGGTCCGATTTCGTTTTCTCACGGTTCGGTCACGTGATACTCGTCCGGCGTGTTCGACGGACCGAGTAGTCATATTTACGTATAAAGACTAAATAGTGTTTCAAAATGACTCGTCTCAAAGACGTGTCGGCTCACAGAATAACTATGTACGAGCAAGCCGAGATAGTAACTACGAGAAGTATGAGTCGAACGGAATCTGAAAAAGTGGTTTCCGTGTCGTCACGAGGACAGGCGACGATTCCGAAAGAGTTTCGAGACGAACTCGGGATCGAGACGCCGGGGCGCGTGAAGTTCGTCCGCACCGACGAGGGCGAGGTCGTCGTCCGCCCGATTCGGTCGGTCACGGACCTACGCGGAGTCCTCTCGGGGAAGACCGACGACGACGACCGGTCGGCGGTCGAGCGACTACGCGAGGAGCGCGACCGGGACGAGGCCAGCGAAGCGGAGTTGCGACGACGGTACGCTGGCGATGAAGCCGGAGACGGGAGTACGGGCACGGACGACGAGACGACCGACGAATGACCGGGAGCGACCTCCCCGAAACTGTCGTCTTCGACGCCGAACCGCTCGTCGCTTACTTCTGCGACGAATCCGGAAGCGACACCGTCGAGCGATACGTCGAGGCGGTCGAAGGTGCGGCGGACGGCTACATCTCCGCTGTGACCCTCGCCGAAGTCCACTACGTCGTGCGTGCAATCGACGGCGAGGAGCGTGCCGACGCCGTGGTAGACGTGTTGAGCGAGAGCGGCATCCGACGAGTTGATACCGAGACGACGTGGCCTACCGCGGCCGACCTCAAGTTCCGTCACGCGCCCGCCCTCGGCGACGCGTTCGCGCTCGCCACTGCCGCACACGTCGATGGCACGCTACTGGTCGGTGCCGACGACGACTACGACGACGTGACCGACGTAGACGTTCGACGCTTCCGGACACAACCCGCGTAGAGCATCACCGGCGAATCCGGAACCGCACGCGAACGGAGCGACAACTTTTCGAAATCCATCGCCCGGTAGTCCGGTCGGCCGAGCGCACCCGAGGAGGCCGGGCGCGCTCGGGACCGTATCGAAGGCGGTCGGCGGGCCTCGATTCGACGCCCCGCCGAGGAGTTTCCGAGCAGTTTTTACCCCCGACGTTCGCCCACCGAGTATGGACCGGTCCGCGCTAGTCGCCGTCGTCGCCGGAGCGTTGCAGGGCGTCTTCGAGTGGTTGCCCATCTCCAGCGAAGGGAACATCACCGTCTTCCTGACCGCGCTCGGGTCGTCGCCCGAGGCCGCGGTCCAGTTCTCGCTGTTCCTCCACGTCGGGACCGCGCTCTCGGCGACGGTCTACTACCGCGACGAGTTGGCCGACGTGCTGGGCGCGCTCCCCGACTGGCGACCCGGAAGCGCGTTCCCGGACGCCGACCGCGGAGACGCCAACGGCGAGACCGCGACCCTCTCCTTTCTCGGCGTCGCCACCCTCGCCTCGGGCGTCGTCGGCATCGCCGCCTACCTCACGCTGGAGACGGTCGTCTCGGCGCTGACCGGCGGCGCGTTCGTCGCGCTAGTCGGCGTCCTCCTCGTGCTGACCGGCGTCCTCCAGCGCGTCGCCGACGGCTTCGAGTTCGGCGGCCGCCACTCCCCGGACCTCGTGGACGCCGTGCTGGTCGGCGCGTTGCAGGGACTCGCCATCCTGCCCGGCGTCTCGCGGTCGGGGACCACCGCCTCGGCGCTCCTCTTCCGGGGCCACGACGGCTCGTCGTCGTTCCGACTCTCCTTCCTGCTGTCGATTCCGGCCGCGCTCGGCGCTGGCGTTCTGGTTCTTCTCGATACTGGAGTCCCGTCGGTCACGCCGACCGAGGCGCTTCTGGCGCTCGGCACGGCCGCGGTCGTCGGCTACCTGACCATCGACGCGCTGATGCGCGTGGTCGAGCGCGTGCCCTTCTGGGGGGTCTGCGTCGGGTTGGGCGCGCTGGCAATGCTCGGCGGCGGGGCGCTGGCGATTTGATTCGGAATTAGAGACGAGATATATCGACTCTGGAAAAGATATATCCTCTTTGAGCGCGAAGCGAGAGTATGACCGACGGACCGAGCGGACCGACGCCCTCGGACTCGCACGCCGGAGAGAGCGAGCGACGGTGGCGCGAGGAGCGAACGACGTTCCAGCGCGTCTACGATGTTGTCACGGGGACGACCGACTACGCGACCGCCAGCGAAGTCGCCGAGGAGGCCGACTGTTCCGACGACGGCGCGCGCGACGCACTGGCTCAACTGGTCGAGATGGGAATCGCCGAGCGCCGAGACGGTCGTCCGGCGACCTACCGGCGCAACGACTCGTACTTTCGCTGGAAGCGCGTCGAGGACCTCGCCACGAGCAACTCGGTCGCCGACCTCCGGGCGAAGATAGACGAACTCGCCGCCGAGGACGAGCGTCTCCGCGAGCGATTCGACGCGCCCGGTCCCGACGCCGTCTCGCCCGCGACGTTCGAGACGAGCGACCACGACGAGATTCACGACCGCTGGGACGCGCTCGCGCGGTGGCGGACCGTCCGGCGGGACTTGGAACTGTTCCAGCGCGCCGCCCACCGCGCGGAGCGACGCGGCGGCGACGCCGACGACGCGGTGTCGGCGTAACCTCGCGGAGGTGTCGGAACGCGATGACTGGACCTTCCCGAGACGACGGTTCGAGCCTCGGAAGCGACGATTCGGCTTCGACGGGAGAACTCGACGTGCCCACGCTCCGGACCCTCGGCCGACGCGCCGCCAGCCATCCGCTCGTCGCGTCGTGGGAGCTTCGCCCGACTAGCTCCTCGCCGCGCGAACTGGAGTTACGATTCGACGCGAGCGGGTATCCGCGGGCCGTGGACGACGTTCGACTCGACGTACACTGGTTCACGACCGACGACTACTACTTTCACTACGTCGAGACGCGCGGCGACGACCGATATCAGTGCCGTTGGGACCGCCACCCGAAGACGGACGCGCCGCGGGCGCACTTCCACCCGCCGCCGGACGCCGGGACTGCGATGGAGTCGCCGCTCGGGACGCATCACCTCGACGTACTCTTCACCGTCCTCGACTGGATCCGCGAGCGCGTCGAATCGTTGCACTCGCGAGACTGACCGTTTTGGTCGGTGAATTCGGCGACCTACCGGACCTCGAAAAGCCGAAAATTGATACGGCCGCTGACCGATGCGTTATCCATGACAGTTCGCGCCGCCGTCGTGCTGGCCGCGGGGGAGGGGACGCGCCTGCGACCGCTGACCCGCAATCGCCCGAAACCGATGCTCCCGGCCGCCGACCGGCCGATTCTCGAACACGTCTTCGACGCGCTCATCGGGGCCGGAATCGAGCGCCTGCACGTCGTCGTCGGATACAAGCGCGACCGCGTGCAGGACCACTTCGGACCGACCTACCGGAACGTCCCGGTCAACTACGTCGCCCAAGACAAGCAGTTGGGGAGCGGCCACGCCCTGCTTCAGGCCCGCGAGGCCGTCTCCGGCGAGGAGGGCTTCCTCGTGGTCAACGGCGACCAAGTCATCGAGCGCCAGATGGTCGCGGACGTGCTGGACGCCTTCGAGGAGGACGACGGCAACGCCACGCTCGCGGTCACCGAGCAGGCCGACGTGTCCCACTACGGCGCGGTCGTGATGGACGGCGACCGCGTGGTCGAGTTGGTCGAGAAGCCCGACACCGACGACTACCGCCTGCTCAACGCCGGGGTGTACGCCTTCTCGCCCGCCATCTTCGACGCCATCGAGGAGACGCCGCGCGTGCAGGGGGAACTCGCGCTGACAGATACGCTGGTGGACCTCATCGACGAGGACGCGCTGGTTCGGGGCGTCGTCACCGAGGAGTTGTGGGAGGACGCGACGTACCCGTGGGACCTGCTGGACGTGTCCCAAGACCTCCTGCTCCACGGCCGCGTCACCGAACCCGAGCGCGACGAGAAGGTGTGGGTCGCCGACAGCGCGACGGTCCACGACGACGCCACGTTGCAGGCCCCGGTCGTCGTCGGTCCCGACACCGAGGTCCGGCCCGGCGCGGTCGTCGGCCCCTACACCGCCTTGGGTCGGAACGCGACCGTCGGCGCGAACGCGGTGGTCGCCCGGTCGGTACTGGACACCGACGCGCGGGTCGGCCCGAACGCGACCCTGCTGGACTGCGTGACCGGGCAGGGCGTCACGCTCGGCGCGGACGCCACCGTCTCGGGCGGGCCGGGCGACGTGCGCGTCGGCGACACCGTCTTCGAGGACCAACGACTCGGCGCGGTGCTTGCCGACCGCGTGCGCGCCGCAGGCGACGTGAGTTTCGCGCCCGGAACCTTGGTCGGTCCGAGCGCCCACCTCCGGACCGGTGTCACGGTATCCGAAAATATAAGCGAACACGCCGACGTGTACCGGTGAGTAACTGTGACAACTGCTGACCAAAGTGGGGTTCCGACGGGGACGGCGGGGGTGACTCGCTGATGTGCGGCATCATCGGCTGTGCGGGCCGGAGCGAGACGCTCGACGTACTCCTGTCGGGTCTCGAAGGGCTGGAGTACCGGGGCTACGACTCGGCTGGCGTCGCGCTCTCGAACGGCGACCTTTCGGTCTGCAAGCGCGAGGGCGAGATTCAGCGCCTCCAGCAGGCGGTCACGTCCGACCTCGACGGCCGAGTCGGCATCGGGCACACGCGCTGGAGTACCCACGGCCCGCCCAGCGACGCGAACGCCCACCCGCACACCGACTGCACCGGCGAGGTCGCGGTCGTCCACAACGGCATCGTGGAGAACTACGCCGACCTCCGGGCGGAACTACGGGACCGGGGCCACGAGTTCGACAGCGACACCGACAGTGAGGTCGTGCCCCACCTCATCGAGGCGGAACTCGCCGACGGCGCGAGCTTCGAGGCGGCATTCCGCGCGGCGGTCGCCCGACTGGAGGGCAGTTACGCGCTGGCGGCCGTCTCGGCCGACTCGGAGGCCCTCCTCGCCACGCGGCGGGACTCGCCGCTGGTCCTCGGCGTCGGCGACGACGCGGCGTACCTCGCCAGCGACGTGCCCGCGTTCCTCGACTACACCGACCGCGTGGTGTATCTGGAGGACGGCGAGTTCGCCCGTCTCGAATCCGGGTCGTGGACCGTCTCGGATGGCGAGGGTCGCCTGCTCGACAAATCGGTCTCGCGCGTCGAGTGGGACGCCGAGGAGACCGCCAAGAGCGGCTACGACCACTACATGCTCAAGGAGATTCACGAGCAACCCCGCGCGCTCCGGAAGTGTCTCCGGGGGCGCGTGGACGAACTCGCGGGGTCGGTCGAGGTCGAGGCCCTGCGCGGACTCGACGCCGAATCCGTCCAGTTCGTCGCCTGCGGCACCTCCTACCACGCGGCGCTCTACGGCGCGCAGGCGCTCCGCGAGGCCGGAGTCCACGCACAGGCCTTCCTCGCCAGCGAGTACGCCACGTCGCCCGCGCCGGTGGGCGACGACACGCTCGTCGTCGGCATCACCCAGAGCGGCGAGACCGCGGATACGCTGTCGGCGTTGCGGGAAGCCCACCGCCGAGGAGTCGAGACGCTGGCGATGACCAACGTCGTCGGTTCGACCGCGGCCCGCGAGTGCGACCGCTCGCTGATGATTCGTGCCGGGCCGGAAATCGGGGTCGCGGCGACGAAGACGTTCTCCTCGCAGGTCGTGGCGTGTAACCTACTGGCGGCCGCGCTGACTGACCGCGGCGACACTCGCGAAGTCGTGGAGGCGCTTCGGGACCTGCCCGGTCAGGTCCAAGAGATACTGGACTCCTCGCGGGCCGCGCAGGTCGCCGACCGGTTCGTGGACAGCGAGGGCTACTTCTTCGTCGGCCGCGGTCATCACCACGCGGTCGCGCTGGAGGGCGCGCTGAAGTTGAAGGAGATCAGTTACAAGCACGCCGAGGGGTTCCCGGCGGGCGAGTTGAAGCACGGCCCCTTGGCACTAGTGACCGAGGAGACACCCGTGTTCGCGGTGGTTACTGGTGACGGCGCGAAAGCGACCAAGACTGTCGGGAACGTGAAGGAAGTAGAGGCGCGGGACGCGCCCGTGGTCGCGGTGACGGATGGCTCCTCGGAAGTCGAACGGTATGCTGATGCGGTCTTGGAGATTCCGGAGACGCATCCGCGGGTTGCTCCGGTGCTAGCTAACGTGCAGTTGCAGTTGGTGGCCTACTACGCGGCGAACAAGCTGGGGCGCTCGATTGACAAGCCGCGGAATTTGGCGAAGAGCGTGACCGTAGAGTAGGGTCGTTCCAGGGCCCGGTCGGAGTGAGGTAGTCTCGCCGACGCGAGTTGGGCGAGGCTAGACTTTGAGAGACACGAGCCCCCGCGTTCCGGAACTTCGGAATAGTTATAATCGTAAGTTCGGAAACGACGTTAATGCGTATCCTTGCTCCGAACTCGCCTCGTGTCTCCGATCTCTCTCCCCCGCCGACGATAGCGACGTTCGTACGGTCTGCCGCAGACAGTCTCCCCCTCGAACGAGACGGCGTGACAGTTGATCTCAGCGGGACCGACGCTCCATAGACCGATGACGGACGACGAGAGCAGTCTCTCTATCGTCGCCAAGCAGGGGAGTATAACGCTCGTCGGCGATGTCGTCGGTCGCGGATTAGGCTTCCTCTTTGTCGTACTGGTCACGCGACTGGCCTCGCCGTCGGTCTACGGGACGTTCACTCTCAGTCTCTCCATCGTCATGTTCGTTCAGGGGCTCGCCTCGTTAAACCTCCATCGTGCGATAGATTACTTCGTCCCCCAACACCTCGACGATGGAGAGGTCGGTCAAGCGAAGGCTGTCATCGTCCACGTGACCCGCTTCGCCGGGAGCAGTTCCCTGGTCTTCACGGTACTGCTATTCGTCAGTTCCGGAGACGTCGGGCGTATTTTCGACGATCCGTCGTTGGAACACTCGTTACCGATACTGGCCCTACTAGTTCCAATCCAGACCGGGAAGAACGTCCTCCTCGCGACGTTCAATAGCGTGAAGCGGATGGAACTCAGGGTCCTCGTAAAGAACTTCGCTGACCCGCTTGTCCGGGTTTCCGTCGTCGGGGTTCTGCTTTCGGTCGGGACCGGAATCGTCGGCTTGGTGACTGGCTACCTTCTCGGAACGCTATTTGCCGTCGGTGCGGGCGTGCTGTTGTTCCGACGCTATGTGAACGACATCTGGACCGCACAGACGAGGGAGACGTCCCGTTGGAAACTTCTCTCGTACTCGTTTCCGCTCATGTTCGCGGGCCTCATATACTCCATCGTCGGTCAAGTCGATTACTTCATCATCGGCTATCTGCTGGATTCTTCGGACGTCGGCTACTATCGCGTCGCTTTCTTCCTCTCAATAAACCTTCTCATCGTTCTCAAAGCCGTTACGCCGGTCTTCAAACCACTAGTCGCAGAGAACAAAGACAATGACTCCGTCCTCTCGAAACAGTATACGGTTGCGACTCGGTGGATTACGATGCTCACGCTTCCCGTTGCGATTACATTCACCGTCGCACCGACTACGTATCTGGCCCTCTTTTTCACGCCAGAGTACGCCACCGCAGGTCTCGTGGTCGTCGCCCTCTCGATGGGGTACTTCATCAACTCGATGCTCGGTCCCGAGGGAATGATGCTCGAAGGACTGGGATACACCCGATTGACTCTGCTGAACACGATAATCCTGATTACCCTGAACACGGTACTCGACGTCCTGTTGGTTCCGGAACTGGGGATTCTAGGAGCAGGTATCGGTACGGCTACCGCACTAACGGTCACGAGTGTATTGGGCGTCTTAGAGTTGAACTATCTTCGCGGCCTCCACCCATACAGTTGGGACTTTCTGCGAGTACTCGGTGCGGGAGTACCGGTGCTGGCGTTCGGGGAACTGTTCGCTCGAACTATTACGCAGACTACGATAGCAGCGACTACGCTACCGATTGTCGTCGTGGCGGTTTACGTCGCTTCGCTTCGAATCCTCGGTGCGTTTACCGAGCGAGACGCTCGAATTGCCCGACGAATCGATACGAAGGTGGGGTATCCGGTCGTGGAAACGATACTGTTCGGCGTAGACGGTTTCTCGAAGCTGTAACCGACTATCCGTAGCGAAGGCATTCCAGTTTCGCGTGACTTGGGAGATGGAAGCACTTTACTCACGCCATTTCTTTCGACTACCTATGACTAAGACGCTCGTAATCGGATTAGACGCCGCGACGTGGGATATCCTCGACCCTCTGCTCGAAGATGGGCGTCTCCCGAACTTCGAACGACTTCTCGACCGGGGTGCGCGAGGGACGCTGATTTCGACGATGCCGCCTATGACACCGTTAGCTTGGACCTCGATTGCGACCGGCGTCTCCCCTGGCGAACACGGTATCTATGGGTTCCGTGAACAGAACCCGGACACGTACGAGGTTTCACCCGTCGAATACGGGTCCGTCTCTCGACCGGCAGTCTGGGACGTCATCGACGCACACGACGGTTCTGTCGGAATAATGAACTATCCTATCGTATCGCCCCCGCCGAAAGTAGACGGCTTCTTCGTGTCGGGTTTTCCGGGTACCGACGACGGTGTCCGTGCCTATCCCTCGGACGTACAGGAGCGACTGCGAGACAGCGATTTCAAAGTGAAACCGGACCGAAAACCCGCGGACGACCGAAAGAAGTACTACGAGGAAGTCCGCCGGATAACTGACGCTCAGTGTCAGGCAACAATAGACTTTCTGGAACGCTACGAACCGGATTTGCTCTGGTCCGTCTTCATGGGCATCGATTGGATTCAGCACTACCTCTGGAACACCGAAATAGACGGCGAGAACGCGGTAAAGAAGTCTTACGAACACTTCGACGGTGTGCTCGGGAAACTCCTCGACTCGGTCGGTAACGACCGGAACGTCGTCCTGCTCTCGGACCACGGTGCCGGAGAGATAACCGGCGAAATCCACTTGAACGAACTACTTGAGAACCTCGGATACCTCGAACGCAAGCAGGTGAACGAAACCGCATTCGAGACGGTCGCAGACATCGTCCTCGAAGCCTGTTGGCGAGCCGGTGCGGCACTCCCGCACTCGGCGAAAGAGCGAGTGAAACGTCTCGCCCCCGATTCGCTGTTGGACGATGTGCGTGACGCCGCCGGTGAAGGAAGACAGAAACTGAAAGAGACCATCGATTGGCAGAACACGACCGCGTTCGCGTACGATTCGATGGGCAAGATATACCTCAATTCGACCGACCGCTACCCCGATGGCATGGTGACACCCGACGAGCGCGACGCAACGCTGACCGAAATCGCCGACCGACTAGAGGAACTCTGCCATCCCGAGACCGGCGAGGAGATAGTCACAGCGGTCCATCGGGGCCGAGAGATATACTCGGGAAGCAACGCCGAGGCGGCACCTGATCTTCTCGTCGAACCCGCCGATTGGCAGTACATGTGCTACGGTGACTTCGACGAGTCGTGGTTCCATACGCCACGGGATCGCTTTGCAGACCATACTCCGGAAGGTATTGCTGTCATCGCCGGAGATGCTGTCAAGACGACACAATTCACTGCAGATTGTACGTCTATCGCGGCAGTCGTGTTGTCGCTCGCCGGAACTCCCGTTCCAGAACAAATGAATCGGGAACTTCTCTCACAACTCAACGGCAACCAACAGTTCGTTAGTGACGACCGGTATACTTCCAAAGTTCATTCTGACAACGTGACGGAGGGTGTCGAAGAACGACTCAGGGACTTGGGCTATCGCTGAGGTCCAGACACGTCGCTGCGGATACCGTCCCGAAATTCGAATCGACGACCGTGGAGCCTACTCCGGATTCGGAGGTATCTGTGAACTAGAACGAAAATTATTTAATTAAGTCTGACAGTAGTTGACTGATTCACCCGAATTACGGAAAATCGAAGCGCTCATGTAAACTACGTCTGAACCTCTTACCGTGCGCAATGGATTGTTAGAGAAAGCTGACATCGCCGTTCTGATTCCACTCGTCTTCCTCTCAACTGTTTTAGCTTTCCCCGAACTTTCGGACCCGCTTATAGAAGACGAGGGTTGGTTTTTCGTCAACGTTCGATACCTCGATACGAATGGATACCCGAGGGGAATACATCCGCCACTATACACTTTTTTTGTTTACGCCGTGAGCGCTGCAATTGGGTCGACAGAGCCAGTGATTACGAGGGCGAGTACATTCCTGTTTACCCTCGGAACAATATTTCCGGTATATTTTTCTACTAAATTAATTGTCCGGGAAAATCTCGTAGAGATAGCCGAGACGTTCCCAAAATCCGTTGCTCCCGCTCTCAGTTCTCTTCTCTATATTCTCTCGCCTCTCGCCGTCCAGACTGGCGTCCTTATCGACATGGAAAACGTCTTTACTTTCCTCCTTTCGGCGTTCTTTTTCTGGTTCCTGTACGCTTACGAACTGGACGAGACGACTCCGATCGTCAAGTACGCAATTACAGCGTCGTTCGTCTACGTACTTTCTTGGAATAAGTTTGGTCCGCTACCGCCACTCCTATTGACGTTCTGTTGTTACTTTGGAATCACGCGTCGATGGTCGGAGATGACACGCTTTGCTTTCTCGGTGGTAGGCGGCTTCGTTGCGTTCGTCATCACGTGGGGCGGCCTCTCTCTATTCACTGGAACACGTTTTCTCACACCCTTCGTCACCGATGCGCAATTTGTCTCTCGGGTTACGTATCCAGAACTTCACGCACTCCCGTTGAAGATTCTAAACATCATCTACTACGAGATACTATGGATTTCTCCGTTTCTCCTCTTGCTGTGTCTCGTCGTTATCTTCCCACGACTCGAAGACCTACGAGGAGTACGAAATACTCACTTCACTCAAGTACTACAGACCGAGCAAGCTGTTCTCCTTCCGTTTGTTCTCTTTTCGCTGTTGACTATTGTCGAGTATGGAGTTCTTCTGAAAGGGTCCACTTACGACTTCACCAAATACATGGGTCGCGTAATGCCACTACTGACGATCGCCGCCGGAGTCGGAATGGGGCGAGTAAAGATACGACCGACGAAACGATGGAGCGCTCAAGTTGCTGGTGGCAGCCTCGTCGTCGCCGGTGTAATTTTCGCTCTCGCTGACCCTATTGCCGGTGCTTGGTCCGCTCCCGGACGACGATTGCTCATCTACAGCGGTCTCTTAGTCCCTATCGCAATCGTTTGGGGTGCGTCGACGGTACTACTAAACCAGCACGATTCGACTACGAAGCGAGCGATAGTAACGTCGATTCTGCTCGTAGCGGTTCTCGGGTCGAACGTCGGACTCGTCGCTATGCAGGCGACTGCCTCGTACAGCACGCGGTACTATTACGGCACCAGCGGTACAGGAGATGCGATAGACTACGTCGGTTCGGAGATAGCGTGCAACGAATCGGCAACAGTCGGGGGACCATACGGGATGAGACATCAGTTGCAGAATACGTACACGGAAGATGCAGAGCGTCTTTTCACGGTCCGCTCGAAAGGCGACGTTGTGGCGTCTCGGTCGGATATTGTTGTCGTCCTCTCAAGATCGTACTATTTCCCCTCCGGTCAACAGGTACTGGAACTTGGAAATTACACAAAACTAACCCAGTTCGGTGACTACTCTCTGTTTGTCCGGTCTTCGTATCAGATTTGTCGGCGACCTACTTAATTTGATTCTTCTTTAGGAGAGACGGTTGAATCGATACGAGCGAAATTGCTCCACCTTCGTGGCTACGTGACCGGTGAGATACCTTCCACGGCCTCGAACGGTGCACGAATCATTTTTCAGTGCGGCCCGGAGTGATGTCTTACACTCTGTCGTCGCACGTCCGATTTCCCACGGAAAGTGCGCATCGCTACCCGCGATGGCTGTCAAGTCGTGGGTCGTTGCGAAAGATTCTGCGCGCCGATTGTACCGCTCGAAGAGACATCGCGAATTACGAACTTCGATACCATCGACGGCAGCGGCCAACGTCGTCAAATCGCTGTCGTACGTTTGTCGCAACTCGTCGAAGGGGTGGGCCAGCACTGCGACACCACCGAGTTCATGAACGAAGTCGACGACGGTCTGTGGTTCGGCTTGGGGCGGCGCCTCGTCCACGTATAGCGCAAGCAAGTGTCCCTCTGTCGTCGTTACTTCGACACCAGGGATGACCATCAGGTGGTCCGGTGCGATACGTTGCACTGCTTCGACGTTAGTTTGGGTGTCGTGGTCCGTAATTGCGATTCCGTCGAGGTTTCTTTCAACTGCGGCTTCGACGATGCTCGCTGGCGTCGCTCCCGAGCAGGGCGACGCGTTCGTGTGTATATGGAGGTCGTATTGCTTCATCTGAATGCAGACAGCAGATTCATTGTAGTAGTCTACATAAATACGTAGTGTTCGCCAATCGGGGTGTACAGCGCTAGAAGGACGCTAGAAGTCCAGAGAACGAGATTCAACACAGATTGTCGGTCTGTAACAAGATATTTTGGTTGACTACCGATTGCCGTCGTTCGAACGAGGTGGTGATACCGGAACCCCCCAAAGAAGGCCATTGGAAGCGATAGCATTAGTACTGGATCCGCATGTAGCACGACGTAGACAGAGTAGGATAGCAATAGCGACGATGTGACCATTACGAGAAGTTGGTCTAACTCGTCTTTCGTATACACTGAGAGTACTTTCCGCGTTTCACTCGGTTCATCCATCGCGTGAATCTCATGACGACGTTTTCCGAATGCGAGAACCAGCGCGAGCAAGAACGTACAGACTAGCAACCACGGGCTTACGACTTGGTCGATAACGACGACACCAGCAACTGCGCGAAGCACAAACCCGAAGGCGACTACGAGAACATCAACGAAAGCTATCTCCTTCAGAGCAAACGAGTAGAGCCAATTTTGGACGAGATAGACAATTATTATTGCTAGAAACACTGTATCTAACAGCGACGCGATTAGTAGCGATATCGATACTAAAACGAGAGCGAAGCTGGCGGCAAGCGCGATACTGACTTGGCCGCTCGCTATCGGACGATGGCACTTCTGGGGATGAGCGCGGTCTCCTTTTCGGTCAAAGATATCGTTGAAAATGTACGTCGCACTCGCCAAAATTGTCATCGAGATGATGCCTAGGACGAGGCCCCTCCAAGCAACGGGGTCCGAGAGTTGTTTTGCAAAGACGATACCAATCAACATCACTCCCTGTTTGTACCACTGGGGCGGACGCATCGAACGGATCAGTCCCGATACCGTGTCGATTACTCGCCGCTTATTGGAATCGACTGAATCTTCAAACATAGACCACTCCAAGTCCGCCCCAGTCCTGTTCGGGAGATTCGACGATTTCTTCGGTTTTGTATTCTTGCCTTAATTCCTGCCAGAACTGGTCTACCTCTACGTCCGGGTCGTGTGGATTCCCCAAAATATCGTGTAAGACGACGATACCATTGTCGTCAAGAAGCGCCGAATAGCTATAGAAGTCTTTTTTCACTCCTTCGTACGTGTGGTCACCGTCGATAAACAAGAGGTCGATACCGTTTTCGGGGGTCGCATCTTCGACCATTCGTACTGTTTCCGGGTCGTGAGAGTTCCGTCGGATGAACTGCATGTTCGCGTCGTCCACAAATTCACGAAAAAGGTCGATACGGTGCTCCGAGTATCCTCCGCCGAACTCACCACCGGGCAAATCGACACTAAGGAACGTATTGGACTGTTCTAGGGTCCGACACCAGAGATATAACGAGCCACCACGGGCGGTGCCGATTTCGAGGACCGAGTCGATGTCCTCTCGCTGTAAGCTATCAAGCAGTTCCCGGAGTTCACCGGACTGTTGAAACGGTTCGATAGAGCGAAATACTCCGTATCCTCTGTAGCTAAACGCCGTCTCGATTGCGTCTTTGATGTCGTCTTCGCTCTCCATTCGGCGGTGTAGTTCGTTCACTGACCGCTGGTAGAGTTTCTGATGCGACAGAGATAGGTGTCTCCCGAAGAAGTTTTCTGCTTCGATCAGGGCTTGGCGAAATAACTCTCTTATTCCCGTCCGCTTGTAGACGTAGTAAGCGTGGTGGAATGCTGTCCGTGCCATTGTGGGAAACGCTTGTGGAGTAGGGCAAAAATTTTACGCTCCTTGGGTACAAAATGGTGACCCGCTCTCAGTGTGATAAGTCTTCAGTCGCTCCATACGACGAAGAACTGTTTGTCTACGAGTATCTAATCACGCTTCGTTTAGACAGCGGTGACCTTTCCCTTGAGGCGACCCTCTGTGCTGTCGTTACTCACCGATGGTGTTGTCGATACAGCGTTCGAGGGAGTCCTCGACTTTCGTTTTGGGTGCCCAGCCGAAGTGATCCTCGGCCTTCTCGACCGACGGCACTCGCTTCTTCACGTCGTCGTCGTAGATCGGCACGTGGTCGAACTCAAGATGGCCATTATCCACGATGCCTCGCTCTCTTCCCTTCTCGAAAATGAGGCGGGCGAGTTCCTTCATCGTAATCTGTTCGGGGTTGGCAAGGTTGTACACCTCGTTTTGCGTCACGTCTACGAACGATTGCGTCGCGATGGCTTCGGCAACTTCGTCTATCCACGTGAAACACCGCACCTGCTCGCCATCACCGAAGATTTCCATCGGGTTCTGCTCGTCTATCAGTATCTTCTGGATGAAGTCGGCGAACACGTGACTCATGCCCGGTTCGTCCTCGGCACGCTCGTACGGCGTGATGATGTTGAATGGCCGCCAGATGGTGTAGTCCAAATCGTACTGCTTCTCGAACGCACGACTGTATCGTTCCCCGACGACTTTCGAGAGACCGTAGTCGGTCGATGGGATTCTGTTCTGCCATACGTCGTCTTCGTGGTGGGGTGGGTCGTCCTGTTCGTAGACCATCGAGGACGAGATGTACACTACGCGCTCGACGTCGGCCTCCACGGCCGCTTCTAGAATGTTCCGATGGATGGTCACGTCATTCGAGAGGATGTCGGCTGGGTACTCGTGGAACCCCTTTACGCCGTAGATGAGTGCCGCGGCGTTGATGACGTAGTCGGCGTCCTCGACGACTTCGTGTGCCGCCTCCGGGTCGGTCAGATCGGCTTTGTGGAACTCATATTCGTCTTGGTCGACAACGCGGGTGTGGTCGTAATCATCGTATCGGTTGTAGTTGTCTACGCCGAGGACTTCGTGTCCGTCCTCGATGAGATGCTTGATAGTCCATTGCATCAGCGATCCTTCACTTCCGGTAACTGTGATTTTCATCATAGCACCTTCGTTTGTGCTTCGTCGAAATCGAACTCTAATGCGTTCATAAAGCCGTTCTCGGAGTCGTATCGCATCTTCTCCCAGAATCCCCAGATATCGCAGTACGTACACTCGTCGTTATCCACCTGTCGATGCACCTCCTGAAGGTCGGCGAACTCGTCGTGAGGCGTCATCAGGATGACCCAATCGCTCCCTTTGACCTCGTCCCAGTCGTCGAAGCCTTCCTTGTTCGGTTCGATTCTCACAATGTCGTTGATACCCTTGTACTGTAACTGCTTTTCGAGTTTGAACGCGACCGAGTTCCGAGTGTCGTCCGAGTTCGGCTTGAATGTCATCCCGAGAATCGTCACCTTGTCGGGTTCTGCGTGCTTTTCCAGCATGCTGTTCACTATCTGCGCTGGCATGCCCTCGTTGATCTGGAACGCCGCAGTCACCAGTTCGTTGTACGGGATGTTGTCGACGAGGAACCAGCCGTCTTTCGTCAGGCAGGGGCCACCGACGTTCGCACCGGGCGAGGGCACATCGAATCGGGGATAGTTACGAGCGGTCTTGTCAAGGATTCGATGGACGTTCACGTCGTGGTTCGTCGCAAACGACTCGGTGATGAGGTAGAACTCGTTCGCGGCCGCGAAGGTTAGGTACCGCCACATATTCGTAAAGAGTTTTCCTAGCTCGGCCTCGGTGGGCGTGAGTCGTGGACATTCTGCTTCGAGGAAACTCTCGAATAGTGCGCGCGTCCGGACGTAACTCTCGTCTTCGAAGACACCGATGAGTTGCGGAAGTCCGATAATTTCTTCGAGCGCATTATGCTGGGCGATGCGCTCGGGGGCGAACGACAAGTACACGTCTTCACCGACTTCGTGTCCGGCCTTCTCCAGTTCACTCCGAACGATGTCGGTCGTTCCGGGGTAGACGGTCGAGCGGAGGACGACGAGTTCCCCGTCTCCGATCTGAGATCGTAGCTTCCGGATGATGTCCAGTAGATTGTCCATTTGCGGATTATTGTGTTCATCGATGGGCGTCCCGACGACGACGACGTAGGCGTCGCAATCCAGACCGTCGATATCGGTGGTCGCGTCGAACCCGTCAGTAGCCAATTGCTCGGCGAGGAGTTCCTTCGCACCGGGTTCGGAGAACGGCATCTCGGCGTCTAAAATCGCTTCAAGTTTCTCCTCGTCGGTGTCCACGAGTGTCACGTCGTGTCCAGCGTCTCCCAGAACGAGACTCATGGGGAGTCCGACGTGGCCCGCCCCACCGATGATTGCGATATCCATACGATACTCACTTGAAGTCATGGGTTTAGAGTTTTCGCATTAGTAACTACAGGTCGGTCCCCCCGACAAACCGGATGATGCTCGTATCGCGGTCGTAGAGACCTACCGCTGCTGTTCGACTATCGAAAGAATCAACATCGGCTGCGGGGCTGGTAGCAACCAATGGAAGTTGTCCTGTTCGACCAATATGCATCGGGCCACCATCTCGAATACGCGAGTCGGATGGCGGCCGAACTAAACGAACTCGGCATCTCGGTCTCATTTCTCGGTGTCAAGCGGACGGAACGTCACCGTGAGTTCTTCGAGGACGTTGAGACGTCGTTTCTCGCCGAGGAGACCGCCGTCACCGAACACGCCGACTCGGTCGAGATAGTCGAAGAGGCCGCCGAGTTCGCCACGCGAAGCGGTGCTGACGTACTTTATTTTCTCCAAATTGACGACGTGACAGACGCCATCTATCGGAGCGAGCGACACGAGGGAATCGACGTCGTTGGCGAGATTAACGGCGCATTCTTCCGGAATGCTCACCTCACAGCCCCGTTTCGGTCGCTTCTTGGCGTACCGATTCTCGGTGATTGTCACGCCGAAGCCTTCCGACGCCTTCCGTCGTGGGCCATCGAGCGCGTTCCCTCGCTGGTGGCCCGGACCGTCGGACTGTACGGTTGTCTGCGAACTGGTCGGTTGGACAGCGTTCTCGTTCACTCCCCAGAGGCGAAGCGGTTCGTGGAGACATTCGGGTTCGACGTGCCGATCTCGGAGATACCCGACCCACTCGAGCCGTGGTTCGAGTGGGATTCGTCTCGACTGGACGCCCGATCACGGCTCGGCCTGCCGGACGACGAACCGATTGCGCTCTACTTCGGTCAACTTCGAGACGACAAGGGAATCGAATTGCTACTCGAAGCACTTCGTCGATACGACGGTCCGGCCTTCCAGATGGTCATCGCCGGGCCTCCGGACGACATGGATAAATCCGACTTGACCGCGGTCGAACTGCCTCCACAGGTTAGTCTCTGGACGGATATCGAGTTCGTCCCGCAGGAAGACGTTCCGTACTACTTTCTGGCGGCCGACGCAGTCGTCGTGCCTTACCGCAGGCAGTTCGGTGCTCAGCGGACGAGCGGTGTCTTCCAGAAGGCCTGCGGTGCGCTCCGTCCCTTGGTCGCTCCGAACTTCGGGACGCTCGGTCGAAGAGTCACGGAGCGTGGCTTCGGAACAATTTTCGAGGCCGGGTCGCCGACTGCACTAGCCGAGTCACTCGCCGAGGTGGCACGCGGTGACACGCAGGCAGACGTGGAGTCGATGAGAGCGTATGCGAACCGACAAACGTACGAGAGAGCCGCTGAAATGGTTATACAGTCGTACGAAAAATGTTAAGTAGGTCCCAATACCTAACTCGATAACTATCTTCGATGTCCAACAACGACAACGACTTCTTCGGGCGGTTCCGGAGAGTCCGTAATCTTCCTGCCCTCCTCACAGTCGCTATGGTTGCAAGCTTCCCACTCGTGGGGTTCGTTCCGTTGAGAGTCGGAAGTATCGGAATCAAATTCAGTTGGTTAGTCGGACTCGCTATCGTCGTCGCTGGCGGCGTTAGCGTCGTCCAACGCGGAACTCTCCGTTGGTCTTCGAGTATCCTCCTGCTCGCGCTCTGGCTCGGTTGGGCGACAGCGACGGGGGTCTGGCCGCTCCTCTCCGGCGACGCCGCTCGAATACGAGAGTTCGTATTCGGCGTCCTTCGACTCGGAGCGTTCTTCGGGGTCGTCCTCGGAATTTATAATCTCAACCTCGGCCGGGCAGAACTGAAAGTCTTCTTCCGGGCGACGGCAGTCGTTGCGGTGTTCGTTTCCCTGTTCGCAATTTATCAGTTCTTTGCTCGCGAGTATCAACTGCCGTTCGCCTTCCTCCAATTGACGAACCCCATGCTGTTGACTGACCAGCAGGTCGGCGGAACGTACTATACTGGTGGCGTGTTCTACCGCGTCACGTCATTATTCCCGGAGCCATCGTGGCTCGGGATGTATCTTGCAGACGTACTCTTCGTAGTCGCGGTTCCACTCCTCTACGGCGTCTCTGAGGACGTGCTGTTTGACTCTCGCCGGACGAATCTGGCTATTCTGTCGGTCGTCACAGTTGCGTTCGTGATTGCCTACTCGCTAGGTGCCTACGTCTCGCTGTTCGTCGCGGCGACTATAGTAGTGGCAGTAAACTGGTCGGACATCTACGCTCGACTCGGTTCGACGCTCGCGGTTCCGAGTGCGGCCTTTTTCGCGTTCGATTTCGCCATTACGGGCGGCCGTATTACTGTCGTCATTCTGAAACGCATCATCGGACTCGGCTCGAAGCTGTTTGGGCCGTACCTTGCATGGATACCGTTTCCTGCCGTGAGTCTCCCGGAACTTCCGGACATTACGATTCCATCATTGATGGGTTTCGTCGCGTCCCTATCGTCGGGGTCGTCGGAGTCGTCGGGGTCGTCGGGGTCACAGGGTGTTGAGACAGTAACACACTCTAGCCTCGACGTTCGGGCAGATCGCATCCTGTCCGGAATCAACGTTTGGTCTCAACGTCCCCTCACAGGGGTGGGATTGAACAACTACCAGTTCCATTCTGAGCGCGGTGTGGATTTCGTAGGCCACACATATGGTTGGACGTTCAATTACTCTCGGACGCTAGCAGAACTAGGTCTCGTTGGTCTTTTGCTCCTCGTACTGTTGCTCGGATTCGTCCTCCGACAGTTCAACCATACGGCCAACACCCTCCTCAAAAACGGTGACGGGCCGATGGCCGCTATCACACAGACGTTCTTCAGTATCGTCGTGTTCGCCGCCATTAGCGCGATGTTCGTGGACCAGTTTTACGTCCTTCGCATTTGGTTCTACGTTGGCATAGGCTTCTCAGCAGTTTCGGTAGCCGCACCTAACTCGGTTCGATCGGTTCCTATTCCGAAACAGTACCTTCCGAACTGGGTAATCACCAAACCATGGAGCTAGTGTGGATTACGCCGGGTACACCGTACCCGCCAAACCAGGGCGAACGGGTCGTAACGTTCAACCGCATTAAGCGACTGGCTGACCGTGGACACGACGTTCACGTCCTCTCAGTCGTGGACGACGAGTCGGAACTCGACCGAGCAGACGAGATGACAGATTTCTGTTCGTCGGTCACGTATGCGACACGTCCACGGGGTATGAAACTATACGCCCGGAACCCGCGGCTTCCATATCCTGTGGCGAGTCGATACGCACCGAAACTCCAGGAGAAACTCGACGAACTCACAGATACTGCGGACGTGGTCGTTGCCGAACACACCAACATGACGAAATACCTAACAGAATTGGACGTACCCACGTGCTTTTCTGTTCATAATATAGAGACAAAGGTCCTGCTCGGAATGGCACGATCGAAGTTCCCGTCGCCGAGGGCCATCCCCTACGCGGTTGAGTCGGCACGAATGTTACAGTACGAACGAACTGTTTTCGGTGACGGTCTGTTCGACTCGTACCTTTTCCTTTCGACCGACGAACGCGCCCAGATGGCCGACCGATTCCCGACGATTGCCGACCGGACGTCAGTATCTCCCATAGGTGTGACCGCAGACCGGTTCGACTTGACCGAGTCCCTCCCGGAAAAGTACGCTAGCGACGTGCCAACTGTCGTCTTTACAGGAACGATGCGCTACGAACCGAACGTGGATGCAGTCGAGTGGTTCGTTAAGGAGGTATTTCCAAAGGTCCGGTCGGTAGTTCCGGACGTGCGCTTCCTCATCGTCGGCAAGGAACCGAACGAGACTGTCCGTCGTCTCGGCAAGCAACCCGGCGTCGTCGTGACGGGTCGCGTCCCGGCGATCGAACCGTTCATCGATGCTGCCGACACTATAGTGGTGCCGCTTCGAGAAGGGGGCGGCGTCAAGATCAAACTCGTCGAAGCACTTGCTAGCGAGTCGGTCGTCGTCTCAACGCCGACCGGTGCGGAAGGAGTGAACGTCAAACATGGTAAGCACCTCTGGGTAGCAGAGGACGCCGATATGTTCGCTAAATACGTTACTGACGCGCTCTCTGGGTCCGAGGACTCGCGCGAACTCGCTATCAGCGGCCGAGCTCAGATGGTCGAGATGTACGCATGGTCTTCGGTCGTCGATGACTTGGAGGCCCACCTTCATGACCTCGCAAGAAGGTAACACAACAAACGATGCCTCCGAAGCGGCTCTGAGATTGGAAAAGGTAGATATAATGGCGAACAGTGGCTATCAGTTCTCCAATACATGGACGTACTTCAAGTGAGTCAGTTCTATCCTCCTCATACCGGCGGAATAGAACAGGTGGTCCAACAGCTTTCGGAGGGACTGGCTAATCGCGGTCACGACGTGTCGGTCCTCTCGGCCGTCCCGCAGGGGACCGGCAGACGCGACCGCGTCAATAGTGTTCAGGTTCATAGGGTGGGCAGTATCGGTAAACTTCTCTCGGTACCGCTCGCACCGACGCTCCCGCTCCACATCCGACGACTCGTTCGTACGCACGATGTGGTTCACTATCATCTTCCACACCCACTCGCCGCGATTTCGCATCTCGCTACTGCCCCGACAGATGTCACTGTCGTCGTGACCTATCATAGCGACATCGTGCGACAAGCGGCTATCGCCCGCGCTTACCGTCCGTTTCTCGAACGCTTCCTTGATCGCGCCGACCGCATCCTCGCCACCTCGCCCGCGCTGGTTGAACACTCACAGGTTCTCCCACAGTACGAGGACAAGTGCGAGGTGATTCCCCTCGCCGTGGACCTCGACGAGTATCCCGTTTCCGACCTCGATAGTGACAGCTCCAACGCAAATCGCTTCGAAGACGACTCGACCGCTGTCTCCGAGGTGGATGACTCGCAACCGGTCCTGCTGTTCGCTGGGCGACTCATCTACTACAAGGGATTAGAGTATCTCGTCGAGGCGATGGTTGATGTCGATGCTACGCTTCTGATAGCGGGCGACGGTGATCGGCGGGAGGCCCTCGAAGCCCATGTCGGATCGCTTGGTATTGAGGAGCGAGTTCGGTTCCTTGGCTACGTAACCGACGAACAGCTCCACCGCCTGTACAACAGGGCCGACGTGTTCGTCCTCCCGTCGTCGGTCCCGAGCGAAGCGTTCGGCATCGTCCAGTTGGAGGCGATGGCTCATGGCACGCCGGTGGTCAACACCGACCTGCCGTCCGGCGTACCGTGGGTGAGTCAGGACGGTGAGACCGGACTGACGGTCCCTCCTCGGGACTCGACCGCACTAGCGAACGCTATCAACGAACTCCTTTCGGAGACAGATCGCCGACGTCAATACGGCCGAAACGCCCGACTACGGGCGGAAACTCGGTTCAGCGAGGAACGGTTTCTCGACGACACGGAAGCCCTCTATAAGGAATTACTGACAAAGTAGCGATACGGAACGACGACAGTTTCGTGTATCGGCGTTGCTCGTCGCGTCGGTGTGATTTCACGGGTAGGGATACCGCAATCGACTTAACCCCTATTTTTATACTACACGCTACGAGGTTCACACCGAATGACCAGTAGACAGCTATTGTCCAATCTCCCAGACAGTCTGATAACGATAGGGAGGAAAATCGAAGAGGCAAACTACGAGTATGAGATTTGGCCACTCGGAAAGGAAATCGACGGGGTCCGATACAAGAGTTACAATCTCGAACCGCCGGGGTCCGAACCGATGCTCGAAACGATACTCGCGGAGGCTTCTGCGGGCGACGTAGTCCTTGACATCGGTGCAAACGTAGGCGATTACTCTCTACCGCTAGCCGAAAAGGGGTGTCGCGTTTACGCGTTCGAACCGAATCCCCAGACGTTCGAGAAATTCCGGAAAAACGTCGCGGCCTCTGCAAGCCCAGACCGAATCGAACCGATGAATCTCGGCCTGTCCAGCGCCTCCGACGAGTCGACTTTCTACATGTCGTCTCAGTCGGGACGAAGCTCGTTCAATAGGTATAACGCCAAGTACGGCGACGAGGAGATAATCGGGACCACTACCGTCTCGGTCGAGACGCTCGACGGTCTCGTTGCCGACGGTGAAATCGAACCACCGGACTATCTGAAAATCGACGTAGAAGGTCTAGGTCTCGAAGTCCTACGAGGTGCCGAACAGGTCATTCAGAACTACGAACCGAATATCTACTTCGAACGTCACGAAATCTCCGACGGCGAGACACGTGACGGAAAACTTCGTTCGTTCTTCGAGCAACTCGACTACGAAGTGACTGAGCGCGGTTATCCGTGGTTTTGTCGCCCCAAGTGATCTCTATCCTCCAACTGGCTAACTTCTGTTCTTCAGCGACGACCAACCGTTTCGGAGAGGTGCCGGAGTCTATTCCCGCTTGCGCAGTGACCGTTTCACGTCTTCCAGCACGCCCCACACCTGCCGAATAACAATCTTCAGGTCGAACCAGAACGACTGCTTGCGGACGTACTCTACGTCGTAGCGCAACTTCTTCTCGGGTTTGTGGCCCGTCGCGCCGTTAATCTGCGCCAACCCAGTCAGCCCTGGCTTGATGAACCATCGCTTGCGCCACTCGACGACGCCCGACCGGATGTCGGCGTCCAACTCGGGGCGTTCGGGTCGCGGTCCCACGACGCTCATGTCGCCGACCAGAATCGACCAGAGTTGCGGAACTTCGTCCAGATGCGTCTGGCGGAGGAATCGCCCGACGCGCGTGACTCGCGGGTCCACGCCGCCAGCGTCCTCGTCGCTGATGGTCGCGCCGGTCTCGGCCTCGGCGTCGGTCACCATGCTCCGAAACTTGTACACCTCGAAGGTCTCGCCTAGTTCCGCGGTGCGCTCTTGACTGTAGAACACCGGGCCGGGGCTGTCGAGCTTGATAGCCACAGCGATGACCGCGATAAGAGGAGCGAACGCCAGCAAGCCTACCGCCGCGAACGCCACGTCGAAGACCCGCTTGAACACGTAGTCCTGCCAGTCCCACGGTTCGAGTTCGATGTCCACTATCGTCTCGTTGCCCGTCGCCGTCGTGGCGGTCAGCACGTCGTCGGCATGGTCGCGGTGGACCTTCGCGTCCACGCCGCGTTCGTAGCAGGCGTCGAGCGCACCGAAGAACTCCGCGCGGTCGGGATGGGCGAACGCCAGTACTGCGGTGTCCACGTCGTACTCGACCAGCACCTCGTCCAGCCGCGAGAGACCGCCCAGACAGTCGAGGTCGTCGAGTGCCCCCTCGCCGCTCCCGTCGGCGACGGCCGGGGTGGCGACGCCGCGCTCGCCTTCGTAGTAGGGGCTCGGCGGCGAGACGTAGCCGACCACCGGTACGTCGGTCGCGTCGAGAACGTCCCGAATCTCCTCGGGGTCGTCGCCGACGACGACCGCTCGCTCCTCGCGGCCGGGCCGGTAACCGATGGCGACGAACCACACCGGGAACGCGACCAGCATGACGACGACCGTCAGCGCGAGCGTCGAGCGCGGAAGCGGATAGCTCCAGTCGAAGTAGCCGACCGTCGCCATGGCGAACCCGGCGACGACCACGCGCTTCTGGGTCAGCAGAATCGTGTCGAGGATGCGCCGAGGACGAGGTTTGAACAGCGGGAGGAGACACCCGAGGACGATGAGCGCGCTCGTCACCGCCGCGAGCGTCAACTTGTCGCCCGTCAATACGTTCGCCGGGAGTCGCCGGAACACCGGAACGACCGTCGTCAGCCACTGCGCCGCGGGGTGGTTGGTGACGACCACGGCCGCCACTGTCCCCAGCAGGGTCCCGACGACGCTCACGACTCGATACTGATGTCCCGACACCATCACGCTATCTCGCACAGTCAGTTAGCTTAAAAGCTATGGAGTCCCCTATCTGTGTGACGGGCTGACACTTCAGGAGTTCCGAACGAGCGGTTCGTACCACTCCCGATTCGCCCGGTACCACTCGGTGAACTCCTCGACGCCCTCCCGGATGGTCGTAGTCGGCTCGTAGCCGAGGAGGTCGCTCGCCTTCGAGATGTCGGCGTGAGTGTGTTCGGCGTCGGCGTCGTTGCGCTCGCCGAACTCCAGTTCGAGGTCGGGCGCGAGTTGGTCGCGTATCTCCTCGGCCAACACCCGAATCTCGATGTTGTCGGTACTCCCGATGTTCATCGCCTCGCCGTCCGCGGCGTCGGTCTCCAGCAGGGTGCGATTCGCCTCGACCACGTCGCCGACGAAGGTGAAGTCCCGCGTCTGGGTGCCGTCGCCGTAGATGACTGGCGGCTCGCCGTTCATACAGCGCGAGACGAAGTTGCTGATGGCCATGTTCGGCCGCATCCGCGGGCCGTACACCGTGAAGTACCGCAGGGAGACCGTCGGCAGGCCGTACACTTCGTTGTAGACTCTGGCGTACTGCTCTTGGGCGACTTTGGAGGCACCGTAGGGGCTGACGGGCGTGTTCGGATGCTCCTCGTCGTAGGGGAGGTACTCGGGCTTGCCGTACACCGACGACGAGGAGGCGACGACGACGCGCTCGGTGTCGGAGTCCCGCGCCGCTTCGAGGACGTTGAGCGTCCCCGAGACGTTGATGTCGTTGACCTTCTGGGGCTCCTCGACGCTCGTTCGGACTCCGGCTTGGGCGGCCTGATGGAAGACGTAGTCCGCGTCGGCGACCTGTTTGGAGACGGCCTCCTCGTCGCGCACGTCGCCCTCGACCAGTTCGTAGGAGCCATCGCTCTCCGCGGCCGCCTCGCGCGCGGCCTCGACGTTGTGTTCCTTGATTCCCGTGTCGTAGAACGGTTCGAAGTTGTCGAGCGCGACCACGTCGTGGCCGTCGCGGGCGAACTCCTCGGCGAGGTGGCCGCCGATGAAGCCCGCTCCTCCGGTAACGAGTATTCGCATTACGACGGATGGCAACGTCGATTAAGAAAAAGCCACTGGGGCAGATTCGGGTTCGGCCTCGTCCGAGTCCTCGTTGTGGCAGCGTTGACAGTCCGTGCTGACTCTTACGCGCCGACCGTGATGTTACCGCCGTTCTCGACGGCGCTCTCGGGCACCTCGACTGTCGAGTTCCCGACTGAGTATGACCCCGCGTAGGGAACCGTTACAGCGAGCTTTCCATCGGGACCGGCTCGAACGTTCCGCCGGTACGTGAACGACGCGCCCTCGACTTGGATTTGCTTCGAGACGGTCACGGTCTCGTTGCTCTTGACGGTTCCCGTAAGATTCGCACCCGGAACTAGCGAGAACACCTTCACCGATCCGTCGTCGCTCGCGTAGAGCGCCCGGTAGTGACCCGCGCCGCTCGCACCGTTCGGTCCGGCACTCCCGAACCGCTTGTGGAGTCGTGCGTAGTTGGTCCTCGGTGCAACTTGCCCGTTCAAATCAACGTTCTTCGTCACGACGAAGCCGACTCTCTCACGTAATTGTAGATATTGTGCTTCGGGATCCGACGACGAGAGAAAAGCCTCGTAGTGGTCTCTGGCGAAGCCGTACGCACTGGAATGACCGTTCACGAAGTAGTTGTACATCCGGTTGCGGCCCCACTTGCTCAGGACATAGTTCTCGGGGTACTCCCAGTCCTGCTCCGTCGCGTAGCCGTCCATCCAAGTCGCCGCCTCAAACTTATTGTCTACGATTTTCACCTGTTGGTGGCGGACCGCGGTTTGGACCCCGCCCGCGCTAACGACGAACACGAGGAGTACCGCGAGGGTCGCGGCGGTCCCCCTGTCAGGCAGGGCGAGCGAGGGCTGGGAGTCCTCCTCTCCTCGCGGGTCGTCGTCGCCGAAATCGAGCGCCGAGATTACGTCAAGTTTCGCCGCGAACGCGACGAAGCCGTAGCCCGCCAGTACGGCCGCGAAGGGGGCGAACTCGCCGACGAACCGGCGCTGAAACGTCGCTAGCACGAGGAAGTACCCGGCGTAAGTGCAGACGACTAGCCACAGGACGTTCTCGCGCCGGTAGGCCCGCCACCCGACTAGCGCCAGCATCGGGACGGCGAGCAGCCACGCGAAGCCGAGTTCCAGAATCGGACCGAGGAGGAACCCTTGGGGGCCGCCCGAGAAGAGAGATTGCGTCTCGGCGGGACCGGAGTTGAAAAGGAGAACGTCAAGTTGACTGTACAGGCGGCTCGCGTACGTCGGCAGGACGAACTGGAGGAGGGCCAGCGCACTCAACCCACCTGCGACTTCGGCACCTCCGAGGACGAACGCGGGCATCCCGGCCCGACGCACTGCCTCGCCCGCAAGCGAGACGCCCAGCACGCCGACGAGCAACAGCGCCGGAGAGTAGGCCACTACGTCGGTGTGCCACCCGAACCCGGTGTGTGCGAAATGCGAAAGCAAGGCGGCAACCGCCAGTCCGCCGAGGAGCGGCGCGCTCGCGACGAGCGGCGACCGGTCGGCGCGAACGTCGGCGGCCGCTCGGACCGCGGCGAAGACGCCGATAGCGCCGACGAGGAGCGATCCGGCCTCCCACGCCATCACCTGCCCGGCGACTGCGACGCCGAGGGCGGCGGCGGCGAGCCACGGCTTCGGAGACGAAAGCTCCTCGCGCTCGACGCCCGAGAGCCAGACCAGCGCGAGCGCGGTCAGCGCGAGCCACGGGTAGTCGAAGGCGTGGTGGTCGGCGAACCCGAGGCCGGTCCGGTAGGCGAACGCGGGAATTACCGCGAGGAATACGACGGAGGCGAGCGCGACCCGGCGGTCGTCGGTGACCCGGACCGCCAGCGCGTAGACGAGGAGTCCGACGACGAGCGCAGAGACCACGGGGTACCACGCCAGTACCCACCCAGCGGCGTCGGCTCCGCCGAGGAGGTTCGTGAACCACCAGAGCGTCCCGACCATCAGCGGTTCGCCCTTCGCCACGGCATCGGGGAGTCCCGAGAGGACGCTGAAGTCGAAGACGCCGGTCGCCTCCGCGGAGAGCTGTTCGACCCAGTAGCGGTAGTAGTAGGGGTCGTTCGAGGGCAGGACGACGTACTCGCCCCGGAAGACGCTCGGGAAGATGTAGGTTCTCATCAGGACAAGGAACGCCAGCGCGCCAGTGAGCGCGCCCGCTTCGAGCCGCGAAAGCGAGGGGAGCGATCCGAGCGAGAGCGACGAGAGCGACGGGCCACCGCTCTTGCCCGCGTCGTCCGCGGTTTCCGAATCTCCATCGAGACCCGCGCGGACGGCGTCGGGGTCGGCGACTTCGTACCCGTCGCCGTTCTCGGCGACGATGTCGCGGGAGACGAGTTCGCCGAAGGTGCCCGAGTCCACGGGCACGTCGTCGAAGGTCCAGCCGTCGGCGCGCTCGTCCACCGCGAGGACCTCGCGGAGGTCCGATTCGAGGCCGGGTTTCTCCTCGAGGAGGGCGTCGGTCGCCTCGCGTACAGTACTCATGGTGGGCGAATGTCGTGAGTAGGGTATAAACGCTACGAAGGTCCGACGAGGAAACAGGTTCGCTCGGCAAACCGAACGGACAGGACTTTGCCCGTCTGGCCCACCTCCTCGGTGTGACGACGACAGAGCTAACTGCACACCACACTGGCGTGACGGTGACGGACCTCGACCGCGCGGTCGCGTTCTACCGCGACGTGCTGGGTCTCGACGTGCTGGACAGGTTCTCCGTGTCGGGCGAGGAGTTCGCCGAGGGCGTCGGCGTACCGGGTGCGACCGGCGAGTTCGCACACCTCGACGCGGGGTCGGCCC
Source organism: Halorussus salinus (assembly GCF_004765815.2). NCBI lineage: Archaea > Methanobacteriati > Methanobacteriota > Halobacteria > Halobacteriales > Haladaptataceae > Halorussus > Halorussus salinus. The sequence continues at coordinate 180,734 of NZ_SBIS02000007.1, read as the reverse complement.
GCGTCGAACTCGTGGCCTACGACCCCGAGGGCGAGGAGTCCCACGCAGAGACAGTCAACCAGCCCGGAGCGAAGCACCTCGGACTCGCGGTCGAGGACCTCGATAGCTTCTACGCAGAACTCCCGCCCGAGGTCGAGACGCTGAGCGAACCGCGGACGACCGCCAGCGGGACGAAAATCCTGTTCGTCCGCGACCCGGAGGGCAACCTCGTGGAGATTCTGGAAGCGTAGTCCGCCGCGGCTCCCGACGAGCTACGTTTCCTCTCGCTCGACCACGCCGAGTCGGGAACCCAACAGGTCGCTGTCGAAGGTGGCTACTTCTCCGTCGGGCCACGATTCGGGTTCTCGCAGGGGGTAGGCGTCGCGCGCCGCGTCCAAATCGTCGGTCGCCAGCAGGCACGCGCAGGGACCGTCGCCGAACGCGGCGATTCTGTCGGCGAGCCACCCCTCGCCCTCGGGCGCGGCGAGCGCCACCGGCCGACCGGGGAACGACGCCACCGTGCCGAACCGGGGAACGGTCTCCTCGACCGGTTCGGGAAACCGGTGATGCTCGCGGAATCGCCGGACGGCGGCGTCGAGGTCCGCGACGCCCAGCACCACTTGCCCCAACCCAGTCAGCGGTCCGCCCGCGACGCTCTCGCTCGGCGCGACGCGAGCCGAGAGCGGCGTCCGGTCCTCGATGGCGAACGGGAGGAGGCCGTCGTCGCCCCCGAACTCGGCGCGGTCCCACTCCACGAGCCGCCCGTCGTCGCGCTCGCGGGAACCGTACAGCGGTCCCCGGACGGCGTAGCCCGCGTCCAGATAGCGTTTGCACTCCGCGACGATGTCGGGGACCCGGACGCACCAGTCGGCGGGCCCGGCGTCGGCGCGGATGTACTCGGGCCAGAAGTCGTGGTCGCCGTCTCCTCGCTCGGCGATGAGTTCGACGTACGACCGGTCGTCGAACCCCAGCACGGCCATGTGGGTGACGCCGTTGTCGTGGACGCCGCCGTAGTCGGGCGACAGGCCGAGGCGGTCGAACTCCGCGGTAATCTCGTCCAAGTCGTGGTACGCGAACGGAACGTGGTCGAGCGTGAGGTCCATGCGGAAGCGTGGCGTGCCACCGTCAAGAATACTCGGTCGGCGGTTTCGGGTCAGCGGTTTGGGGTCGGCGGTCCCGGACGGTCGGCAGGTACAGGTCGCTCGGCGTCCAACCCGGAGGCATGCTCGGAGTCGTTCCGGCCGCGGGTGAGGGGACCCGCCTCCGGCCGCTGACCGACGAGAAGCCGAAGGGACTGGTCGAGGTCGCCGGACGGCCGCTCCTCGGGCACGTGTTCGAGACGCTGGCGGACAGCGGCGTGGACGAAATCGTCGTCGTAGTGGGCTACGAGGGCGACGCGATTCGGGACCGCTTCGGCGACAGCGCCGCCGGAGTCGCGCTCTCGTACGTCGAACAGGACGAGCGGTTGGGTCTCGGCCACGCCGTCTTACAGGCCGAGTCGTACGTCGATGGTCCCGTCGTCGTCCTGAACGGTGACAACGTGGTCGCGGGCGACTTGCGCCCGCATATCGCCCGCCAGCGGGCCGACGACGTAGATGCGGTACTCGCCGTCGAAGAAGTGGACCTCGCCGCGGCGCGCGAGACCGGCGTGGTCCGCGTCGATTCGGGTTCCGACGACCCCGGCGAGCGCCACCGCGTCACCGAAATCGAGGAGAAACCGGCCGACCCGTCCTCGACGCTGGCGACGACCGGCGCGTACGTCCTGCCCGCCGAGATTTTCGACGCCCTCTCGCTCGTCCGGCCGTCCGACCGCGGCGAGTACGAACTCGCCGACGCGCTCGGCGTCCTGCTTCGAGCGGGGGCGCACGTCGAAGCAATGGCGCTGGACGCCGAGCGCGTGAACGTCAACACGCCCGCCGACCGCGACGCCGCGGCGGCACTCCTCGGCGAGCGCGACTGAGAACTACATTGGGATTGCTGAAAATTGTGGTTCGGTCGCGTTAGAACCGTGTCAGTCATCGTGATAGTTCCGGTAGTTTCAAATATCGGTGCCGTTCTGTTCCGAACGATGCAACAGGTAACTTCGCAAGACACGTCGGACGCGGTCCTCGCCGCGCTCGTCGGCGACGACTGTAGTTGGTGTGCGACGGGCGCGCTGGCCCGCGAGGAGTTCAAGGGCGACGCCGCGGTCGTCTGCGAGGAGTGCGGTACGCCCGCAGCCCGCGTCTGGTAGGCCGAGTTTCGCCCTCCACGACGACTCTCCGAACGCGAGTCGCTCGACCGCCGCTCGTTTTCCACGGGAGTTTTCGGTCCCACAGTAGCAGGTCGCGGCCGTGTGACTGCACGCGCGAGCGGACCGGTCACGGGACTGTTCGGACGAGTCCCGACGAAAGACGGCCGCGAGAACGGTATCGCACTCCAACCCAAACCAATCGACTACTCCGGTCGTCGCCGAAGCCTCAGAACAGCGCTTCCAGTTCGTCGCCGTCGTCTCGAATCAGGCTCTCCAGATTCTCGTCGCTCTCGTCCTCGATGTCCGCGATGTTGTCTTGGGCCTCGACGGCGACATCCTGTAGCTCCTCGACGCGCGGCACGTCCGTGACGCCCGAGAGGAGCGTCACCGCCGCGACGTGGTCGGTGTCGTCCAGCGGGTAGTCGCCGCCACGGACCTCCATGCTGGCGGTCTCGTTTTCGAGCCACTGGCGGCCGCGCTCGATGCCCTTCCGGTTGAGGTGGTCCTGCGGACCGCTGACGACCACGAGCGAGCGGTCGGTGCTTCGGACCTCGCAGGGGAGCGTGAGCCGCCCGAGCGCGGCCTTCCGGACGAGACTCGTGATGCGGTTGGTCGTCTCCGTCGCGTCGAGGTCGTCCTCCGAGAACCGGCCGAGGAGTCCGCCGCCGCCCGCCGTCTCGACCTCCTCGGTGGCGTAGCCGACCGTCGAGATACCGCCGCACGACAGGGTGTTGATTATCTCGCTGGAGTCCACGACGCTCTCGCCGACGGCCTCGCCTTCCCGGACCTCGCCCGCCGAGAAGAGGATGCCGAAGCGTCGGACTATCTCGTCGTTGATGCGGTCGTAGCCGCCCCGAACCGACTCGCCGGTCTCTCGCCACGCGTCGTTGTCGAAGACCAACAGGTTGTCCACCTCGTCCACGAAGGTCTTGAACGACCGCGCGGCGTTCAGCGTGTAGATGCCGCCCTCGTCCTCGGCGGGCAGGACGCCCAGTCCGTAGACGGGTTCGGTGTAGATGCGCTTGAGGTGACTGGCGAGGACGGGCGCGCCGCCCGACCCGGTGCCCCCGCCCATGCCAGCGACCACGAGGAACGCGTCTATCTCGTGGACCGCCACGTCGTCCAGCGCGCCCTGAATCTCGTCGATGTCCTCCTCGGCTATCTCCGCGCCCAGTTCGTTGTCCGCGCCGACGCCGTGGCCCTTCACGCGGGCCTGTCCGATGAGGACGCGGTTTCGCTCGGGGACGTGTTCGAGTCCCGCGAGGTCCGCTTTCGCGGTGTTGACCGCGATAGCCGACCGGACGACGTTAGCGCCCGTCCCCCGGTCGTACTCGACGAACTTGTCCACTATCTTCCCTCCGGCCTGCCCGAAGCCTATCATTGCGAGCTTCATAGTTTGGTGTCCCTAACGCCGATAGCCGTCCGTTACTCCGCCACTGACCGCGAGTCGCGGCGGGCTTATCGGCTGTACTTCGACAGGTCGGGCGTCTTACCCATAGTTATACAGCGACATACGAGGTTTCAGGCGGTGCCACACGAAGTTCGCGGTCGGCGGACGGTCGGGTTCGCCGTGGCGGATTCTCCGGGCGTGGCTCTGCTAACCGATGATTACGAGGTTTGGTCGGGTCGGTCGGGGGTCGGCGGAGTCCGGCGATTTTCCCGTTCGGGAGGGTTGTAAGCGCCGCCTGAACGGTCGATTCTCGGAACTGCTGGGTTTCTTCTTTCGCTGGCTATCGAGTGGATGTGCCAGAATGGGACTACGGATTCCAAAATCCCATTTCATAGTTGTAGCGTGGGGATACTAATAAGTAAACCCACGACGAAGATTCGGTAAGTATGTCTAAGGTATCGACAGACGAGCGCGGACGTATCACGATTCCGCGAGAGACGCGCGATAGATACGGTGACGAGTATCGACTCGTCGAACTTCGAAGTGGAATCAAACTAATTCCGATTCCGGAAGACCCACTCGAAGCCCTTCGCTCGGCCGCCAGTGACGAGTTCAAGTCGGCTTCTACCGAAGAACTACGCGAAGCGGGTCTCGAACGCGGTCGCGAGGAGGCGGAGGAACATGTACGCTGACACGGATTTCTGGGTCGCACTCCTGAAAGACGACGACTGGTTGACCGAGAGAGCCGAAAAGCTGTACGACGAGTACGGAGACGACCTCGAAGTGTCTATGACGACCTTCGTGGAACTGTTTCTCATAGAGGAACAGTTCCCGTTCGACCGAGAACGGGCCGCAATCAGTATCTTAGAGATGACCGACGCCGACATCGACGAGGAGGCCGTGTTTCAAGCGTCGGAGTACATCGACGAGGGGCTGAACGTCTTCGACGCCTTCCACGCGGCGCTGGCGGGGGAAGAAATCCTCTCTAGCGACAAGGCATTCGACGGTGTTGCCATCGACCGCGTGCAACTCGAACCCGAAACGACGACCGCCGACGGTCGCGTCGCGGCCGACGACGAGTAATTTGCTTCCGACGCGCGTATTACGCCCGCCGGAAAACCAACTCCCATGCGCCAGTTCATCGTTCTCGGTCACGACGCCCCGACGACCCCCGACTTTTCGTTAGACGACCTCGCGGGCGGCGCGGGCCGCCTCGACGTGCTGTGTCGGTGCGTCAACTCCGCGTTCTTCCTCTCGCACGCGATTCGCGAGGAGGTCCGGGTCCTCCTCGTCCTGCAGGACGAGGTGACGGTTCGGTTCGAGGGGTCGGAGTTGCGTCGGCTCAACCCCGACGAGCGAAGCACGGCGGCCCTGATTCGCGGTGCCCTCGAAGAAAAGAGCGAGGCCATCGGCCACATGGAAGCGGAGAGTTCGCCCGGCGTCTACGTCTCGACGCGCGGTTTCGAACCGGTACTGGAGGAGGCCGCCCGCAAGGGCACCGTCGTCCAACTCCACGAGGAGGGCGACCCTGTCGTGTACGTGGAACCCCCCGAGAACCCGGTCTTCGTCCTCTCGGACCACCACGACTTCGGCGAGGAGGAAGCGGGACTCCTCGGGGACACGGCCGACCGCCGGGTGCGCCTCGGACCGGAACTCCTCCACGCCGACCACGCCATCACGGTCGCGCACAACTACCTCGACACCGAGGGATTCGAGCAGTACTGACGCCGACTCCGAGCGTTTCGTCGCGGCGCGGTGACTGCGATGGGCGCGAACCGATACCGGTCACCCGGCGCGCGCCGGGTCGTTTCCCGTCCGTCGAGCGATACCACTACGGTTCCACACACGCCATCTCCGCCTATGCGAGTCAGCGTCATCGGCGGTAGCACTGTTACCGAATCGCAAGCCAAGTCCGCCGAACGCGTCGGCCGCCGCCTCGCCCAGCGGGGCCACACCGTCGTCTGTGGCGGGTTGGGCGGAGTCATGGAGGCGGCCTGTCGCGGCGCGAGCGAGACCGACGGGCGGACCATCGGCATCTTGCCCGGCGAGGAGCGCGCCGCGGCGAACCCCCACGTGGACGTGCCCATCGCTACCGGACTCGGCCACGCCCGGAACGCGCTGGTCGTGATGAACGGCGACGCCGTTATCGCGGTGGACGGCGGCGTCGGCACGCTCTCGGAGGTGGGCTACGCTGGCGTGTTCGACCGCCCGATAGCGGGCATCGGCACCCACGACGCGCCGGGGGTCGAACCCGTCGGCTCGGCCGCTGAGGCGGTGACGTACGTCGAGGAGACCGTCGAATCGCGCGGGGAAACGGACGTATAAAAAATCGGAATCCGTATCTTCGTATTGCTTTTATAAACATCTGGATTTTTGCGCGGTCTCGACCGACCGCGGGGTGAGTCCGACTCCGACGACGACAGCACCGACAGCACGGCCGACGACTCCGGCGACCGTCACGGCAACCGGGGCGACCGCCCGAACCTGCAACAACGCTGAAGGCCGCGCGTCCGCTACGGGAGCCAATGCCACTCTCCGACGAGCAGTGGGCGCAGGCCGAACCGGACCGGAGCGTCGTCGAACTCGTCTACGGCTTCCTCGACGCCGAGAAGCCGACCGCCTACTCCATCGAGGAGATATTCCGGCAGGCGGAGGCGAACGTTCAGCAGGACTCGAACTCGACGTGGGAGGACGTGGGGGCGCTCCTCGGCGAGCAGTCGGCCGAAGACCGGTACCGGTGGGCGTTCGAGTATCTGGTTCACGCTGGCGAACTGGAGAAGCGCACCGCGATGGACGACGGCGAGCGCGTCGAGTTCTACCGCGCGACGTAGGGGGTCCCGTCGGGCGACTCTCGGCGTCCGGGAATGCGATTCTCCTCGGGCGGTCGGCGGAATCCGGAAGGATTAAACTTCCGACCCACTTTTGTCCATCTGCGGGCCGGTGGGGTAGCTTGGTATCCTTCGGCCTTCGGGTGGCCGTAACCGCGATTCGAATTCGCGCCGGCCCACTTTTCCCGCAACCTGTTATTCGTTAGCGGCGACACTCGTCTCGCACCCAAATTCGGTCGGCCGCTGAGAGTTCCGAGCGACCTACTCTGGACCTCAGTTCCCGGACCGCAACTCTTCTGTCCGCGGCGCGAGACGCTTACACCTATGGCCGAACTCGACGCGCTCGACCACCCGACCCACGTCCGACGCGCAATCGACCTCGCCCGCGAGGCGGGCGAGCGCGGCGACGGGCCGTACGGCTCGGTGCTGGTCCGCGACGGCGAGGTCGTGATGGACGAGACCAACCGCGAGAACACCGACGACGATATCGCGCTCCACCCGGAACTCACGCTCGCGCGCCGCGCGGCCCGCGAGTTCTCTTCCGAGGAGCGCGCCGAGACGGTGATGTACACCAGCACCGAACCGTGCCCAATGTGCGCGGGCGGCATCGCCATCGCGGGACTGGGCGGGGTCGTCTACAGCGTCTCGGCGGCGCGACTGGCCGAGGAGTTCGGCGGTCCCGAGAGCGTCCCCTGCGGGGAGATATTCGAGCGCCGCGGCCGGGAGATTCCGGTCGTCGGCGACGTGCTGGCCGACGAGGGGATGGCGCTTCACCGCGAGTTTCGGGAGTAGCGCGTTTTGTCGGTTCTTCCGTGACTCCGGACGGTGGATGGAGTAGGGAGACGAAAGTGGAACCGACTCGACAGAGCTGGCTTCAGGCTTGAGCCTATCATACCGCACGGCACCGCTCCGCATCGCGAGGGCCTCACACCTCCCCAACCGCCTGTGCTACTCGGCCTGCGGCCTGCGTTGCTCGTCCCTCGCGCGGAATGGGCGCGGCCCACGAGCGCCGCGCCCCCACGCGCCGGGGTGAAAAGACGAACGTCTCGGACCCGAAAATCCGACCTCCCGCGTCCGCTTCGCTCGTCGGACACGACCCTTTTATCCGTGCCGCCCCGAGTTCGACCGATGACAGAGGAGTTCAACGTGCCCGCCGAATCGACCGACGAGGCCGCCGAGCGCCGCGACGAGGTGGTCGCGCGGGTCCGGGACCACGCCGGAACCATCGCCCGCGAACTCGCCCTGCTTCAGGGCGGCGACTACGGCAAGCGCACCTTCGAGACCGACCGCGGCGAGTGGACCGTGAAGTACGAGGCGGGCGAGTTGCAGTTCCTCCTGTTCGAGGGCCGCAGAGCCGAGACCTACGTCGTCTCGACCCACCAACCGCCCGACCCCGAAGCCCTCGCCGACGCGATGACCGACTACGGGAACTTCGTGGCGTCGTTCAACGAGTACGTCCGGTCGCTCGACGGCGTGTTAGACGAGGTGCCCGCCGAGTTCCCCGAGGTGGCCTCCACCGAGTCGGTCGTCGCCGAGCGCGAGCGCGTCCTCGGGCGCGTCCGCGAGGTCGCAGACCGGATGGCCCACCAACTCGCCCGGTACGAGGGCGGCGAGTACGGCACGTGGGGGACCCGCGTCGCGGGCAACCGCTGGGAACTCAAGTGGGACGAAGGCGGCGCGTCGTACCTCCGGGTCGGCGGCGAGGGCGGCATCTATCTCCTCTCGCAGTACCAACCGCCCTCGGCCCACGACGTGCGCCGACTCGCCGAGGACGTGCCCGCGTTCGTCGAAGCGTTCAACGAGTACGTCGAAGACCTCGACGCGAGCCTCGACGGCGTGGCGCTCTAAGAATCGCGCAGGGTCAGACGCACGCTTTCCTTCAGAATCTCCAGTCCGGTCGCGGCGTCCGCGAGGTCTACCGACTCGTCCACGGTGTGGGCCTGCCCGAGGTCGCCCGCGCCCCAGATGATGGCCGGAATCCCGGCGGCCACGAACTCGCGGGCGTCGGTCGCGGCCTCCAGTCCCCACGGCTCTCGGGGCGCGTCGGCCAGTTCCGCCGAGCGGTCGCGAAATCGCTCGGCGAGGAGGTGGTCGGTCGGAATCCCCGCGGACGCGTAGTGCTTGACTAGCGACAGGTCGGTCTCGACGTTCTCCTCGCGTTCGACCTCCGCGAGCAACTCCTCGATTTCGCTCACTACCTCGTCGTAGCTCTCGTCGGGCAGGATACGCCGGTCTAACAGCAACTCCGCGCGACCGGGCAGGACCGCCATGTTCGAGTCGGTTCCCGCGACGAACTCGGTGACGGTCGCGTACGCCCGGCCGACCAGTGGGTCCGTGCGCTCGCGCACGCGACGGTCGTAGTCATCTATCGCGTTGAGGAGGGGCCGCGCGGCGTCCACGGCGTTGGTGCCTTGGTCGGGGCGACTCGCGTGGGACGCCGACCCCGAGACCCCGACGCGGTAGGTCGCGACCCCCTTCGCGCTCGTGCCGACCCGGAAGTCGGTCGGTTCCAGCGCGACCGCCAAATCGCCGCCGTAGCCCTCCTCGATGAGCGTCCGGGTGCCGGGGTGGCCGGTCTCCTCGCCCATCGCGCCGTGGAACAGGAGCGTCCCGTCGAGGTTCCCGGTCTCGATTTCCTGTTGGAGGTCCCGGAGCGCGAGCATCGCGGCCGCGACGTTGGTCTTCGTGTCGGCGCTCCCCCGGCCGTAGAGGCGGCCCTCCTCGACGACTCCGGCGAAGGGGTCGTGAGTCCACTCGTCGGGGTCGCCCGCGGGCACCACGTCGAGGTGGCCGTTCAGGACGAGCGTGGGCGCGCCGTCAGTTTCGGTCGAGTCTTCGCTCCTCGACTCCGCTCGCGGGTCGTCGCCGACCCACGCGACCGCTTGGGCGCGCTCGGCGCTCGGTTTCTCCACGAGTCGCGCCTCGATGTCGCGCTCCTCGAACCAGTCCACGACGAACTCGGCGCAGGGCCGCTCGTCGCCCGGCGGGTTCTCGGTCGGAATCGCCACGAGGTCGGCCGCGAGGTCGGCGAGTTCGTCGTGTGGGGACATCGTCGTGACGCCTTTCGGACGCCAACGCGTTAATCTCTCGGGTCGCGGAGGGTTCGTCAATAGCCCGCGCGCTCGACCGGTCAGTGACCGGTGCGGTCGAACAGACGGTCCACGGCCGCCAGTCCCGGTCGCCCGGCGAGCGACCCGAGCGTCGCCCCGGCGTGGTAGGCGTAGTCGCCGGGCGTCTCCCACGCCGCACGTGCGAACGCCGCCGTCGCGCGGGGCGACCAGCCGTCGTCGGCCAGTATCTTCCGACCGACCTGATAGTAGGTCTCCCGGAGCGCACGCTGGCGGATGCGGTCGGGGAACCGCCGGTAGAGTCGGTCGTAGGTCGCGATGACTTCCATCCGGCCGTCGAGGTAGCGCCACGATTCCGACAGCGAGTCGCCGGTCCGCCCGCGGACGACGAGCGGGTCGGCCACGAAGTCGAACTGCGTCTGGAGCGCGAGGTCGATCTTCAGCCCCGTGTCGTCGGCCCCGTGGCGGTGGCGAAGCGGCAGGACTCGCTCCAACACCTCGCGGTCGATCAGCATCGTGGAGTTGATGCAGGGGAACGTCCGCATTTCGAGCGCGCGGCCGAGTACGTCGCCGCGGACGACCGGGTTCGGCAGGATTTCGCCGCGCTCCTCGTCGTCCATCCCGCAGTACGCGACGCCGACCCCCGCCTTCGAGTCGAGGAGGTCCACCTGCTCGCGAATCTTCGCGGGGTGGAGTCGGTCGTCGTCGTCCAGCAACTGGACGTACTCGCCGTCCGCGCGCTCCGCGCCCTCGCTTCTGGCGGCCTGCGGCCCTTCGTCGCGCTCTTGGGCGAGGTAAGTCGCGCCGAACTCGTCGGCGACCGGCCGGGCGTGTTCGTCGTCGCTCCCGTCCACGACGACGGTCTCTATCGGGTCGTAGGCCTGCGAGGCGACGCTTTCGAGCGCGCCGCGCAGGCGGTCGTTGCGGTAGTGTGTCGGCACGACGACCGAGACGAGGCCGTCCGCGTCGGAATCGTGTGGCATGTGGGTCACGCTGGTACGACGACGAGTCGGAAAGTCGCGGTGGCGGCCGTCCGACTCGCTCGTCGCTGGCGCGTTTCCATATTTTGATAAGGGATTGGTGTCGTTGATACGATACCGAAGATGAGCGCGACCTGCGCGGAAACGCACCGACCGGGGGGCGGCGACGATGGCTGAGACGGAATCGCTCGACGCGAGACAGGAGACGCCTCAGTTCGTCGTGGTCTGTGGCCTGCCGGGCGTCGGCAAGACCACCGTCGCCGAGGAGGTCGCCGACCGACTCGACGGGCGACTCCTCCGGACCGACGTGGTTCGCAAGGACATCCTCGACGACCCCGAGTACACCGACGAGGAGGCCCGGATGGTCTACCGGGAACTGTTCGAGCGCGCGAGCGCCACCGTCGAGGGCGGTCGGAGCGTCGTCCTCGACGGGACGTTCAAGGACGCCGCCGACCGCGAGCGCGCGGTCGAACTCGCCGAGTCGCTAGACGCGCCGTTCCGACTGGTCAAAGTCGAGTGCGACGAGTCGGTCGTGCGCGACCGCATCGCCGCCCGCGAGGACGACGCCAGCGACGCCGACTTCGAGATTCACGCGATGTACCGCGAGCAGTTCGACGCCGTCTCGACCGACCACGTGACCGTGGACAACTCCGAGAGCGCGGCCGAGACGCGCCGACAGGTCGCCGAGCAGTTCTGAATCGCCGATTCTTCGATAGCAGTGACCTCGGACCTTCGAGTAGCGCGCGCCATCTACCACCGACTCCTCGGCGCGTGCTGGCGCGAGTCCATCTCGCGCCATCGTCGCGCGAGGGACGAGTAGCGCACCGCAGGGAGCAACGCAGTCGGTTGGGGAGGGTGTGGCCTGCCGTTGCGGGGCGGTGCGGTCACTCCTTGGCGTCGGCAATAGTGCGGTTCGTGGTCGTAGTCCGGGAGCGGACAGAAGTAGCGAGTTCCCTCTCGACATCACCTACCGCGAATCCCCCACATTTTTCGTCCGGCGCTGACCACCGGGAAAAGAGAATGGTCGCCGAGCAAATCGACGCGCCCGACCCCGAAACCCTCGTCAGCGAGGCGAAGGCCGCGTTTCGGGACGGTGCCGTCCTGTCCGTGCAGGCCCGCTGTGAAGTCGAGTACGACGGCCGGACTGCGGGGTACTTGGGACCGGGGGACCGCCTCCTCGTCGCCAAGCCCGACGGAACCTTTCTGGTCCACCAACCGACCGGCCACAAACCGGTCAACTGGATGCCCGGAGGAGGGACCGTCTCCGCGCGCGAGAGCGACGGCGAGGCGGTCCTGCTGGCGCGCCGGACCAACCCGACCGAGCGCGTCGAGGTCCGGATTCTCGACGCCCACGGACTGACGCGCTTCGACGCGACCGACGGCGCGACCTACGAGGAGTCCGGCACCGAGGCCGAGATGCACGAGTACATCGAGCAGAATCCCGAAGTGCTGGAGGACGGCCTCCGCATCGTGGAACACGAGCGCGAGAGCAAGTACGGCTTCATCGACTTCTTCGCACGCGACGAGTCGGGCACCCCGGTCGTCGTAGAGGTCAAGCGGATTCAGGCCACGCTGAACCACTTCGACCAGTTACAGCGGTACGTCTCGCTCTACGACGAGGGAGAGGCGTCTCCTCACGGAGGCGGCGTAACCGCCGGAGAGAACGAGGAGGTACGGGGGATGCTGGTCGCGCCCGACGCCTCCGAGCGCGTCCGGCGCGCGCTCCGCGACGAGGGACTGGAGTTCGCGGAACTCGCGGAGTTCGACACCGACGCGAGGGGCGCGACCGAGGCGAAACTGACCGATTTCTGAATCGAGCGCCCGACGAGAGCAGTGAGTCGGCACTGACAGACGAGGAAGTCACACGGTCATTCGAGACGAGACCTGTACCCCAGTACCACCAGCGGGGAGGCCACGAACGCGAATCCAATCGCCGGACCCAGAAAGACGATTTTCAATAGTTCGTGTGCGACGAAGACGCTCAACCCCAGTTCGTCGCCGTAGGGAATCATCGGCCGACGGAAATACAGACCAAACAGCGGTACCGTGATGAGAAGCCACGGAACGAGGAGCGCGAACTGCCGCCGGACACGCTCGTCCGGAGTGTTCCAAGCGGTGATACCCATCACGAGTGCTGAACCCAGACTCGCCACCACGAAGCCGCCGATACCGAGGATGAGGCCACCGAGAGTGCCGACGGTCGAGGGGAGACCAGACAGCAACAGGGCCCACACGGAGAGAAGCGATATATAACTCGGCCAGAGAACGACACCGATTAGGTAGCCGTAGGGTGGTTCGAGAAGTCGGTGCCGTAGCAGTGATTCCAGTCCGGAACGGGAGGTGTCTACCCACTCTCCGAGCGTTTCCGCTCTCATACTGGTCGTAGTATTTTCACGATTTCCTATAATTCCCCTCCACTGGAACGGACAAAATCGAGGGCGTCACCGACCGCCCAGCCGTCGGAACTGTTTTGTATAGTAAAGCGATTATCGTACAATATCAAATGCTCCGAGGAGGTCCGAGACGATGAACGAGGACTCACCCGACTCCTCGCTGGACGGCGGCACCGAATCGTCCGACGCCGACCGGCCCGACGCCCACTCCCCCGACACCGACCGGCCCGACTCCGGCGCGGATTCGCCGCGTGACGACGCCGCGTCCGGAGACGACCGCCCGTCCCCCGAGGAGGCCGACGTGGGTCGGGGGCTACTGGACGCCGAGATGGGGCCGAGTTCCGCGATGGCCCACCTCTACCGCGGCGAGATACACCGGATGAAGCTCTGGCGCGAGCGCCTCGACAAGACCACCAACTGGGCCGTCCTCGTCATGGCTGGCGTCCTGACGTGGGCGTTCTCCAGCGCGGGCAACCCCCACTACGTCCTACTGGTCGGGGCGGCCGCGACCGGCCTCTTTCTGGTGGTCGAAGCCCGGCGCTACCGGGCCTACGACGTGTGGCGCTCGCGCGTCCGGTGCCTACAGGAGAACGTCTGGGCGTACGGACTGGACTCCTCGAAGGGACTCGCGGACGAGAACTGGCGCGCTCACCTCGCCGACGACTACCGGACGCCGACGGTCAAGATTACCACCGAGGAGGCGCTGGCCCACCGACTCCGGCGCGTGTATCTGCCGCTGTTCACGGTTCTCCTCGGGGCGTGGACCATCCGGGTCGGCCCGTTCGACCCCCGACCGTGGCCCGCGAGCGCCGCCGTCGGCCAGCTATCTGGACTCGTCGTGACCGCGGTCGTGTTCGTCGCGTACACTGCCGCGGTCGGAGTCGCGCTCCGCCCGCGGACGTGGCACGCCCGCGACGAACTCCGGACGCCGGACTACCGCAAGCGACGGTGAGGTCCGAGAACCCTCGTCTCACGGGCGTACACTCTTGGCGCTCGAACGCGAATCGTGACGTGATGGACACGCGCTCGACCGACTCGTCTCCTCGTCTCCCCGCGAATTGGCCATGAGCGGCGACTGGACAGATATCTTCGCGGACAAGGATGCACCGCTCCCGTGGCTGACCCGCCGCCAGCGCCTCGTGGTCGCCTACGCCGCGGTCGTCGTCGCGGTCGTCCTGCTGTACACACTTCTATACAACTACGGGATGCGGACACTGGAGGGACGGGACCACTCGCTGTTCCGGTCGTTCACGACCGTCACCGAGACGATGACGACGACTGGGTACGGCGCGGACGCTCCGTGGTCGTCCCCGCTGATGAACCTCTTCGTCGTCTTCATGCAGTTGACCGGCATCGTCATCGGGTTCGCCACGCTCCGGGTCCTCATCATCCCGCTGTTCGAGCGCACGCCGCTGGACCTCAGCGACCGCCTGACCGCGAAGGACGACCACGTCGTCGTCTGCGAGTACCGCCGGGACACCGCCGTCCTGCTGGACGAACTGGAGCGGTTGAACGTCGAGTACGTCCTGCTCGAATCCGACGAGGAGGAAGCCAAGCGACTCTCGGACGAGGGGTATCAGGCGATTCACGGTGACCCCGAGGACGGCGCGCAACTCGAACGCGCGCTGATACGCGACGCCAGCGCGCTCGTCGCCGACGCGGGCGACCGCAACGCGAGCGTCGTCCTGACCGCCCTGCGACACAACCCGGACCTCCGCGTGATTTCGTTCACCGACACGCCGGACCACGACGCCGCGCTCCGGGAGGTCGGCGCGGACGCCGTGCTGTCGCCCGACGCGCTCATCGGGCGGCGACTCGGCCAGAAGACCGCGGCGTGGGCCGACACGCCCGAGTCGATGGGCGACGCCACCGTCGGCGACGTTCGCATCCGGGAGGTACTGGTCCGGCGCAACAGTCCGCTGTGCGGCGTTCGCATCGAGGACACCGCGCTCGCGGGCCGGACCGGACTCTCGCTCGTCGGCGCGTGGATAGACGGCGACCTCCGACTTCCGGTAGACCCCGGCGAGGTCGTCACGCCCAACTCGGTCCTCATCGTCGCGGGCACCGAGTCGGCCATCGACGACGTGCAGGAGTTCGCGGCCGGACTCCGACCGCCACGCCGCCACGCCAACGTCGTCGTCGCCGGGATGGGCGTCGGCGGCCGGGCGGCCTACGACGCGCTCCCCGAGGAGGTCACCGCCACGACCATCGACCAGCAGGAGGGCCGCCACGTGGACGTGGTCGGCGACGTGCGCGATCCCGAGACGCTGGAACTCGCGGGCATCGACGAGGCCAGCGCGCTCGTCGTGACGGTCGAAGACGACTCGACGGCGATGCTCACGGTCGCCATCGCCCGCACGCTCACCGACGACATCGAGATTCTGGTCCGGGTGGACGGCACCGCGAAGTCCCCGACCGCGTTCGACGCCGGGGCGGACTACGTCCTCTCGACCCAGCGCGTGAGCGCCCGCCTCCTCGCGCGGGAACTCCGGGGCGAGGACGTTCTCACTCCGCTCGAACAGTTGCGTATCGTCCGCACCGAGGCCGGAGCCTTCGTCGGGCGCACGCTCGCGGAGGCCAGCGCCGAGACGCGGGCGGAGTGCGTCTTCGTCGGCGTGGAGCGCGACGGCGCGCTCGTCACCGACGAGGAGACGACCATCGAAGCGGGCGACCTCCTCGTGGTGGCCGGGACCGACGCGACGATTCGGGAGTTCGAGCGGCAGTTCGCGTGAGAGTAGAGTGCTGGATTCTCGACCCGACCTCGAAAAAAGTACTCGAACGAACGGATAGACCGACCAAGTTAGTTCTTCGTCCGATTAGTTCTCCTCGTCGGACTCACGGGCCTCTTCTCGCCCTCGTCGGGTGAAGTAGCGCCTGAGCCATTTCGGACCTTTGTGGACGCGCTCAGTTTCGGGCATCGGTGTTCTGCCGTACAGTTCGGTGAGCCATCATATAGCAGTTCTGTACGTGAAAATTCCGGCAACGATAGAGCCGACGATGAGTACACCACTCGTCTTCATCCAGATATTGACCGAAAGCGTCTGTTGCGTGATCTGAGTCGCGGACGCTACTGCCCCAAGCAAGATTACTTCCACGCGTACTGTTCGGATGGCTTTGTCGTTAGTATCCGCGAGTATGCGCAACTGTTCCATTAGAACTGACTCCGCCCTGTCTAAACTCCGTTCGAGAGCTTCGGCCTTCGTCTTCGGATGTTCGGCGATATCCAACCGGTCGAATCGGACTTCTTCGTCCGATTTCGTGCTGGTCTCAGGGTTAGAATCTCCGGAGTCGGGGCACTGTCGACGAGCGTAAGTCGAGACCAGCACGACGCACGACAGGATTACCCACGTGAGTACCAACGGTCGCCAAAACGTTGCGACACCGTCGATAGTTTCCCGAATCGACGTAACCGCTTCCCAAAAAAGTCCGATAAAACCGGTGAGCCGGAGAACTGCGCTGACGACGAACGTAACGGCGAGGAGACGACCCACACTCCGTTCGTTCATGAGACTATTTTCCCACACTAGGTTTAAGATTATTCTGATTTTGAAGTAGAGACGACGACCGCGCTCCGTCGGAATCGCACCAACGCCCTTTTCGCGCCGACCTTCCTACGACTCGTCGATGACTGCCGCCATCGAAGTCGAGGAGCTTCGCAAGCAGTACGACGGGGTGCAGGCGCTCGACGGCGTCTCGCTGTCGGTGCCCGAGGGGAGTTTCTTCGGTCTCCTCGGGCCGAACGGCGCGGGCAAGACCACGTTCATCAACATCTTGGTGGGACTCGTCCGGCGGTCGGGCGGCCGCGCAGAGGTGTTCGGCCACGACGTGGAGAGCGACTACCGGGAGGCCCGCGACGCCATCGGCCTCGCGCCACAGGAGTTCAACGTGGACCGGTTCTTTCCTATTCGGGAGGTATTGACTCACAAGGCAGGATACCACGGAATTCCAACGAGTGAGGCCGAGGAGCGCGCCGACGAGGTGCTGAAGAAGGTCGGCATCCACGAGAAGCGCGACACCCGATTCAACTGGCTCTCGGGCGGGATGAAACGCCGGTTCATGCTGGCGCGGGCGCTCATCACCGACCCGGACCTGCTGATTCTGGACGAACCGACCGCGGGCGTGGACGTGCAGTTGCGCCACGACCTCTGGGACCTCATCACCGAACTCAACGAGTCGGGGACCACGATTCTCCTCACGACTCACTACATCGAGGAGGCCGAGCGCCTCTGCGACGAGGTCGCAATCTTGGACTCCGGCAATCTGCTCACGGTCGCCTCCCCCGAGGAGTTGATGGACCGCGGCCCGGACAAGATTCGGGTGACGCTCCGGGACGCCCCCGAGAGCGCGCCAGACCTGCCCATGCTCGCTGGCGCTGGCGGAACGACGGGCGCTGACGGGACGCCGGATGCCGACGGGACGACCGACGAGGGCCGGGTCGAGAGCGTCGAACTCGACGGCGACCAACTGGTCGTCACCGCCACGCAGGGCGGACTGGTCGCGCCCGACCTCGTGCGGGCGCTCGACCGCGCTGGCCTCGAAATCGTGGACTTCGACATCTCGCGGACCTCGCTCGAAGAGGTGTTCGTGGACATGACCCGCGAGGGCGGGAGCGACCAGCAGGGCGAGGCCGAGACCGAAGGCGAGACCGTCGCCGCGGACGGTGGCGTCGATAGCGGTGGCGGGGAGACGGTGGCGGACGAACGAGACGAACGAGGTGACGGCCGGTGAGCCTCGTCTCCGGTCTCACGGGGTTCAAGACGCTCGTCCATCGCGAAATTCTGCGATTCCTCCGGCGGCCGCGAAACACCTTCGTCCCGCCGTTCGTGACGAACGTCCTCTACTTCTCGGTGTTCGGGGTCATCTTGGGCGACCGCGTAGGGCAGATTAGCATCAGCGGCGGTGAGCCGATTCCCTACATCCTGTTCATCCTGCCCGGTCTCGTGGTGCTGGGGTCCATCTCAAACGCCTTCGAGAACGCCTCCTTTTCCATCTTCCACGGGCGCTGGAACGACTACATCGAGGAGACCCTGACCTCGCCGATGTCCTACTCGCGGATGGTGGTCGCCTACATCGTCGCGGGCGCGACCCGCGGCCTGCTGGTCGGCACCCTCATCGCGGTCATCGGCGCGTTCTTCACCTCGGTCGGGGTCGCCCGGCCGCTCTATCTGGCGGCGTTCGGACTGGTCGTCAGCCTGCTGTTCGCCAGTTTCGGCGTCGTGGTCGGTCTCTGGGCCGACGACTGGGACAACCTCACCATGATGAACCAGTTCATCGTCCGCCCGCTGGTCTTCTTCGGCGGGGTGTTCTACGCGATTCGGGAGCTTCCCTCGCCGTATCAGGAACTCTCGATGCTGAATCCGATGGTCTACATGGTCAACGGCGTCCGGTACGGCTTCCTCGGGGTCTCGGAGGTGGACCCCAACTGGTCGCTGGCGGTGCTGTCGGCGCTGACCGCGGCGCTGGTCGCGCTCGACGTGGCGCTGTTCAAGCGCGGCTACGGGCTAACGGACTGACCGCCCGACGCCGGATTTCCGACTGGAAATCCATCGTTTCTCGCTTCAAAGTCGGATAAGCCGAGCTTAGGCGACTTTTCAGGTGGTTTCACGACAGCCCCACGACCACCCAGAGACGACCAACCTACTCCGCGTTCCGCGCGCCCTCCTCGTAGGGCCAGCGGCCGCCGCGTTTCAGCTCCTCGACGTAGCCCTCGTCGATGGTGTCCCGTATCTCCTCGCGGGACTTCTGCGGAATCTCGCGCTCGTCGTCGGCCACCGCAAGCACCGACTCCGCGAGGAGAACCGCCGTCGCGCGCAGGTCGCGCACGTCGAGTTTGTCGAGCGTGTCGGCGTGGGTGTGGCCCCACCCGCGGCCCGACCCCTCCGACTCGGTGTAGGCCATGACCGCGGGGACGCCCTCCTGCACGAAGGCCCACTGGTCGCCGTGGGGGCTGATGGTGTCGTGGCGCGAGAGCGGGGCGTCCAACTCGTCGGTTACCTCCTCGAACACCTCGCCGAGCGCGTCGAACTGGTTCGCGCCGACGCCGAGGTTCCGGGAGTTGCCCGCGCCATCGACGTTGACGACCGCCTTGACCGAATCGAGGTCGTTGCTCTCGGCCCAGTGGTACGCGCCCCAGAGGCCGATTTCTTCGGAGCCGAAGGTGACCAACCGGACGCGCGCGTCGAGGTCCTCCTCGACCTGTGCGATCAGGCGGCCGACCTCCGCGACGAGCGCCGACCCCGCGCCGTTGTCGTTGGCCCCCTCCGCGATGTCGTGGGCGTCCACGTGGGCCGTGAGGAGGACCTCCGGCACGTCGCCCGCCTCCGTCTCGTCGGGACCGACCACGGCCTCGACGTTCCGCGAGGAGGTCTCGTCGTTGCGACACTCGACCGAGAGGGTCGCGGTCGCCTCGTCGTCGGCGCAGTAGCGGGCGAGTCGCGCGCCGACCTCCGCCGAGACCCCGACCGCCGGAATCGGGCCGGGACGGTTGTGATAGCCGATTTCGCCGGTCGGCGGGAGACACCCCTCGACGTGGTTCCGGAAGACGAACCCCTCGGCCCCGGCCTCGGCGGCCGCGACGTACTTCTCCATCCGGTGAATCCAGCGGCCGTGGTCCTCGGGCGTCTCGCTGGAGGCCATCGCAATCTTGCCGTCGAGGTCGGCCTCCTCGAACTCGGCGGGCGTGCCGTAGCCCACGTCCACGACCTCGCCCGCGGCGTCTCCGGCGGGCGTGCCGGGGAGCGCGACGACCTCGTGGGACTGGTCGTAGGTGCGGTCGTGGGGGTCCGCGAGCGTCAACTCCGAGGACCCGCGCCACCAGCCGGGAATTTCGAACTCGTCGATTTCGACCTCGCGCAGTCCGGCCTCGGCGAAGGCGTCGGCGATTACTTCCGCTCCGTCGCGTTCGCCCTCCTGTCCGGCCATCCGGTTGCCGACCTCCACGAGGGCTTCGAGCGTTTCCCACGCGAATCGACTGGTGTAGGCGTCGCCGACGACGCCGTCGGGTAGTCGTGACATAGCGGGGCATCGGCAGGTGTCGGCAAGAAGGTGTGGATGCCGGAAATCCCGCGACCGACCTCGGCGACCCTACCCGCCGGTCGCCAGCGTCCGGAGCGCGTTCGAGATTTGGTTCAGAACCGCTTCCTGTCCCTCGATATCGTGGCGCTCGGCGAGCCACTGGGGGTCGTTGTAGGTCACGTTGACCGACCCGTCCGCGCCCTCCCAGACGAGGAGCTTCTGGGGTAGGTCGATGCCCGCGGTCTGGCTGGCCTGCATGAGTTGCGTGCCGAGGTTCGGGTTGCCGAACAGGACCAGCGTCGTCGGTCGGAGGTCGAGTCCCGCGTTCGCGGCGTTTCGCGCGTGGTCGATGGTCGTCACGAGGATGAGGTCGCCGTCGTCCTCGATGTCCTCCTCGATTCGCTCGACGGTCGCGCCGACGCTCTCGTCGCTCGGGACGGTGACGAGTCCCTCGTCGGTCGTCGGCGCGGCGGTGGTCTCGTCCTCGGTCGCTCCGCCTTCCGCGGTCTCCTCGCCCGCCGTCGTCGTTTCGCCGCCCTCGGTGGTCGTCTCGCCGCCTTCGGTCGCCGTCTCCTGTCCGGCCGCCGTGCCTGCGACCGCGAGGCCCGCACCTGCGAGTGCGGTCCGAAGGAACTGGCGTCGCTCTGTCTCGTTCATGGCTCGCCGAGGAGACGACGCTCCGACGGAAAGTTATCCGGTCGATTCCGGAGCGAAATCGGGGTTTCGCGGGCGATTCGGCGGACAATCCGACCCTTCGACTACTCCTCCCACGGCTCGCCGCCCTGCTGGTCGCCGAACAGTTCCCGCATCAGCGTCACGATGCTTTCGGGCGGGAACTGCCCGCGCTCGGTCACGATGGCGTCCACGTAGCGCGGCGGCGTCACGTCGAACGCGGGGTTCTCGACGGTGAACTCGTCGCCGCCGGTCCCGCCGTCGATTTCGCGCTCTTCCTCCTCGGTCAGGACCTCGCGCTCGTCGCGCATCTCTATCTCGACCGTGTGGCCCGTCATCGTGTCGGGGTGGAGTTTGAGCGTCTGGGCCGCGACCATGATGGGGACGCCGCGTTCGCGGGCGTTGACCGCCAGCCCGGAGGTCCCGATTTTGTTGATGACCGACCCGTCCGCCGCGATGGAGTCGGCACCGACCAGCACGTGGTCGGTCTCGTCCAGATACCGGCGCGCGGCGTTGTCCACGACGAGCGTGACCGGCACGTCCCACTCCCGCAACTGCTCGGCGGTGATGTGGCCCTGCTTGCGCGGCCGAGTCTCCTTGACGATGGCCTCGATTTCCTTGCCCTGTTCGAGGGCGGCCTCGACGCAGGAGAGCGCGTCGGTCGAGTGGCAGTGAGTCATCACGGTGTCGCCGTCGCGCAGGCGGTTCGCGCCGATGCGGCCCAGATTCTCTTGGGCTTGGTCGAGTTCCCGCCGGAACTCGCTGGCGCTCTCGACGACCGACTCCCGGAGGTCGGGCACCGTCTCGCCGTCCATCCCTCGGAGGACGTACCGGAGCGCGTTCGGCAGGCTGACCGCGGTCGGTCTGGTCTCGCGGAGTCGCCGCGCCGCGGTGCGCATCTCCGCGCGGAACTCGTCGGGGTCGTCGGCCGCGCTGTCCTCGGCCTGCGCCGCGAGCGCCTCGGCCGCGGCGTCGGCGATGGTCGCCGCGCCCCGAATCTCCATGCTGGCGATGTCGGACGCGGCCTCCTCGACGCTCTCGTGAAGGTCGGGGTTCATGTCCGCGGGGTACGCGCCACGGCGGGAAAAGCCACGGGGTCTCCTCGGAATCCCGTCGCCTAACCCGACAGGTCGTCCCAATCTTCGCCTGACCAGTCCACCGGAAGAACTCGACTCGTCAATCTACCGTGGGTGGGGTGAAGGGGCCGCGAGCGGGCGGAGGCTTCAGAAGTGTTCTCTCTGACCGTGGTTGCCGAGATTCTCACGATAACTCGGTCTGTAGTGACCGGATGGGGACTTCGTAACTGGTCTTCGCTCCAAATATCGTCTCTCGTCCAGTCGTCAGCGGGACGAATGACTCGACTCTACCCCGTCTGTTCGGGCAGTTCGACCTCGTCGGGCGCGGGCATCCAGAACAGTTCGAGCGACACCGCCAGCGTGAACGGAATCACCCAGACCATGATGAGGGCCGTCCCCCTGTCCTCGACGCCGCTCCCGCCGAAACCGATGAACCCCGACAGCAGGATGGTGGTGACGAAGTACATCAGCGGGATGAACACCGCCGAGTACACCACGGCACCCCACTGCGTCGAGAGGCGGAGCCTGAAAAACCGGATGGAGACCGCCGCGAGGACGGTGTTGACGACCATGATGAGCAGGAACCCGATGACTGTGGCGGCCGAGACCATTGCTACGTCGGTCTTGGGACCGCTCGTTTTTGTGGCTACCGGATACGCGACGGGGCGCGGTCGGGTCGGTGTCAGGTCGAAGTCAGGTCGGGGTCTCGGGCGGGACCCGCCGTGTCGGCAGTCGAGGAGTCGCCCGTCGAATCCCAAGGGCAAGAAAAATCTGTACAAAAGAAATCTACACACGTCTCGAAGCCGTCTCAACCCCTCTGAGTCCGAAGATTCACGTACGAAAAAGCCCGACCGAGGAGTATGTACGCCGTCGTCGGCTGTAGCGACTGTCAGGCGCTCACAATCGTAGAGGGCCGCCCGGAGACCACGCAGTGTCCCCGCTGTGGGAAGCGCCGGAAGTTCGAGAAGTTGAAGACGTTCGTGGAGACCGACGACGAGGAACACGCCCGCGAGGTCCGCTCGTCGATGCTCGCCAACCGGCAGGGCGAGGGCGAGGCGTTCGCGGAACTGGACTCGTTCGCCGAGATGGAGTCGCAGGTCGAGGAGGCCGTCGTCGCCGACGACGAGTACCTCGAAGCGTCGGGCATCGACAGCGACGAAGTAGAGGCGGCCGCCGAGCGCGTCGAGAACCGGTCGGCCAGCACGCGGGGCTCCTCGCGCAAGGACACCGTACTGGCGGCTCTGCGGGACCTCGACCGGCCCACCGAGGAGGAAGTCGTCGCCTACGCGAGCGACGAGGGCGTCCCGGCGGAGTACGTCCGCGACGCGCTCGACAAACTAACCCGGCGCGGCGAGGTCAGCGAGAGTCGCGGGCACTATCGGTTGCTCTGAGACGGCCAGCGTCGGGACGGTCGAGACGGGTTTCACCAGTCTCAGAAAGCTACACGGACCGCGAATCGGCGAGGGACGCCTCCCTCTCGGATTTCGTCGCGGTCGCGGCGAGCGGTCCCGCGGTGGCGGCAGGGGTGCGCGATGGGGTGGATGACAGCAGTCGGGTGGAGACCGAATCGAACTGGCTGGGGTCGCACCCCGACCGAGGAGGCGCTGGTGCAGGAACTCACCCGCTCCGGTCGGCCACGCCGGGACCGAGTACGGCTACGACCGAGACCGCCATATACCTCATCCATGTGCGCGGTGAAAGTAAAAGTGGTCGCGGCCTCCCGTGGCGAAGTCGGCCGCGTCGCCGGTCGGCCGAGCGAGTCGTCGCCTGTCGGCCGAGCGAATCGTCGCCGCCGATTCGCGTGCCCAACCCGAATGAGAACTGTTAGGGGCCGCGCGCGCCATCGCCCGGACATGACCGACGACTCCGGCGCGAACGACGGGGACGCCACCGCCGCGAGCGACCCCGACGCGCTCGCCGAACTGGTCCGCGAGGGCGAACTGCGACTCCACGAACTCGACGACCGCACCGACGCCGAGACCGCCGCGACGGCGCGCAGGAGGCTCCTCGAAGCCGAGACCGACGCCGACTTGGAGACCGTCGGCGACTACGCGCTCGACGCCGAGCAGGTCGCCGATACGAACGTCGAGAACATGCTCGGCGCGGCTCAGATTCCGATGGGCGTCGTCGGCCCGGTCGAGGTCGCGGGCGGCGCGGCCGACGGGCAGTTCTACCTTCCGCTGGCGACGACAGAGGGCGCGCTCGTGGCGAGCGTGAACCGTGGCTGCTCGGTCATCGCCCGGTCGGGTGGTGCGGACGCCCGCGTTACGAAATCGGGGATGACCCGCGCGCCGGTGTTCCGCGTCGCCGGAATCGCGGAGGCCGAGGAGGTCGTCTCGTGGGTCGGCGAGAACACCGACCGACTCCGGGAAGCCGCGGAATCGACCACCAGTCACGGCGAGTTGCTGGACGTGGACACCTACGTCGTCGGCGACTCGGTGTTCCTCCGGTTCGTCTACGACACCAAGGACGCGATGGGGATGAACATGGTAACTATCGCCACCCGAGAGGCCGCCGACCTCGTGGAGGACGAGACGCCCGCCTCGCTCGTCGCGCTCTCGGGCAACCTCTGCACCGACAAGAAACCGGCCGCAATCAACGCCGTCGAGGGTCGCGGCCGGAGCGTCACCGCCGACGTGGAAATCCCGCGCGAGACGGTCGAACAGCGCCTGCACACGACGCCCGAGGCCATCGAGGAGGCCAACACGCGCAAGAATCTCGTCGGCTCCGCCAAGGCGGGGAGCCTCGGGTTCAACGCCCACGCCGCGAACGTCGTCGCCGCGGCGTTCCTCGCCACCGGGCAGGACGCCGCGCAGGTCGTGGAAGGGTCCAACGCCATCACGACCGTCGAGGCGCGCGACGACGCGCTCTACGCCAGCGTGAGCCTCGCCAGTCTGGAGGTCGGCACGGTCGGCGGCGGCACGAAACTCGGGACCCAATCCGAAGCCCTCGACGTACTCGGACTGCGCGGCGGCGGCGACCCCGCGGGAAGCAACGCCGACGCGCTCGCCGAAATCATCGCGGTGGGCGCGCTCGCCGGAGAACTCTCCCTGCTGGCGGCGCTGGCCTCCCGGAACCTGTCGAGCGCCCACGAGGACCTCGGGCGCTGAGACGGGCGAGCGGAGGGTGCGCTCGTCGCTTTCCCGTACTCGAACCTTTACGTCGCTTGCGCTCCTCGGTACACGCGACCATGGAAGTCGTACCCACAGACGCCGAGGAGTCCACCGAAGCCGTCGATGGCGTCCACCTGTCGTTGCTCGCGGGAGCCGACGAGATGAACGTCCAGCACTTCGAAATCGAACCCGGCGCGGCGGTGCCCGAACACAGCCACCCCCACGAGCAGACCGGCTACATCACGCAGGGGACGCTCACCTTCCTCGTGGACGGCGACGAGTTGGCCGTGAGCGAGGGCGATTCGTACGCCATTCCGGGTGAGGAACCCCACGCCGCCGAGAACCGCGGGGACGTGCCGGTCGAGGGCGTGGACGTGTTCAGCCCTCCTCGGGAGAACCCGGACTGGAAGGACTGAAAAGCGGTTTCTGTGGAATTTTCAATTGTCGCTATCGGAGACCGGTCTCGGAGTTGATAGTGGAGGTCGAATCGAAGAGTCGCCACAGCAGAAGTCGAATCGGAGCAAGTTGCTGCACCAGAAGTCGAGTCGAAGCTAGCTACTGCCGACTCAAAGGAGTCACCGCGACCGCACAGCACCGCATCAGCCACACACCTCCCCAACCGATTGCGGTCCTCACTGCGTTGCGGTCCTCATCCCTCGCGCAGTTGGTGCGGCGCACGAGCGCGCCGCGCCCCGCGCGCCGAGACAGGAGTTCCGCCGTCGCTCGCGCCGGTTCAGTCCAGCCGTTCGAGGAGGTCCCCGAACACCTCGGCCTCGACCGCGCGGAGTTCCGCGCCGTCGTTCGGCTCGACGCCGGTCTTCAGTTCGTCGGGGTCCACGTCGGTCTCGCCCTCGTAGAGTCGGTCGAACAGCGCCCTCGCGGGGTCCGAAAGCTTCTCGCGGTGGTCGGCCACGAAGTCGAGGGTCTCCTCGCGGTCCGTGAGGTCGGCGTGAGCGACCCGGCCGACGCCCGCCGCGAGGACGACGAGGAACTGGCCGACCTGCTCGCGCACTACGTCGCGCCGCTCCCACGTCGCGTCCAGTAGCGCCGCGCCCTCGTCCTCCTCGCCCGCCAGCAGGCGCGTGAGCGCGAACCCGTAGAGGCGTCCGGCGCTGTCCTCGCTGTGGATTTGGTCGGCGTACCGCCGAATCAACTCGTCGCGGCGCTGGTCGGCGATTTCGCCCGGCTCGGCCTTCCCGAGAATCATCAGCGCGTGGCCCCACCGCTCGGCGAGTTCGTCGTCGCTCCCCCGCGCTTCGAGGAGGTCGAGCATCGGTTCGAGCGCGTCGAGCGCCCCGCGGGCGTCCTCCCGGCGGGCGCGGAGTTCGACCACGCGCTCGTAGTGGTCGAGCGCGGTGGCGTCGTCGCCCCGCTCGCGGGCGAGGGTGGCCAACTCCGTGCCGAGCGCCATCGCTCGCTCGGAGTCGCCGAGGCGGCCGCGGAGGCTGACGGCCTCCTCGTAGTGGTCGCGGGCGGTCTCGTAGTCGCTCCCGCGCGCCGATTCCGCGCGCTTCTCGTGGTAGACCGCCTCGGCGCGGTGCTTCCACGGGAGGAGTTCCGAGAGGTTCGATTCCAGCCACCTGTCGAGTCGGCTTCCGGTCCCCGGAGCTTGCGGCGCACTCATATGGTATCCTCTCACGCGAGATTTTATAAATCTCTCCCTCGTTGAATTTAAATTTATGAAGCCGATTCGGTTACCGTATCGACTGGCAGGCGACGGTGGACGTGCGAAAAGAAAGACGGGATGCGGTCGAAAACGGGATGCGGTCGAAAGCGCGGCGACTCTACGCGAGGTCTTCGATGTTCTCGCAGATGGCCTCGGCGTACTCGGTGGTCGAGAGCTTCTCGCCGCCCTCGATCTGCCGTTCGAGGTCGTACGTGACCTTGCCCGACGAGATGGTCTCCTCGACGGCGTCGCGGATGAGCTGGCCGGTGTCCTCCCAGCCGAGGTACTCGAACAGGAGCCGACCCGAGAGGATGAGCGCGCTCGGGTTGGCCTTGTCCTGACCCGCTCGCTTGGGCGCGGAGCCGTGGACCGGTTCGGCGAGACAGCGGTTGTCACCGAAGTTCGCGCCGGGCGCGATGCCCAGACCGCCGATTTGGGCACCCGCGGCGTCGCTGAGGTAGTCGCCGTTGAGGTTCGGCATCGCCAGCACGTCGAACTCGTCGGTGCGAAGCTGCATCCACTGGAGCATCGCGTCGGCGAGGCGCTCCTCGACCATCACGGCGTCTTCGGGGATGTCCACTTCGTCTTGCTCCTCCCAGAGGGAGTCGGGCGCGGCGAAGACCTCGTCGTCGGGGTACTCCTCGTCGGCGACTTCCATACCCCAGTCGCCGAACTGGCCCTCGGTGAACTTCATGATGTTGCCCTTGTGGACGAGCGTGACCTTGTCGCGGTCGTTCTCGATGGCGTAGTCGATGGCCTCGCGGACGAGGCGCTTGCTACCCTTCTCGGAGATGGGCTTGAGACCGAGACCGATGGGGCCGTCGTGCATGACGCCGTCGAAGTCCATCTCGTCCTCGACGAAGTTCCGGACCTTCTCGGCCTCGTCGGTTCCGGCTTCCCACTCGATACCGGCGTACACGTCCTCGGTGTTCTCCCGGAACGTCACCATGTCCATCTCCTCGGGCGCTTTCATCGGGGAGGGAACGCCGTCGAGGTAGTAGGTCGGTCGGACGTTCGCGTAGAGGTCGAGCGTCTGGCGCAGGGCGACGTTCAGCGACCGGAAGCCAGCGCCGACGGGGGTCGTGAGCGGCCCCTTGATGGCGACGCGATGTTCGCGGATGGCCTCGACGGTCTCGTCGGGGAGGTTCACGTCCTCGCCGTACTTCTGTCGTGCGCTCTCACCGGCGTAGAGTCGCATCCAGTGGACCTCGCGGCCTGTCTCCTCTGCGGCCTTGCTGAGGACCTTCTGGGCGGCAGGACCCACGTCCTGCCCGATTCCGTCCCCGTGGATGATGGGGATGATCGGATTCTCGGGTACGTCGAGTCCGTCTTCGCCTTCCTCCGCGACGGTAACCGGCTCCCCGCCTTCGGGGACTTCCACCTTGTCGTAGCTCATGACACTCGAATCTGCGAGCGAGAGGAATAAAAGGGCTACCGTTTAGTCCTGCGAGCCCTCCATACGTCCTAATATTCCTAGTTCGTGGACGTGACTCATTCCCACATCGCCCCGGCCAGCGCCCGGAGCTGACTCGCGCCGTTCTCGACCAGCGCCCGCGGGAACCGCTCGCGCGCTCCCGACAGCGCGTCTTCCAGTGCTTCGTCGGGACGCTCGAAGACGCCCTCGCCGTGACCGACTACGATTCGGGCCACGTCGAATCCCTCGAACAGTTCCCGAGGAGGGACGGGTCGCCGGAAGAGGTAGACGCCGAGTCGTTCGTCGCCGACGCGGTACAGCGGCGCGGTCCCGAGCATGTCCGGCGCGTAGAGGGTCCCGTCGTCGGGCCGGTAGGCGACCGACTCGCGCCACCCCGGTAGCGGCGTCCGCGTCCGGACTCGGAACCCGGAGTCGCCGAGCGTCCCGCTGAAGCGTTCGACCGGCGCATCGACGCGCTCCTCGACGCGGGTCATCGACGCCGGGAGGGAGACGGGCACGTCGTGTCGTCGGGCGATAGCGCCGGCGTCGCGGGCGTGGTAGTTCGACAGCACCGCGACCCCCGCGACCTCGCCCAACTCGGCCACGAGGTCGTCCACGCCCGGCGCGTCGATGGGGTCGAACAGCCAGACGCCACCCTCGTCGCCTCGAACCGCGTGGCTGGCACGGCGGGTCTCCTCGGCGGGCGCGGCGAGCCAGCCAACGCCGTCGTCCCAGCGGTCGATTACCCGGAGGTCCGTGGCGTCGTCTCTGAGATAGGTCGGCATGTCTGGTTAGTGATTGGTCGGCGCACGTAGCTGTTTGGGTTCTGGAGGAGGGTGCGAGCGAGGTGGCTTGCCGAGGAGCCCGATTTTAAGGCCGATGGCGAACCACTCCATCGCATGCACGTCATCGTACACGGCGGGGCCGGAAGCGCCCCGGACGAACCCGAACCCCGACAGGCAGTGCTAAACGACGCGGCCGAGACCGGCGCGGCCGAGTCGTCGGTCGTCGATGCGGTCGAGGAGGCCACCCGAGTCCTCGAATCCTCGCCGCGATTCAACGCCGGAGTCGGGGGTGCGGTCCAGAGCGACGGCGCGATTCGGACCGACGCGGGCCTGATGACCGACGACCGCGAGGCGGGTGCGGCCTGCTCGATGCCCGGTGTCGAACACGCCGTCAGTGCCGCGCGCGTCGTCATGGACGAGACCCCTCACGTCCTCGTCTCGGGCGACCGCGCGGTCGAACTCGCCGCCGACTTCGGGGTCGAGACCGGCGTGGACCTCTGGTCCGAGGAGACCCGCGAGAAGTGGGCCGACCTCGACTCGACGCCGGAGGGCACCCCCCGCGAACACCTCGACTGGCTGACCGAGAAGTTCGGCGGGAGTCCGGACGACGCGGAGGGCGACGATTCGGCGAACGAGGACCCGACCGACCGCGACCCGAAGGACCACGACACCGTGGGCGCGGTCGCCTACGACCCCGCGAGCGACGAGTTCGCGGCCGCGACCTCGACCGGCGGCCGGTGGCTCGCGCTGGCGGGCCGGGTCGGCGACGTGCCCCAAATCGGGAGCGGCTTCTTCGCGGCCCCCGCGGGCGCGGCCAGTGCGACGGGCGCTGGCGAGGACATCGCCAAGACGACGCTCACCCGGCGGGCGGTCCGCCACCTCGAATCGGGCCACGAGGCCCAAGCCGCGGCCGACCGCGCCATCGAGGAGTTCGCGGAACTCACCGGCTCGTCGGCGGGCGTCATCCTGCTAGATGGCGGCGGGAACGCGGGAAGCGCGTTCAACTCCGAGGCGATGCAGACCGCGGTCGCCGGTCGCTCGCCGACCGAGTGAGGTCGAAAAAAGAGTCGAAACCGGGCGTCGTCAGGCTTCGGCGGTGGTGGTCTCCTCGGCCGCGGTGGTCGTCTCGCCGTCCATCATCGTGGTCGTCTCTTCTGCCATCGTGGTCGTCTCCTCGGCTTCGGTCGTCGTCTCTTCTGCCATCGTGGTCGTCTCCTCGGCTTCGGTCGTCGTCTCGTCGTCCACGTTTATCTCCTCGCCGTCGGTGTCGTTGGCCGCGGTCACGTCGAGTTGCGCGGTCGAGCGCGCGGCGTCGGTGTAGACGCCGTGCGTGTAAGTCCCGGACGGGAACTGACCGATGCTCGCGTTGAACGTGACGGTCGCCGAGCCACCCGCGGGCACCTGCACGAGTTCGGAGTCGATGACGTTACCCGCGATGCGGTAGGACACCTGCTTGGCCACTTGGTCGTTACCGACGTTGACGAGGACCGCCTCGACGGTGTAGGACTCGCCCTGCTCGACCGCGTCGGGGGCGTTCAGGTTCTGGATGGAGATGAGCGCGACCTGCCCGCTTCCGACGTTGACCGAACTCGCCGCGGCCGAGCCGACGACGGCGCGCTCGACGCTCACGCTCTGGGCCGAGACGCTACTGATAGTCGTGTCCCCTGCTTGGCCGGTCTCGCCACCGGCTTCGGTCGTCTCGCCTTCCGTGGTGGTCTCGTCTTGGAGCGCGGCTTCGGTGGTCTCCTCGGCGGCCGCGGTCGTCTCCTCGGCCGCCATCGTGGTCTCTTCGTCAGCCGCGGTGGTCTCCTCAGCGGCTTCCGTGGTCTCCTCTTCGGTCGTGGTCTCTTCCGCGGCGGTGGTGGTCTCCTCGGCGGTCATCTGGCCCGCTTGGGCACCGATGTCCATGAGAACCATCGTCCCGACGTTCATCTGGTCCACTTGGAAGTTCTCGATGGTCGCGCTCTCGACCGTGACGCTACCGAGTTGGGCCTCGCCACCCGCTTCGGTCGTGGTCTCCTGCTCGGCCATCGTCGTCTCTTCGGCCATCGTCGTCTCCTCGTCCATCACGGTGGTCTCCTCGGCCGCCTCCGTGGTGGTCTCCTCACCTTCTTGGGTCGTCTCCTGACCCATCGCGGTGGTGGTCTCGTCTTGGAGCGCGCCTTCTTGGGTCGTCGTCTCTTGAGTCGTCTCGCCGCCCATCTGTTGACCGCTCTCGACGCGGAGGCTCTGGACGGTCAACTGCGAGACGTTCATCTGCTCGATGGTCAGGTCCTGCACCGTGGCCGACTGGACCGACGTGTTCCCGCTCAGCGCCTGCGAGAGCGTCTGGTCTTCTGTCTGGAGGCTCTCCATCGAGACGTTCTGGACCGAGAGGCTCTGTAGTCGGACGTTCTGGAGCGTCGCGTTCTCCAGTGTCTGGTTCTGTCTAGTAATCTCGACCGTGTTCACCTGTAGATTCTGAATCGTCGCGTCTTCGACTGTCGCGTTCGCTAACTGTAACTGTTCGACCTGCACGTTCTGCAAGGTAACGTTCTCCGATTGCGCGGCAGGCGACGATGCGGTCCCTCCGAGGGCCGCCAGCGGGACGCTGGCGAGAACGAGGGCCGTCACCATCAGCACTGCGCCGGTTTCTCGTTGCATATGCAGGCAGTCATATCGCCGGAACCGCCAATAAACGGGACCAACCGTTTCGTTCCGTTTGGGGTTTTGACGGGCTATTACTGCCGTTACAGCGGAATTATCCCGCTGGTACGACGGCCCTAACCACTTTGCGGTGCGTTCCCGCGTGAACGGCCTTTCCTCGCCGGTCGAGACTCCCCGACGGCCTCCTCGCCCGTCGTCGCCGACTTCGGTTCGGGCCTCTCCGAGACGGAAACTCTTTCCGGGACTCAGGACAACGTAGATCCATGAGCGAAACCGAGGTGGACCTCGAAGCCGAGAAGTACGAGAAGCACCGCGAGGCCGGAGAAATCCTCGCACAGGTCCGCGAGGAGGCCGCCGACCGCGTGGAAGTCGGCACCGAGCAGTTGGCGGTCGCCGAGTACGCCGAGGAGCGCATCCGCGAACTCGGCGGCGAACCCGCGTTCCCGGTCAACATCAGCGTGGACGAGGAGGCCGCCCACGCCACGCCGGGTGCCGACGACGACACCGAGTTCGGCGAGGAGATGATCAACCTCGACATCGGCGTCCACGTGGACGGTTGGATAGCCGACACCGCGATTACGGTGGACCTGTCGGGCAACCCCGAGCTGAAGGAGGCCAGCGAGGAGGCCCTCGAAGCGGCCCTCGACATGGTGGAACCCGGCGTCGAGACCGGTGACATCGGTGCCGAAATCGGGTCGGTCATCGACGGCTACGGGTTCAACCCCGTCGTCAACCTCACCGGTCACGGCCTCGACCAGTACCAGCAACACGTCGCGCCGAACATCCCCAACCGCGCCGTCTCCCAAGGCGTCGAGTTGGAGGTCGGCGACGTGGTGGCTATCGAACCGTTCGCCACCGACGGCACCGGCAAGGTGACGGAGGGCAACGACGAGGAGATCTTCGCCCTCGAACGCGAGGGGTCGGTCCGCGACCGACAGGCCCGGAAGGCGCTCGAACAGATCACCGACGAGTTCCGGACGCTCCCGTTCGCCCAGCGGTGGCTCGACGTGCCCCGCGCCGAGATGGCGCTGCGCCGCCTCAAGATGAACGACATCGTCCACGGCTACCCGGTTCTGAAGGAGGACGACGGGAAGCTGGTCAGCCAGAAGGAACACACCCTCATCGTCACCGAAGACGGGTGTGAAGTCACGACCGAGTAGTCCCGCGACGCTCCCGAGAGAGGAGCGGGCCTCGGGGAACCTCTCTGCGCTCCCGATTTCCAGCCCGTTGATACCATTGGAAAAGACGATACCTTTCGCGGCGACGTGTTTTATTTTCAGCACGGGAGCCATACCGGAGCGCAGTGGCGGAACTCCTCGGCATCGACTGTACGGCAGGGATGGTACCTCCTCGACGCAACTCGAAAGCAGGAACAGAACCCCACCCCATGGGGCCGGGCAGCAGGGGATGTGGCGGCGTTACGCGTTGTTCATCCGCTGGCTGGACTCCGCGCCACAGACTTCGCACTCGGTGACGCGGTAGGGTTCCCGCGAGAACTCGGCGTTCTCGCGCTTCTGGCTCTCGGTCCGAATTTGGACGGAGACCTCGTGTGGCGTCTCGCGTCCGCACTGGTCGCACGATTCCGTTATCGCTTGGAAGTTGTGATTTTGTGTAGCCATCGTGACCTTCCTCTCGGTCTCTTCTTGCGCTGATAGGAGCATAAAAACCCCCTTCCGTTGGGGGGCGTTCGAACCGTTCATTCCGCCGCAGTCTGTCGATTCACCCGTGGCGTAGAGCGAGAACGGCCGAAACAGTTTATACTCTCGTTAGAGCGAGTAATGAAACAAAAACTCCGTGCAACGGCCGGAGGTTTTATATATTCGTTTCGGCTGTCGAGACCGCACATCGCAAACCGCAAAAACACCAGCATCAGTTCGGATTCGAGCCGTTCTATCCACCTGTTAAGCCGGGCCATTCACTCGTAGCACTGGGGGACCCCGGAGCGGTGCGCTGGTCGAGGAGCCCCCGACTGACTCGACGCGGGAGCTGGCCGCGAACCGCCGGAGCCTAAACCCTCGTCGCCCTTCGAAGCCGTATGGAACAGGTCTTCGCACCGTGGCGCATCGAGTGGGTGGAGCGAGACGATGACGAGGACATCGAGGGTTGTGTCTTCTGTACGTTCGCCGACCGGGACGACGACCGCGAGAACCTCGTCGTCGCCCGGAGCGACCACGCCTTCGTGCTGTTCAACAACTACCCCTACAATCCGGGCCACGCGATGGTCATCCCCCGCGACCACACCGGCGACTACCGAGACCTCTCCGAGGAGGCCCTGCTGGACCACGCTCGCCTCAAGCAACGGACCTTCGACGCCTTGGAGGCGGCGCTCTCGCCGACGGGGTTCAACGCGGGTCTCAATCTCGGGCAGGGCGCGGGCGGCTCCATCGACGACCACCTCCACACCCACGTCGTCCCGCGGTGGGAGGGCGACACTAACTTCATGCCCGTCGTCTCGGACACGAAAGTCATCGTGGAAGCGATAGACGAGACCTACGACCGGGTGCGCGAGGCGTTCGCCGAGCAGGACGGCGCGGAGGTCCCCGACGACGACGAGCGCGCGATTCGCTTTCGGTTCTGAAGGGGCAGGAAGCCAGAACGATACGCCCTTTGTTCGGGAGTCCGAAGACACCTCCGATGAGCGAGCGGAGCATGCGCCGCGTCGGCGCAATCGTCCTCGGAGTCAACGTCCTGCTGGTCGTCGCCAAGGGGCTGGTCTGGTGGACGACCGGGAGCCTCGCGGTCGGCTCCGAGGCGGTCAACAGCCTCGCCGACTCGGCGTACAGCATCGTCATCCTCGCGGGACTCTATCTGACGACCCAACCGCCCGACTTCAGCCACCCGCACGGCCACGAGCGCATCGAGCCGTTCGTCTCGCTGTTCATCGCTGTCGGCGTGTTCGCGGCGGGCGCGGGCGTCCTCTGGCGGGCGACCTCCTCCGTGCTTTCGGGGCAGGTCGGGGCCGCCGTCACTTCCCCGGCCGCGGTGGGCGTGCTGGTCGGCACCGCCGCGGTGAAGTTCGGTCTCTACCGCTACTGTCTGCGAGTCGCCGAGGAGACCCGCTCGCCCGCGCTGACCGCCACCGCGCTCGACAACCGCAACGACATCCTGACCGCGAGCGCGGCGCTGGTCGGCGTGCTGGGCGGGACCGTCGGTTTGCCGGTGTTGGACCCCATCGCGGCGGCCGTCGTCTCGGTCGGCATCCTCTACACGGGCTACGAAATCGTGCAGGACAACGTGGACTACCTCGTCGGGAGCGCGCCGCCCGAGGACCTGCGCGTCGAGATTATCCGCCGGGCGCTGGACCACCCCGACGTGGAGGGTGCCCACGACGTTATCGCCCACTACGTCGGCCCGGAGATAGACGTGAGCCTCCACATCGAGGTCGAGGGCGACCGGACGCTGTTCGAGGCCCACGACATCGAGACCGACATCGTGGAGTCCATCCGCGAGTTGGACGAGGTAGACGACGTGTTCGTCCACGTGGACCCGAAAGAGTTGGGCGAGTGGAAAGACGACGAGACGATAGACGAGTTGGTCGAGGACGGCGCGTCGAGACCGTGAGCGCGCGGAACTCCGGTGGACCGTCACTCGCCCCGACCCACCCGCCCTCGAAATAGTTACCCGGTTTTCACGTTCTAGGAATCGCGCGCCATTGTTATGATTTTTGCCGAACAAGTTCGTGTGTGGTCCCTATGTCACGTAATCGCCGCCCCGACCGCCGAACCGTGCTGAAAACCAGCGGCGTGGTCCTCGCGACCGGCGCGCTCTCCGGGTGTCTCGCCGGAGGGCAGGGCAGTCCCGACGGTTCCGCGACCGACACCGAGGAGACCCCAACGCCGTCGGATTCGGCGACGACCGATTCCGAGACGACGACCGATTCGGACGGCTCGACCGCTACGGTGGAGGTGGGTCCCGGCGGAGAGTTCACCTTCGCGCCCTCCGGCGACCGGCCGCTCGTCGTCGCCCCCGGAACGACCGTCGAGTTCGTCTGGAAGTCCGACAACCACAACGTCGTCGTGGACGACCAACCGGACGACGCCGATTGGGAGGGAACGCCCGACGGCCCCGGAACCGTCTACGAGCGGGGCTACTCCCTGTCGCACACGTTCGAGGAGCCGGGGCGATACGCGTTCCACTGCGCGCCCCACGAGTCCATCGGCATGAGGGGCACCATATTCGTCACGCCCGAGGACGCGACCGCCGAGTTCGCCACGGCCGACGACCTCCCCGTGGAAGTCGGGCCGAACGACGAACTGACGTTCTCGCCCGGCACCGACCGGCCGCTGTCGGTGGCCACCGGGACCGAGGTACCGTTCGTCTGGAAGTCCGACGACCACAACGTCGTGGTCGAGAGCCAACCCGACGACGCCGACTGGGAAGGGACTGCGGGCGACGCCACGACCCTCTACGACGAGGGCCACGAGTACAGCCACACCTTCGAGACGGCCGGGACCTATCGGTTCTACTGTCAGGCCCACCGCTCGGCGGGCATGGTCGCCACTATCGTCGTCGAAGACGAGTAGCGTAGAACTCCGGAGACGGGCGTCCGCGCGGCGGCCCGTCAGACCGGTTCGCCGAACGCGTACACCGTCTGGTGGCCCGTGATTTCCACGTCCACGAAGTCACCGACCTCGACGCCGTGGTCGGGCGCGTTCTGGACGATGACCTGCCGGTAGGCTTCGTCGTAGCACTTCACGGAGTCGCCGGTTCCCTCCTCGACCGCCAGCACCTCGTGGGTCTCGCCGACCATCGCGTCGTAGGCCTCGGCGACGACCTCCATCTTCGCGTCGGTCATCTCCTTCGAGCGGTCCTTCTTGACCTGCCCGCCCAGTCCCTTCATGTCGGCGGCGTCGGTGCCGGGGCGCTTCGAGAATCTGGTGACGTTTATCTTCTCGGGGCGGGTCTCGCGCAGCAGCGCCATGCTCTGGGCGTGGTCTTCGTCCTCCTCGGTGGGGAAGCCGACGATGAAGTCGGTCGAGAGCGTCCAGTAGTCCAGATGCTCCTCGAAGGTCTCGACGATTTCGACGTACTCCTCGACTTGGTGCTGGCGGCGCATGTCGCCCAGCACGTCGTCGCTTCCGGACTGGACCGGCGCGTGGATGAAGTTGTACAGCTTCTCGTTCTCGGCGAAGACTTCGGCTAACTCGTCGCGGATGCCGTGGACGCCCTTCGGGTTCGCCATTCCGACCCGGACGCGGAAGTCGCCCTCGATGTCGCAGATGCGGTCCAGCAGTTCGTGTAGCTTGCGCTCGCCCTCGTCCCAGCCGTAGACGCCGGTGTCCTGTCCCGTGATTCGAATCTCCTTCGCCCCGGCGTGGACCAGCGCGCGGGCCTTCTCGACGTTCTCCTCGACGGGCGGTGAATCTATCTTCCCGGTCGCCTTCTTCGTGATGCAGTACGAGCAGTCGGACATACAGCCCCGAGCGATGGGCAGAATGCCGATAACGCCGTCCAACACGGGTTCGGCGTCCGGCGTCGTCGTCGGACACTCGCCGTTCGTGACCGCCTCGGGCACCTCGTCCCAGTGGAGTACGTCGGCGTCCACGCCCGCGTCGCGGAACTCCTCGCCCTGCGCCAAAGCCATGCAACCGGTGACGATGAGGTCGGCCGTCTCGTCCTCTAGCTCCTCGGCCCGCCGGAGCATGTTGCGCTCGGTCTTCTCGACGACCGTGCAGGTGTTGAGGATGGCCACGTCGGCTTGCTGGGCGCCCTCGACGCGGTGGTGGCCCGCGTCGCGGAGCCGCCGCTCTATCTGGCGGCTCTCGCCCCGGTTCGACGTGCAACCGTAGGTTTCGATGTGATACCGGGCCATTCGCTATGGAAGCGTTTCGACTACGCGGGCAAAAACGCGACGGATTGGCCCGCGGCCGCCCGCCGCATCGAGGCGTTCGCGGTCCGTGAACCGGTTCGCCAGCTACGACTCGCTGGCGTGCAACGCGAGTACCGCCACCAGACAGGGGAGAATCGCCGCGATCAGCCACGTCTGGGACTCGACCGGTTCGCCAGCGAGTACGCTCCCGCCAGCGTAGCCGACCGCGAGGAACGCCACCGCCACCGCGACCAGCGAGACGCCGGACGCGTCGTCGAACTCCCGTACCGCGCCAACTGCACCGCCGACCGGGATGTCTGACATATCACTCGATTGGCCGAACGAGGAGTTAACGTTTCTGGTCGCGTTCGTCGCCAGTCGGACTCCACAACCGACTTGTCCGCCGAGGTGCATCTCTCCGCCGTGTCCCTCGCGCTCTCGCTCGGCATCGCTGTCGTCTCGACCGCCGTCATCTGGAAGGGAAGCGTCTGGCTCGAGGAGGCCGCCGAGGAGTTAGCGGCCTACTACGGCCTGCCCGCCATCATCCAAGGCGCGGTCGTCGCCGCGGTCGGCTCTAGCTTCCCGGAGCTGTCGAGTACGGTCATCGCCACGTTCGTCCACGGCGACTTCGAACTCGGCGCGGCGGCCATCGTCGGTTCGGCGGTGTTCAATATCCTCGTCATTCCGGCCGTCTCGACGCTCGCTGGCACGGAGAACCTCGAAGCCGACCGGGCGGTCGTGTTCAAGGAGACGCAGTTCTACATGGTCTCGGTCGCGGCCACGCTGGTCGTGTTCTCCTTTGCGGTCATCTACTTCCCGAGTTCCGACGGGACGCTCAGCGGGACGCTCAATCGACCGCTCGCGCTCCTGCTGGTCGCGCTCTACGTCCTCTACGTCTTCATCCAGTACCTCGACACGCGAGACCTGCGCGAGGAGCGCACCGTGGACGCGAACCCGCTCCGCCTCTGGGCGACGCTCGCGGTGAGCCTCGTCGTCATCGTGGTCGGCGTCGAGGGACTGGTCGATGCCGTCCTCGAATTCGAGGAGATACTCGGCATCCCGAGCTTCTTCTGGGGGCTGACGGTCGTCGCCATCGTCACCAGCCTGCCCGACACGTTCGTCAGCGTGCGCTCCTCGCAGAAGGGCGAGGGCGTCACCAGCCTCGCGAACGTCCTCGGGAGCAACGTCTTCGACCTGTTGGTGGCGCTCCCCGCGGGCGTCCTCGTCGCAGGCGCGACCACGGTGAACTTCGGCGTCGCGGTCCCGATGATGGCCGCGCTGGTCGCCGCGACGGTCCTGTTCTTCGCGCTCGCTCGGACCGACCTCGAACTCACGCCCGGCGAGGCCTACGCGCTGTTGGTCGCCTACGCCGCGTTCGTCGGGTGGCTCCTGCTCGAAACCGCGGGCGTGACGACGCTCATCGGATGAGTCTCCTCGGGTCCGGCCCGCATTCTCTCGGTCTTTCGGCGTCGTAGAAAACGTCGATTTCACCTGCCCCAATCGAAACACGTTGGCCGGGACCGCCGACGGTCGCGGCGGCGCGGCACGCGGTCGGGTTTCGTTCCGGAGCGGAGACGAGTCAACCGGTCGTGGCTACGTCGGTCCGACCGCCGTCGCGTCGGTCAGTTTCCCGGCGGTCGCACGCTCACCGGTCGATTTATTCCGTCGAATTTTCAATCACGCGTTCGTTTCGTCTCGTTTCACGTCGCGTCTCGCCCGCCCGGCCGAATAGGCCGAAATCTTACACTAGCTCGCGACTACGGCGCTCAGGCTCTGAAAACCGACTCGCCCCGCCCGAGCGTCCGAAATCGGTATGCGGCCAAGAACAAACTACGCCGGGACCCTCGCTCTGACACCGGAGCGATTCCGGTGAGAACACATGAACGGACCAAACGTACTACTGCAAGCGGACGGCGGAGAACTGTTCGGAAACGTCCCCGACTGGCTCGGAAACGCCTTCTCGGAAATTATCGCGGCGCTCCCGAGACTCGTCGGCGCTATCGTCATCCTGCTCATCGGATGGGTCGTCGGGAAAGCCCTCGGGAAGGTCGTCGCTGGCGTCGCCGACAAGGCCGGACTCGACCGGAGCGCCCGCGGCACGCCCATCGGCCGGATGATGGGCGACTCACGCGACGCGCTGTCGAACTTCCTCGGGAAGGTCACCGCGTGGTTCGTCTACGCGCTGGCCGTCCTCGCGGCCGCGAACACGCTCGCCATCCCGATTCTCTCGGAGTGGATAGCGACCGCGGTGTCGTACCTCCCGGCGTTCGTCGCCGGACTGCTGGTCATCATCGGCGGGTTCATCGTCTCGGACTTCATCGGTGACGCCATCGAACGAACGCGCGCGGCCACCCAGACCGCCTACGCGAAGTACTTCGCCAACGGCGTCCGGATGTTCCTGTACTTCACCGCGGTCGTCATCGGTCTGGACACGATGGGCATCGACGTGGAACTGCTGTACATCTTCGCCCAAGCCCTCGCGTGGGGACTCGCCGCGGGCCTCGCGCTCGCCATCGGCGTCGGCTTCGGCTGGGGGAGTAAAGACTACATCGCCAACAACATGAACCGCTGGGCGGGCACCGCCCGGAGCGGCGCATCGAGCATGTCGTCCCAGCAAAGCCAAGGGTCGCCGTCGGGTGACGACGACTGAACGCCGCCCGGTCGCGGACACTCGGTC
The DNA here is from genome assembly GCF_004765815.2 of Halorussus salinus. Lineage (NCBI taxonomy): Archaea > Methanobacteriati > Methanobacteriota > Halobacteria > Halobacteriales > Haladaptataceae > Halorussus > Halorussus salinus. Next base: position 140,991 of record NZ_SBIS02000007.1, on the reverse strand, counting down.
GTTGACACCCGGTCGCTGGCGCTCATAGGTATTATCGTAGAACTGCGGAGATTCACTACGCTGACTGCGGGTGCCGTCGCTCGATTACGCAGAGAATGGTCGCACGAATCTATAGCTTGCTACGATAATCCCTATCAGTAGTTGTTCCGGAAGTCTTCGACGATTTCGACGCCCGAACTCGCGCCGATGCGCTCGGCCCCCGCGTCGAACATCGCCTTCGCCTGCTCGTAGTTGCCGACGCCGCCGCTGGCTTTCACCGGCAGGTACTCGCTCATCAGTTCCACGTCCGCGACTTCGGCACCGCCGTCGGCGAACCCGGTCGAGGTCTTGACGAACGCCGCGTCGGCCTCCTCGGCGGCCTCGCAGGCGGCGTGTTTCTCGTCGTCGGTGAGCAGCGCCGTCTCGATGATGACCTTCACCGGAATCGGGACCGCGGCGACGACCTCCTCGATGTCCTCGCGAACCGTCTCGTGGTCTCCGGCCTTCAGACGGCCGACGTTGATGACCATATCCAACTCGTCCGCGCCGTCTTCGTAGGCGAGGACGGCCTCCTCGCGCTTGGCCGCGGTGGCGTGCTGACCGTGCGGGAAGCCGATTACCGTGGCGAGGGTCACGTCCGGTGCGTACTCGTCGGCCTCGGCGACGTAGCACGGCGGGATGCAGGCGTTCATGCCGTACTCCGCGGCCGCGTCGAGGAGTTCCTCCACGTCGGCGAGGGTCGTCTCCGGTCCGAGGACGGTGTGGTCTATCTTCGCGGCGAGTTCCGCGTCGTTCATGCTCGGGACGAGACGCCGTGACGGTAAAAAGGCGATTATCTGTGGAGTCTCGACTGTACTCGAACGAAGGGTGAAGAAGTCGATGTGAGGCGAGTCGAACCGGACTACTGCCGACTCCGGTCACGCCGCACAGCACCGCACCGCCGCCGCGCGCCGAGGAGCGTCCGAAATCCACCCAGAAACCCCGCCGAATTACTGTGACAGCACGATTCGGGCCAACACCAGCACCGTCAGCGTCGGCGCGACCGAGAGCCACCCGAGACCGCCCAGCACCGCCAGCAGTTCCCACGCGTAGAGGAGTCCCGGCCCGCCGACGAGGAACGCCGCGGCGACGAGGCCGACCGCCGCTCGCGCCCACGTCAGCGTCTCGGGACCCGCCGCGAGGACGACGGCGGCGTCCAGCGCGTCCGCGAGGACGACCGCGAGCAGAACCCACGAGACCCGGACCTTCGTCGGCCGCGAGACCTTCTCGGGCGGGTCGGGAATCGGAAAGACGAGGCGGATGCGCTCGGGAAGTCGCATCTCCGGGAGGACCACCGGCGGGAGCGAGAAGCGAAACCCCGTCTCGTCGTCGCGGTCGCGTCGGTCGCGGTCGCGTCGGCCGCGCTCGCTGGCTCGACTCCGACCGGCGTCCTCGTCTGCCATGGCGTGTGCTACGCCACCGAGGGTCAAAGGCTATTCGTCGCGCTCCGAGAGCAGGCGCTCTACCACGTCCACCGCCGAGTCGATGACCTCCTCGGGCGACCGGGAGGCGTCGATGCGGACGAACCGCTCGGGTTCGGCGTTGCGCAGTCGCTCGTAATTGGACTCGACCTGACTCAGGAACGCGGCCTGCTCGAACTTGTTGGTCGCGCCGCTCCGGGCCGCGCCCGTCTCGGGGTCCACGTCGAAGTACAGCGTCGCGTCCGGCGGCCGCGTCCACGGCTGGTGGACTCCTCGGATGTACTCCAGCGGGCGCTTGACCGCTCCCTCGATGCTGACGGCCTGATAGGCGTACCGCGAGTCCGAGTAGCGGTCGGAGACGACGACCTTCCCCTCGTCGAGCGCGGGCCGGACCGTCTCCGAGAGGTGGGCCGCGTGGTCGGCGGTGAAGAGGAACAACTCGGCTAGCGGGTCGGTATCGTCGTCCTCCATGGAGCGGTTGACCGCCTCGCCGTACCACGTGTCGGTCGGTTCGTGAGTGAAGACGAACTCGGGGAACTCCTCGCGCAGGACCTCCCAGACGGTCGTCTTGCCGCTCCCGTCGAGACCCTCCAAGGTGATAAGCATACTCGGTGGTGGTTTCGGCTCGGTATAAAGACCTGCGGGTCGGGACGCCGACGCCGCCGGTCGGGAGTCGGCGCGGAGTCCCGGAAACGCCCGTCGCGGCAGTTAGTTTTACTTTCCGACGGTACTTATCCCGGATATGAACATTCTCGTAGCGGGAGGAACCGGGTTCATCGGGACGAATCTCGTGGGCGAACTGGACGACGAGGGTCACGACGTGACCGCGCTGGCACGCGACCCCGAGGAGGCCGACCTTCCGCCGGGCGTCGAAGCGGTCCGGGGCGACGTGACCGCGTACGACTCCATCGAGGGCGCGTTCGAGGAGCAAGACGTGGTGATAAACCTCGTCGCGCTCTCGCCGCTGTTCAAGCCCTCGGGCGGCACCACCCACACCGAGGTCCACCTCGGCGGGACCCGGAACGTCGTGGAGGCTGCCGAGGAACACGGCGTCCGGAAGATAGTCCAGATGAGCGCGCTCGGCGCGGACGCCAACGCGACGACCGAGTACCTGCGCTCGAAGGGCCAAGCCGAGGAGGTCGTCGCGGACTCGGAACTGGCCGCGACCGTCTTCCGGCCTTCCGTCGTCTTCGGCGAGGGCGGGGAGTTCGTCTCGTTCACGAAGGTCCTGACGACGCCCTACGTCACGGCCCTGCCCGGCGGCGGTCGCACGCGCTTCCAACCGATTTGGGTCGGCGACCTCGCGCCGATGCTGGCCGCGAGCGTCGAGGAGACCCACGACGGAGAGACCTACGAAATCGGCGGCCCGGAGGTGCTGACGCTCGCGGACGTGACCCGCCTCGCCTACCGCGCGGAGGGCAAGTCCGTGACCGTCCTGCCCCTGCCGATGCCGCTCGCGCGCGTCGGCCTGACGATGGCCGACCCGGTGCCGTTCGTCCCGTTCGGGAGCGACCAGTACCGCTCGCTGAAGTTCGACAACACCGTCTCGCGCAACGACATCGACGCGTTCGGCGTCGAGGAGGCTGATTTGACGACGCTCGCGGAGTACCTCGGTATCGCCGGTCGGTAGTCCCGAGGGTTCGGGCCGGGGGTTTCGAGGCTTCGCCCGACGGTCTCGGCAGGCGTCGGAGAAACGCACGTCTGACACCGGGCAGACGGCCGTCAGACGTGGTTCGACTGGTTAGTTGAACCACATCTCCGATTCGGTATAAACTTAAAAGGACATGTTCGGGATTTGGTGGCGGTTCGAGCGACCGGTAAATGCCCGATTATCGTGGCGCGATTCGGTGTAACCCGCCATTTCCGGGTATCGTGGTGCGGACCAAAAGGATTATCACCCCTTCGTGGTTGTGTTTCTCCCAACGGAGCACGGTCCGGAAAATGAAGCTTGCAATGATTGGTTTCGGGCAGGCCGGTGGGAAAATCGTGGACAAGTTCCTGGAATACGACCAGCGAACTGGAAGCGACATCGTCCGGTCGGCGGTCGCAGTTAACTCTGCGAAGGCCGACCTGATGGGCCTCAGTGAGGTCCCCAAGGACAATCGCGTCCTCATTGGTCAATCCCGAGTGAAAGGTCACGGAGTCGGAGCGGACAACGAACTCGGCGCGGAAATCGCCGAGGAGGACATCGACGAGGTGCAGGGGGCCATCGACAACATCCCCGTCCACGAAGTCGACGCGTTCCTCATCGTCGCGGGGATGGGCGGCGGCACCGGGTCGGGCGGTGCCCCGGTGCTGGCCAAGCACCTCAAGCGCATCTACACCGAACCGGTGTACGGTCTCGGTATCCTGCCCGGTAGCGACGAGGGCGGCATCTACACCCTGAACGCCGCGCGGTCGTTCCAGACGTTCGTCCGCGAAGTGGACAATCTGATGGTGTTCGACAACGACGCGTGGCGACAGTCCGGCGAGTCCATCGAGGGCGGTTACGCCGAGATAAACGAGGAGATAGTCCGGCGGTTCGGCATCCTCTTCGGCGCGGGCGAAGTCACCGGCGACGACGAGGTGGCCGAAAGCGTCGTCGACTCCAGCGAGATCATCAACACGCTCGCTGGCGGCGGCGTCTCGACCATCGGCTACGCCGCCGAGGAGGTCGAGAACGAGCAGTCGTCTAGCGGTCTCCTCTCGCGGTTCACCGGCGGCGAGGAGGACACCCAGACCGACACCGCCAACACCACCAACCGCATCACCAGCCTCGTCCGGAAGGCGGCGCTCGGTCGCCTCACCCTGCCCTGCGAAATCGAGGGGACCGAACGCGCCCTCCTCGTGCTGAGCGGTCCGCCCCGGCATCTCAACCGGAAAGGCATAGAGCGCGGGCGGAAGTGGCTCGAAGAGCAGACCGGTTCGATGGAAGTCCGGGGCGGCGACTACCCCGTCGCCGACTCCCAGTACGTCGCCAGCGTCGTCCTCCTCTCGGGCGTGAACAACGTCCCGCGAATCAAGGAGCTACAGGAGGTCGCCATCGAGGCGCAGGACAACATCGACGAGATTCAGGAGGAGAGCGAGGAGAACTTGGAAGAACTCGTAGAGGACGACGACGATGAACTCGAACCACTGTTCTAAACTACTGGCGCTGTTGCTCGCCACCACGCTGGTCGTCTCGGCGGTCGGACCCGCCGCGGCGATGTCGGCGTCGGCCAGCGGCGCGCCCGACGAGAAGGAAGTCGGCACGGACGTGAACTCGACGTTCACCATCACCAAGCCGTTCAGCGAGTACGACACGTGGACGCTCAACGGCACGACCGAGCTACAGGACGTGACGTGGACCGTCCAACTGTTCGACCAAGGCGGGTCGAAGATAGACCAGAAGTCCTACGACGGCCAGTCGTTCGACCACGCCTTAGAGAAGAGCGACGCGTACGAGGTCAAGGTCGTCGTCAAGGGGACCGTGCCCGAAGTGTCGAACTTCACCTACGACCCCGCCCAGCAACTGACGCTGGCCGACCTGAACCAAGTCCGCGAGGGCGGCAGTAGCGACCCCATCGACTCGTGGAGCTTCCGGCCGTACACCGCGGATAGCCAAGAGGCCCGCGACGCCATCGACTCGGCTCGGGACGCCATCGACACCGCGGAGAGTTCCGGCGCGGGCGTCTCGGGCGCAGAGGACACGCTCGACAACGCCGTCTCGGCGTTCGACGCCGAGAACTTCGGCAACGCGGTGGACCTCGCCGACGAGGCCCAGTCGAAGGCCGAGAGTTCCCAGCAGTCGAGCCAACAGACCCAGATGCTACTGTACGGCGGCGCGGGACTCCTCGCGCTGGTCGTCATCGTGGGCGGTGCGCTCTGGTATCGCTCGAACCAACAGGACGACTACGACAAGCTTCGCTGACGCGAACTCGCTTTCGGACCGTCGTTCGCGTTCGACGGGGTGGTTTCGGGGGACTCGAAACCGTCGGCCCACCGGTCGCCGAGTGAACTGACGGCGGGCGTTCACCGACGAACGCCCGCTGTCCGAAAGCAATCGTCATCTTCGTTTTAGCAATCTGTAGCGACTCCTCGAACACATTCTTCCGTTCGAGCGGCGGGACCGGCGTCGTTCTGGCTCGGCGACGCCGCTCCGACCGCCATTCCGTAGCCTCTTAAGGAAGCGCGCGCGAGTTGGCAATCGAGCATGCGAGTCGTCGTCCCGTACGCCGCCGCGGAGCCGAAGACCCGGTTAGCCGACGCGCTGTCGCCCGCCGAGCGGTCGGCGTTCGCCGACGAGATGCTGGCCGATCTCCTCGCGGCGATTCGCGCGACCGGCCGCGACCCGGAACTGCTGGCCACCGAACCGGTCGAGACCGACGCGTCCGTGACCGTGGACCGGCGACCGCTCACCGAGGCGGTCAACGCCGTCCTCGCCGAGACCGACGGCCCGGTCGCGGTCGTGATGGCCGACCTCGCGCTGGCGACCCCCGACGCGCTCGCCCGACTCTTCGACGCCGAGGGCGCGGTCGTTCTCGCGCCGGGCCGGGGCGGCGGGACGAACGCGCTGGTGGCGCGCGACGACGACTTCCGGGTGGACTATCACGGCTCCTCGTATCTGGACCACCGTCGGGCCGCACGGGCGGTCGGCGCGGACCCGACGGTGGTGGACTCTCATCGGCTGGCGACCGACGTGGACGAGCGCGCGGACTTGGCCGAGATACTGATTCACGGCGGCAGCGCGCCCGGAAACACCGAGTCGGAGCGGGACAACGCCGAAACGGACCCTCGCCGGACGAGTCGCGCCCGGTCGTGGCTCCGGCGCGCCGGGTTCGACCTCGCGGCCGACGAGGGCCGGACGACCGTCGAGCGCGCCGACGAGTCCGCCCGGCGGTAATCGTCCGACTACTCGTAGATACCGCGTGCATTCATCAGCGTCACGAGGAGGTCGCTGACTCCCATCACGAGGCCGTGGTCCAACCCCCGCGCCCAGACCGCCGACTCGTTGGGGACGCCCGGCAGGTCGGTCCCGCGGAGCGAACTCAGCAGGACCGTCGAGCGGTCCACCATCAGGATGCGCCCGAGCGACCAGTCGTTGTCCGGGATGGTGTCCCACTCGATGATGTCGGCCTTGGGTACGCGCTCCTCGACCTGCTCGTGGGCGTCTCGCCCCGGCACGCCGACCACGACCGAGGCGTCGTCGGCCGCGCCGTCGAGTCGCCGCAGGACCTGCGTCTCGAACAGGCGCTCGTCAGTCCCGACGAGGATGACCTCGTCGTCGGCCTCGGCGACGATTTCGGTCGCGCGGCGCGTGACCTGCTCGTGGTCGGATATCTCCCACGACCCCGAGTGGCGGGTGTCGCCCGTGGTTTCGAGCGCGGTCAGGGTCTTCTCGGCAGTTTCGAGCCGCGACTCGTACTCCTCGCGGAGCGCCCGGACGGCGTCGTCCACGGGAATCGCCCGGAACTCGCGGGGGTCGGTCTCTTGGGCCTCCACCAACCCCTTCGCCTGTAGGTCCTCGACCGTGTTGTAGACGCGGGTGTACGGTACGTCGGCGATGCGACTCACGTCCTTGGCCGTCGCGCTCGGGACGCGAACGAGCGCGACGAAGCACCGCGACTGGTACTCGGTCAGACCGAGTTCCTGCAACGTCTCGGCGGCCCGTTTGCCGGGCAGGTCGTCTATCTCTCGGGCCATGAAGCGTCAGGTAAAGGGCCTCCGCTGGCCAAAAAGTTGCGATATCTCGTCACGGCGGGTTCTCCTCGGCGGACGCTTCGGGCCGGAGAGTCCGGAACTTCGATTCGAGACCGTCGGGAGGTGACATTACTTGTATCGAAGGATGCGGTTCATAAAAGGCCGGTTTACTTGTTCAGACAAAATGCGACTTTACGAAGACAGTGAAAAATCAGTTCGGCACATCTGAAGGCTATCGTTTTTATATCATGACGGCCAACCTTCGGGCGAGCGACTACCGATGACGGAACTCGAATACGTCGAGATTGAGGGGTTCAAGGGGTTGGAGTACGTCGAATTCGAGCCTACCGACATCAATCTGATTACTGGACGGAACAATACGGGGAAGACTTCGTTTTTGGAGGCTGTGGATTTGCTATTTACTCCCAAGAGAATAACCGATTTTGGGGACAATCTGGGCCATGTAATCAATAACAGGTACGAAACAGGTAACCTCGGTGCTGAAACAAGAGCGTCAGATATCGAAATCAGTCTCGAACATCCGTCCCCGTCTGAGGCGAGAAAGTATTTCTCAGAGGTGGTTTTGGAAAAAGTAGAGTACAATTTACAGTTCAACAGTCCTCCGTTCGACGATGCCGAAGAAACTGGTCTTAAAGACGAGATTGACGAGATAGTACAGCGGAGCGTAGAAAAGCAATTGACTCAAGAATCTATCGCTGAACTTCGAGAAGAGATACTGGTGCTTTCCATCTCTGGGAGCAAATTCCCTTATTTACTCGGCGGTGACCAGAGCAAGGCCATACTGAAGACTGCTTGGGAAGAAGTCCGTAAAAATCTCGGCCAGCGAGAAGAACTCGACTCCATTCTCGTAATCAGCAATGAAGCACTTGTTGGATATCTTGACTTCGGTTCTGAAGACGTAGAACTTGGACTCGAAACTGGAAAACTACACCTGGTCTCCCCTGAGAATCGCGGTTCGGTGACTTTTATCGAGTCTATCAACCTCGCAGAGGGTATCGAAAGGAAAGGCGACGACCGAGAGCCGATTAAAATAGACGACATCGGCGATTTTGTCAAAGAAAAAGGAATCGTGGACGACCTCAAGACGTTCACGCTCGAAAGCCTGATATTCGAAGACGAAAATGGAGAGAAAGAGCAGGTACCGTACGACTTCATGGGCGACGGTTTCAAGTCTATCGTCGGCCTTCTCTGGGAACTCATGGACGACGACGTGGAGAACGAAATCGTCCTCATCGAGGAACCGGAGACTCACATGCATCCCGGCTACGTCACTGAACTCGTCCACTTCCTCATCGACCTCGCCCGCGACGAAGACATCCAATTTTTCATCACTACACACGACCACGACTTCATCCGGGACTTCTTCACCGATATGCCCGAGGAGAAGCGCGACTACCTCGAAGACGAGTTCTCGCTCGTCAAGATGGACGACTTCGGCGCGGACGTTTCGACCTACGAGGAGGCCGAACACCAACTCAAAGACCTTCATTTAGATCTGCGAGGGATTTAGCGCCGATGTCGAAAATCGTCTTCAGCGAGGGTGAGCGCGACGTGCGTTTCATGCGTAAGTTCTTCGATAAGTATCACGATAATCCACGACTTGACGACCTCGTAATCGGAAACGTCTCGCGGGACGACCTTCCCCACAAAGAGTCCGACAAGATACGGTCGTTCTTGGGTGGGTGGAACGACCACAACCTCCTCGTCAAGTCTGAGAACGGGAAACCGAACCTCAAGACTGGATTCTCGGTCGTCATCCGCGACTTGGCGACGAAACCGGTCGAAAAGTACGTTCTCGTGGACCTCGATACGACCGAAATCGGCGACTTCGTGAGCGACATTCGAGAGCGCGTCCGACAGCGCCATCGAGGGGCGGGACTTCGAATCGGTGAGACGGAACGTCTCGGTCGGTGCCGCGAGATGGTTGCTCGGGAGGTCACGCTCGAAAACGAACGTGGTAACGACCCCCGAACCGGTTTCACGATTCTCGCGTTCCGCGACGACCTCGAAACGGCCGCAGGCATCGACAAGGACGAAGACGGCCCGGAAACACAGGCCCAGAAACTGGCGTCGTTGCTTGACGGCGGGTCGTTCGACAGACTGCTCCGGCGAACGCTTCTTTGAACCGCGCTGACGGAACTTCCAAACCCTTTTCCTCGCGGTAGCGTAGTTCCCGAGGATGGCTGGTGCCGAGATTCCGGGCGCAGACGAGTACGACATCGACCTCTCCATCTCCGACGAGGAGGTCGCGCGACTCCTCGAAGTCACCCCCGACGACGTGGACGCGGCGGACGAACTCACCTTCGCGAAGAACGTCTTCGTCCCGCTCACGACCGCGTGTCGGTACACCTGCACCTACTGCACCTACTTCGACCCGCCGGGCGAGGCCTCCCTGCTATCGCCCGAGGAGGTCCGGGACATCGTTCAAACTGGCGCGGACGCCGGGTGTACGGAGGCCCTGTTCACCTTCGGGGACGACCCCGACGACCGCTACGACCGGATTCACGCCCAACTCGCCGACTGGGGCCACGACTCCATCCACGAGTACCTCCGAGAGGTCTGTGAAATCGCGCTGGACGAGGGCCTGCTCCCCCACAGCAACCCCGGCGACCAGACCCGCGAGCAGATGGCGACGGTCGCGGACGCGAACGCCTCGATGGGCGTGATGCTCGAAACTACCGCCGACGTGGACGCCCACGCCGGGCCGCGCGTGAAGAACCCCGGCCAGCGCCTCAACACCATCCGCAATGCGGGCGAGTTGGGCGTGCCGTTCACCACCGGCCTCCTCGTGGGAATCGGCGAGGAGTGGCGCGACCGGGCCGAGAGCCTGCTGGCAATCCGGGAGTTGCACGAGCGGTACGGCCACGTCCAAGAGGTCATCGTCCAGAACGTCGTCCCGAACGAGCGGTCGTCGTACGAGCAACCCTCCGTCGAGACGATGCGCCGGGTCGTGGCGATGGCCCGCGACTGTCTCCCCGACGAGGTGTCGGTGCAGGTCCCGCCCAACCTCTCGCCGACCCGCGAGTTGCTGGACTGCGGCGTGGACGACTTGGGCGGCGTCTCGCCCGTGACCGACGACCACATCAATCCCGAGTACGAGTGGCCCGCCCTGCGGGAGTTAGAGGACATCGCCGACGAGGCCGGGGTGCCCCTCCGCGAGCGACTGCCGGTGTATCGGCGCTACCTTCCGGCGGCGTCGGGTGGCGAAGACCGCGACGTGAGACGCGACGAGTGGGTCTCCGGGACGATTCGGGACGCTATCGCGGCCGACGACGAGGCGGGCGAGCGGTATCGAAATCTCCTCTGAAAACTGCGGTGCGACCGCGCTCGCCGCCTACAGCGCGACCAACTCGACCACGAACACCGCGCCGCGGGGGTCGTTGTCCTCGACGCGAACCGACCCGCCGTACTGCTCGACCAGCGTGTCCACCAGATAGAGACCGATGCCGGTGCCGGAACTGTCGATGCCCTGCTCTCCTCGGCCGAAGATTTCGTCGCGGCGGTCGGGCGCGATGCCCGGCCCGTCGTCCGCGATTCGAATCTCGACGCGCTCGTCGCCGACCTCGACGCCGACCTCGACTCGCGGGTCGTCGGTGTCGTTGTGCTGGACCGCGTTGTTCAACAGGTTGCTGAACACCGACGAGAGCATGTTGTTCGCCCGGACCGACACGCTCGGAATCTCGCCGTCCACGGCGAAGGTCGCGCCCTCGTGAGAGGTCCGGGCCTTCCGGAGTTCGGATTCGAGCATCCGGCCCGCGTCCACCGGTTCGAGGTCGGGGTCCTGCTCGCCGGTGATGGTCTCCAGCAGGGTCGAGACGGTCTCGGTGAGTTCCACGACGTGTTCGCTGTTCTCCAACATCCGGTCGAGGAGCGTCGCGTGGTCGCCCTCCTCGACCCTGTCGCGCAGGAGTTCGGCGGTCCCGCAGACGACGTTCATGTCGTTGCGGATGTCGTGTTCGAGAATCTGGTTCAGGATGGCCAACTGCTCGTTTCGCCGGGCGAGTTCGCGCTCGTTCTTCTTGCGCTCCATCGCGTAGCGCATCGTCCGGACGAGGAGTTCGCCGTCTATCTCGCCCTTGACGAGGTAGTCCTGCGCGCCGCGCTGGACCGCTTCGACCCCGAACTCCCGGTCGTTGAGGCCGGTCAGCAGGACGATGGGCACCTCGCGGGTCTGGTCGAGGACCGCGTCGAGGGTCCCCTTGCCGCTGCTGTCGGGGAGCATCAGGTCAAGCAGAACGATGTCGATGGGCTCGGCGGCGAGTCGGTCCAGTCCGTCTTCGAGACAGTCCTCCCGGACGAGCGAGACGTTGGGGAAACTGCTGCTGTCGTCGAGCATGTTGCTCTTCATCTGAATCATCTCCTCGATGAGGCGGGCGTCGCCGTCGTTGTCCTCCACGAGGAGAATCGTCGTCTCGTCGGGCGCGTCGCTCGACGCCTCGTCGTCGGCGTGGTCGCCGACCGTCTCGGCGGTCCCGTCGGGCGATTGCTCACTCATCGTTGGGCGGGAGTTTGACGATGGACAGCCAGAACTGCTCTAAGTTCTGTGCCACCTCGATGAACTGGTCGATGTCCACGGGCTTGGTGATGTAGGCGTTGGCGTGGAGTTCGTAGCTCCGGGCGATGTCCTCCTCGGCCTCGGAACTGGTCAGCACGACCACCGGGATGCGCCGGAGTTCCCGGTCCTCGTCTATCTCCTTCAGCACCTCCGTGCCGTCCTTCCGGGGCAGATTGAGGTCCAGCAACACGAGGTCCGGTTGCGGGGTGTCGGCGTACTCACCCTCGCATTCGAGGAACTTCATCGCCTCCACCCCGTCGCCGACGACGTGGAGGTTGTTCAGCACGTCGCCGCGTTCCAGCGCCTCCTCGGTCAGTCGCACGTCGCCGGGGTTGTCCTCGACCAGCAGAATCTCTATCGGCTCGCCCGCGAAACCCTCAGTCATCCGCGACACCTCCCGCGGGGAGCGAGAAGTAGAAGGTCGAACCCTCACCGACTTCGGACTCGACCCACACGTCGCCCTCGTGGCGGTCCACTATCTTCTGGCACATCGCCAGTCCGATGCCGGTGCCCGAGTACTCGTCTTTGCCGTGGAGTCGCCCGAAGATGCGGAACACCTCGTCGAGTTGGTCCTCGGGAATCCCGATACCGTTGTCGCTGACCCCGAAGACGTACTCGTCGCCGTCGCGCTCGGCGCTGACGTGGACGCGGGGCGACCCCTCGTCGCAGTACTTGATGGCGTTGCTCACGAAGTTCTGGAGCAACATCACCATCTGGCTCTCGTCACAGACCACGGTCGGAAGCGAGTCGCGGGTTATCTCGGCGTCGCTCTCGGCGATGGCGACTTGGAGGTTGTCGCGGGCCTGCTCGAAGACCGCCTCGAAGTCGGTCTCCTCGAAGTCGCCTCCTCGGGTGTCCACCCGCGAGTACTGGAGGAGGTCGTTTATCATCTGTTTCATCCGGTCGGCTCCGTCCACGGCGTACTCGATGAACTCCTGCGCGTCGTCGTCTAACTCGTCGGCGTACTGGCGTTCGAGCAGTTGCATGTAGCTCGACACCATCCGAAGGGGTTCCTGTAGGTCGTGAGAAGCGACGTAGGCGAACTGCTCCAACTGGGCGTTGGACTCCTCTAACTTCTCGACGGTCTCTTTCAGCTCTATCTCGGTCTCCTTGCGGTCGGTGATGTCCCGAGCGATGACCTGAAACGTCTCGCGCTCGCCGGGCAGGTCCACCGGGACGAAGACGTTGTGGAAGTACTGGCCGTCGTAGCCGTCCTCGAACCGTCGGGTCTCGCCGGTCTCGATGACCTCCCGACCGACTTCGAGGCGTTCGGCCGCTATCTCCTCGGGCATCAGGTCGAACAGCGACGTGCCGGTCAGCGCGCCCGGCGTCGCGTCGAAGGAGTCGGCCATCGCCTCGTTGGTCATGACGAACTCCCCGTCGGCGTTCACCTGCGCGATGAGGTCCGGGGAGTTGTCCACCAGCAACTCGTACTTCCTCTCGGTCCGGCGTTGCTCGACGGCGTTGTCTATCTGGTTCGCCAGTTTCTCGAACTGCTGGTCGCCCTCGTCCTTCTGGAAGTAGTGGGTGACGCCCGCCGCGACCGCCTCGCTGGCCACCGTCTCGCTCCCGGTCCCGGTCAGGAGGATGAACGGTTGCTCGAAGCCGCGCTCGCGGGCCGCCTCCAGAAACTCGATGCCGTCGAGTTCCGGCATCTGGTAGTCCGTCACCACGCAATCGACTTCCGACGTTTCGAGGAGGTCGAGTCCCTCGCGGGCGTCGTTGCCCGTCAGCGTCTCCATGTCGTAGTCCGTCGCGAGGGTGTCGGCGACGAGTTGCGCGTAGAAGTTGCTGTCGTCTACGACCAACACCCTGATAGCGGTGTCCATGTGTGTCGTCCAATCCCACCTGATGTCATAAATGTGATGAAGTAGCCGCCGTTCGTTTCGCCCGAACTGTCGGCGGATTTTCATCGCAGGAATCGGGTCTCAACGTCCGGCAGACGTTTCCTGACCGCGACGTACACGACCGACACCGCGAGGCCGAGGACCGTCAGCGCGCGAATCGTGCCGTCGAAGACTAACAGGCCCGGCAACGAGAGGAGTCCCGCCAACAGGAGGTCCTCGGGCGCGCCGTCGTAGCGAATCCAGCGCCGCGGCGGCGTCCACCGACCCGCGGGGTGGACGTAGACGCCCCGGTCGTCGGTGGCCTCCCACGGCCGGAGTTCGAGGCCGCCGCCCGCCGCGTCGGTCACGCAGTGGAGCGCGGCCGACAGCAGGAAGAACGCCACCGCAATCGTCCACGTCGTCGGAGCGACGAGCGCGACGCCGCCCGCCGCGAGTCCGGCGACGCCGTAGTACACCGGAAAGTGGAGCGTCCGGCGGTGCTGGCCCGACAGCAGGTCGAGGTCCGGGAAGACGCCCCCGGCGAGTCCGGCCAGCGCGGCCGCGGGCGCGAACTCGGGCGCGACGACCGCGAGCGGGGCCGCCAGCGTGACCCCCATCGCGGCGTGAGTCGTGTTCATCATGGTCGGACTCCTCGCGTCGGTCTCGTTGCCGTCACGCTCTCGTTCCCCTCAGTCGTCCGCGACCGTCTCGGTCGTAGTGGGGCGGTCGTCGTCCGACACCAGCGGCGTCCCGTCGGCGGCCGGACCCAACTCCGGACCGAACGGCGGGTCCTCGGGGTCTATCTCCCGCCGCTGGCGGTAGTCGGTCGAACGCTCCACGGGCGTCCGACCGACGGCGGTTATCATCTCGACGTACTCCGCGAACGACCGGGCCTCGCCGAACTCGCCGCCCGCGCGCTTCGTGATTTCTTCCGAGAGAATCGTGCCCATGAAGTCGTTCGCGCCGCAGGAGAGCATCTTGAGTCCCTGCTCGTCGCCGTACTTGACCCACGACGACTGGATGTTCTCGATGTTGTCGAGGAAGAGTCTGGAGACCGCTATCATCAGTTCGTCCTCGTGGGTCGTCGCGCCCGAGTCGATAATCCCGCGCTCGGCGAGGGGCGTGTTCGGGTGGACGAACGACAATGGCACGAACTCGGTGATGTTGTCGGTCCGGTCCTGTAGGTCTCGGATGCGTTTCAGGTGCATCACGCGATGGGCCTCGTTCTCGACGTGACCGTACATTATGGTCGCGGTCGTGTCGAGACCGACCGCCGCGGCGGCCTCCATCGCCTCGACCCACTCGTCGCTCCCGATTTTGCCGGGGCAGATGACCGACCGCACCTCGTCCACCAGAATCTCGGCCGCGGTGCCCGGCACGCTGTCGAGTCCGGCGTCCTTGAGGCGGCGGTACACTTCTTCGTACGACCAGTCGGTGCCTCGTCTGGCGTGGTAGGCCTCCTCGGGCGTCATCGAGTGGAGGTGGATTCCCTCGACGTTCATCGCCTCCATCTGCTCGACGTAGGTGCCGGGGTCGGTCTCGTACGCCTCGGGGGACTTGTAGTTCAGGTCGCCCCTGTCGCTCGATTCGAGGCGTTCGAGATGTTCGTCGTCCAGCGCGAGACCGGGGTGCAATCCGCTGACCGACGTGACCTCGTAGATGCCGGTTTCGCGGGCCAGCTCCACGATTTCGCGCGACTCGGCGGGCGTCTTGGTGAACCCGCCGTGTTCCTCGTCGGCGTTCTCCTCGAAGTTCTGGGCGGTGTTCTTGAAGTTGCAGAACAGACAGCCGGTGTTGCACGCGGTCGTGACGTTGTTGTTCAGGTTGGCGACGAACGTGACCTCGTCGCCGACCTCCTCGGCCCGGCGTCGGTCGGCCGCCTCCAGTACCTCCTCTTTGCGCGCGAGGTCGATGCCCTCCCGGTCGGTACCGGTGGTCATGAGTTCGATGCCGTCGGCGACCGTCAGGCGCTCGCCGTCGCTGGCCTTCGCCAGTGCGTTCTCGAACGACTGGTCGGTCTCGGGCACGTACTGGAAGTCGAACTCTCCTCGCGGAACGTTCGTCCGGGCCGCGTCTACCATCACGCGCTACGAGGGTTGCGAGTGGTAAAAACTGACGGGTTACGGCAGAGCGGTTGGTCTCGGCGTCCGAACGTCGTCTCGCCGTCGAAGGAGCGACGGCCCGCGACCGGCGACGACGTACCCGACGAACCAATGCGCGAAGATGCACAATTCCGGCGTCGAAGTGTCGGAAAGTACGCACGGGAATGGAAACGCCTTAGTCCGGTCGCGGCCACCCCTCGCACATGACGGACAGCGACGGGGACGGCGAGACAGGGGCGAGCGATTCAGGGACCGCGAGTCGAGCGTCGAGCGCGAGGTGGTTACGGTGACCAGCGTCAAGGAGTTCCGCGTCGAGCGCGAACCGACCGCGACGACGCTCGGGCGCGGGTCGTTCGTCTTCACCGACGACTACTCGGTGTTCGACTGGGGGAAGATGCCCGACGAGATTCCGGACAAGGGCGCGAGTCTCTGCGCGATGGGCGCGTTCAACTTCGAGTTGCTGGAAGACGAAGGCGTCCCGACCCACTACCGAGGAGTCGTAAATAGCGAGGCGCGTCGCGCCTCGGACAGTCGAGCGGCGGAGCCGCGAGACGACTCCGACACCGGCGAGGTCGTCCCCCTCGCCGAGGCCGACGCTCCGCCGACGGAGATGGCCATCGAGTTGACCCAAGTCCCCGACCTGCCCCACGAGGGCCGGGACTACGACTACGACGCCTACCACGACGAGGCGGGCGACAACTACCTGATTCCGCTCGAAGTCGTCTTCCGGAACAGCGTCCCCGTGGGGTCGAGCCTCCGGCGGCGCACCGACCCCGCCGACCACGGCCTCGACTTCGAGGAGTGGCCCGAGGGCGTCGTCCAGTTGGAGGAGCCAATCGTGGAGTTCTCCACGAAGTACGAGGAGGGCGACCGCTATCTCACCCGGCGGGAGGCCGACCGCATCGCGGGACTGGCCGACATCGAGGAACTCGAATCGGTCGCCCGCGAGGTCAACCGCGTCGTGACCGAGCGGGCCGCCGAGGCCGAACTGGTCCACGAGGACGGCAAAATCGAGTGTTGCTACTTCGACGGCGAGGTCCGGGTCGCCGACGTGGTGGGCACCTTCGACGAGAACCGCTTCACCTTCCACGGCCAGCAAGTCAGCAAGGAGTTCGTCCGCCAGTACCACAAGCGCACCCAACCCGAGTGGGTCGAGGCTGTCGAGGCGGCCAAACAGGAGGCGAAGGCACGGAACGTGGCCGACTGGAAATCGCTCTGCGAGGCGTCGCCCGAACCGCTGGACGGCGAGGTCGTCGCGGCCGCGCGGGACCTCTACGCCGCGGGGACCAACGCCTACGTCGGCCGCGAACTGTTCGACGCTCCGGCGCTAGAGGACGCGGTTGCCGTCGTCCGGAATCTCTGAACAGTTCTGTTCTACTCCAGCGCGATTGCGTGAATTTCTTCCCGGCGCGCGCTGGCGCGACCTCGTGTCGCGCCAACCGTGCGAGGGACGAGTAGCGCAGTGAAACGAGCAACGCAGTCGGTTGGGGAGGACGAGGTGGCGGTGCGGATGCAGTGCGGTATGATAGGAGTCGGCAGTAGCTAGCTCCGTTACAACCTCAATCAGGTACACGCTAGCTACTGCCGACTCCAAGGAGTCACCGCAAAACCGCACAGCACCGCCACCTCGTCCTCCCCAGCCTCCTGCGGTCCTCACACCGGAAGACGTTCCTGCTCGCTTCGCTGCGCGGGCTGCGACTTCCGTGCCTGCGTTCGCGTCCGCTCACGCAGACTCCGTTGCGGTCCTCGTCCCTCGCGCGCGTTGCTCGCGCACGCCGAGAATCAAAAACGAAAACTCAGTCCGGAAATTCATCGACTACTTTCGCCGCGAGAGCGACACCGGTTTGTGGACCGACGCGCTCCACGACGACCAGTAGGCCTCGCAGACCAGCCACACCAGCAGAGTCAGCACGATTGCCCCGAGCGCCAGCACCTCCGGGCCGCCCATCCAGACCGGCGTGACGTACATCAGTCCGTTCGCGGTCCGGCCGGGCAGGAGACCCCGAACGACCGCCCACGCCCTGTCGAGGAGACCGGTCTCCTCGCGGTCGGCCACGACCTGCCCGCCGGACTCGCCCGCACTTCCCTCGCCGTTTCCGTCACCGCCGCCGGACGCCTCCCCGAGGTTCGCCTCCGCCGCGGAGGGACCGCCCGAACTCTCGTCGCCGGTGTTCAGGCGCTCGGACTCGTAGGGGAACGCCACGTCCACGCTCCAGACGACCTCGCCCTCCTCGTTGATTTCGAAGACGCGGTTGCCGTTCGAGTCGGTGATGAGCGTGTGGCCGTTTGGCATGCGGTCGGCGTCGCGGGGCCACTGCATCCGGGCGTCCTGCCACGTCCACGAGCGGACCCACTCGCCCTCCTCGCGCTGGTACTCCACGACGCGGTTGTTCTCCGAGTCGCCGACGAGGACCGCCGGGCCGCCGTTCGAGGAGTTGATGTAGTCGGGATTGTGCTGTTCGTAGATGATGTCGTGTGCGCCGTCCTCGCCGAGTGTACGGTTCTCGACGAGACCGGTCTCGCGGTCCAAGAAGACCACTTGGTCCTGATTGCGCAGGCTGGCCATGATGGTGCCGTCCGCGAGGACTTCCACGTCGTTGAGGTGGGTCCAGTCCTCGGGATACGGACCTCCGCTGGCAGTCGAGTAGTCGCTCTGGGCGTCCCACTCCCACTCTATCAGGCCGCTGGTCGTGTTGACGACGTACACGCGGTCCTGCGCGATGTCGGCGATAGCGATGCTGTCCTCGTCCACTCGGTCCGCGTCGTGCCACCGCGTCGAGTGCTTGCCCGGCGTAATTCGCCCGTAGAGGCGCGTCACCTCGCCCGTGGTGAGGTTGACGCGCTCGACCACGTTCCGCGTACACGGTTCGGTCGCGTGACACTCCGAGGCGTTGAGGTGGTCGGCGGCGACGTACTCGACTGTCGTCTCCGTGCCTTTCACCGGGTCCACGTCCCAGTACCGGGTGTGCGTGTCGTTGTAGTACATCACGCTCCCGTCGGGCGCGAACGCGACGAGTTCGGCGCGCGCTCGCGGCCCGTCTCCGGCCTTCCCCATCCACGTGTTCGAGTCGGTGGCGACCACGGTGATTCCGTCGCGCGGGGCCGCGTCGAACGTCGGTCGCCCGTCCGCGGACGACGACGAGGCTTCCGCGGACATGTAGCCGGAGGCGACCACGAACGAGGAGGCGACGACGATACCGACGAACAACACCCTAACGGCATCCCGAAAACGCATCGACTCGGAGTTGACGACGAACCGTCTTTGTTATCCACCGACTAAGCGCGCGCATCGTCGCGTTACCGGCCGGAGAATCGAAGGACGGAACCGGAAAGAAACGCCGAGTCAGGTCTCGGTCAGTCGTCGGACCGGGGTGGCGCGACCGGTCGCTCGTCGGTCGGTTCGTCGGGGGTCGCCCGGTCGAGTTCGGCGGGCATCCCGAGTTGGTAGGCGTCGGCGTCGCGCTCGCCGTCCGCTTCGTTCTCCGCCGTCGCTACCTCCGCGGCGTCGTCCCGGAGTTCGGTCCGACCCCGGTGGACGCTCACGTCGTCGTTGAGGTGGAGCCGAACCGCTTCGAGGAGAACGTCGGCTTCGAGGGGTTGCCCCCGCTCTTTCAGCGTCTCGACGCTCGCGCCGTCGGGCACGTTGAACGCGCGCTGAGCCACGATGGGACCTTGGTCCAAGTCGGTCGTGACGTAGTGGGCGGTCACGCCCGCCAGTCGGACGCCCGCCTCCTTGGCCTGCCGGTAGGCCTTCGCGCCGGGGAACGCGGGGAGGAGACTCGGGTGAACGTTGACGATGCGGCCCTCGTAGCGGAAGACCACGTTCGGCCCGAGGATGCGCATGTAGCGGGCCAGCACCACGAGGTCGGTGTCGTACTCCCCGAGCAGGTCGAGGAGTTCGTCCTCGTCGGCGTTGCCCTGCTCGTCGCCGATGTCGTGGAACGGGATGCCGTACTCGGTGGCGACCGGTTGGAGGTCCGGGTGGTTCCCGATGACGACCGAGATTTCGGCGTCCAACTCGTCTTCGGCCTCGCAGAGCTGTTCGAGACAGTGGCTCTCTTTCGTGACCAGCACCGCGATGCGCTTGGTCTCGCGGTCGTCGGGGAATCGGACGCGCACGTCCACCCCGAGGTCGTCGCCGAGTTCGTCGAGGTCCGCGCGAAGCTCCTCGCGAGTCCCCGCCATCCCGGTGGCATCGACGTGCATCGTCATCCGGAAGAGGTCGTCGCGGACCGCTTGGTCCAAGTCCTCGATGTTGATTCCGCGCTCGAACAGCAAGGTCGTAACGCGGGCGACCAGTCCGGTGTCGTCGTCGCCGACGACGGTGATTTCGGTCAGTTCGCTCCGGGTCATCGGACCACCTGCTCGGGGGACATAGATGCAGGTATCGACGGGACTCGACACTAAAAGGGGACGCTTCGGCGCAACATTCCCGGAGATATGCACGTTTGTGAAACGAACTCGGATTCCGAAAGGGCTTTTGAGCATGAACGACCATCTCGAACCGATGACTGCCTACACCGCCACGGTGACGGTCCGCCTGAAGGAGGGCGTCCTCGACCCCGAGGCAGAGACGACCAAGCGGGCGCTGGAACGACTCGGCTTCGAGTTGGACCACCTGCGGTCGGCCGACCAGTTCGAGGTGGACGTAGACGCGGAGTCCGCCGACTCGGCCGCCGAGCGCGCCGACGAGATGGCCGAGCGCCTGCTGGCGAACCCGACCATCCACGACTACGAGGTCGAAGTCGAGGAGCGATGACCGTAGCCATAATTCAGTTCGGCGGGAGCAACTGCGACCGGGACGCCCGGCGCGCACTCTCGCACCTCGGCATCGACGCCGAACTCGTCTGGCACGAGGAGGGCCTGCCCGAAGACCCCTCGGGCATCATGCTCCCCGGCGGGTTCTCCTACGGCGACTACCTCCGAGCCGGGGCTATCGCGGCCAACAGCCCCATCATGGCCGAGATTCGAGAGGCGGCCGCCGACGGCGTGCCCCTCCTCGGCGTCTGCAACGGTGCCCAAATCGGCTCGGAGTCTCGGCTCACGCCCGGCGCGTTCACGACCAACGCCTCCTCGCGGTTCCAGTGCGAGCGCGTCCACGTCCGCGTCGAGAACGCCGACACGCCGTGGACCGCGAACTACGACGAGGGCGAGGTAATCGAGTTGCCCATCGCCCACGGCGAGGGCCGCTTCGAAGTGACCGACGAGCATCTGGCGAAACTGAACGACGAGAATCGCGTCCTCTTCCGTTACTGCGACGAGGAGGGCGCGGTCACCGACGAGGCCAACCCCAACGGCTCGAAGGAGAACGTCGCTGGCGTCCTCGGTGAGAACGAATCCGTAGCGGTGTTGATGCCCCACCCCGAGCGCATCTCGTTGCCCGACATCGGCGGGACCGACGGGCAGGGCATCCTGCGCGGCTTCGAGGCGTAGCTTCGGGCCGAGCGTCGTTTCGGGCCGAGCGACCGCTCAGGGCCGAGAGGTTCGGCGATTGGCGCGACCGTAGGCGTAGAACAGCGACCAGACGAGTAGCACGACGACGAGCCAACCGACGACGACCGCGACCGACCACGCCGAGACAGGCCCGGCGGCGACCGCCAGCGGGTCTCCGGCGAGGGCCGACGCGCCCGACACCCCCGGTATCGGACTCGCGCCGACCGCCAGCGAACCGTTGCCGACCGTCATCGTTCGATAGAGACCGGCGTGTCGCTGGCTATCCACTGGTCGTCGGTCTCGTCGCTGTTCCGAATCTCTATCCAGCCGTTCGAACAGAAGATAGTTTCGTAGTCGCCCCATCCCTCGGACATGTGTCCGACACACCGGACGGCGGTCCGACGAACTCCCCGGTCGCCGGACGCCGCCCCAGTGTGCCACCCCCACGACGACAGATGGCGAGCGAGGACTTTGTTATCCGGCCGGTATCCGGCGGGTAGGGTCGGCTTAGGCGCTCGCAACGGTGATTGAACGAACCGTTACCTCCCGCCTGCTGGCAGTTTCGTTCGTTTCGACGCGCCTACCGGTGGGTCGATTCACCGATTATATTCGGGTAGGATATATTTTCTCCGGGGGTTCGGTAGTGCGGACGCTCCGGCCGCTCGACGGGCACGTCGGCCGTTCGGTCGGTACCGACGGCCCGGAGCGAACGGACGTGTACGACGAGGTGTAGACGTGGATAGAGGCTCCTAAAAGCAACAAAAACAATTCCATAAGAAACGAAAATGCGTCTTTCGAACTCACCCGCGGCAGAAGACACTTGTCGGCCGCCGACCACCTCCCGGCCATGCCCTCCAGACGCGCGCTCTTGGGAACCGTCGCCAGCGGGACGCTCCTCGGCGTCGCTGGCTGTCTCGGCTCCGGCGTCGATGCGCCCGGCGGAACGACGGCCGACACCGACTCCTCGTCGCAGAGCGAGACGACTACCGGGCCGCCGGGCGAGACGACCAGCGAGCGGCCGACCGAGGAGACCAGCGGACCGCCCGCGGAGACGACCGCCCCACTGCCGACCGCCGAGGAGGCCGCCCCGTCCGCGGTCGCCGAGCGCGGCGTGCCCCGGTTGCCGACCATCGAGTCCGAGACCTACGAACCGTTCCGCGGCGTGGTGGTCGGCGACCGTCCCGACTCGCCCGGTAACTTCTACGAGACGCCCGCGGTCTGGGTCTGGAACCTGACCGGCGAACCGGCGACCGTCGCGGTCACGGTCGCGACCGACGATACCGAACTCCACCGCGTCGAGACCGAGTTCCCGGCCGGAGCGCCCCTCGCGGTCGTGTTCTACGAGCCGCGCACGTACGAGGTGGCGGTCCGCGTCGGCGACCGCGACGAGACCGTCACCGTCGGCCCGGACCGGTTCCGGTGCAACGCCACCGCGACCGACGTGCGGGTCCGGCCCGAGACCATCGAGTCCGGCACGATTTCGACGGCGGCGGCCTGCACGACCACCGCCGGAGGTGAGTGATGGCGACGCGCCGGGACCTCCTCGCTGGCGGCGGGTCGGCGCTCGCGCTCGTCGGGTTAGGGGTAGCCTCGTCGGGGTGTCTCTCCTCGGTGCCGCTGGTCGGCGGTCCACCCGAGGTCCGCGAGGAGACCGGGCTATCCCCACCCCGACTTCAGCCTGCGAACTCGACCCTCTACGCCGATTCGACCCACGCGACGTTGGTCGTCGGCGACGGCGAGGACCGGGACGAGCAGATCTGGGTCTGGAACGAGACCGGCGAGAGTCGGTCGGTCGCAATCGAAATCGGCGGGAGCGCCGACGCAAAGCCGTGGTTTCGGGAGACCTACGACCTCGCGGCCGAGGCGAACCTCGCTATCGACCTGCGCGAGGAGCGCGACTACGCGATTCGCGTCCGAGTCGGCGACCGCTCGGAGACCGTCGAGTACCCGAAGTCGTGGTTCGACTGCAACGCCACGGCGACCGACGTGGTGATTCGAGACGAGAAATTCGACGTGGCGAGCGTCACGACCGAGAAGGGCTGTGGTGGTGGGTTGTGGTAGAATCGACCACCCGAGAGTGACGGTGGGAACCGACCAACTGACGACAACGGCGAGAAGCTAGCTTCAGGCTTGAGCGATGGAGTCACCGCTACCGAAACCGCACGGCACCGCGACCGCGACGGCCTCACGCCTCCCCAACCGATTGCGGTCCTCGGCCGAGGCCTGCGGTCCTCATCCACCGGGAGACGAACCGCGTCTCCCGAGCCGTGCGCTCACATCCGTTCGCGCAGACCTCGCACGCTGGGCGGACCACGAGGGTCCGCCCGCACGCGCCGCGGTGGAGAGCCGAGAGAATACGACCGATAGTCTACCAGTCGAAGAACGGGGACAGAGAGAACGACGACGGAGGCGTGACGACCCTTACCGCGCGAGCGGCAGGCTGAAGCTCTTCTCGCGCTCCACGACGGCCTCCCACGTCGCCTCGCACTCGCACGAGACCTCTTCGAAGACGCTCGGGTCTTGGCGCAGGTCGAAGTCCTTGATAGCTTTCTGCACGCGGTCGTCGCACTCACCGCAGTTGTGCGGGCCGCGGTCCGACCCGTGGCCCACCGGGTCCGAGACCACGATGGCGTCGGCGTCCGCGGTCGATTCCAGCACCTCGGCGACCGACCAGAGCCACGGCGGGCGGTAGCCGTCCCGGAAGTACAACTGGTCTACCATCGTGTACCGCTGGACGTTGGTCGGGTTCATCGAGACCGTGTGGGCGTACTCGGCGCACCTGCGCACCGAGGACTTCATGTCCTCGATGGCCTCCGATTCGGAGAGGAACGGCGGCTTCATCAGGAGGTAGGCCTTGATTCCTGCTCCGGCGGCCTCGGCCTCGTCGCTCGCCTCGATGTAGTCCTCGAAGTCGAAGTACTTGTTCACGCAGTCGTGGCGCACGCGGTCGGTCGCGGTTTCCAGCCCGATGGCCACGTCCGTATCGAGGCCCTGCTCGGTGAAGTCCTCGATTTTCTCCTGTGACACGAAGTCGGGCAGGCTCTCGACCACGATGCGCTCGCGGTCCGCGAACGTCTCGGCGATGGCCTGCCGAGTCTCCGCGCCGACCTCGCGCTCGTCCAAGAACGACCCGGAGGTGTAGATTTTGATAAGTCCCGACTCGCCGTCGGCCTCGCCCGCCTCGATTTGCTCCTGTTCGTGGTCGAGACAGACCTGAATCTGGTCCATCAGCGCCTCGTGGGCCACCGACCCGCCCTCGACCGACTCGGCCACGTAGCCACACATCGTACAGCCGCCAGCGCGCGCCCACCGACATCCGCCGGTGTTGAGGATGATGGTGAGACTCTGGTAGACGCCGCCGGGCGTGCGGTCCTCGTCTATCCAGACTCGCGTCGGCTCGTGGGGGTCGTACGTCTTGTCCTTCTCCGCGCGAATCTCGCGCATCACCTTGTTGTGGGCGTCCATCCCCCTACCCTGCTCGTACACGTCGGGCGTCGGCTTGCTCATTGGGCGTTGGTAGCGTTCGGGCGCGTAAATCGGCTTCGGGTCCGACTCACCCCGTTTCTCCTCGGTTCTCCCGCGACTGCTGGTATGACGGTCATTTGGCGCGTGCTGGCGGACCCTCGTGGTCCGCCAATCGCGCGAGGGACGAGTAGTCTGCGAACGCAGTTCGCAGACAACGCAGGAGGTTGGGGAGGACGAGGCGCGGTGCTGTGCGGAGCGGTGCAGTTGACTCCTTTTTGTCGGCAGGAGCTAGCGCATACTGGCTGAAAAATTAGAGAAACTAGCTACTGCCGACTCGTATCACGACTCTACTTCCGACGACTCGCTGGGACTCCGAGACCCGGCGACGAAGCCGACCAGTAACCGCCATCCCAGAACCGCGACCACCGCACCGGTCGCGTTGGCCGCCATGTCAAGCACCGAGAAGGAGCGTTCGGGAAGCGGGGCCTGCACGAACTCGATGCCGACGCCGTAGCCGACCGCCAGCAGGCCCGCGAGCGCGGCCGTGACCGCAGGACTGCGACTGGCCGCGGGACCGTGGCTGGGCGCGAGCGCGGTGGCGAGCGCCCCCGCGAGGCCCGCGTAGGCCAGCGCGTGGAGCCACTTGTCGAACCCGAGGAGCCCGAGCGGACCCACCGGCGGGACGCCCGAGGAGGGCGGGTCCAACACGGAGGCGAAGAAGATGCCACCGGCCGCGACCGCGACGGCGAGCCAGCGGAGCCACGTCGGCGGCCGAACTGCGCTCGTCTTCATTGACCGAGCGTTGGCGCGTCCGGCGCTAAAAAGCGACGGTCGGCGACGCTGGAGGTGGGGCTCCTCGGTGCGGAGTTCGACGTAACCACAATCGGTTACGCCCGTACGGCAACCACTAACACGTTACCGCCCTAATACAAGTGTACAACGTTACTATGACTGACCTCGGCGGATTCCAAGACAACGTCGCCCGCATCGACCTGAGCGACGAGGAGGTAGCCTACGAGCCCATCGACGACGAGGACGCTCGGAAGTACATCGGCGCGCGCGGCTTGGGGGTGAAGTACGTCTTCGACCAAGGGCCGGACGTGGACCCCCTCGGCCCGGACAACCTGCTCGCGTTCATGAACGGGCCGCTCACCGGAACTCAGACCGTGATGAGCGGGCGCATCGCGGTCGTCACGAAGTCGCCGCTCACGAACACCGTGACCGACTCCCACCACGGCGGGTGGTCCGGTGCGCGCCTCAAGTGGGCCGGATTCGACGGCCTGCTGTTCGATGGCGAGGCCGAGGACCCCGTCTACGCCGTCGTGGAGGACGGCGAGGTCGAACTCCGCGATGCCTCCCACCTCTGGGGTTGGGGCGTCCACGACACGATAGACGAACTCGGCGACGAGGTGGACGGCGAGGTCGGCAAGAACCTCTCGGTGATGGCCATCGGTCCCGGCGGCGAGAATCAGGTCCGGTACGCCTGCATCATGAACGAGGACGACCGCGCCTCGGGTCGGGGCGGCACCGGCGCGGTGATGGGGTCGAAGAACCTCAAGGCCGTCGTCGTCAAGTCCTCGACAAAGATGCCCAAGCCCGCCGACCCCGAGACGTTCCAAGAGGGCCACAAGCAGGCGATGCAGGTGATTCAGGAGTCCGACGTGACCGCGCCCAACGAGGGCGGTCTCTCGATGTACGGCACCAACGTCCTGATGAACCTGACCGAGGAGATGGACGGTCTCCCCACCCGCAACGCGAAGAACACCTCGACCAGTAGCGAGGCGGAAGAAGACCCCTCGGAACCCAACATCGACGCCGAGAACGTCTCCGGCGAGAACGTCCGCGAGAACATCCTCGTGGACGAACCGACCTGCCACTCCTGTCCGGTCGCGTGTAAGAAGGAGGTCGAGGTTGACGTTCACCACAAGGGCGAGGACCACAACATCCGGATGGAGTCCTACGAGTACGAGTCGGCGTGGGCGCTCGGTCCCAACTCGATGAGCGACGACCGCGACAAGGTCGCGATGATGATAGACCGGTGCAACGACATGGGCGTGGACACCATCGACGTGGGCAACACGATGGCGATGGCGATGGAGGCGACCGAGGAGGGCCACATCGAGGAGGGCCTCGACTGGGGCGACGCCGACACGATGATAGAGATGATAGAGCGCATCGCCCACCGCGAGGACGACCTCGCGGACTCGCTCGCGGAGGGCGCGGGCAGGGCGGCCGCCGAGTTCGGCGACCCCGACATGAGCCTCGACGTGAAGGGCCAGACGATGGCGGCCTACGACCCGCGGGCGATGAAGGGGATGGCCATCGGCTACGCCACCTCGAACCGCGGGGCCTGCCACCTCCGGGGGTACACGCCCTCGGCCGAGATTCTGGGCATCCCGACCAAGGTGGACCCGAGCGAACCCGAGGGGAAGGGCGAACTCTGCGCGACGTTCCAAGACCTCCACGCCATCAGCGACTCGTTCGACATCTGCAAGTTCAACGCCTTCGCGGAGGGCATCGAGGAGTACGTCCTCCAGTTCAACGGCATGACGGGACTGGACTTCTCCGAGGAGGAACTGATGGAGGCGGGCGAGCGCATCTACAACCTCGAACGCTACTACAACAACCTCGTCGGCTTCGACGGGAGCGACGACGACCTACCCGCCCGGTTCGTGGAGGGCGACCCCAAGGCCATCCCCGGACAGGGCGGCTCGGAGGGCCAACTCGTGGAACTCGACCAACTCAAAGACGAGTACTACGAGGTCCGCGGCTGGGAGGACGGCGTAGTCCCCGACGAGAAACTGGACGAACTCGGCATCGACATCGGTCCCGGAACCGGCGTGAGTTCGGGCGGCGCGGCGGCGTCGGGCGACGACTGAAACGGCTTCGATTACAGTCTTTCTGCGCGATTCACGATACTATCGAGGTCTCTCTCGTAGGTGGTGTCGCGCTTGCCGACGCCGATACACCAGAGCGTATCCTCTCGTCTGACGTAGTACGCCCGGTAATCGCTTTTTCCGATTTGTTGCCGGTAGACGGTTTCGTCGGTAGCGACCGTGAGGGGCGTGACGTAGTTCCGAAAGTCGGCACCCCACTCCTCGACTTTCCTCTCCACCTTTTGAATCCCTCTGTCGTGGTCGCCGAGAATTCGCTCCTGTTCGGGTGGGTCGAACTGTGCGAGGTCGTCGCTCACGCAGTCGTGTATCTCCACCGTCCCGACGTTGTGCATGTGGAGAAGCTAACGGCCGCAACGGGGGATAAAATTAGCTATTTAGACTAAATCAGCTATCGGCATCGAGCTTCTCACGCATCTCGGCGACGGAGTGCCCCTCGCTCTCCTCGAACTCGATTTCGTCGAGGCGTTCGCTCACGGAGTCACCGTTTGCGAGTTCCGGGTCGCGGCGGTCGATTCCGTCCTGCTCGTCCGCATCGCTCCCTGAATCGGCGGCCATGTCGGTACAGATAGGCCGTCTGAAACAAAAGCATTCCGGTGGAATCGGCGTGAGTTCCGGCCGTTCGGCGGCTTCGGGCGACGACTGAGCGCGCTGGCTTCCCCGTTTCACTTTTCTCTCATCGTTCAGGGAGTTGCAGAGCAGAATCCGACCGCTACGGCTATCCTCGTCGCACGCTAACATGAGTCATGGAAATCCGAGACGCGAGTTTCAACGACGTACCCACCGTCCGGTCGGTCGCCCGCGAATCGTGGCTGAAAGCGTACGCCGACGTGGTACCGGAATCTATCATCGAGGAGGCCGTCGCGGAGTGGTACGCCGACGAGACGATGACCCGAATCGTCGGCGACGACGAACAGGTCTGTCTCGTCGCGGTGGACGACCGGAGCGGCGACGAGGCAATCGTCGGGTTCGCACACGGCGCGACCGATAATGGCGAAGGCGACGTGTTGCGCCTCTACGTCCACCCCGACCGCTGGCACGAGGGCATCGGGTCCGCGCTGTTGGACGCGATGGAAGACCGACTCGCCGAGATGGGGGCCGAGCGAATGCAGGCGATGGTGTTGGCCGACAACGAGATGGGTAACGACTTCTACGAGGAGCGCGGCTTCGAGAAGGTGGGCGAGGCCGAGACCCAACTCGACGGGACGACCCGGACCGAGAACGTCTACGCGAAGGCGTCGTGACTCGCCCGCCGGGCGTGCGGTCGCTGTCCCGGCGCACTCACGCGCGAGCGCGCCTGACTCCGATTCACTTCCATCCGATATTGCACGGGGATGAAATTTTACTGAAAGGGATGGCAATTTCTGCCGGTATTCGCCGTGGTAATCTCTCCCGAGAATACATTCTTTCGGCGCATTACACAGTCGAAGGAATAAAATAGCTCTCCGTCGGAGTTCCGATGGTTGTGTATGTCTTCCGAAAAACCGACTGGGGCTGACGACGGGCGGAGCGACCGACGATTCGAGACGCTATCCGTGACCTACGGCGAGGAGCCGGACCTCTCGAACGGCGTGGGCGACGTGACTTCGCCGATTCATCTGGCCTCGACCTACGCGGTCGAGGGCATCGACATGGACACCGCCTTGGAGGACTTGGACCCCGACGCCGACGAGTTCCTCTACACGCGGCTCTCGAACCCGACCCGCCACGCCGTCGAGAAGCGCGTCGCGGCGCTGGAGGGCGGCGACCACGCGATGGCGTTCGCCTCGGGCACCAGCGCCATCGTCTCGACCGTGATGGCCGCGGTCGAACCGGGCGACCACGTCGTCGCCTTCGAGGACCTCTACGGCGGCACCAACACGATGCTCAAGGAGCTGTTCCGCGACAAACTGAACGTCGCGGTGGACTTCGTGGACGCGACCGACCCTGAGGAGGTCCGGGCGGCCGCGACCGACGAGACCGCCCTGCTGTGGATGGAGACGCCGACGAACCCACTGCTTCGGCTCTG
Source organism: Halorussus salinus (assembly GCF_004765815.2). Taxonomy (NCBI): domain Archaea; kingdom Methanobacteriati; phylum Methanobacteriota; class Halobacteria; order Halobacteriales; family Haladaptataceae; genus Halorussus; species Halorussus salinus. The sequence continues at coordinate 111,590 of NZ_SBIS02000007.1, read as the reverse complement.
TGACATCGCAGAAATGGCCGCCATCGCCGACGAGAACGGCGCGCTCCTCGGCGTGGACAACACCTTCATGGGACCGTACTTCCAGCGGCCGCTGGAACTCGGCGCGGACGTGGTGGTCCACAGCACGACGAAGTACATCAACGGTCACAGCGACTCGCTGGGCGGCGTGGCGGTCCTCTCGGACGACGAGTACGCCCGAGAAATCGGCTTCCTCCAGCAGGTCGGGATGGGCAACGTGATGGCTCCGTTCGACGCCTACATGGTCCTGCGCGGGATGAAGACCCTGCCCCTGCGCATGCGCCAGCACGAGCAGAACGCCGCGGAGGTCGCGGCCTACCTCGAATCTCACGAGGAGGTCGCGGCGGTCCACTATCCCGGTCTGGAATCGCATCCCCAACACGACCTCGCCGACGACCAGATGGACGGTCACGGCGGGGTCCTCTCCTTCGAGTTGGAGGGCGGCCTCGAAGCCGTCGAACACTTCGTGGCGGCGCTGGAGGAGTTCACCCTCGCGGTCAGTCTCGGCGGCGTCGAGAGCCTCATCGAGCATCCCGCGAGCATGACCCACTCGCCGCTCCCCGCGGACGAGCGCGCGGAGTTGGGCATCACCGACGGTCTCCTCCGGGTCTCGGTCGGCGTCGAACACCCCAAGGACCTGCTCGCGGACTTGGAACGGGGCTTCGACGCGATGGCGGCCGCGACCGGTGACGGCGGCGAGTCTGAGGAGACCGTCGCCGAAGCGACATCCGACGACGACTGAGACGCCTACGCACCGATAACGACGGCCTCGCGCACCTCCAAGGCGGTCTCGAACTCGTCGCGGCGCTGTTCGCGCTTGCCCACCCGTAACAGTTGCTCGGCGTGGGCGCGGGCGACCGCCTCGTGAGCGCGGCGCGACCAGCCCAGTTTCTCGCCCTCGTCGGCCCAAAATCCATCGGGCACGAGGAAGATTTCGCGCACCTCGTCTCGGTGGACGCGCTCGTACCGGCGGCGCAACTCATCGGCCCGCGGTTCGACCGCTCGGCGGGCCTCGGCCACGAGGTCGGGCACGCGCTCGCCCCCGACGCTGGCCTTCGCGGCCGTGAGGACGAGAATCTGGCCTTCGATGGGGTTGTCGGCGGTCATGGTCGAAGACGTTTCCAATCCACGCTTACCCGCCCGCTCGCATCGCCTTCTGGGAGAACTTCTCGATTAGCCCGTCGAGGGCGTCCTCCTCGCCCTCGAAGACGACCGTGACCTCCGTCAGCGTGACGGACGCGCCGATTTGTACTTTCTCCGAGGAGACGCTGGCGCGCCACTCGTCGCCGATCACGTCGCCGTCGCCCTCCGGGTCGCCGCCCTCGATGTCGCCGCCGAGGTTCGAGAGGTAGCGTCTGGCGAGGCGTTCGGAGATGCCGCGATAGGACTTCTCGATGCGCTTCATGTGGTCGTTTCGGGCCGGTAGCTTCCGCCAGCGACCGGCGGGAAGACGCTCAACGTGTCGCCGTCCGAGAGGAGCGTGTCCACGCCGTCGAGGTGAACCACGTCCTTGCCGTTCTTCATGATGGACAGTTGGGGTCGCAGGTCGCCCTCCTCGAACAGGTCGAGGCCGTACTCGTCGGTCAGGTCGGCGAGGACCTCGCCGACGGTGGTGTCGTCGGGGTACTCGCGTTCGACGGTCTTCTGGCCGACCGCCTCTCGGAAGTTGGCGAAGAAGCGGAGTTCGAGAGTCATATCACGCCGTTGGAGTCCCGCGAGTATAAACACTCAGGCGTCGCGCTCGCGCTCCGGCGGGTCTCCTCGCAGGTGCCGACGCTTCCGACGGCCGCCGACGCCCCCGACGACAGCGCCGACGACGGCACCGACCGCCGTGACGCCGACGAGCGCGAGCGAGACCGAGACGCCGCTGGCGAGTTCCGCCATCTCCTCGCCCGCGAGACCCAACCCCGTGGCCGCCGCGGCGAGCGTCCCGCCGACGACGGCCGCGACGCCGTGGCGCGCGCCCGACTCCTTCCCGGTGCCGCCGAGGTAGCCCGCGACGTAGCCCCCGAGCGGGACCGTCAGGAGCGTCGCCGCCGTGAACGCGGTCGCGACCGACGAGGGGACCCCGACGGCGACCGCCAGCGCGGGACCGACCTGCGGCACGACCGCGACGAGCGCCCCGGCCGCGACCGCCCCGCCGTCGAGCCAGCGGTCGCTGTGTTGGCGGGCTTTCGCCCGGCGAACTCGGTCGAGGGGGTCCGCGTCGCGGTCGAACCGGTCGGCGTCGTCGTCGGTCATGGCGTGGGTGCGTTCGTCGCTCGCCGTCCTCATCGGCCGGGTCGGATACCGTCGCTGACGAGGCGCGCGTGGCGCTCGCGGTCGATGCGCTCGCCGAGGTCCTCGTGGTCGTACAGTTGACGCATCAGCGCGCCCATCAGGTCGCGCCACGCCATTGCGTAGATGGGCGATTGGCCCCACGCCCGCAACTCGGCCACGAAGTCGTCGTACTGCTCCCACCGGCTCTCGAAGCGTTCGAGCGCGTCCACCACCGCGCCCGCCGCGGCTTCGTCGTCCTCCTCGGCGACGACTCGATTCAGGCGTTGTTCCCAGCCCTCGACCGCGCGTCGCATGTCCTTCGCGGCGTCGTCGCCGTCTGCGGGCAGTGACTCGACGATGGCGTCGGGAATCGTCAACGAAATTTCGTCCATACCCGCGGATTTGGCTTCGTGGCTGAAATAGCTACGGTCGTCGGAGTCGAAGCACTATCGCCGACGCCTACGAGACCGCACCGCGGCCGGGGCAACGTCCCGGCCGAACATGTTCGAGGAGAGCTATTCCACGCCGGAGCGCGTAGGTTCGACCATGCAGAGCGACGCACGGACCGCCGAGGAGACCGCCGCCGAGCGCAAACCCGCCGACTCCCGCGAGGAGGCCGACGAGCGCCGAACCACGGGCGACGCTCCCGAGACCACCGTCGAGGTCCGTTGCACGGGCCACGTCCGGACCGCGGTCGGCGAACCGAAGCTCTCGGTCTCCTTCGAGGGGACCACGCTCCGCGCGTTCCTCGACGCGTTCTTCGAGGAGTACGACGTGAAAGACCTCTTGCTCGCGGAGACCGAGGACGAGGCGACCACGCGCGGGTGGGCCGACCCGCCCGACGAGTTGCCCGGCACGTGGCGCAAGAATCCCGAGGGCGAGCAGACTCGGACCTACGCCCGCGTGCTGGTCAACGGCCAGTTCAACGAACACCTCGCGGGACTCGACACAACCCTGCGCGACGGCGACCGAGTGGGACTGTGCTACCCGTTCATCTTCTGTTGTTGAATGAGCGCAGGTATCGTGTCCCGCTGGGCGCGGCGGTTCGTCGCCGCGAGCGCGGTCTTTCTGGTCGCGTGGCAGGTCGTCGCGCTCGCGGACGTGCTTCCCGCGGTGTCTCCCATCGCCGCGCTCCCCCATCGAACCCACGTCACCCTCGCGGTCTACGGCTTCGTCCTCCACACCGTCTTCGGGAAGGCCTACTCGCTCGTGCCGTCGTACTTCGACCGGTCGCTCGCCGTTCCGCGCGCGCCGGTGGTCCAGTTCCCGCTGACCGTCGGCGGCGCGGTCTGCCTCGCGCTCGCGCCCCTCTCCGGAGTTCCGGAAGTCGTCGCCCCCGTCGGCGCGCTCTCGTGGTGCGCGGGCGTCGCGGTCTTCGTCGCGGCGCTCGCGTGGACCCTCCGCGACAATCCGACCGGCCGCGAAACCGGCACGAGCGACACCGAATCGCACCGCCGAGGAGTGGACCGCTTGTCGAACGCCTTCGTGCCGGTCGTCCTCGCGTACCTCGTCGCCGGGAGTTGGGCCACCCTCGCGCTCCACGGTGGCGACGCCGGGTCGCTCCCGGTCGGACTCCTCGGCTTCGAGGCGCTGACCGGGTTCGAGACGCTGGCGGCGGCCCGCACCGCCCACCTGCTGGCGGCGGGCACCGCGGCGCTCCTCGTCTTCGCGGTGGGGTTCCGCCTGTTTCCCAGATTTTTGGTCGCGTCGCCGCCGCGGTCGCTGGTCGGGGTCGTCCTGCTCGGGGGCGCGGTCGGTCCGGCGCTCCTCGCGGCGGGTCTCTACCGGCCGCCGCTGTTCAGGGTCGGGGCCGCCGTCGAAGCCCTCGCCGTCGTCGGGTTCGCGGCGGCCTACGCCGTCCTGTTTGCGCGCTCCGAGCGCCGCCGGGTCGGTTTCTACGCCGTCCTCGCTGGCGTCGCGGCGGGCGTCTGCGGCGTCGCGCTCGGGGTCGGGTTCGCGTTCGGAAGCATCGGAGTCGCGCCCGACCTGACCGCGGTCCACTTCCGACTCAACGTCCTCGGATTCCTCGGACTGACGATAGTCGGCGCGACCTACCAGTTCTACCCGCCGACGGTCGGGACGTTCCCCGGCGCGTCCGACCGGACCGCGCTCGCCTCTGTCGCGCTCGTCGCGGGCGGCCTGCTGGCGGAACTCGGCGGCGCGCTCGCGGGCGTGGAAACGGGACTCCTCGCCGGTCGCGCGAGTGCGCTCGTCGGCGCGCTCGCGTTCGCAGGACTGATTTTGGGCGTCTTCGCCGAGCGATAAAATCGAGGCAGGGCGCGCTCGTAGCGCGACTTCGCGTCAGTCCAGTCGCTTGGCCATCTGCACTTCGTCCACGAGGTCGCCCCCGACCTTGTAGTGGTCGGCGCGGGTCGCCTCGCGGGTCCAGCCGTGGTCGTCCAGCAGTTCGAGGGCGTCGTCGTTGGTCGCCGGGAGGCTCTGGTACACCTTGATGCAGTCTTCCGAGTCGGCCCATGCCATTCCGCGTTCCAGTAGTGTTCCCCCGATACCCCGCTCGCGGTACTCGGGCGCGACCCCGACGGTCAACTCGGCGGTGTGTTCCCGCGCGAGGAGTTCGAACCCTCGGAGGTACACCCACCCGACTATTTCGCGGTCGGCGTGGCGCTCGCCCTCGTCGCGGTCGGCATCGCTCTCGTCGCCCTCGTCGCCGACTCGCTCGGCGACGAACACCATCCGGGACTCGCGGTCGTTGCGCCGAATCAGCGCGCCGTCGCGCTCTATCGCGTCGGCCACCCCCTCGTCCACGACGATGGCTCCCTCGTCGGCCACCTCCCGGATGAGGGCCGCGACCGCCTCGCGGTCGCTCTCGCGGGCGGGCCGGACCTCGTAGGCGAAGTCGTCGGTCTCGTGGGTGTCGGCCTCCGCGTCGGGTTCGACCGCGAGTCTGCCCTCGCGCTCGGTGAGGTGGCCCTCGGCCTTCAGCGCGTCCACGCGCTCGTTGAACTCCGGGACCGGCAGGCGGGCCGACGGTTCGGTACCCGACCGCGCGGGCTTCGACTCGGCGGCCTCCGAGACTCGAACCTCGTCGCGGACCTCCTCGCGGGTCGCCGACCCGTGGCGTTCTACGTACCGGTAGATGCGACTCGCCACGTCGCTGTCGAACTCCAGTTGCGGTGTCGCCATGTCGCCGACGAGTACGCCGCGAACCATCATGGTTATTGCGGCGATACGCGAGCGTACGCACCGAGTACGAAACGGGAGGCACTCCCTTCGACGCTCGGTTCTCCCCGCGCTCGGATTCGACGGGACGTGCGTCGATGCGGTCGTTTCGGTACGCGTCCGAAAAAGCTATCAAAAATCGTTCCCTCTCAAAATTTAAGTAATCAGATGACGGGAGATACTGGAGCGACACGACGGCGAAACTTCTTCGAGCCTACGGTGGCCATCGCCAGCGAGACTGCGCCCAGCGCCCCCACCGGCCGGGAGGTCGCCGATGCGTCGGCGTGACCTCCTCGGGGCGGCGGGTGCCGGAACGCTCGCCGGACTCGCTGGCTGTATGGGCGGGCTTCTGGACAGCGGGTCGTCCAGCGAACTCCTCCCCGTCGAGGAGCGCCCGGATGCCGTCTACGTCCCGACTCACTACGGCGGGATGGAGACGGTCGGAACGAACCGAAGCGGGAACTACGAGTGTGCCCTGACGTACATCAGCCCCCACGCCTTCTGGCTGGTGACGGGCGACCGCCGGAAGAAAGTCGAGGTGAAAGACGCCGACTCGCTCCACCTGATGCCGGTCGTCTGGGAGTCCGAGACCGGCATCGTGCCACCGGACATCAACCCGCAAGTGAGCGTCACGCAGGGCGGCGAGGAGGTCACGCGACTGAAACCGTGGCCGATGCTCTCCCAGCGGATGGGCTTTCACTTCGGCGACAACGTCCAGTTGGGCGGCGACGGAACCTACCGAGTCGAGGTCAGCATCGGTGCGCCCACGGCCCGCCGGACCGGCGCGCTGGCCGACAACGAGGGCGAGGAGTCGTTCGACTTCGAACTCGACTTCGAGGAGTCGAAACTGAGCGACATCGCGTACCACGACGTGCCCCCCGAGAAGGAGGGCACGAAGGGAGCGGTAGACCCCATGCAGATGGAGATGATGCCGAGTACGCGGGTCCCGAAACCCGACGCGCTCCCCGGAACCGGCCGGGGGACCGCCACCGTCGGCGAGGTCCCGTTCGTCGTCACCACGCTGTCGGACGCGACGCCCTTCGGCGGCGACGAGACCGAGACGTACCTCGCGGTGTCTCCTCGGTCGCCGTACAACCGCATGGTCGTGCCGCTGATGTCGGTGTCGGCGACGCTGAAACGCGGCGGCGAGACGCTACACGACGGCGCGCTCCGGTCGGCCATCGACCCGGACGTAGACTACCACTACGGCGCGGCCGTCCCGAGCGTCGAGTCGGGCGACGAACTGACGATTTCGGTCGATGCACCTCCGCAGACCGCCCGCCACGAGGGCTACGAGATGGCGTTCTTCGGGATGGACGAGGCGACGCTGACGCTGTAGTCGCCGACGCGCCGACGCCGTTCGGAGTCGGGCGGGAGTATCGTTCGGTGCCGAGGCTAAATATAAAAGGACTATAACGACTGCGCGACAGTCACGGAGTATGGGAACCGGCTCGACTGTCGCGGGTGCCGTCGGGAGCGGTTTGCTGGTTTTTGCGATGCTCATGTTATTTGCGACTCCTATCCTCTATCGAGGGTGGCAGAACCGGACGAAATATCGGGAGTACGACAGTCTCCACGCGGAATCATCGAGCGAGGCCACGGACGGAGACATCGTGATGCTATCCGGGCGATTGGACGACGCGAGTGACCGAGTAACCTCGCCACTCCAGTCCGAGGAGTGTGTAGTGGCGTTCTGGCAGGTTTCGACGTGCCGCCGATACGGCACGTTCAATATCAACGTGCATTGGTCGGAGGAGGGAGTCGGTATCGACGCGGGAGCGGTCGTCCTCTCGGGAGAACGCGAAGAGGTCGTACTCGAAGGAATCAGTACCGACCAGCAGTTGACCACACAGGACAAACTCGGACAAGTCGCCGGGTCGAAGCGGGATTCGGTCCTCGGTTCCGTTCCGCTCGCGCTCGAAGGCGAAACGTTCGAAGACGAAGTACACCCGACGGCGGACTGGCCACGGGAGTACGCGGACCTCGGCGCGAAAGTTGGAGTCCAGAACGACGACAGTCGGTCGCAGGGCGCTCTCGGTCGATTACTGCGCAAGGTGCGAACGCCGACGGGAACGGTCCGGTTCCGAGAGTCGGTGATGCGGGCGGGTGATTCGCTGACGGTCGTCGGGCGAGTCGTCGGTGGCCGAGACAAACGAGTAACCGTCGAGGGAACCGACGCCGTGGACCCGGTCGTCACTCGGGCGTCGCCGTCGGAACTCCGCGCGAAGCATCGACGGGCGTACCGAACGCGACTGTACGCCGTCCCGCTGGTCCTCCTCGCGTTCGCTTCGCTCGTCGGATACGCCGTCTACCTTTGACCTACTTCTCCTCGACGTGGCGGACCGTGGTGGCGATACCGCGCGTACTCTCGGCCATCTCGGGACCGGACATCTCCGCGCGACCGACGGCGAAGGCTTTCGGACCTTCGACGACTACCTCGTCGCCGACGCGCACGTCGTCGTCGGCGTCCACGACGCCCGGCGCGAGGACGCTCCCGTGCGGAGCGAAGTTGTCGATTTCCACGCGCTTGGTCGGCGCGTCGGACTCGACCCACCGACGAGCGCCCGCAAGGGTGAACGAGAGGACGCCGTACTGGGGTACCATCGCGGCCAACTGCTCGCCCGCCGAGTCGTGAACGCGCAACTTGGGGTAGCGCGCTTCGGTCTGGATGTCGCCGAAGAGGTCGTCGCCCGCGCCAGCGCCGAACTGGTAGTCCGCGATTCCCCGGACCGTGTTGTGCTGGCGCTCGCGCTTGCCGTACTTGAGTTCGCCGTCGAGGGTCCGCATCAGGTTGCCGAGCGATTCGGTCGTCGTCGGGTGGTCCGAAACGGTGTACTCGAACTCCATCCCGAGTTGCTCCTCGACGCGCTCGCACACGTCGCGGTAGCCCTCCGGCGGGACGTGTGCAATCACGCGCGGGTAGTCGTTCCGTTCGAGATACCGGCGCAGGACCTCGGCGACGAACTGCTTCTCGTCCTCGGACCAGCGACCCGTGACCACCGAGTCGTAGTGCTGAGCCGGGTAGGTCAGTTCGAGTTCTTGGGGGACGACGCCGATGGGCGAGGTCATCGACACCGTGTGAGCGCGGAACTGGATGGCGTCGTGGAACTGGCCGTGGCTCTGGGAGTCGCTGTAGGGCTTGGCGGCCGAGCAGGGCACCAGCACGAGCGGATTGTCGAACCGCGAGCGATAACGGGTCGTCACCCGGTCGGCGAACCGCTTTATCTCGACGCGCTGGAGGGTGTCCTCGGTCGCCGCGGAGAGTTCGGCGTCCCGGATGAGCGGCGTGCGCTGTTCGAGGTAGCTCCACTGCTGGTCGAACTCGCGGAACGCGGCGGTGAGCCACTGCTCGTGGCGGGCCTGTCCCTCGATGTAGTCCCGGAGTCGCCCCGCCCGGATTCGCTCGCGGACGACGCCGAGTTCGGCCTTCAGGGCGTTCTCGTTGTGCCGGGCGCAGTCCTGTCGGGTGAACTCCGAGACCGACTTCTGGCAGGCCGGGCACGCACAGGGGAGTTCCGAGAGGTCTTCGAGGTAGTGAGTCCCCTCCGAAGTCAGATACTTCCCCTCGGTTCCGGCGACGACCGCGGCGTCGGCGTCCACCAAATCGACGCCGGCGTAGACTAGCGAGGAGACGTTCGCGGGCGTGGCGACCCCCGGCAGGTAGAGCGCGCTGTCGGCCGGAATCTTCTCGCGGGTCTCCACGATGGCTTCGCGGAATCCCGCGCCGTGGCCGACGAACCCCTGCGCACCCGAGAGGACGTAGGCGTCCGCGCCGAAGTCGTCGGCGGTCTCTGGCGCGACGACTGCCGCACTCGGGTAGTCCACGTCGGGGTACTCGGGCGCGAACGAGTCCATCACCTCGTCGTCGGTCCCGCTCGGGAACCCTCGATGGGGCAGAACCGTGAGTTCGTCGTCGCTCCCCTCGGGAACCTCCCGGTCGGCCGTCCAGAGGCTCCCGGCGTCGGCGAGAAACTCCTCGGCGATAGCGGGCGTCGTCACCGAGTCCGCGAGTCGCAACTCGGCGACGCGGGCCGCGCCGTCGCGCTCGTGGACCTCGAAGTAGTCGGTCATGCTTTCGGGTCGGGGGCCGAGGGGCAACTATCTTGCGAGACGGGCCTACTCCGTGGCGAGTTCGTCGTCGCCCTCTCGCACGGCGTCAACAGTCAGCGCGTTGGCGACGAGGTTGCCGTGGCCCCGGCGCAGTCGCTCGGAGAGAGCCTGATGGGAGATGTCGAGGTCGGCGGCCAAATCGCGGGCCGACGACCCTCGCGGGACCTCGTAGTAGCCGGTTTCGAGCGCGGTCGTGACCGCCTCGTACTGCTCGGCCGTCAGGCCGTGCTGGCCGCCGCCGTCCCTGCCGTCGAGGTCGTGAATCTGCTCTACGTCGGCCGCCACGTCTCGCTCCCGACAGAACGCGTGAGTCTGGGAGACCGCCGCCCGGTCTGAAAAGAGGATGCGGAGGTGCCACCGGCCGTCCTGCCCGCGGGCCTTCAGCACCGCGGCCCCGTGTTCGGTCATCGAGTGGAGCAAGACCTCGACCGACTCGACCCACTCCATTTGGTAGAATCGACCGTCGGGCAGGTCGGTGAGGCGTCGCTCGTTCTCGACCGACGAGTCCTCCGCGAGCGCGTCCTCGAACGCCGCCAAGTCCTCGCCCGCGGCCCAGACGAACGGCATCACGCGCTCGTCGTCGTGGGCGACGACGCGCTCGGCCTCGACGGTCACGTCGGGGACCCGCGAGAGGGTCTCCCGGAGCGCGAACTCCTCGGCCGGAATCCCGAGTTGCGCGATGGTACTCATGGTCGCTCGTACGAGAGACCGACTGATATGGATTGTAGCCGACTGCTTGCCAGTGTCGGGTGGTGGAGAAGCGGGAAGACGGACCGGAAATGATATCGGATTGACTGGAGAATCCCCGAACGTGAACGCCGACAGGTCTCGCGGACGCTCGTTCAAGTGGTCGCTCGCCCTGCTCGCCCTCGTTGCACTCTCGCCTGCCATCGGTCTCTACGAGTCCGGAACCGTCTCGTGGCCGTGGCTCGTTCTCGGCGTCGTCTCGTGGGCGATGGCGGCGGGTCCGGTCGCGGCCAGTCGGTTCGGCCAGCGAGTCGGCGCGTGGTTCAGGTCCATCGGTCTCCTCGGTCGCGCCGCCGTCGTCTTCGGGTTCGTGCCCGTGATGGCGGTAGCGATGTGGCAACTCGATCCACCGACCATCGTGGTCGATAGCTTTCTCCTCGGCGGGATGGTCGGGGTGATGGTCGTCGCGGTCCGAGAGAACGCCGCTTCCGAGTGACCGACTACTCCGAGAGGTCTACCACGTCCACGCGCTCGGGCACCGGGACGAGCGCGCTCTCGGGCCAGTCGTGGTGGGCCAGCGTGAACTCGACTTCGGGATTCGCGGCCACGAGTCGCGCCACCCCTTCGGCGGCCGACCGGTACCCCTCGGCGTCCATCTGTTCGGGGACCTCGGCGGTCAGGGGGTAGGTCTCCGAGAGATCCCGCGGGAAGGGACCGAACGGCGGAACGACGCGCCACGACTCGTCGTAGCGGTCGCTCGCGCCGCCCTCCGAGAGGAGAACGTCGTCGCCGGGCGAGAGCGCGATGCGGTCCAAGCGACTCTGGTGGCGGACGACCTCGGGGCGGCGCGCGCTCTCGCCCGAGAGGTAGAAGAAAGCACCCTTCGACGCCGAGTCCTCGCGCTCCAGTTGGTCGGCGTGGCCGACCAGCGCGCGATACCCGTCGAGCATCGCGGGGTGAGCGCGGGCGCGAGTCTCGACCAGTTCCAACAGGTTCCCGGCGCGCAGGGCCTGCTTGATGGTCCGAATCTCTTGGAACGTGACGTGGAGGTTGTGTTCGGCCAGTAACTCCTCGCGGTCTCGGTCGCCGAACCCGCGCAACTCCTCGGGGGTGTGGTCGGCGCAGACGGGACACGAGCAGGGGAAGTAATCGAGGTTGTCCAGTTGCTCGGTACCCCGAACCGTCAGGTAGCGGTCGTCGCGGGCGTAGAGGGCGTAGGCCGCCGAGTCGAAGAGGTCACAGCCCATCGCCACCGCCAGCGCGAACATCATCGGGTGGCCCGCGCCGAACAGGTGGACCGGCGCGTCGGTGCCCAGCCCGCGCTTGGCCCCGGCCACCACGTCCACCATGTCGGCGTACCGGTAGTCGTTCATCAGCGGAACGACCGCACCGACCGGGAACACGTCTAAGTCGGTGGCCTCGGCGTGGCGACCGGCCTCCTCGCGCAGGTCGGGGTAGGTCGAACCCTGCACGGGCGCGTTGACGAGCATGTCGCCCACGTCCACGCCTTCGGCGACTTCCATTCGATCTTGGGTGGTCGCCAGTTCGTCTTCGGCCTGCTGGCGGGGCACGTCCGGCGGGGTCGGGATGTCAACCGGGGTCCCGATGTCGCTCCCGATGTCGTGCTGGAACCGGAGGATTTCGGGCGTCGTCACGTCGATTTCGCCGTACTCGGCCAACTGGAACGACCCCGAGTCGGTCATGATGGCCCCGTCGAAGTCGAGTACGTCGTGGAGGCCACGGTCCAGTGCCTCCTCGCGGTAGTCGTCGCTCCCGTAGAAGATGTAGGAGTTCGTGATGAGGATGTCCGCGCCGAACTCCGACTGCATCCGGGCGGGTTCGACGGTCCGGACGTGGGGGTTGACGACCGGCAGGAGCGCGGGCGTCTCGACGGTCACGCCCGCTCGCGGGACCGAAAGCTCCCCGATGCGACCGAGACCGTCTTGGTCGCGTATCTCGAAGCTGTCTCTGGTCATTGAGTTGGGATAGCGGGATGGAGGGGGTAAGGGTTCCGTTATCGCGCGTCCGGGCTTTCGCGCCGAACCACACTTTCACGCCGAACTACACTTCCGACCGGCGCGTGCTGGCGCGACCTCCGTGTCGCGCCAACCGCGCGAGGGATGAGCAACACAGCGAAGCGAGTAGCGCAATCGGGTGGGGAGGATGTGGTCCTCGCGGTGCAGTGCGGTGCAGTGCGGTGCAGTGCGGTGCAGTGCGGTGAGTTGCGGTGCGGTCGCGGTTAGCGGTATGATAGGTTCAAGCCTGAAGCTAGCTCTCTTCGCTTTTCACTAATTCCAGAAGGTCGCCAGACCCAACAGCCGAACTCGATAGCCCTCCCTACTCGTCCGATTCGGTCCCGAACGCCTCGTAGTAGAGCAGTCCCAACGTCGTTCGGCCGTCCCGAGTCTCCCGTTCCGCGATATGCTCGCGCAACTCGTCAACCGTGGTCGTCTCGACGCGAATCGACTCGTTGTGGTCCAACTCCTGTTCGGCGGTCGGGGTACACCCGCGGGCCACGAAGAAGTGCAACCGCGAGTTCGCAATCCCGTTCGCGGGTTCGACGCTGGTCAGAAACTCTACGGACTCGGCCTCGTGGCCGGTCTCCTCGCGGAGTTCGCGGCGGGCCGCCGCCACGCGGTCGTCGTCCTCGGGTTCCATCCCGCCGACCGGGAGGCTCCGGTTCACTCGCCGGACCGCCTGTCGCCACTCCTCGATGACGACCACCTCGCCTTCGGGCGTGAACGGGAGGACGACCACGCTCGGGGACTCGTCGAGGTAGTCGAAGTCGGTCTCGGTGCCGTCCGGGAGGCGGACCTCCTCGTTTCGCACGTCGAAGCCGGGACAGGAGTACGCCACTGTCGAGTCGAGGGTCTCCCACGCGAGCGGGTCGTCGGTCATACCTGCTTTTCGGTTCAGCCGTCCAAAAGGTGCTTCGCTATCGCCGCTCGCCGAGGAGTACCGCCGTGGCCGGAGAACACTTCCCCGTCGCGCTCGGAGTCGCGTCGGGGGAGACCGTGGCTTCGATACCACCGATTGTCAACGTTCGAGACGACCTGCGGCGCGCGCGAGACGAGGCAGACGCCGACGTGGACGACGACTTCGAGACGGTGCGCGACCGCCTCGACGCCTTCGGCGAGCGCGACCGGGCCGACCGCGAAGGCGTCGTGGACGAGATGGACAACCAACTGCTCCGGGTCGAGGAGCAACTGGACGACGACGAGGCGACCCGTGCGGTCCGGTCGGCTCGCAACCGGCTCCACATCTACCGGGAGTCGCTCGGCGAGAGCGACGAGGACCTCCTCGTCGTGGACTCGGGCGTCCGCCAGCACGAGGAGCCGGAGGCCGAGCGCTCCGAAACCGACGAACCGCTCCCGGTCGGCGAGGTCACGCTGACGGCCACGGTGGCCAACAGCGGCGACGACGCCGAGGTAGCGCCGATAGTCCGGTTCTACGACGAGGCTGGCGAGGAGGTCGGGTCGGCCCGCGGTCCGGCGTTCGACGTGGCGGCCGGGACCGAGGGTCGAATGGAGATAGACGTGGACGTGCCCGGCGACGCGACCCGCTACGCGGTGTCGGTCGTGGACGCGGCCTGAACGTATCGCACGTCCCGACTGACCCGCTCGTCGGCCCGGACGAAGTGGTAGGTCATGTCGGAGTCGTCGTCGCCGACGTACCGCTGGATTCCGTCGGTCGCGATGGAGTCGTCGGTCAGCTCCCACGCCCTCGTCTCGCCCGCGGGGACGAGGAGGGAGACGCGCTCGATGGGTGTGTACGCGACCATCGGTCCGGAACGGTTCAGTCCGGCGACGAACCGCCCCGGCACGTCGCTCTGGTTCTCGACGGTGGCTCGAATCGTCGGCGACTCCGAGACCTGAATCGTCTCCGGAATCTCGACCGAGACGGAAAACGACGGCTCCGGCGCGGCGAGTCGTCGCCGGACGCCCGCGTCGGGTCGCCACTCGCCACCGGGCCACGTCAGGACAGCCGTCGAGTCGTCCGCCGCGGATTCGGGGAGTTCGAAGACGAGCAGTCCCTCACCGGTCTCCGACCGGTAGCGTAGTTCGCTCCCGTAGAAGCGCCAGACGCGGTCGGTCGCGTCGTTCGAAAGTGGCGCGTGGTCGCGTCCGGCGAACCGGAGGGAGAACTCGTCGCGGAGCGGGACCGGGCCGCTCTCGACCGACACGTCGAGGAGAAGGTACCGACCGTCGGCGGGGTGGACCGCGATGGAGTCGGGCGTGTTCATCGAGACGAGTCCGGGCTGGAGCGCGTCGAAATCCACCGAGACGCTGGCCGCCGCCGCGGTTTCGGTCGTGGTCTCGGTTGCGGTCCCTATCGTCTCGGTCGTCCCGTCGGGCGTTCGGTTCGCGGCGTCGGTCGTCGTTTCGTCGGTTGTCGGGTCGCCGGACGACCCGGAGAGACAGCCCGCGGCCCCGGCGAGCGAGGAGCCAGCGAGCGCGAGGAGGGCGCGTCGTCGCATAGCGGCGATACCCCCGGTTCCGATAAGTGCTTTCTGTCGTTCGGCCGTCGCGCGTACCGCAAGCCTTTCGGCCTCTCGATTCGCCGTATCGGGCATGGTGCTTCCAGAGGGGTTCGCGCTCCCGCCGCTCCCGTATCTCGTCGGCCTGCTGGCGGCGGTGGCGCTGGTCGGCGGGGCGCTCGCCCGGTCGGACCCGCACGTCTCCGACCGTATCGTCCTCGCGCTCGCGCCGTGGGTCGTCGTGGGGTCGAGCCTCCACGCGCTGTTCGTCCTCCAGTGGGTGCCGGAAGCGGTCGCTCCCCTGCTGGGCACGCCCTCGGTCTACCTCTCGACGTTCGTCGTCGCCGGAGTCGTCTGGCTCGCCGGGATTCACGCCGCCACGGACCCCGAGCGTCCGGTGGTCGCGGTCGGCGTGCTGGCCGCGAGCGCGGTCGTCGCCTACGCGCTCGCTCGCGGTTCGGCGACGGGGCTTCGGCTCTTCTGGCCGCTGGCCGGACTCGTGCTGGCGTTGCTGCTCGCCGGGATTCTGTGGGCCGCGACGCGGTGGTCGCATCCGAGCGTGACTGCGGCGACCGGCGCGACGGGCGCGCTGGCGCTGTTCGGCCACTCGCTCGACGCGGTCTCGACCGCCGTGGGCGTGGACCTGCTGGGATTCGGCGAGCGGACGCCGGTCTCGCGGGCGGTCCTCGACGTGGCGGCCTCGCTTCCGACCGCCGACCTCCTCGGCGTCGGGTGGCTGTTCGTCGTCGTGAAACTCGCCATCGCGGAGGCCGTGGTCCTCCTGTTCGCGGACTTCGTTCGGGAGGACCCCCGCGAGGGCTTTCTCCTCTTGGGTGCGGTCGCCGCGGTCGGCTTGGGGCCGGGCGCGCACAACCTCTTGTTGTTCATGGTGACGGGGTGAGCGGGGGTTCGCGGTCTCGGGATTCCGTGCCTTCCGGAGTTCGTCCAATCGACGGTGCGTCAGTCCCACCAGCGTTTTGACGGCCGGGTGCATACCGTGGCGGTATGTCGTTCGCTAATCGCCGCCGCAGTCGCCAGCCATGGTCGAGGTAGTCACCGCCGGACACGTCAACTGGGACGTGACGCTCCACGTAGACGCCCTCCCGAAACCCGACGGCGAGGCCCGCATCGACTCCCAGTGTCGGTCGGGCGGCGGGAGCGCCGCCAACGTCGCCGTCGCCTTGGCGGGCATGGAGTTCGACGCGGGACTCGTCGGGAGCGTCGGCACCGACGACACCGGCGAGTTCGTCCGCCGGGAGTTGCGGGCCGCGGGGGTAGACTGCTCGCACCTGCTAGAGGTCGAGGACCACGAGACGACGACCAAGTATCTCGTCGTGGACGAGGAGGGCGAGGTCATGGTCCTCGGAAACGACGGCGCGAACGAGGAGGTCACGCCCGCGGACGTGGACCCCGAGTTCGTCGCGAGCGCCGACCACCTCCACCTGACCAGCCAGCGGCCCGACACCGCGGCCGCGCTGGCCCGGACCGCGACCGACGCGGGCGTCAGCGTGAGCTTCGACCCCGGACGGAGACTCGCCGAGCGGGACTTCGGCGAGGCGCTGGCCTACTCCGACGTGGTGTTTCTCAACGACCGCGAGGCCCGCGCGCTACTCGACAGCGACCTCGAACACCCCTCGTCGGAACTCCACGGGCGTGTCGTCGTCGTCAAGCGCGGCGAGGACGGCGCGCAGATAGACACCCCGAGCGGGTCGTTCGACCATCCGGGCTTCGACGCCGACGCGGTGGACACCACGGGCGCGGGCGACGCCTTCGCGGCGGGCCTCCTCGCGGTGCTGTTGCGCGACGGCGGGGTCGTGGACCCGAGCGCGGACTACGAGCGCGCGCTGGAGTTCGCCAACGCCTGCGGTGCCTTGGCCGCGATGGACGAAGGCGCGCGGACCGCCCCGTCGTTCGCGGAGGTCGAAGCGTTTCTCGACGGGCAGTTCTGACTCCGTAGTCGAAAGTGACTACAGTCGTCGGCTGGAACGGCGACACACCGATGACCGAACTCGATTCTCGCCCCGAGCGGGCGGACCCGAACCGGATTCTGCCCGAGGAGAGCGTTCTCGAACTGGACGACTACCTCGCCATGCAGGCCGCGCTCGCCGACGAAACGCAGTTTCGCCTCCTCTACGCACTGACCGAGGAGGGAAGCGCGGACAGTTCGGAACTCGCCGAACTCCTCGACGTAGACGAAGACCGCGTACAGTCGAGTTTAGAGGAGTTAGTCGCGGTCGGCCTCGCACAGAATTGGCTACGGAACGAACCGGAGACCGACGGCGTGTACTCGTACTATCGGGCGAGCAGTTTGGGCGAAGGACTGCTCGAAGACGGTATCGGTGACCTCCTCGACGGGGAGTGGGACACGCTCGACCGCTACGCGTGACTCCCGTTTTCGAGGCGAACCCGTACGCTTTATCTCGCTCTCGCCGGAAACGACGCACATGGCGAAACAGCCCCATCTCCTCGTCGAAGCGGGCGACGTGAACGACATCGCGCTCATCCCCGGCGACCCCGGCCGCGTGGACCGCATCGCGAACCTCTGCGATAGCTCCGAGGTCGTCGCCGAGAACCGCGAGTACAAGGTGGTCAACGCGACCTACGAGGGCACCGACCTCACCGTCTGTTCGACCGGTATCGGTTGTCCCTCCGCCGCAATCGCCGTCGAGGAGCTTCACGAAGTCGGCGTCGAGACCGTGATTCGGGTCGGCACCACGGGCGCGCTCCAGTCGGGCATCGAAATCGGCGACATGATTATCGCCACCGGCGCGGCGAAGAACGAGGGCACCAGCAAACGCTACGAGGACGTGTCCTACCCCGCGGTGCCCGACTACGACGTACTCTCCTCGCTCGTGGATTCGGCGGAAGCGAACGACGAGGAGGTCCACGTCGGACCCATCGCCAGCGACGACGCCTTCTACGCAGAGACCGACGAGTACGTCGAAGACTGGGAGGAGGCCGGTCTCCTCTCGGTCGAGATGGAGGCCGCGGCGGTCTTCTCGCTGACGCGGCGACGCGACATGCGCGCGGGAGCCATCTGTACCGTGGACGGAAACCTCGTGGAGGGCACCCAGAAGGGCGAGACCGACGACGACGAGCTACCGGAGAAGGCCAAGAACAACGTCGAGCGCGCGATTCTGATTACGCTGGACGCCGTGGTCGATTTGGCCGAGTGAGTCGCTGAACGTCGTCTGTTTTGCAGTTTCGACGACCGTCTGGTGCTTCGGGATTTCACGTCAGGAAGAAGTCGTAGAAAGCCCCCGCCCGCTCGCGGTCGCTGGCCGACATATCCTCGACTCACCTCCGGTTCGTCTCGGATAGTGGTCGGCCAGACGACCACGGCCTTCGGCCGCGAGCGGGCGGCCCCTTTCAGTCCACCCAGACGGTCCGGTTGGTCGGCCGAGCGTCCGCCGGTGGAGCGTCGAATCGAGCGCGTTCCCGTCGCACGACCCCGCGACGAGCAAACAGATACTTGAACCGGCGCGGCAGACGTGTCGATAATCCATGCTCGACGGTCTGCGCGCGCGGTATCTCGGCGCTCTCCGGCGGGTCCGGCGGTTCGAGCGCCGGGAGATTCGGGAGTTCCGGCGGTGGATAGAACACACCGCGAACCTGATTCACCTCTCGGTTCTGCTTCTGATTCCGCTTCTCATCGCGCTCGTGACCGCCATCTCGAACTCGCTAGAAGTCCTGCCGTTCGTCCTCTTCCCGCCGCTGGCGTCGGGGACCTACACGCTGTTTGCCGACCCTGAGGGGACCTACGCCTCGCCGACCAAGTTCGTGGGCGGACTCACGACCGGGGCGCTCTGCGGGACGCTGGCCATCTGGGTCGGGGTCCACTCCCCGCTCCACGACCCCATCGCCGCGGGGCGGCTGTTCGTCTCGCCGGTCGAAGCCGCGATGGCCATCTTCCTCACCGGCGGGGTGACGTGGGCGCTGGACTTCGAGGAGCCCTCGGCGTTCTCGACCGCGCTACTCGCGCTCATCGCTCCGGCGTTCGGCGCGCCGGGGTCGGTCCGAGCGTTCTTCCTCCAGTACGTGGGGTCAGTGTTCGTCGCCAGCACCATCGTCGCCGGGGCGTTCCACGTCTGGCGCGAGCAGTTCTACGAGCGGCGGTCGCGCTACCTCTACCAGTCTACGAAGGGCGACGACCACGTTCTCGTCCCGATGGGCGCGGAGGGCGACCGCTCGACGGCGATGTTCGCCGCGCGACTCGCCGCGGCCCACGACGCCGGGAAGGTCGTCCTGCTGGACGTGGTGGACGAGGAGGCCGTCGAGGAGGCCGAGCGCACGATGACGGTACCGACCGACGAGAGGGAGACGGAGACGCGACTCGTGGACGCCGCGGTCGCCGAGACCGACGACGTGGAGACCGAGGAGGTGCAGGTCGCCGACGAGTCGGCCCAACGGTTGGAAGCCGAGGCCCGACGCATCGAGACGAAGGTCGGGGTCCCCTGCGAGGTGGTCGTGGTCGGCGACGGTCCCGACCGCTCGCGGACCGTGCTGAAGACCGCCCGCGAGACCAACTGCGACCTCGTGGTCGCGCCCTACGAGGAGCGGAACGGCGGTCTCTCGCCGTTCGTCCGCGGGCTGTTCCGGGGCGACGTGGACGCCGTGGCGTTCCGGCCGACCGACGATTCGCGCGAGCGGTGGAAGCGCGTGCTAGTGCCGGTCCGGCGCGCGGGCGACACCGCCCACGCGATGATAGAGTTCGCGCGACGGGTCGCGGGCAAGTCGGGCCGGGTCAGCGTCTGTACCTGCATCGACCGGGAGGACGAGCGCCGCGCGGCCGAGACGACGCTGGCGAATCTCGTGGAGGCCTTCGAAGGCTCCTTCGAGACCAGAGTCTCGCGGTCGTCCATCGAGTCGTTCCTGTCGGCCAACGACGACTACTACGACTTGACCATCATGGGCGCGAGTACCGACCGGTCGGCGGCCTCGCGGTTCGTCTCGCCGCCGACGTTCGAGCGCATCCACGAGTTGGACTGCGACGTGGCCATCGTCCACCGCGGCTGAGTCAGTTCGACCGCGGGGACTCGCCGGAGAGTCGGTCGGCGACGGTCTCCATTCCGTCGCTCCCGAGCGCCGAGCGCACCAGCAGGTGGCCGCCGATGGTCGCCGGACTGATAACCGAATCCGCGCCCGCGCGCCGGAGTTTGTCCACGTTCTCGCGGTCGGTCGCGGCCGCGACGATGCGCACGTCCGGGTTGAGTTGGCGGGCGGTCAGCACCGCGAGCGCGTCCTCGGCGTCGTTGTTCGTCGCCGCGACGACCGCGCGCGCCTCGCCGATGGCGACCCGCTGGAGGGGCTCCTCGTCGCTCGGGTCGGCCTTCAACACCTTGTAGTCGCGGTCCGAGAGTTCGCCCACGCGCTGTGGGTCTGGCGTCACGACGACGAACTCCGCCTGTCCGTCGAGTTCGTTCAGAATCGGTTCGGTCAGGTCGCCGTAGCCGAGGACGACCACGTGGTCTTCGAGTAGTTCGAGTTGTGCTTCTGTCATTCTTCCGAGTGCGGAGGCGAGGCGGGCTTCGATGGCGGGACCGAGCAGGGAGGCCAGCGCGACGGCGAAACTCGCGGTGCCGAACACGACCACAGTCATGCCGAACAGGCGACCGGTCTGGGTGGCGGGCGTGAGGTCGCCGTAGCCGACGGTACTGGACGTAACGAGCGTGTAGTAGAAGGCGTCCAGCGGCGTCTCCACGTTCGGGAAGTGGTCCGCGAGGGCGTACGTGCCCACGGTTCCGTACACCTGTACGCCCGCGAGCGCGGCCAGCGCGGCCAGTTGTGAGGTCGTGAGGTCCGCGTCGCGGTCGAACCGGCGGCGACTCCGCAGGACCGCGGGGAGCGACGCCAGCGAGACGACGACCAGCGGGAGGGAGTAGGGACTCGACTGGACCAGCCCCTGCACCGCCGTCAGCGGGAGCAGGAGGACGACCGAGTACCACGCCGCGCGCAACCCCCGGCGCATCCCGAACGCGCTGACGAGCATCAGGAAGCCGGTGACGGTGCCGGTGAACCCGGCGGTCTCCTGTGCCCACTCGGGGATGCCGCCGCCGAAGAGGTTCCGGGCCGACGCCGCGGTGAAGCCGATGCTGGAGACGCCGGTGGCTATCGAGAGGAGCGCGACCGCGAACGTCAGCGTCACGACGAGTCGCACGCCGACTTGCTTCCGCCACGAAACCTCCATAGCCGTACCTCTCGGCGTCTTCGCTGATAAACAGTCGGAAAACCGGCAGGCCGCCACCGACGCACCGACACCGGCACATCGACGCCCGCGTCTCGTGTCGATGGGGCGTTCGCCGGTGTCGGTAGTTCTATCAGGGTCGTGCGTCTGACCGAAAGCATACGCATGGCTCCCGGTCTCGCTCTCGTCGTGGACCTCCTCGTCGGCCTCTACGTCGGCGTCCTCACCGCGGTCGTGCCCGCGCTCGTGGCGTGGTCGCTCGGGTTCACGTTCAAGTACTTCACCGGCGTCACGATTCCGGGGTTCGGCGTCCTCGTCTTCGGCGTCGCCATCGCGGGCGTACAGGGCGGTCTCCTCGGACTGCTGGACCCGCAGTTTATCACCTCGCCGCCCGCGCTGGTGTCGGCGCTGGTCGTGATGATGGCGACGCTGTACGCCCACGCGCAGGGCGACCGGATGGGCGCGGAGTTCCCCCGGCGACTCACGCTCAGGGGGCTTCGCGAGCGGGGCCTCTCGGCCGACGCGATAGAGCGCGTCGGACGCTTCGGCCAGATTCGCGTGCGGACGACGGGTGAGGTCGGCGACGTGGAGGGGTACCCGCCGCTCCCCGACGACCTCC
Source organism: Halorussus salinus (assembly GCF_004765815.2). NCBI lineage: Archaea > Methanobacteriati > Methanobacteriota > Halobacteria > Halobacteriales > Haladaptataceae > Halorussus > Halorussus salinus. Next base: position 90,056 of record NZ_SBIS02000007.1, on the reverse strand, counting down.
GGGCGACGATTCGGGACGGCGAGTGGACGTTCCCTGCCGACCTCCCGCTCTCGGAGTTGGAGACCAGACTCTCGGACCGACTCCGGACCGACTACGACCTCGCGGCGGTCGCGGTGAGCATCGACCCGCGGGGCCGGGCGACCGTGAGCGCGGCCCCGCCGGTCGGCGCGCTCTCCCGGCGCGTTCCGGCGGGCAAGCGCGCCGTCTCCGTCGAGACGCTGGTACCGACCGGTCTCGCTCGCAAGGACGAGGTAACGATTTCGACGCCCCGCGGCGACGTGACCGGGACGGTACTGAGCGCCCGGACGGACGCGACCGGTTCGACCCCAGTCGGGACCGCTTCCAGCGCCGCCGCCGAGGAGACTCCCGATTCCGGCGAGGACGCGACCGCCCGGCCTCGGGTCGCGAGCGCGTCGGCGGGACAGACGACGGGCGGCGACGGCCGAGTGACGGTCGCGGTTCCGCGCCGCGACGCCGAGACCCTCGTCGGTGCCGACGAGACCGCGATTCGGGTGCTGGCCCGCGGGACCCGCCGGGAGTTCGAGTTGCTGTCGCTATTGCGCCGCGACGGCAAGCGCGTCCGACGGGTCGAACTGGCGACCGGCGGACCGCTCGACGGCGCGACGCTCGGCGAGACGACCCTCCGCGAGACGTACGGCGTCGCGGTGCTGGCGCTCCGCCGGGGCGACGACTGGACGGTCGCGCCGCGGGGCGGGACCCGTCTCGCGGGTGGGGACCTGCTGTTCGTCGTCGGCGACCGCGGGTCGTTGGACCCGTTCGAGGAGGTGGCGGCGTGAGCCTCGTCGCGTCGGTCGAGCGCCCGGCACTCGCGCTCGCGCGCCTCGTCGGACTCACCCTCCTCGCGGGCGGCGTGGCGACCGGGGTCGGCCTCCTCTACCGGTCGGTCGCTCACGAGGAGATACCAGAAGGACTCGCGGTGCTGGTCGGACTCGCCGTCGTCGGCGGGTGGCTCAACACCACGACCGCGCTCCGGCAGTTCCTCGGCACGGGCGAGACGGTGCCGCCGCCCGAGGTCGTGGCCGTCAACGTCGCGGCGTTCCTCCTCGGGGCGGGCGGTGCCGCAATCGGAGCGCGGTCGGGTGCGCGGTTCGTCGCCGACGCCTTCTCGCTGGCTGGCGGCCGCGAGTTCGAGGGCGACGTGAGCCGACTGGTCGAGTCGGTCGGCCGGTTCGTCACGGTCGAACTCCCCGACGACATCGGCGACATCGACGGCTACGAACCGCTCGACGCCGAGACCGAAGACGAGTTGGCCGGGGAATCGCTGCGGTTCCCGCGCGGACTGACGGTCGCCGAACTCCGCGAGCGCCTCGTCGCGCGACTCCGCGACGACTACGGCGTCGGCCACGTGGACGTGGAACTGGCCGACGACGGGACCGTCGAGTACCTCGCGGCGGGCGGCCGGGCGGTCGGTCTCGGCCCGACGCTCGCGCCGGGCACGGTCGCGGTCGCGGTCCGGGCCGACCCCGCGTTCAGCGCGAGCGCGGGCGACCTCGTGCAGGTCTGGCGGCGCGGCGAGCAGTCGGCGACCGCGAGCGCCGCCGACTCGCCAGCGGACGGCGACGAGTCGGATTCGGCGGCGAGCGACGAGTCGCCCGACGACTCCGGCCCGCGACGGGTCGCCACCGCGGAACTCCGGGCGACGGTCGGCGACGTGGCGACGCTGGCGCTCGACGCCGACGCCGCGGCCGCGCTCGACCCCGACGCCGCCTACCGACTGGTCACGCTTCCGTCCGAACCGAGCGCCGACCGGGAGTTCTCCGCGCGCCTCCGGGCGGCCGACGAGACGGTCGGCGTGGTCGCGCTCGCCGCCGAGAGTCCGCTGGTCGGCGCGCCGGTCGGGAGCCTCGACGCGACGGTGGTCGCGGTCCGGACCGCCGACGGCATCGAGACGATTCCCGCCGACGACCGCCTCCTCGAACCCGGCGACACGCTCTACCTCGTCGCCCGCCCGGACCTCCTCCGGAAGGTCGAGGCCGCGGCGGGCGACGCGAGCGCGACCGACGAGACGGTCGCAGTTCGGAAGGACGACCGGTCACGAAAATGAAAATGCGTCTTTACAGCGTCTATAGGAATTCTTTAGACAGGAGTAGGTTTCTTTAATCCCAGTTCTTCGCTTCGGCGCGTGCGGCGCTGTGCGGTTGCGGTGCGGTCGTGATTGGCGTCGGCATCGGTACGGTTCGGGGACTGGACGGTTCGTCGTCGCAGTGCGGTCCACTGTCGCGGCCGCTCCATCACCGACGCTCCTCGATTCGGGCGCGGACCGAGCGCAGTCCTCCCGAGAGCGATGGAACAAAGGCCGCCCGCGACCAAGCCCCGCGCATGGAGTGGAAGCTGTTCGCGGACCTCGCCGAAATCGCTGGCGGGAAGGAGGTCGAAGTCGAGACCGAACCCGGCGAGACAGTCGGCGACGCGCTCGCGGCGCTGGTCGCCGCCCGTCCCGGCTTAGAGGAGCGCATCTACGACGACGGCGAACTGCGCGACCACATCAACGTCCTCCGGAACGGGACGAACGTCCGCGCCGACGACGGACTCGACACCGAACTCGACGCGGGCGACGAACTCGCGCTGTTCCCGCCGGTCAGCGGCGGGTAGCCGTCCCCTTCTCCGCGACGATTGCCGCGTCAGGCACCACCTACGCGACGGTAGGCCGCGTCTCACGAGGGTGCCAGAAGGCCTTAACCTCGCCTTCCCGTATGGACCGTGAGAATGGGGACTGGGGAGTCCGACAGCGATTCGTTCGGAAACGGGAATTCGGACGGCCACTCGCTCGACGAACTGATTCCGGGGGGTCGAGAAGCGCCGAGTTCGCCGTTCCAACGCGTCCGGCAGTGGATACTCCTCCGAGGCAAGCGGATGTGGGTGGCGACGGCGTTACTCTTGGGCGTGTTCGGCGTTCTGATGCTCAGTTCCTTCGTTAGGCCGTGGAACATCACCGAACTGCTGGAGAACACTTCGACCGTCCAGACGCTGTTCAGCGCCCTGTTGAGCGGGTCCATCCTGCTGGTTTCCATCGTCGTCTCTATCAACTCCATCGTCCTCTCCGAGGAGATAACCGACATCGAGACCCAGCGCGAGCGCATCGACGCGTCGGTGCGCTACCGCGGCCAGATTGAGGAGTTCATCGAATCGGACGTGAGTCCGGCCCGGCCCGCCGAGTTCCTTCGGACGATTCTGAAGGTCATCGACCGGCAGGCCGAGGGCATCGCCTCCATCGCCGAGGAGGGCGACAGCGACGAGTTCGCCGAGGAGGCCAAGATATTCTCCGAGGAGGTGAGCAAGGAGGCAGAGCGAGCGGGCCACACGCTCTCGGGGTCGAAGTTCGGGTCGTTCAAGGTTCTACTGGCGGGATTGGACTACGACTACTCGTGGCAACTCCACGTCGCCCGGCGATTCAAGCGCAAGTACGGCCACTGCCTGAGCGACGACCAACAGCAGGCCATCGACGACCTCGTGGAGACGCTGAAGGTGTTCGCCACCGGCCGGGAGTACTTCAAGTCGCTGTACTACAAGCGGGAGTTCTCTCGCCTGTCGGCGCGACTGCTGTACGTCTCGCTCCCGACCATCGTCTACATCTCGTACGTGATGCTGGCGATTCACTCACCCAAGTTCATCCCGATAGAGGAACTGCGGCTGATGTCGAGCGAACTCAGTATGAACGCGCTCACGCTGTTCACGACGTTCTCGTACACCATCGCGCTCGCGCCGTACGTCGTCCTCACCTCGTACGTCCTCCGCGCGATGACGGTGACGCTCCAGACGCTGGCGTCCGGACCCTTCGTCCTGCGACAGAGCGACGAACTCGACGAGTTCGACTGGGACGACGAGGTGGAAGTCGCCGAGACGAGCGTGCCGACGCCCTCCGACAGCGGCGACGAGGACCGGGCCGAGGGCACCCCTGCCGACGGCGACGACGAACCGCCCGAGGAGAAGGTCGCCGACGAAGACGGCGAGAAACCCGACGAGCAACCGGCCGACGACGACTGAACCGGGCGACCCTGCTCGCGGGAGCCGAATCGCTAGCTGGTCAAGTCCGCGCCGAGAACGAAGTCGGGTTCGTCGGCGACTTCGACCCGGCAGAGCGCGGCGTCGCTGACGAACCGGGGCGACTCCGGAACCAGCACGCGCGTCCGGTCGGCATCCAGTTCGGCGGCGTCGCGGGCTATCGCGTCGAACAGCGCGGCCGCGCTCTCGGCGTTGGCCCACGCGCCGACGCCGTACTCGACCCACCGCTCGGTCTCGGGGGTCTCCTCGGCGGTGCTATCGGCGTCGTCCGCGTCCGCCGCCGGACGCTCGTACTGCCGGATTCGGTGGGCGAACCCGCGAGTCCCCTCGTTCTGGACGACGAACAGGCCGCCGTCGTCGGCCGCCGCCCGGAGGTCGCCGCGCGTCAACTCCGAGAGCGCCCACGACTCGTCGGGGTCCAAGGCGAGTCCTCGCAGTTCGTCGCGGGCCTCGCTGTCGGTCCAGTAGCGCCACGCGGCTCGGGGGTCCGCCGTGATTTCGGCGTCGTGGTCTCCGGCATCGCCCGCGCGGTCCGGATCCGGATGGACCCACCGGAACTCGGTCACGGGGTCGTAGCCCGTCGCCCGCGACTGGCCCAGTCCGGCGACGTTCCAACTGAACACCATGTTCCGGGCCACGGTCGCGCCCTGCTGGCGCGCCCACTCGAACAGTTGCTCGGTGACGGCGACGCTGACTCCTCGGCCGCGGAACTCCGGATTGACGCGTAGGCCCTGATTCCACGCCTCCCAGTCCGAGAGGAGGACCGTCTGGGCGAGTCCGGCGACCTCGCCGTCCACGACCGCGACCGCGGTGTGTCTCTCCTCGCCATCTATCCAGTCGTGATAGATGTCGGGGATGTAGTCGCCGCCGTCGCGCTCGGGCCACGTGTTTTGCGTGAACGCCGCGACCTCCTCGTAGTCGTCGTGGCGCGCCTCGCGGACTTCGACGCCCGCTCGCTCGCTCCGCTCGGACTGCTCGCTACTCGCGCCCGTCATCTCACTCCCACGGGACCGACCGCTCGGTTATCTCGCCCGCGATGGGGGTCCGGACCGCGGTCTCGGGGTCGTCGCTGTTGGCCAGCGCCCACATCAGCTTGACCTTCGCGGTGCCGGGGAGCATGTCCTCGCCCTCCACGACGCCCGCGTCCAGCAGGTCCCGACCGGTGTCGTACACCCGGTCGCAGACCCGGCCGTCGAGACACTGGCTGGTCATGACGACCGTGGTGCCCGAATCGACCAACTCGCCGATGCGGTCGGCCCAGTCGGAGTGGACGTGGCCCAGTCCGGTGCCTTCGAGGACGAGACCGGCCTTGCCGTCCGCCACGTCGAGGGCTGACTCGTCCATGCCGGGGGTGAACTTCAGCAGTTCCACGTCGGATTCGAGGTCCGGCGACAGCGACAGGTCCTCCTCGCCGCGCTCGGCGTACTCCCGCCGGAAGCTCACTTCGGTCTCGCCGCCGCCGTACGCGACCTCCCCGAGGGGTTTCGCGCCGACCGTCTCGAAGGCGTCGCGCCGCGAGGTGTGGTTCTTCCGGACGCGGGTGCCGCGGTGGAGCGCGCAGGCGTCGTCCGACTCCGAGGCGTGCATGCAGACCATGACCTCCGCGGCGTCGGCCTTGGCGGCCTCGACGGCACAGACCGCGTTCATCACGTTGTCCGACGAGGGCCGGTCGGCCGACCGCTGACTCCCGGTGAACACGACCGGGACCGGCGTGTCGAGCATGAAGGAGAGCGCCGACGCGGTGAACTGCATCGTGTCGGTGCCGTGCATCACGACCACGCCGTCCGCGCCTTCTGCTATCTCCTCGCGGACCGCCTCGGCGAGGTCCACCCACACCTCGGGGGTCATGTTCTCCGACAGGATGTTGGCGACGACGCGGCCCCGGTAGTTCGCCCGGCCCGCGAGGTCCGGGACGGCCCGAAGCACGTCCTCGGCGTCGAACTGCGCCGTGACCGCGCCGGTCCGGTAGTCCACCGTCGAGGCGATGGTCCCGCCGGTCGAGATGAGCGAGATAGTCGGCAGGTCGGGGTCGAACTCGACGGCCGACTCGTCGTCGGTGTCTCCGGATTCGATGTCGTACACGTCGTTTTCGAGTACGTCCACGTCGGCGTCTGCGCGGTCGATGCCGACGTTGTAACCGCCCTCTAACTTGACGACGAGGTTCTGACTCGTCGAGGAGGGAAGCAGTACGCCCTCGTAGGTCTGGTCGGCCCGCTGGACGCGGACGCGGTCGCCGGGATTCATACCTCCGAGTACCGGCGGGGCGGACTTGAAACCATCTTTTCGGCGCGTGGGGCCCGCGTTCGATGTCCGTAGGTCCGTAGTCACGGAAAGACCCATTACCTCGGCCGTCTCACACTCCCGTATGCCCCAGCGCTCCGACCAGCGCACCCGCGACTCGTTCGCGGACGACCTCACCGAGACCCTCCAAGACGACGCCGAACAGGAGACCGACTCGTCGTTCGTCCAGCGCGCCAAACACCGTGCGGGAAGCATCTTCTCGCCCAAACTCTTCCTCGTCGCGCTCGCCCTGTTGGGCGGCGGGATGTTCGCCGGGAACGCCTTCGTTCCGCTCCCGTTCGTGGACAACCTCGCGGGACTCGTCGGCGTCTTCGCCGGTGCCTTTCTCCTCGGACTCGCCGTCGAACGCTCAACGCTCCTCGAATCGGCCGCCGCGGGCGCGGTCGCGGCGGGACTGACCGCACTCCTCGGGAACTTGGCGCTGACGGCGTTCGGCGACGCGGGCCTCCCGCTGGCGGTGTTCGGCGCTGGCACCGGCCTGCTGGCTGGCGCGCTCGGCGCGTACTTCGGCGGCGATTTAAGAAACGGTCTGACCGCGGACATCTGAGAACGAGACCGGTTCGCCCGCTTCTCCTCCGCTGACTGCCACTCGCCGACTCGTTCGGCCAGTCGCCACTCACCGTCCTGTTCTGTCGATTGCCACTCACCGCCCTATTCGGCCAGTCGCCACTCGCCGTCCTCGTCGCGCTCCAGAAACCCGCTCTCCGCGAGTTCGTTCAGCGACCCCTCTACGACGCGTTCGGGGGCCTCGACGGCTCTGCTCACGTCCCCGACGCTCGTCGCGCCGCCCGCCACGGCCACGAGTACCTCCGCGAGGAGTCTGCTCTCGGTCTCGCCGTCGAGGGCGTCGCCGAGGCGGTCCTGCACGTCGGCGAGTCGGCCGTGGACCCACCGCTGGGCCAGCGAGAGTTCGCGCTGGAGTTGCCGGAGTTCGTCGAGTTCCGAGGCGAGGTCGGTAGCGCGCGCGACCGTCTCGTCGTCGCTGGTCTCGTCGCCGTCGGTGTCGCCGCCGTCGCGCTCGGGGGACTCCTCGATTTCGTCGGTCTCGAAGGCGTCGGGTGCGTCGGCCTCCAGTTCGTCGGCGTCCGTCTCGTCGGTATCCGCCGTGTCGTCGTCCTCCGTGGCGTCGAGTTGGACGTTGAGCGAGACGTAGCGCCACCTGCTGGCGTCGAGGTTCACGCTCGCGGGGTAGGCGCTCTTGACCCCGAACTCGTAGGGCGAGACGCTCACTTCGAGGCGGAGGTTGCGCGAGATGCTGAAGTACTTGCGGCGCTGGTCGTCGGTCCGACTCTCGATGAGTCCGGCGTCTTCGAGCTTCCGGAGGTGGTCGATGACCGCCTTCGGACTGACGCCGAGATACTCGCTGATTTCGGTGACGTAGCAGGGTTTACGCGAGAGTAATCGGAGGATGCGCCTGCGGTTCTCGTTCCCGAGGATGTCGAGCAACTCGGCGGAGTCCATTCGGTGTCGGGGTTACGCGTCGCGCGCTCAAAAGCGTGTCTTTCGGTCCGGAGCTAGCGTCCCGAGGAGATTCCGAAATCGCGTCACTGCGGCGGCGTCGGTCTCCTCGGAGAACTGATTAGAAGGCGGTGAAGCCGCCGTCTGCGAGAGAACCGGTCCCGGCGACGAGCGCCGTGGAGACGCGGTTCACGAACTCGGGGGTAGTCGTCGGTGAGTCGTCCGCGCCGCTCGGCTGGCCGCGGGTACCGTCCGTCCCGTTAGGGCTGTTACCGTTCCCGACGCCGGTTTCGTTCCCGGCGTCCGAGAGGCCCTTGCTCTTTCCGGCGTCGTCGCCGTTCGCACCGCTCTCTCCGGGGTTCCCGTTTCCGTTCGCCGCGCCGTTGCCAGCGGCGTTACCCTCTCCAGCCTCGCCCGGCGTCGTCCCGTTGGCGGCCTCCTCGGCGGCACTCGCGGCGTCGTTTCCGTTGCCCGCACCGACGCCGTTCCCGTTGCCTTCGCCGACGCCGTTCCCCTCTCCAGCACCATTGCCGTTTCCAGCACCGACACCGTTTCCGTTCCCCTCTCCGACACCGTTTCCGTTGCCTTCGCCGACGCCGCTCGGCGGGCCGCGCTGGCCGTTCCCGACGCCGACGCCGGTCACGTTCCGGGCGACCGCTGCGATTTCCGGGCTGGTCAGGTTGTCGGTCTCGCTCCGGAGGCTCCCGAGCGTCTCGACGTTCGCGTTCACGCTCTCGGCGCGGTTCGTCGTCGAGTCGATGGCCGACCGGAGGGCGTTTATCTCGCCGACGAGGCGGCTGACCTTCGCTTTGTACGCGGTCCGGCTGAGGTTACCCGCCTCGCGCTCGGCGACGAGTTCGGCGCGGCGTTCTCGGAGATCGGCCAACTCCTCCCGGAGGTCCGAGGTCTTGGTCTCGACCAGTTCGGCGCGAACCGACTCGTTGTCCGTGGCGTTGAACGCCGCGCTCCACATGCCGGTCTCGACGGCACCGCCGACCTCGGCGGCGCTCGACTGCATGAACGACGAGATGTCCGTGCCCAACGACGAGTTGGCGGTCGTGTCGTTCGCGGTACTCGTGTCGTTCGCGGCAGTCGCGTCGGCCGCGACGGAAGTCGGCTGAGCGTCCGTGAGGCCACCACCGACTCGGGTCGGCTCGGCGACTTCGGGCGTCGGCGCGTCGGCGGCGTGAGTCGTCCCTTCGGAGGCGGGAGCCGTCGCACCGGTGGGAACGGCGGCGACCAGCGCACCTCCGACGACGAACAGCGCCAACAAGACGGCTCGGTAGGGGCTCATTGGTTCGACCTTTACAGCCCCAGCTTAAAAAGGCCGACATTCGTTCGTTCTGTTCACGATTCGATTTCGAGGGCACAGAAGAATGCTTAGAGTTTAAAATCGGAGGAGAACCGATTTAAGAGCGCCGGGAAGAATCCGGCAGTCGGTCGAAGGCCCGAGCGGCACCTCCAACCGCCAGCGCAGAGAGCGCGACGGTCGCGACCGGCAACAGCAGGTCGGGTTCGTACCGGAGCGGCGGGTGCAGACCCAGCACGTAGTCGATAACGTCGTTCGCTAGCAGGGCGAGGAGGGCGGTTGCCAGCGCGCCGCGGGTCGTCGCGCCGTAGTACGGCAGGAGCGCGGCCTCGACCACGAACCCGAGGTGGGTCACGACGATGAACCAGTAGGCCCAGAAGGCGTCCGGGTTCCACGGCGGGCCGAAGTACGCCGAGAAGCCCAGATTCAGCGAGACGAACGTCCAGAGGCCGTACTTGACCAGCCACGCGAACGCCAGCGTGTGGAGGTACGCCAGCGCGCGATTCCGAGGAGCGTCGGCGGCGCGACGCCCGAGGTTCGGCAGGAGCGTGGTCAACGAGAGCGTCACGAGAAAGAGCGCGGCGGGCGAGTCGGCGTAGAACGGCCAGAGGTACACCGGCACCTCGGGCAGGGTCTCGACGTAGAACTGGACGCCGACCAGCGTCGCCAACACGTTGACCGCGATGAGCCACGCGAGGTTCGGCCCGTCTTCGAGGAACTGCCGCGCGACGCGCTCCGGACTCGTCATACCGACACGGCGGAGCGCCAGCGCCATAGGTCTTTTAGGACGGTCGAGAGCGAAAGGCCGCCGGGTGCCGGACGCCCGAAAGTGACATCTCGACGCGGCCGACGAAGTAAAGTCGAAGGGTATTAAAAAGTAGCTTTGCGCTACTATATAAATCTTGGCGCAAGATTCATGTGCGAGTAGGATATACGATAGCTTGTCACATGTTCGCAGAGTTCTCCAGCGGCTACTACCTCGGGCGGCTCTACGTCGAACCGTTCGGGGGCGACCGCGCGGCGATTCGGCGCGACCAGCACGAACAGATAAACGAACAGCTCTACACGTCGGGCGAGGGCATCGAACGGCTCGACAGTCCGCTGGTGATGAAGATCGACAACCGCCACGTCGCGGTCTCTGGCGACGAGGGCGTCCCCGAGGGGACGCTGGCGCTTCCCGAGGAGCTTCTGGACGACACCGACATCCGGAACCCGCCGAAGCTCAAGGAGGTCCTGCTCGCGAAGGCCGAGCGCGCCGACCAACTCCTCCAGTATCAGGCGGAGCTACCGGGCGTCGGGACGTGACCATAATTCTACACCCGCGAAAACAAATTTAACGCCCGGACCGCCTACGTTCGTGCATGGGAAAACCGGTCCTCGGGAGCGACAACGCCTTCACTTACACGGAGCTTCACGCCACGATTCTCGGCGCAGTCGTCGGCCTCCTCGCGGGGTACGCCCACGATATCGGCCGGACCGAAGTCGCGGTCGGCGTCACCGCCACCTTCGTGGCGATTGCGCTCGGCCTGAAGTACACCGGGAAGATTCCGGCCGCACAGCGGACGCTCCGGCGCGAACCGTGGTACGCGCTGGCGGCGCTCGTGGCGGGCGGCGGGGTCGTCCTCGCCGCGCTCTGAGGTCGCGTTCGTCGTCGCTCCTCGCCGTCGCTCCTACTTACCCCAGTCGCGGACCTGCTTGGGGCGGTCGCCGACCGGTTCCACGTCGAGGGGTTCGTTCCTCGCGTCGAGGGCTTCCAGCGCGGCCGCGGCGCTCGCCTCCGTCGAGAAGTACGTGATCTCCTCCTCGACCGCGGTCTCCAGCAGGTCGCGGTTGCGCGAGACGATGCAGTCGATGTCGCCCGCTACGACCGCCTGTTTCGCGTGGTCGGCCCACGCCTCGGTCTCGTGGGTTTCCGTCCCGTCGGCTCCCTCCTCGGCCTCGAACTCCTCGGGTGTGACGACCTCGAAGTACTCGCCGAACTCGTCGGTGCTGAAGTACTCGCCGAACTCGTCTGTGAGGTCCACCAAGGCGGTGCCCGCGTCGGGAATCGGCTTGCCCGTCGAGTCTTGGGCCTTGTCGTAGGCCTTCCCGAAGGTGTCGGCGGTGCCCATGACCTCGCCGGTCGATTTCATCTCCGGGCCGAGGCGCGGGTCGCTCCCCGGCAGGCGGTCGAAGGGCAGGACGACCTCCTTGACGCTGACCTGCTCGGGCACCTGCTCCTGCACGTCGAGGTCGGCCAGTGTCTCGCCAGCCATCACCTTCGCGGCGAGTTTGGCGATGGGGACGCCGGTCGCCTTCGAGACGAACGGGACGGTGCGCGACGAGCGCGGGTTCGCTTCGAGGACGTACACCTCGCCGCCCTGTACCGCCAACTGGACGTTCAGCAGGCCCACCGTGTCGAGCGCGACCGCGATGTTCTCGACGACCTCGCGGACGCGAGCGAGCGTGTCGTCGTCCAGCGCGCGGGTCGGAATCATGCACGCCGAGTCGCCCGAGTGGACCCCGGCCGATTCGACGTGTTCCATGATTCCCCCGATCAGCACGTCCTCGCCGTCGGATACGGCGTCCACGTCAAGTTCCACGGCATCAGCCAAGAACTCGTCCACGAGGATGGGCTTGTCCGGCGAGACGCGGACGGCCTCCTCGATGTACTCTTTCAACTCCTCGTCGTCGTACACCACGTCCATCGCACGCCCGCCGAGGACGTAGGAGGGCCGCACGAGGACCGGGTAGCCGATGTCGTGGGCGAGGTCGAGGGCTTCCTCCTCGCTGGTGGCGGAGCCGCCCTCCGGCTGGCTGATGCCCATCTCGTCCAGCAGACGGTTGAACCGGTCGCGGTCCTCCGCGAGGTCCATCGCCTCGACCGCAGTGCCGAGAATCTCGCAGTCGAGGTCCCGGCGCGCGAGTTCGGCTTCGAGCGGTTCGCCGATGTCCACGGAGGTCTGGCCGCCGAACTGGACCATCACGCCGTCGGCGTTGGTCGTCTCGATTACGTCGGCGACCTCCTCGGCGGTAATCGGTTCGAAGAACAGGCCGTCGGAGGTGTCGTAGTCCGTCGAGACCGTCTCGGGGTTGTTGTTCACGACGTGGGCCTCGATGCCCTGCTCGCGCAGGGCGCGGACCGCGTGGACCGAGCAGTAGTCGAACTCGACGCCCTGCCCGATGCGGATGGGACCGCCGCCGACCACGACGACGCTCTCTACGTCCCTATCGACCTGCACCTCGTCGCGGCCGAGTCCCGCGCCGGGTCTGCGCGAGGAGTAGTAGTACGGCGTCGAGGCGGCGAACTCGCCCGCGCAGGTGTCCACCTGCTTGAAGTCGCGGTCGGGGGCGGTCGCCTCCACGTCTTCGACGGCGACGCCCGACCCGTCGGTCGATTTCTCGGAGGCGTCGGCCGACCCGGCCGACGCCTCGCTGGCGTCCGCCGCCGCGCCACCCGCGCTCTCGTCGGGAATCCACGACGAGTGGGTGTCCTCGAACTCGCCGCCAGCGATGGCGGTTATCTCGTGGTCGGTAAAGCCGCGCTCGGCGGCGGTCTCGAAGTCGCCGTCTTGGGCGGCGACCGCGGCCTCGGCGACGTTCTGGAACCGCTCGACGTACCACTCTTTGATGTCCGTGAGGTCAACGACCTCCTCGACGGTGTAGCCGCGCTCGAACGCCTCGAACATCGCGTAGGGGCGGTCGGGCGTCGGCGACCGGAGGTAGTCGGTTTCGAGAGCGTCGTCGTCCACGTCCGCCCAGTCAACGTCGGGGTCGTACTCCGAGGAGCGAAGGGCTTTGAGCAGGGACTCCTCGAAGGTGCGGCCGATGGCCATCGCCTCGCCGGTGGACTTCATCGCGGTGCCCAGCTCGAAGTCCACGTCGCCGAACTTGTCCTTGGGCCAGCGCGGGACCTTCGTGACCACGTAGTCGATTGCCGGCTCGAACGCCGCGGTGGTCTGGCCGGTAATCTCGTTCTCGATTTCGTGGAGGCGCTTGCCGAGCGCGACCTTCGCGGTGACGCGGGCGATGGGGTAGCCCGTCGCCTTCGAGGCGAGCGCGGACGACCGGGAGACGCGGGGGTTGACCTCCACGACGCGGTACTCGCCGCCGGGGGTGCCGTCGTCGCGCCACGCGAACTGGATATTACACCCGCCCTGAATCCCGAGGTCGCGGATGACCTCCAAGGCGGCGTCGCGCATCTCTTGGTGCCCGTCGTCGGGGATGACCTGCGAGGGCGTCACGACCGTCGATTCGCCCGTGTGGATGCCCATCGGGTCGATGTTCTCCATGTTGCAGATGATGATACACGAGTCGCCCGCGTCGCGCATCACCTCGTACTCCAGTTCGACCCACCCGGAGATGGACTCGGTAATCAGGACCTCGCCGTTGCGCGAGAGGCGCAGGCCCTTCCGGACGCGGACGAGAAGTTCGTCCATCTCCTCGACCACGCCGGACCCCGACCCGCCGAGGGTGTAGGTGGTGCGAGCGATGACGGGGAGACCGCCGACCTCCTCGACGGCGGCCTCGACGCGCTCTTCGAGGTCGTCCTCGGTGATGGCCGAGACCTCCTCGTCGTCGTCCAGCGTGATGGTGGTCGAGCGCGCGACCGGTTGGCCCAACTCGCGCATCCGCTGGCGGAAGAGGTCCCGGTCCTCGGTGGCGTAGATGGTGTCCAGCGGCGTGCCCATGATGTCCACGTCGTACTCTTCGAGGACGCCCTCCTCGGAGAGTTCGGCGGTGACGTTCAGCCCGGTCTGGCCGCCGAGGCCCGCAATGACGCCGTCGGGGTTCTCCTTCCGGATTATCTCGGCGATGGCCTCCGTCGTGATGGGTTCGATGTACACCTCGTCGGCCATCTCGGGGTCGGTCATGATGGTCGCGGGGTTCGAGTTGACCAGCACGACTCGCGCGCCCTCCTCCTGAAGCGCGCGGCAGGCCTGCGCGCCGGAGTAGTCGAACTCTGCGGCCTGTCCGATCTGAATCGGTCCGCTACCGATGAGCAGGATGGTGCGTCCGTCGCCTGCGGTGTCGTCGGTCATCTGTTGATAGACCGAAGTTCGCTCATCGTAATAAATCCGACGATGAATTACGAGTCTCGGAATTCGATTTCGAAATTCGTATTCCGGACGGCGAGGAGGTCGCCGCGCCGCCGAGCGCCCCGTCGCGCGGGTCAGGTAGCTCCTCGCGGCCGTTTCGGGTCGCGAAAGCGCGGGCAAGTACCTTGTGGGACGATACCGTGTGTGACGGTATGGCCGCGGACGCCGACGAGATTCGCGACAGACTGCAACTCGTGGAGCTAGACGAGTCCCTCTCGGTCACCGGCGAGGAGCTTACTTACGCGGAGGACCCCGAGACCGGGTGTCTAGGAATCGGGGAAATCGAAGCCGAGGCGGTCGGCAACGCGATTTCGGTCGTCGTCCGGTACGAGCGCGAGGGCGACGACGGCCCGCCGCTGGTCAAGGCACCGGGGAACGTCGTCCGGAAGACGTGGGGTGGCGACCGACGCGGCGCGTTCGAGCGATTGGGCGGACTCGTCTGAACCCGCGACTTATCGAAGAGGGTTTTACCTATCCCCGAGAAGCAGAGTCCAATGAGCGCCGACGACACGGCGGCTGACGCCAGCACGCCGACGCCGGAGGACCGCCACGCAAACGCACGCCAGCACGTCGTCGCAGTCGATGCCGACGACAACCCCGAGGAGACGGTCAACCGCCTCGACGCCCACACCGGCGACGGCATCCGCCACCGGGCGTTCACGACGCTCGTGTTCGACGGCGACGGCAACATCTTGCTGGCCCAGCGCGCGCCCGGCAAGCGCCTCTGGGGGACGTGGTGGGACGGCACCGTCGCCTCTCACCCCGTCGAGGGCCAGAGCCAAGAGGAGGCCACCCGCCAGCGACTGGAGGAAGAACTGGGCGTCTCGCCCGACCAGTACGACGACCTGCGCGTGACCGACCGCTTCGAGTACAAACGCTACTTCGAGAACGCGGGCGTCGAACACGAGGTCTGTGCCGTGCTGAAGGTGACGCTGGACGACCTGTCGCTCGACCCCGACGAGGAGGAAGTCGCGGGCCTGATGTGGGTGCCCTACGAGCGCCTGCACGAGCATCCCGAGTGGTACCGTCAACTGCGCCTGTGCCCGTGGTTCGAGATTGCGATGCGGCGGGACTTCGAGTAGTCGTCCGTCGAGTAGGTCCTATTCTTCGCGCCCCGCCAACCCGGCGAGGTGCCCCGCTTCCTCCACGATAATCCGCTCGACGCCCAGTCTCGCGGCGTTCTCACTCCCCGGCAGGCAGAAGACGACCACGCCGTCCACGACGCCCGCCGTCGCGCGCGTGCCGACGACCTTGGTCCCGATCTCCTCGTGGGAGAGGAGTCGGAACAACTCGCCGAAGCCGGGCAGTTCCTTGTCGAACAGCTGGCCGACCGCTTCGATGGTCACGTCGTCGGGCGTCACGCCGGTTCCGCCGGTCGTCACCACCACGTCCACGTCGTCGCGGCCGACCAGCGCGTTGACCGACCCCTGCACGCCGTCGTAGTCGTCGCCGATGAGGTCGCGGCTCACGACCTTGTGGCCCGCGTCTTCGAGGCCCGCGACGATGGCGTCGCCCGAGGGGTCGTCCGAGAGACTGCGGGACGACGAGACGGTCACGACCGCCGCGCCGAGCGACTCCACGTCGTGGGAGTGGTGGTCGTGGTCGTCGTGGCCGTGGTCGTGGTCGTGGGACGAGTCGTCGTGACCCGCCTCGTCGGTCGGCGTCTCCTCGTCGTTCGACTGGCTGGACTGGCTCTCGTCCTCCTCGTCGTCGTCGTGTCGCCGCGTGTCGCGTGACTGGAAATCGACCATGTGCGACTATTTGGCAGACGACGACTTAAATCAACGCCGCCACTGCGATTCTGTCCGGTTCGCTGTCGATTTCGCGCCCCGCCCGTCGCGGTCGCGCCGCCGTCGAGCCAGCAGTGCGACCGTTCGCCCGCGAACACCCGAAATCGCGCCCGCAAAGAAATGTATGGCGTTCTTAGACGATTCTGCAAGATTGTCTACGGGCCGACGACCGTTCTCACCCCGACCGCTGGGCCGACCAGACCGCGGTCGCACCGAGGAGCAACGCCGGAATCATCGGCAACACGAGGTAGGCGAACCGGAACGGTCGAACCGGCGGCAGAATCCAAATCGTCGCCGGAATCACGACGAAGCAGAGCGCCATGACGCCGACCAGCACCCACCCGCGCCAGTCCCACTCCTCTTGGCCGCGCTCGACGGGCGCGGCGGGGTGGTCGGGGTCGCCGTCGTAGGGGTCGTCGCGGTCGCCGCCGATTCCTCCGTCGTCGTCGCTCCCGCCGCTCGCGCGTCCGCCGCGCTCGTCGTCGACGCTCCCCGGTCGGTGAGTGTAGGTGTCTTCGGTCATCGGTCGTACTCGCTGTCGGGGACGACCACGACCTTTCCGAAGCCCTCGCGCTCTTCGAGCATCTCGTGGGCGCGGGCCGTCTCGCTCATCGGCAGAACCTCCCGGATTCGCGGCTCGAAGGTGCCGTCCCAGACCAGTTCCAGCACGTCGTCCACCTCGCCGGGGTTGGCCATCGTGGAGCCGATGACTTTCAACTGGTTCCAGAAGATGCGGTTGATGTCGGTGTCGGGCGTGCCGCCCGTGGTCGCGCCGCAGGTCACTATCCGGCCGCCCTTGGCCAGACTCGCCAGCGAGTCGCGCCACGTCGCCGCGCCCACGTGGTCCACGACCATATCGACGCCGCGCTTGCCGGTCAGGTCACGGATTTGGGCCGCGAAGTCCTCGGCCTCGTAGTTGATTACGTGGTCGGCCCCGACCTCCTCGGCGTACTCCAACTTCTCGTCCGAGGAGGCCGTCGCGTAGACGTTCGCCCCGGCGTAGTCGGCGATTTGGACCGCGGCGTGGCCGACGCCGCCCGAGGCTCCGAGGACCAGCACGTCCTCGCCGGGCGAGAGGTCGCCGCGATTGAGGAGCATCCGCCACGCGGTCTGGAAAACCAGCGGCGCGGCCGCGGCGGTCTCCCAATCGACGCCCGAGGGCACTTCCACGAGGTTCGCCTCGGGAATCGCGGCGCGCTCGCCGTGGACGCCGGGGACGTGTTCGCCGATGACGTGGAACTTCACGCACATCGTGTACTCGCCGTCGCGGCAGAACTCGCACTTGCCACACGAGACGCCCGCCGAGAGCGCCACGCGGTCGCCCGGCTCGAACCGGGTCACGTCCTCGCCGACTTCGAGGACGACGCCCGCGCCGTCGCTCCCCGGCACGTGGGGCATCTCCAAGTCCAACCCCGGCAAGCCCTTGCGCGTCCACACGTCGAGGTGATTGAGCGCGCCCGCCTTCACGTCCACCAGTACCTCGTCGCGGTCCGGCGTCGGGTCCGGGAACTCGCCGTAGTCGATGACGCTTCGGTCCCCGTGGTCGCTGAACTGGACGGCCTTCATACCCCACAGGTGGGCTTCGCGGGGTAAAACTGTTCCTCGACGCGGCCGCGAACGGAGCGAGCTACCGGTCGGCGACGACCCGCACGTCCTCGGCGACGAACTCCTCGCCGGTCCACCGCCACGACGTTACTTCGGGGGCGTCGGTGTCGCCGAGCGAGACGATGACGTACGACCGACCGGGCCACGTCGCCAGTTCGGCGTCGGTCGCGCTCGGGTCGGCCGGACCCTGCGGGTGGGAGTGGTAGAATCCGACCACCTCGCGTCCGGCGTCCTCGACTCGTTCCAGCAGGTCGAGTTGCTCGCGCGGGTCGATTTCGTACCGCGTCTCGGGGGTCTCGGCGACGTTCTCGGCCGGGTGGCGGGTCTCGACGCGGTGGTCGTCTCCGTCGCGCGCTCCGCCGAGGAGACCGCAGACCTCCTCGGGCGCGCCCTCGCGTGCGTGGGAGACGAGTTCGTCGCGGACCTCCTCGGGGATGCAGAGCGTCGGCACGGGGTTCGCTCTCACGTTGGGCTTCTCCGGGGAAAAGTGCTGGCTCGTGGAGTTCGGGGCGTCGATGTCGCCGGTCTCGACGCCGGGTCTCCGGAGTCGGACGAATCGGTGACACTAGCTTCGACCTCGCGGCTCGCGGACCTGAAACACGTCAGGTGAGTCGGCTTCAAGTTTGAGCCTATCATACCGCACCGCGACAGCACAGCACCGTATCGGCCTCACTCCTCCCCAGCCTCTTGCGTTTCTCGGCCTACGGCCTGCGATACTCGTCCCTCGCGCGGTTGGCGCGTCGCCCATAGCGACGCGCCAGCGCGCGCCGGAGGGAAAGTCGAGGAGGGCACTCGGACAACCCGTTAGCGTCGCGCTACTCGAAGTCCAGTTCGTCGCTCCGCTCCACGTCCCGGAGGACGAACGGGCCGATGGAGAGCGTCCGCTTGGCCACCGTGGCGATGCGCAGGATGTACGACAGCAGGAGCATGAACGGCACGATGGCTATCGACGTGGCGAAACTCGTCAGGAGAACGTCGTTGCTGATGCCCAGCGTCGCGCCCGGCACCGCCTTCGCGTCGTAGTAGACGATCATCGAGGCGACCACGACCAGCGCCGGGACCGCCGAGTAGAGCATCGCCCGCGAGAGGTTGACCAGTTCCCACTGGAAGTAGAGCGTCTTGAAGTGTTCGCGCGCCGGGCCGAAGAACTTCAGGACCTCCTCCAAGTCGTCGAAGGCCTCGCGCGTCTCGTCGGTCAGCGCGTCGTCGTGTTCGTTGTGGAGGCGTCGCGCGACGAATATCTTCCACGAGTAGTTGAAGTCCAACACCGCCGACAGCAGGTCGTAGCTCCCGAACTGGGCGTCGTCCAGTTCGTCGCTCACCTCGTTGGCGTTCTCTTCGAGCGCGTCCACGTAGCTCCGGATGTCGTCGCGCAACTCCTCGTCGCGGTTGTCGTCCACCGCGTCGGCGAGGTCGTTGGCCCGCGAACAGGTCTCGTCGATGAGCGCCTGTAGGAAGGCGGCGGGTTCGGGCGGGCTGACGGGGCTGTCGAGGACGCTCTCCACGTCCTCGCGGAACTCCATCGCGCCCTCCATCCGGCCGCGCTGGTCGCCGACCGGGCCGAGTTCTTGGGAGAGGACCAACTGGTTCAGCGTCACGACCAGCGTGACGCCCGTGATGATGGCGGTGACGAACGCCTGAAACAGCGTCTCGTTGGGGTCCGAGGCGGCGACCGACTGCTGGAGCGGCGAGGGGTCCAACACGCCGATGACGACCAGCGCGGCGAACACGCCGACGAGCAACACGCCCGCGACGACCCACCGATTCGCCTCCATCAGCACCCAGAGCTTCCAACTGCTCTCGTCGGCCCGCGCCCGCATCGTGTCGCTTGGCTGGGAATCGCCGTCGGACCCGCCGCCGTCCGACCGACTCCTCGGCTCGTCGTCGCTTCCCGACCCGTCGTCGCTTCCTGACCCGCCGTCGCTCCCTGCCGTTCCGCCTTCCGACATGTGCGTTCGCCTACGCGCCCTCCACGGAAAATACCCGCGGGCCTTTTGCCCTTCCGCCCCGTGTGTGCTGACATGCCACATTCGACCCGGCTCGCCCTCGCGCTGGTGGCCGCGCTCGTCCTCGCGGGCGCGGCCCCGACCGCAGGCGACCGGACTGCGGGCGCGACCGACGTGGCGGAGCCGGACGGTGCGAACGTGGACGACCCGGTAGCGGACGGTAACGGAGCGCAGAGCCAGCCGACCGAGGACAACGAGACGGTCGAAATCGAGACCGAGGAGTTCGACCCCGACTACGACCCGGCCACCGTGTTGCGCCGGGTCGAGGAGCTACGCGGCCTACAGGCCACGCAGGGCATCACGCTCCACGAGTACGACGCCGAGGAGGGACCGCCCTACGACGTGCGCGACTCGTTCGGGGCCATCCGACCGGTCGGCGCACAGACCCTGCAACTGTACTCGAACGCTTCGACCGAGCGTCGCCAACCGCTGGGCTACACGGTCCAGCGACAGGCCGCGGTTCACATCTACCTGCTCGACGACGAGGCTCTCGCGGAACACGGCGTCTCCCAAGAGGCGGTGCTGGCCCACGAGTTCGTTCACGCGCTCCAGTTTCAACACGACCTGATAACCCCCTCGCGTCGGCAGTTCCAGTCGGAGTTCGACCGGTGGACGACCGACTCGCGGCTCGTCACCACCGCAATCGTGGAGGGCGACGCGATGTGGGTGACCGAACAGTACTTCGACCGCTACGACGACAGCGACTACTCGGTGGCCGAGTACAACCGGACGCTGGCGCGGGCGGCGTGGCCCCACAGCGTCGCCGGGACGCCCTACTACTACGGCTACGAGTTCTACGAGTTAGCCGGAAGTTCGCCCGCCGACCGGTCGGCCGCCATCGAGGCACCGCCGAACTCGACCGCCGAACTCCTGCACCCCGGCGAGGAGGTCCCCGGTGTCCGGTTGCCCGCGGACCCCGAAATCCCGGACGACCGGAATCTGACCCGGTACCACACCGACACGGTGGGCGAGTTGGTGGTCCGCCACGCGCTCCGGATGAACGGTCTCTCGTTCGCTCGCGCGGCCGACGCCGCCGAGGGGTGGGCCGACGACCGGATGTACTACTACGCCGCGGCGGGCGCGACCGGCCCGGCGACCCACTGGGTGACGGCGTGGGAGTCCGAAACGGAGGCCCGCGAGTTCGTCGCGGCGTGGCGCGAGATGCTGGACGCGAACGGTGCCCGAGCGAGTAGCGAGTCGGACACCCTGTTCGTCCCGGCCAGCGACGAGGCTCCGGGGATGCACTACGTGATAGAACGCGACGGTGCGACGGTCCGTATCACCGCGGCGGAGAGAGCGGGGACCGCCGAGCGACTCGCCGCGGCGACGACCGACTCGCCGAGAGAAACGACCGCGACTGCTTAGTTGCTCTCGTCGTCGTCTTTCAGCTCTTCCAGTTCGGCTTCGATGTCCTCGTCACCACTCTCGGTCTCGACTTCGGTTTCGAGTTCCGCGTCGAGGTCCGCGGGTTCGGCCTCGCTGTCGCCGCCCGAATCGCTCGACCCCTTGCCCATCTCGGTCTTGAGCGTCTCTAGCTCCGCGTCCACTTCGCCGGAGGTCCGGACCTCTTCGAGTTCGCGGTCGAGGCTGTCCTTGTCCGACAGCGCGTCCTCGAAGACGCCCGACTCCTGCAACTCGTCCATCGCCTCGGAACGGGCCTCCATGTCCTCGGTGCGCTCCTCGGCGCGCTCGATGGCTCGACCCACGTCCTCCATCTCGTCGCCAGCGCCCGTCATGGCCTCCGAGACGCGCGTCTGTGCCTCGGCGGCCTCGTAGCGGGCCTTCATGCTCTCTTTCTTCGTGCGGAACTCCTCGATGCGGTTCTGGAGTTCGTCTTTCTTCTCGACGAGGTTGTCTTGGGTGTTCTGGAGGCTGGCGATCTGGCCTTCCAAGTCCTCGATCTGGTTCATCTTCTGCTTTTTCTTCTCCAGCGCGCGCCGAGCGAGGTCCTCGCGGTCCTGTTCGACGGCCTGACGAGCCTGCTCGTTGTGCTTCTCGACGTTCTCCTCTAAGCGCCGCTTCTGCATTTCGAGGCGCTTCTTCTGGGTCGTCAGGTCGGCGATACCCTGCTTGACCTCTTGTAACTCGTCGCGCATCTGCTCGTAGGAGTAATCGAGCGTCTCGGAGGGGTCCTCGGCCCGGTTGAGGACGGCGTTTATCTTCGACCGGACGACGTACGACATGCGTGAAAGCACTCCCATGTAACCCTCTTTCGTGACCTGACCCTTAAAATCCTCACCTCTCCAACAGTCGTCTGACGGACGAGCGACGTTTTCGCTCGGAGCGAACGCGGTGGTCTCTCTCCGCGAGAGTTGCAACCCTTATGGGAATCCTCCGACAAGGAGTCGGACATGAACTCCGAGGAGCTACCGATTCCCGGCGCGCGGGACGTTCGCGCCACTCTCGACGCACCCGACGCCGACCCGGACGACGCCGAGTCCGCCGACCCCGAAGCGGTCGTCGTCGCGTGCCCGCCGCACCCACAGCACCGCGGCCACCGCGGCGACAAGCGCCTCGTCGCGGTCAGCGACGCCCTCACCAGCGCAGGAGTCGCCTGCCTGCGCTTCGACTACGGCGACTGGGACGAGGGGTACGGCGAGCGCGAGGACGCCCGCAACGCCCTCCGGTGGGCGCGCGAGCGGTACGACCGGGTGGGCGTCTTCGGGTTCAGTTTCGGCGGCGCGATAGCGACGCTCGCGGCCGCGACGACCGACCCCCAACCCGACGCCGTGGCCCTCCTCGCGCCCGCCTCGCGGCTGGCCGACGACTTGGACGCCGCGGAGACGCTGGCCGACGTGACCGGGCCGGTGCAGGTTGTCTACGGGACCCGCGACGACACCGCCGACTGGCGGCCGCTGGTCGAGCGCGCCGAGGAGCTAGGTCACGAGACCGTCGAGATGAGCGCCGACCACTTCTTCGTCGGCCAGCACGAGAAGGTCGCCGAGTCGGTGAGCGAGTTCCTGATTCGGGAACTCTGAGCGCGTTTCACGCGACCAGCGCGGGACGCTCGCCGATTTCGACCGGCACCGTGGTCACGCCCCCGTCGCGGCGCACCCGGACCGAGAGGGTGTCGTCGGGACTCGCTTCGAGCGCGAGGTAGGCGTGGAGGTCTTTGTCCGAGCGAATCGCCGTCCCGTCGATGGCGAGGAGGGCGTCGCCGCCGACCGGGACGCGGAACCCTTCGACGCGCTCGACGCGCGTACACGGTCGGAGTTGGCCCGCGGCCGGAACGTCGGAGGGGACGTTCACGACGAGGACGCCCTCGGCGGTCGGGAAGTCGTTCGCCCGCGCGACCAGTTCCGTGACGGTCGTGGTCTGGGCACCGAGGTAGGGGTGGTCGTACTCGCCGTCGGCGACGAGCGCGGGGACGACGCGCCGGACGAGCGGCGCGGAGATGGCGAACGCGATGTTGTCGCCGCCGCCCGAGTTGACGACGCCCAGCACCTCGCCCGAGAGGTTGACGAGCGGGCCGCCGGAGTTGCCGGGGTTGACGGGCGCGTCGGTCTGGATGGCGTTGGGAATCTTGTAGTCGCCCGCGGGACTCGGCACCTGTCGGTCAACGCCGCTGACGATGCCCGAGGTCAGCGACCCGCGGAGTCCGTACGGGCTTCCGACGACCGCGACGCGGGTGCCGATGACCGGTTCGGAGTCGAGGAGGTCCAGCGGTGCGACCTCCTCGGGGGCGTCCACCTCGACGACCGCGAGGTCGCTTCGGGGATCCCGGCCGACGACGCGGCCGACCCGCGAGCGGGTGTCGTCGAACTGGACGCTCACTCGGTCGGCCTCGCCGACGACGTGGTAGTTGGTGACGAAGTGGCGCTCGTCGTAGAGGAAGCCCGACCCCTGCGAGCCGCGGGGCGTACGAATCAGCGCCACCGAGTCGGAGGTCTCCCGGTAGACGCGGGTGTAGACGCTATCGGCGTCGGCGGTGGTCGTCTCAGAGGCGTCGCGGACCGGTTTGCCCTCCGGTTGCGCGGTCGTCGTTCCCTCGGAACTGTCCGCGGTCGGCGGCGAGTCGCTCGAACACCCGGCGACGCTGGCGGTCGCCGCCGTCGCCAGTGCGCCGAGGAGTCGCCTGCGAGTCGATTTCATCGGTCGCTCCTCCCACTATCCGACAAAGAAGGTTGGGATAGCGGTCGGTTCGAGCGTCGCGTTGACGACCACCCCCAGTCGAGAGGCGACGCTGGCGGGACGAGCGACGCTGGTGAGACGAACACCACCGGCGAGACCGCCGCTAATCGTGTCACCCTCTGGCGCTGCTTGCGCGCTCCGAAATCGTTTTGAACAGCGCCCGCCGACACCCAGTATGCCGACAGAACCGGAAACCGATTACGACCCCTCCCTCGGGAACAAGTTCATTTTCGTCACCGGGGGCGTCATGTCGGGACTCGGCAAGGGCATCACCGCCGCCAGCACCGGCCGCCTGCTGGCCAACGCCGGGTTCGACGTGACCGCGGTCAAAATCGACCCCTATCTCAACGTGGACGCGGGGACGATGAACCCCTTCCAGCACGGCGAGGTGTACGTCCTCAAGGACGGCGGCGAGGTGGACTTGGACTTGGGGAACTACGAGCGGTTCCTCGACGTGGACATGACGTTCGACCACAACGTCACCACGGGCAAGACCTACCAGCACGTCATTGAGAAGGAGCGCGCGGGCGACTATCTGGGCAAGACCGTCCAGATTATTCCCCACGTCACCGACGACATCAAGCGCCGGGTTCGGGAGGCCGCCGAGGGCCACGACGTGTGTATCGTGGAGGTCGGGGGCACGGTGGGCGACATCGAGGGCATGCCGTTTCTCGAAGCCCTCCGTCAGTTCGCCCACGAGGAGGACGAGGAGGACTTCCTGCTGACCCACGTCACCTTGGTCCCCTACTCGAAGAACGGCGAGCAGAAGACCAAGCCGACCCAACACTCGGTGAAGGAACTGCGCTCTATCGGTCTCCAACCCGACATTCTGGTGGGGCGTTGCGAGGACGAACTCGACGCCTCGACCAAGGAGAAAATCGCGCTGTTCTGCGACGTGCCGACCGACGCCGTCTTCTCGAACCCCGACGTGGAGGACATCTACCACGTCCCGCTGATGGTCGAGGAGGAAGGGCTGGACGAGTACGTGATGGACCGGTTCGAACTCGCCGACGACGCCCTGCCGCCGGAGGAACGCGACAACACGTGGCGGAACCTCGTCACCCAAGACACCCACGGCGAAGTCGAAATCGCGCTGGTCGGGAAGTACGACCTCGAAGACGCCTACATGTCGGTCAACGAGGCGCTCAAGCACGCCGGACTGGAGAAGAACGTGGACGTGAACGTCCGGTGGGTCGATTCCGAGAAGATGGCCGAAGACCACGAAGACCGTCTCTACGAGGCCGACGGCATCGTCGTCCCCGGCGGATTCGGCTCGCGGGGAACGCGAGGCAAAATCGAGGCCATCCGGTACGCCCGCGAGAACGGCGTGCCGTACCTCGGTCTCTGTCTCGGCTTCCAACTCGCGGTCGTGGAGTACGCCCGGAACGTCCTCGGACTGGAGGGTGCCCACTCCGCGGAAATCGACGAGGACACTCCGCATCCAGTCATCGACCTCCTGCCCGAGCAGTACGACCTCGAAGACCTCGGCGGGACGATGCGACTGGGTGCCCACGAGACCGACATCGAGGAGGGAACCCTCGCGGCCGATATCTACGGCGGCACTTCTTGCACCGAGCGCCACCGCCACCGCTACGAGGTCAACCCCGAGTACTTCGACCAGTTCGAGGAGACGGGCCTCGCGTTCTCGGGTCGCTCGGGCAACCGGATGGAGATTCTGGAACTGGCCGACCACCCGTACTTCCTCGGCACGCAGTTCCACCCCGAGTTCCGGTCGCGGCCGACCCGCGCGAGTCCGCCGTTCGTCGGCCTGCTGGAGGCCGTCCTCGACCGAACCGACGCGACGACCGACGCCGATACGGATACCGAAACCGAACCCCCAGAGGAGGTCGAAGCCTGATGGTCAACACCGACGAATTCATCGACGAGAAGATAGCAGAGATTCGCGAAGCAGTCGGCGACGCAAACGCGGTCATCGCCCTGTCTGGCGGCGTGGACTCCTCGACGGCCGCCGCGCTGGCCTACGAGGCGCTAGGCGACCAACTCACGCCGGTCTACGTCGATACCGGCCTGATGCGGAAGGGCGAGACCGACGAGATTCGCGAGACGTTCGACTACATGGACAGTCTGCGCATCGTGGATGCGAAAGACCGTTTCCTCGACGTACTCGCGGGCGTCACCGACCCCGAGGAGAAGCGCCACGCCATCGGCGAGCAGTTCATCCGGGAGTTCGAGACGGTCGCCGACGAGACCGACGCCCAATACCTCGTGCAGGGGACCATCTACCCCGACCGCATCGAGAGCGAGGGCACCATCAAGTCCCACCACAACGTCGGCGGCCTGCCCGACGTGGTGGACTTCGAGGGCATCGTGGAGCCGATGCGCGACCTCTACAAGGACGAGGTTCGGGAGGTCGCCCGCGCGCTCGACCTCGAAGAGATAATCGCCGAGCGCATGCCGTTCCCCGGTCCGGGACTGGCGGTCCGCATCCTCGGGGAAGTCACCGACGAGAAGCTGGAAGTCGCCCGCGAGGCGACCCACGTGGTCGAGGAGGAACTGGAGGAGTACGACCCGTGGCAGGCGTTCGCCGCGGTCCTCGGGAAGGCCACGGGCGTCAAGGGCGACAACCGCGTCCACGGCTACGTGGTCTCGGTCCGCTCGGTCGAGAGCCGCGACGGGATGACCGCCCGCGCCCAAGAAATCGACTGGGAGACGCTCCAGCGCATCCAGAGCCGCATCACCGGACAGAACGACAACGTCTCGCGGGTGGTCTACGACGTGACCCACAAGCCGCCCGCGACCATCGAGTACGAGTAAGATGAAGGTACTCCTCGTCGGACCCGACCGAGACGGACTGGGCGACGCCCTCGAAGCCGAGGGCGTCGAACTGACGCGCATCGAAGACGTTGCGAACCGCCCCGCACTCGAAGACGCGGGGGTCGTCGAGGCCGACGCGCTCGTCCTAACCGAGACCGAGAGCGCGACCGGCATCCCGGTCGCCAAGGACCTCAACGACGACCTGCACGTCGTCGTCTACACCGCCGACGACCTGCCGGACTTCGCCCGCGGGCAGGCCGACCTCATCGTGGACCCGGAACTCCTCTCGGCCGAGGCGGTGGCCGAGGAATTGGCCGCCTGAAGGCAGTCTCACTCTTCTAATCGCGCTTCGAGGAACGGCTTCCGCACTTCGTCGTCGGCCAGTTCGTCCACGACCAGCCACTCGTCTTCGACCGCGAACCCAGCGTCGGCCAGTTGGGATTTCGTGGCCTCGGCTCCCGCGATGTCCCACCGCATCTCGACGCCGCTGTCGAGCCAGTCGGGGTTCTGGCCGGACCACTCCTCGACGCCCTCCGTCAGGAGGACGCGCCCGCCGGGCCGGAGGACGCGCGCGAACTCCGCGAGGACCGCCTCGTGGTCGCCCGAGGGGACGTGAATCAGCGAGTGGAACGCGGTCACGGCGTCGAAGGCGTCGCTCTCGAACGGGAGCGCGGTCATGTCGCCCCGGACGAGCGGCGCGTCGGGGACGTTCCCGCGAGCGAGTCGCAACTGTTCGCGCGAGAAGTCCAGCCCCACCGGGTCGCCCGACTCCGCGATTCGAGCGAGGACCGGCGTTCCCTGTCCGCACCCGGCGTCGAGGAGTCGCGGGCGCTCCGGGAGCGCGTCGAGGAACTCGGTCAGAATCTCGGTCCCACGACCCTCCGCGGACCGCTCGGCGGCGTAGGTCTCGGCCATCTCGTCGTAAGCCCGACGAACGGCGTCTCTGTCGCTCATCGCTTCGACAGATTGGTCGATACCACGTAAGTTTCGCGGCGGTGTGGGTCCGAGTGACAGTCGGCGACGGCCGACCTACAGACGACCGTCATCCGCTCGGCCGACGCTCTACAACCGCTCGGCCAACTCCCGCAGGCGCTCGCTCCCGCGGCGCATGATGGGCGTGCCGTGGCCCATCGCGGCCACCTCGAAGTCGGGCGCGTCGTCGGCCAACCGCCGGACGCTCCGGGCCACTTCGTCGGTGTCGTAGCTGATGACCCACGGCGACGCCTCTAATTGCCCGCCCTCTTCGCGGACCAAATCGCCGAGAAACGCCACGCTCGGCGACTCGGCGACGTAAACCACGTGGCCCGGCGAGTGACCCGGCGTGTGGTAGGCGGTGAACCCGCCGATTTCGTCGCCCTCCTCGACCGGCCGGATGGGGAGGTCCGGGACCGAGACGAGGGGATTCGTCACGCGCTGCAGGAGACCCTTGTGATTGCGCGCGTCCGGCTTGCGCTGGCCCGCCAGTATCTCGGCGTCGGCCCGACCGACGTAGACGGGCGCGTCGAGACCGAGTTTCGAGAGCGCGCCGACGTGGTCCACGTCGTAGTGGGTGACGAGGACGCGGGCCACGTCCGAGACCCGATACCCCGCCTCGCGGATGCCGTCGCGCACGGCGGCGGCGTCCCGCGGCGTTCCGGCGTCCACCAACACGAGGTCGCCGTCGTCGTCGGCGAGGTAGGCGTTGACGCCGCCGAGGTCGAGCCACCAGACGCCCGCTTCGGTGCCGGGTTCGGCTTCGAGTTGGGTCGCAGTCGCCATAGCGAGTGCTACGACAGCATACCTCAAAGCCCTGTCCCCGCAGACGTGTTCGCTCGACCGGACGCCGTGCCGCCGCCGAGCGGACGCTTTTTGTCCGTGGGGACCTCTCGTTCGGACATGGAGAACCGCTTCCCGTCGTCCGGGTCAGTAGACCGCAAGCGGGCGGCACTGGCCGTCCTGCCGTTTCTAGCGTTGGGCCTGTTGGACGTAATCCTCCTGCTGGCGTGGGGCATCGACCCGCTCTGGGGGTTCGCTATCCTGCCGCCCATCCTGTTCGTGAGCGTGCTGGCGTGGATCGCGTTCTCGACCGGCTTCGTCGGCGACCATCGCACGTAGTCGCCGGACTCGGTTCCCGCGTCGCCGCGGTCGCGCTACTCCTCGAATGCCGAATTACGACGCCACTCGACAGTCGTTCGAGTGCCCTACGCCACCGTTGAACAGTTCACGACCGTTCACTGCGCCGCTGAACGGGTCTGAACCATCTGGACGGTCATCGCGGTTGAAGTGGGAGGCCCGCATAGAGACGATTGCGGTCATTGCGACCGGCGCACTGCCGTCCCGCTCCCGGCAGTGCGACGACGACCGCAACCGCACATCCCGGCACGACGAGCGGCGACGAACACACCCGGCCGGGCCGACCCGCCCACCGGCCCGGTTTTCCGCCAGCGCGACGGCCGACCGCTTCGCCGCTGCTCGTTTCAGAGGCACACGAATCCGCACCCATCGACCGCCGCACTCTCCGATTCGCCCTCCGCGCGGCCGCGCTCCGCCACCCGGCCGCGACAGCACTCGGCCGTAACCGGCCGAATCGCGACTCGGCGACACCCGGCACGACTGCGCCACCGGACTCGCCCGCCCGCCCCGCTTCTCGGAGACCGAGGCCACGACCGACGGTCGATTCGACCGAGTTTTAAGACCTGTCCCGCCGTCCTCCGTGGCATGGGACTCGACCGCTATCCGGACCTCGACCCCGACGAGGGACAGGTCGTCGACGCAGAACTGGCCGTGACAGACGACGTACTCGTGAAGGCGTTCGCGCTCGGCCCCGACGCGGAACTCTCTCCGCACGACCACGCCGACGCGACCAACGTCTTCCACGTCCTCGAAGGAACGGTGACGGTGATTCAGGGCGACACCGAGGAGGCCGTCGAGGCTCCCGGCGTCGTCCTCCACGAGCGGGGCGAGGTCCACGGCGCGCGCAACGACACCGACGAGCGCGCGGTGCTGACCGCGAGCCTCTGTCCGCTCCCGTCCTGACCGGTCGGCGTCGCCCGCTTTCACGCGGCCGCTCCGTAGCGCGCACCCTCGACTCGTCCGACCGGCGCGTGGGGGCGCGGCCTCGTGCCGCGCCCGGCCGCGCGAGGGAGCGGCCGCGTTCAGGCGGCCGCGAGGCTGGGGAGGCGTGAGGCTCGCGGTCACGGCGCGGTGCCCCGCGGGGCGGTGGGGTCCGTGGCGTCGGCTACCTCGCCGTCACTGTACGGTGCGGTCGGACGCCGTGCAGTGCGGTCGGACGCCGTGCAGTGCGGTCGGACGCCGTGCAGTGCGGCCAGTCGCCGTCAGTTACCGTTTCGGCACGAGCGATACGGTCTCTCCGGACGCGTCGCTCCTGCTCGCACGGGGGTCCTCCCTCGAACGGTGGGGTCCTCCTCGCACCGTGATATTCCGCTCGCAACTGGTTGAATTCGATTACCGAGGAGGCGACTCCGCGACGCTTGGCTCAGCCCTCTCTCAGGTTAGTCGGACTGGCGGTCCCCGGCCCCGACTCCGGCCGACCGCACGAAACGTCCGGGCGAGGGTCGTCGCGCTCTCGTACTTGAACCTTGGCGAGAACGGCGGTCTCCTCGTGTGGAGCAATACTTACAACTAGTAAACAAATGTATAGAGAGTGAACGAAATCCTAAATATGTCCTTATCACTGACGCCGAGACCGGCGCTGGCGAGCGTCTCCCGATGTGAACCGCGGTTCGGGGGCAGAACGCACTTCCGGCGGGCGGACGAGTTGTACGCTAATGGACCGGTTGCAAGCAACGCGCGTCACCGACTGGCTGGAGGGGTCGGTGACGTTCCTCCAGACGGTCATCGCCGCGTTTCTGGTCGTCTTGCTCCTGTTGGGCGTGGTCAATCTCGGCATCACCATCGTCGCGTCGCTGACGACCTTCGGCGCGACCGAACCCACGGACATCGTCTCGCTGATTCGGTCGGCCATCGACATCGTCCTCTATCTGTTCGTCGTCGTGGAACTCTACAAAACCGTCGTGGCGTACGTCGAGGCCCAGAGCGTCGTCATCGCGGTCATCCACGCGGGCCTCATCGCGGTCGTCCGTCAGATTATCATCTTCAAGCCCGACGAGTACTCTCCGACCGAGGCCATCACCATCGCGGGCGTCTACGCGTTGCTCCTCGCGGCGCTACTCGTGGGGTTCTACGTGGTCCACGGCCAAATCGAGGACGAGGAGGCCGTCGAGTGACTCGGTCTCCTCGTTCGCCCGGAGTATCGCGTCGTTCGAACGAGCCAACTTCCCCTTGAACGGTCACGAAGGGGTGCCCGAACGAAGCTGATGCGGCTACCGGCGTCGGCACGTCGGTCTGGCGTTCAGTTATCTCCCGCCCCGTCGTCGGTACTCACGCCCGGCCCGGTCTTCACGTCGATTCCCGGCACTTTGATGGCTTCGACGCCCAACAGCCCGTCGGGACACCGGTTGGTCCGGGAGATAACGAACGGCGTACCGAGCGGGATGTCGGAGGGCTGTGCGTCTACGAAGATGGTGTCGCGCTCGACCAGTTGGGTCGCTCTCACCGTCGGATTCCGGCCGTAGAATCCGACCGTCCGACCCGCGTTCTTCCAATCGACGAGGATGCCCTCCCAGATATTGAGGTTCTCGGGGGGCCACTCGTCGCCGAAGTTACACTGGGCGACCGCCTCCTCGTTTATTCCTTGAATCTGGTCGGGAGTTCGGTCTTTCCGGTCGGTCATGATGATCAGCTTCTGGCGGACGTTTCCACCGAGGCGGTCGGGATACTGAAGCACCATCCGCCGACCGTAGAAAGAACCGTCTTGGTCCTCCTCGTCGGTGTCGCCCCCTTGGCCGCCTCCGTCTTGGGCGCGCACGCCACCAGTGAGACTGCTCGTCGCTCCGCCGACGCCGAACGCGCCGACGACACTCTGCTTGAGAAAGCTCCGTCTATCGAAGTCAAATGGTCGTTTCTCGGTCATCTCCCCACCTGCTTCGAAACACGCCGCCGACACCTGTAACGGTTGTTGCCGTCACTCGGCCCCGTGTCGGTTCGAGTACCCGGCTTCGGGCAAAATCTGTAGCGGCGGGACTGAGCGTCGCCCTCGGACGACCGCCTCGTCGCTGTCTGTCACGCTTCGGGCCGCGAACTTCGGCGTCCCGTCGCCGGAAATCGCATTGATTTAAGTCCCTCGATATATATTTTGTGATTGACTAAAATGACTGAAATATTCGCCGAGGACGACACTTCGGTCGCGCTCGCCCCGGACGAACTCGACGCTCGGAAGGCGCTCGTCGGGTTCGACCAGACGGACGCCGAGACGCTCGCGAACCTCTCGCTGGCCGACCGCGAGGGAGCCATCGTCGATAGGCTCCTCGCGGGGTACGAGAGTCGCGACGACGTGGACGACGAACAGGCCGCGACGCTCGCGGACTTCGGTACGGCGCTGACCGCGGCGGAGTTCGACGCCGACGCGTTCGCCGAGCGCGGGCGCTTCGGGGCGGCCCACGACGCCCTCGGGCTATCGCCGTCGGCGTACCTCGCCAGTCACGCTCGCTGGGTCGAGGCGGTCCTGCCCGCGCTCCGGGAGCGACTGGAGGCCGACATCGAGGAGACCGTCCGGGAACTCGCGCCGACCGCCGACGGCGACGAGTCCGGCGAGGCGGCCACCGACGGCGGCGAGCGGTCGAACGACCGCGACCCTCGTCAGGGAGCGGAGCGGACTGACGGCGGAGCGGTCGTCGCCGACGACTCGGCCGGAGACGACCTCGACGTGGTAGTCGAGCAGGTCGAGGCCCACGTCGGCGAGGCGTTCGAGGAAGTCGCGTCGCTCGCGCGCCTGTCGGCGCTCGACGCGGGCGTCGGTCTCGACGCCTACGGGGTCGGCGGTGCGGACGAGGACCTCCGCGAGGAGGTCGAGCAGTTGCGCGAGGAGAACGAGCGACTGGAACAGCGACTCGACCGCGCGGAGGCCATCGGCGAGAAGACGCAGGCGACCGTGACCGACTTGGACGCTTCGTCGGAGGACGTGAACCAGAGCGCCCAAGAAATCAGCCAACTCACCGACGAGCAGTCCGACCGGATGAACCAGATCGCCACCGAGGTCTCCAAGCAGAGCGCCACCATCGAGGAGATAGCCGCCAGCGCCGAGGAGGTCGGCGAGCAGAGCCGCGAGGCCCAGCAACTCGCCGAGGAGGGCAAGGAACTCGGCGAGCGCGCCATCGAGGCGACCAAGGACACCGACGAGGCCCGCGAGAGCATCGTGGAGGACGCCCAAGCCTTGCAGGACGCCGTGGAGGAAATCGGCGACGCGGTGGACATGATAAACGACGTGGCCGACCAGACCAACCTGCTGGCGCTCAACGCCTCCATCGAGGCGGCCCGCGCTGGCGAGGCCGGAGACGGCTTCGCGGTCGTCGCCGAGGAGGTCAAGAACCTCGCCGAGGAGTCCCAGACCCGCGCCTCCGAAATCGAGTCGATGGTCGAACGCATCGAGGACCGCGCCCAGAGTACCCTCGACAGTCTCGGCGAGAGCGAGCGGTCCATCTCCGAGACGGTTGACGCGGTCGAGCAGACCGGCGACAAGCTAGAGCGCATCGTGGACGCCGCGACCGAAACCGCGACCGGGATGGGCGAGATTACCGACGCGACCGACCAGCAGGCCGCCAGTACGGAAGAGGTCGCCAGCATGATAGACGACGCCGCCGAGAAGGCCGACCGCGTCTCCGAGGAGGTGGACAACATCGCCGCCGCGACCGAAGAGCAGGTGATGATGATAACCGACCTCGACGACACGGTGTCGAAACTGTAGGGCAATCTATCGGCGGGAGAGCTTTCTCCGTCTGCTTCGTCCTATTTTGCGAGTACGGCTATCATCTGAAAAGTCTCGACCGCACCGGCAACTGCGACGACCACTATTCTTGAGCCGCTGAAAACCGCAACCGCGACCGCAACGCCAGCAACCACAACCGCGACTGCAACCGCAAACTGCAACGCCAGCAACCACAACCGCGACTGCAACCGCAAACTGCAACGCCAGCAACCACAACCGCGACTGCAACCGCAAACTGCAACGCCAGCAACCACAACCGCGACTGCGACCGCGACTACCCCGTGTTCTTCATCCCGGCCGCGATGCCCTTTACCGTCAGGCGCAGGGTGCGTTCCTCCTCGGGAGTCAGGTGCGACTGGGAGAGGAGTTTCGTCTGGAGGAGGTTCAGCGGGTCCACGTAGGGGTTGCGGCGCTCCAGACTCTCCTCCAACCACTCGCGGGTCAGCAGGCCGTCGCGTTCGGCGATGTCGGTCACGAGTTCGACCGCGCGGTCGTACTCCGACTCGATGACCGGGAAGAACTGCTCGCGCCGGTCGCTTGGCGCGAGGTCGGCGTACTCCGCGGCGATGTCGAGGTCGGTCCGGGCCAGCGCGAGGGCGGCGTTGTCCACCATCGTCCGGAAGAACGGCCACTCGTCGTACATCTCGCGCAGGGTTTCTACGTCACCCTCGGAGTCGAGGTAGGCGTCCAACCCGGAGGCCAGCGAGTACCACCCCGGCAGGATACACCGGGCTTGGGTCCACGAGAACACCCACGGAATCGCCCGCAGGTCCTCGACCGTGCGCTCGCCCGACCGCGAGGCCGGGCGCGAGCCGAGGTTCAACTCCTCGATGACCTCGATTGGCGTCGCGTCCTCGAAGTACGAGACGAAGCCGTCGGTCTCCAGCAGATTGCGATAGGCCTCGCGGGCGGCGTCCGCGGCCGTCTCCATCGCTTCGTCCCACTCGTCGGGGACCTCCTCGACCGGTTCGCGGACCGCCTCGTGGCGCGCCCGGATCTGGGCGTTGAGCATCTGTTCGAGGTTCCGCTCGGCGATTTTGGGGTTGGCGTACTTCTCGGCGATGGCCTCGCCCTGCTCGGTGAATTTGACCTCGCCCGTCACCGTCTCGTTCGGGAGCGCCAGCAGGGCGTCGTTCATCGGGCCGCCGCCCCGCGAGATTGAGCCGCCCCGACCGTGGAACAGTCGCAGGCGCACGTCGTGGTCGTCGCAGATGTCCGCGAGTCGCTTCTGGTTGCGGTAGAGGCTCCAGTTGGCCGCGAGGAAGCCGTTCTCCTTGTTCGAATCCGAGTAGCCCAGCATGATTTCCTGCGTGCCGCCGCGGGCCTCCACCGCGGCCGAGTAGGCTTCGTTCTCGAACAGCGTGCCCATGATGCGCCGGGCACCCGAGAGCGCCGACTCGGTCTCCAGCAGGGGCACCACGTCCAGCCCCGAGTAGCCCGGCAGGTCCACGACTCCGGCTTGGTCCGCGAGGAAGAGGACTTCGAGGACGTGACTCGGCTCCTCGGTCATGCTGATGCAGTAGGTGTCGATGGCCTCGACGCCGTACTCGACCTGCCAGTCGGCGGTGCGGTCGAACAGCGTGAGGACGCGCTCGGTCGTCTCCGAGAGGTCGTCGCCCCCGTCGAGGTCGATGATGGGTTCGTCCTGTAGGATGGCGTCGGTCAGCGTCTCGACGCGCTCGTCTTCGTCCATCTCGCCGTAGTCGATGCCTTCGCGGGCCAGCGCCTCGGTGACGGCCTCGGTGTGGTTCTTCTGGTGGTCGCGCAGGTCGAGGCTCGCCAGCGAGAGACCGAAGGTAGCGACGCGCCGCCGGAGCGGGTCCACGCGGGCCTCCGCGACCGTCTCCGCGCCGTTCTCGCGCAGGCTGTCGGCCAAGGCGTCCACGTCGGCCAGCAGTTCGTCGGCGTCGTCGTAGCCGCCGGGACGCACGTCGCCCACGCGGTCGAGGCGTTCGCGCATCAGCTTCAGCTTCTGACGGTACGGTTCGTCGGGGTACCGCTCTCGGGCCTCGTCGGCGACGCCCGGCAGTCGCTCGCGGTCGGCCTCCAGTCGCTCTCGCAAGTCGTCGCCGACCGCGACGCTCCGGTCGTCTTGGCTCAGGACCCCCGAGAGGCGCTTGCACTCCTCGCGGTAGCGCGAGACGACGACCTCGCGCTGGCGTTCCAGCGTCTCGGCGGTCACGTCGGGCGTGACGTAGGGGTTGCCGTCCCGGTCGCTCCCGGCCCACGACCGGAACTCGAAGAGCTTGGGCACCTCCACGTCCTCGAACTCGTCGCCGAGCGCGCGCTCCAGTTCGTCGTAGGCGTCACCCACCACGTCGAACAGCGTGTTTTCGAGGTACCACTGGACGTTCAGCGCCTCGTCGGTGACTTCGGGCCTGCGCTGGCGGACCTGCGGCGTCTGCCAGAGGCTCGTCACTTCGGCCTCCAAATCGCGCTCGACCAGTTCCTCCTCGCGGTCGGTCAGCCTGCGCTCGTCTAACGTCTCGATGGCCTCCGCGACCGCCCGGAGTTTCGCCTTCACCGTCTTCCGGCGGGCCTCGGTCGGGTGGGCGGTGAAGGTGGGTTCGACCAGCACGTCGTCCAAGACCCGCTGGACCTCCTCTGCGTCGGCCCCGTTCTCGGCGAGGAGTCGGGCGGCCTCGGCCACGCTGTCGGCGAGCGGTCCCTCCTCGGACCCCTCGCGGACGGCCCGGACGCGTTCGCGCTCCTCGGCGAGGTTGATGAGTTCGAAGTAAGTGGCGAACGCGCGCGCCACGACCCCGGCGCGCTCGGGCGGCAGGTCCGCGAGGTTCGCGCGCAAGTCGTCGCGACTCTCGGCGTCGCCGCGCCGGTAGTCGATGGCCTCGGTCCGGACGGATTCGACTATCTCGAACGCCTCCGCCGAGGTCTGGGCTTCGAGTACGTCTCCGAGGAGCGCGCCGAGTTCCCGCACGTCCCGGCGCACGTCTCTGGCGTGGAGTTGCATACCACGTGGTACGCGCTACGGGGGCTAAAACGTCGGGAAGGCGTGAAAATTGCCACTCGAAGACGAGTAAACTCTGCTCACCGCCGGGAGCCGACGACGTGTCGTCGGTCTTCCATCGAAAAGTCGTCGTCGTCGTTTCAATTTCACCGAAGTTTCCCGGTGAATCGAGCGAAGTAAAGTGTTAAGTTCAAGTCGGGAGGACGAGAACGCACGACAAATGCCAGTCTCTACGGGGAGCGACGTGTTGGACCGAATCCTCGACGGTGGGTTTCCGGAGAACCGGTCGATTCTAGCGTCCGGTGGGCCGGGAGTCGGCAAGAGTACGCTCGCCATGCAGTTCCTCCAGCAGGGACTGGACGACGGCGAGGAGTGTCTCTACGTCTCGACCGAGCAGACTGCCGACGAGTTGCGCTCGGCGTTCGAGGAGTTCGACTTCGAGTTGGACCACCCGAACCTGACGCTGGTCCACCTCCACGCCCGCACCGGTCGCACGCTCGAAGAGGGCGAGCAGAACTTGACGATGCAGACCTCGACCGACGAGGAGGTGTTGGGCGAGGGGTACTCGGCCCCCTTCGAGATGCAGTACGTCGAGGAGTACCTCTCGCGGTTCGGTCCCTGCGACCGCGTGGTGTTCGACAGCACCGCGAGTCTCGCGGGCATCGAGAGCGACTCCCATTTCTTCCAGCGGGCGATTCTCGACCTCGTGCGCCTGTTCACCGACGACTTCGGGGCGACCTCGCTGTTGACCGCCGAATCGACCGCGGGCGACTCGGGCGACGAGTCGGGCGACCGACTCTCGCCCGAGACGGTGTTGGAGTTCTCGACTCACGGCGTCGTCCGACTCCGCCGCAACGAGGTCGAGGGTAACTCCCGGCGGTTCCTCCGGGTCCTCAAGATGCGGGGCATCGACCACGACACCCGCGAGTACGAACTCGGAATCGACGAGAGCGGCGTGTTCCTGACGCCCCAGAACCGGACCCACGAAACCGGGGCCGACCGCGACGACGTTATCTCGACGGGCTTCGAGGGACTGGACCGAATCAGCGGCGGCATCACCAAGGGGAGCGGCGTCCTCTTCGAACACGACGGGCGAGCGTTCGTAGACGGACTGGTGGTCGGCGCGGCCGCCAGCGCGCTCGAATCGGGGATGGGCATCTGGCTCGTCCCCTCGCCGTCGCTGACGCCCGACCGCTTCGAGTCGATGCTTCCCCTCGACGCGGACATCGGCGACCTGCTGGACTCGAACGCGCTGTTCGTCCTCGACTCGTTCAACGCGTGGAACGCCTACGGCGACCACCGGAACGTCTACACCGTCTCGTCGAGCGGCCTCCTCAGCCGACTGGTCGCCAAGAGCAAGACGCTCTCGATGAACTTCGTCAAGCGCGTGCTGGCCGACATCACCGACCGACGCGACCTGCCCGTGATGGCGCTGGTCTACACCGAGGCCCTGCTCCGGTGGTTCGAGCCGTCGCAGGTCCGGGAAATCTACTACTGGGCGCGCGAGGACATCGCCTTCGACGACGACACCGCGATGTACGTCCACAACCCCGACACGATGGGGACCAACCTCGCGGAGTTCTTCGTCTACGACGCCCAGCACATGTTCCGGACGTGGAAACACGAGAACGGCATCCAGTACGTGCAGGTCGAGAAGTCCATCTCCGAGACCACCAAGTCGATGGGCATCGTGGACCACGTCGAGGAGGCCCCCTTCGTTCGGGTCGTCCAGTCCACCAAGTAGTCAGATTCTGCCCTTCGCCCGGAGGAAGTACTGGAGGACCGTCTCCATCCCCTCGACGTACGAGGTGGCGTCGATGGCCGAGAGGTCCGCGGCGAGTCGTTCCAACTCCTCGTAGTGGCGCTGCCACTGCTCGAAGAAGACGGCTTCGACGCCAGCGTCCCGAAGCTCCTCGATGACCGTCTCGCGGAACGCCGCGTCGGTCCGGAGCCGTTCGAGTTCGTCGTAGTCCAGCAGCCCCGATTCCAGCGCGTGGACGACCGGGCCGGAACTGAAGTCGATTTCGTGGACCTCGCGTTCCCACGTGGCGATCCAGTTGCCGATGCGGGCCATCATCTGGGCCTGCCACACCATCTGGCGGAGCGTCGCGAGGTCCGACCGGGGGAACGTCGGCCCGAACATCAGGTCGATGTCCGCGTACGCGAACATCATGATGTTGTGCGACTCGTGGACCGTCAGCTCTCTGGTGTTTGCGAGTTCGGGGTATCTGTCCAGCAGGTAGGAGTAGTGGACCGCGTTGGTCGCCTGCTCGGCGTCGAACCGC
The DNA here is from genome assembly GCF_004765815.2 of Halorussus salinus. NCBI lineage: Archaea > Methanobacteriati > Methanobacteriota > Halobacteria > Halobacteriales > Haladaptataceae > Halorussus > Halorussus salinus. The sequence continues at coordinate 51,507 of NZ_SBIS02000007.1, read as the reverse complement.
AGTAGGGGGAAGTACTCCTCGGACCGCGGGGCGCGTTTCAGTACGTCACACAGCGTCGCCCAGACCTCGCGGACGAGTTCGAGTTGGCGTGTCTGGACCTCCTCGCGGTCGGTGTCGGCCTCGTACTCGGCGTGGGGAATTTTCACCGCCTCGTCGAACGTCTCGCGGTCGTGGTCTTTCTCCAAGAAGTCGTCGACGATGGTGATGAAGACGCCAGCGAGCATCTTCGCCGTCCGGGCGTCGGCGACGTGTTCGTCGGGCACGAACGAGAACGTGAACTGCGGGGTCAGCCAGTGAAACCACTTCCAGAGGAAGGGGTCGCGTGTGCCGTCGAACCGCTCGTACTCCTCGACGAGTTCCGTGACCTCCGGCGGGAGTTCGTGGTCCGCGATGGCCTCCACGTCGGCAGTGCTGTCACCTGATTTCACTGCCTCGACGAGTTCCGTCACGTCCGCACCCATTGTATCCACTGTCAGACAGCCAGCGGCGATATTTATAGTTTGGTGTTCGCTACAATCATACATCAGGTTTCTATTCGACGGCAGAGGCGGGGAAAGCGCGACCTATCGTCGCCTCGTGCCGGGACGCTCGGCGCTTCTGCTCGCGGCGTTACCGACGCTCGGAGTGGTCGAATCCAGTAGGAATTAGTTGCCCGACGCTCGTCTATCACGGTATGAGCGACGTGACGCTCGTCTACGACGACGACTGTGGCTTCTGTACGTGGTGGGCCGACTTCTTCGAGCGCCGGTCGGACTTCGAAATCGTCGGGTTCTCGAACCTGACCGACGACCAGCGCGCGCGCCTGCCCGACGACTACGAGGAGTGTTCCCACCTCCTGACCGATGGCGAGGTCTACTCCTGTGGCGAGTCGCTGGAACAGGCGCTGGTCCGGTCGAACGTCGGCGACGGTCTCGGGCCGCTGGTCGGGTTCCTCCGCAACTTCGAGGACTACGAGGAGTTCCGGGAATCGGCGTATCGGACGGTCGCCGACCACCGGAGCGAACTCGGATTCGTGGTCTCGAAGACGCCGCCCGCGAGACGCGACGACCGCGAGTACTGAGTTCCCCCTCGCCGCCCACCGTCGGCGAGACCGCGGTTAGCTGTACTCCCGCCAGCGGTGGCCACACTCTTGACACTTGAAGAAACGCGTCGGCGGTTCGTCGGCCGCGCCGGTCTGCTTGATGGTGTACCACGCCTTGCCGTGGCCGCACTCGTCGCAGGTCACGTCGTCGGCGGTCGGCTTGCCCTCGAAGTTGGCGTCCTCGGAGGTCTCGATGACCTCGTCGCCGCTCTGCTCCTCGGTCGAGACGAACTCCGCGGCGACCTCCTCGTCCTTGTCGGTGGTGTCCTGACAGTCGTCGTTCGTACAGACCATCTTCGACCCCATCGACTTCATCATGGAGCCGCATTCGTCGCAGAATTGCATGCTCGGAGGTAACTCGCGGGTACTGATAAGGGCCACGTTCGATTTTCTCCGTCTTCGAATCGCGTCGATTCGAGTATTTCTTCACCCGAGACCGAGCAGGTTCAGGCCCGTCTCGACTGCCGCCGCCACGACCGCCGCGAACGCGAGCGCGCCGACCGCCGAGTAGAGCGTGAACTTCCAGCGGGCCATCCCCGCCAGCCCCGCCGGAATCGAGACCACCGAGCGCAGGACCGGCAGAAGCCGCCCCCAGAGGACCGAATGCTCGCCCCAGCGCCGGAACCATCCCGTCGCGCGCTCGATTCGCTCCTCCGAGACCCGGAGCGACCCGCCGCGCGACGAGAGCGCCGAGCGCCCGCGCTCGCCGAAGACGTGGTACGCGAACAGGCTCCCGACCGTCGTTCCGACGACCACCGCGGCGGCGAACAGCGCGAACGTGACGGGACCGGCGACGAGGAGCGCCGCCGCGCCGGGCACGACCACTTCGCTCGGCAGGAGCGGAAAGAGCATCGACGCCTCTAGAAACGTGAACACGGCGAGCGCGAGGTAGCCGTACTGCTCGACCAGTCGGAGCGCCGTCTCTCCGAGATGCTCGAACACGCTCGGCGTTCGCGCTCCGGTCGGATAACCCGGTCGGCCGGAGTTGCCCGAGTCACGAGTCGTCCGACTCGCCGTCCGTGTCGGTGATGGTTCCGATGTCCTCCTCGCCGTCTACCACCATCGGACAGTCGGCGACCCGGAAGTGGTCGGAGTCTACCATCGCCAGAATGTCGGTGCCCTCGTGCGTGCAAGCCAACTCCGGCGGCTCGCCGAAGTGCGGACAGCCGTGACAGGTCGTCTTCGGAATCGTCCGCACGTCGCGGCCCGCGGGGTCGGCGGCGCGGTCGGCTTCGTCCGCGACCCAGTCGGCAGGCGAGTCCGTCGCCGCCGACTCCGCCGCGGTCGCGTTCGTCGCGTCCGCCGTGGTCGCGCCCGCCGCGGTCGCGTTCGCCGCGTCTGTCGAAGGATCGGACGTACTCCCCGACGAGACTGCCGCGTCGCCGGACCGGTCGGCCGGGGCCGACGCCGTCTCCCCCTCGCCGCCAGCGGCCAACTCCTCCCAGAGTCGCTCGCCGTCCACTTCGCCCACCTCGACCGACTCGAAGGCGTCGGCGTCGTCGCGCTTGCGGGTACGGCGCTCGTCCACCGCCGCGGCCACGTCGGCCAGCGGCCCCTCGCGCTCCGAGCGGTCCCGGCCGTCACGTCCGTCGGGGCGCTCGCCGTCGCGTCCGGGGGACGCCTCGTCGCGCCGGGACCGCCTTCCCGTCCGCTGGCGGACCTCCTCGGCGAGGTCCCCGAGCGGTTCGTCGGGGTCGCGGTCGCCCCGCTCCGGCGGTCGCGCTCGGTCGTCGCGTTCCGACCCGTCTCGGTCGTCGCGCTCGTCGCTCATCCGTCCTCCTCGCCGAGAACGTCGTCGAGGGCGCTCTCGACATCGCGGCGTTCGACATCGCGATTCTCGGTCTCGGTCACGTCCCCGAGGTCCCAGTCGGCGCGCTCGCCCTCCAGCGCGGGCGGGTCGCCGACGACGAGTTTCGCCGACCCGAACAGCCCCTGCTTGGGTTCCACGTCGCTGAACGTGCTGGCACAGTGGGGGCACTTCGGTTCGGCCAGCAGGCCGACGTGGACCGTCTCGCCGCAGTGGCCGCACTTGGCCGATTCGACGCCCCGGCGGTTGGCCAGATGGGCGAGTTCGTCGGCCGCCGCGCGGGCGGCGTGGCGCGCGGTCAGCGTCCGTGTCTGGTCGCGCAACTCGACGGTGACCTCCGCGAGCGTGGTCAGTCTGGCTTCGAGGTCGTCGGTCGCGTCGGTCAGGTATTCGAGTACGTCCTCGTAGTTGTCGAAGCCGGTCTGGACCTGCTCGTCCAGTTCCTCGACGCTCGCCGAGAGCGCGTCGAGTTCGTCGGCCAGTCGGTCGGCGCGGTCGGCCACGCTTTCGGTCTCCTCGCGCAGGTCGGGGTGGTCGTGGTCGGCGGGGGCCTTCCCGTCCGTCTCGCGTTTGACCTGTACCACCCGCTCGCGCACGTCCTGAATCTTCTCGTCGAACTCCTGCTCGGCGTCGGCGAGGTCGGCCTCGACCTCCGCGAGTTGGGTCTCGAACTCCTCGCGGGTCGCCGACAGTCGCTCACCGAACTCCCGCTGGAGCGCCGCGAACGCCTCGCCGTCTACGGCCTCGGGCGCGTCGCCGTTCCGGAGGCGAGCGAGGAGTTCCTCGCGGCTCACGCCTAGCTCCTCGGCCTTCGCGTCGAGCCACCCCTCCAGCGAGTCGTCCGCCCCCGACGGCTCGCCGACATCTTCGCCTGCCATTCGGTCGGAATTCTCACAGCCTCGACTTAATGGTTGGCCTCCGAAGCGACAACGGTCCCGTCGCTGACACTCGTCGCCGAGGTTCAGTCGGTCGAATCGAGGCGGCTCGACCCCGGTCGGCCGCGACCGACACGGTTTTTCGGTCCGCGGTTCTCGTCGCTACCGAGAGCATGGCCGACGACCCGCCGCTCGCCGACCCCGCATCCGCCGACTCCGCACTCGCCGACCGCCCCGCGCTCGCCGACGCGGACGCCGTTCTCTTCGACCTCGACGGGACACTCGTGGAGTACGAACGGTCGCCCGGACGGCTCCTCGGTCTCGCCTTCGAGTCGGCGGGCGTCGCCCCGTTTTTCGACGTGAGCGAGTACTTCGACCGGTTCGAGGACCACCTCGCGCCCGGCGTCTCCATCGCCGAGGGCCGGGCGAACTGCTTCGCCGCAATCGCCGACGACAGCGGTTTGGACCCCGAACGCGGTCGGGCGGTCGCCGAGGCCTTCCGCGAGGAGCGCGACCAGTCCCGCGTCGAGTGCCTTCCCGGTGCGACCGCGGCGCTGGACGCGCTCGCGGCCGACCACGCCCTCGGCGTCGTGACCAACGGCCCGCCCGAGATGCAGGCCACGAAGTTGGAGGCGGCCGGTCTGGCCCACCGCTTCGAGACGGTCGTGTTCGCGGGCCACGACGCGGCCGCCAAGCCCGACCCCGAACCCTTCGAAGTCGCCCTCTCGGAGTTGGGCATCGAACCGGACCGCGCGGTCCACGTCGGCGACTCGCTGTCGTCGGACGTGGCGGGCGCTCACGCGGCGGGTCTGCGCTCGGTCTGGGTGTCCGCCGAGGAGAACCGGACCGCGAACCCGGACCCGGTGCCGGACTCCTCGGTGTCGTCGCTGACGGAGTGGGCGTACTCGGGAGACTGACGCCTTCGGGGTCGCCGGTTTCGACCGCAGGAGGAGGGTCACTCGGAGAACCGGTCGAACGCGTCCGCCACGAGCATCCCCGCGCCCGCCGCGACCATCAGCAGGCTGTACCACTCCGAGGAGGCCGCGTACTCGACCAGTCCGAAGCCGACCATCCCACCGAAGAAGGCCACTCGCCAGCGGCGCGTGTCGGTCGCGTCGCGAAGGACGCCGACCGCGAGGACGCCGGTGATGTAGAGACTGCTCGCGCTGGTCGCCAGCGCGTCGATGCCGCCTTCGCGGACCGACAGCGCGGCGGCCGCCAGCGCGACCGCGAAGAGGAGCGAGGCGAACACCTTGGCGACGAGGGTCACGTCGAACTGCGCTCGGGAGGGCGAGCGTCGGGTCACATCCGGGACTGCGGACGCCGGACTGAAAAACGTCGGTGGGTCGCTGTTCGGTGTGTACCCCGAGTACGATAGTTACGGAGTAACAGTAATTACGTTACGTGCAGTACGTACGTTCGTGTCCATCGACATCGATGAGTTCGAAGAGAAGAGCGAGACCGAACTCGCCGACCTGACGAACGGCGAGCGCGTCCTCCGATTTCTCGCTCACAACGACAGCCGAGCGTTCAAGCCCGCCGAAATCGCGGAACAAACCGGCGTGAGTAAGAACTCCATCGGCAACGTTCTCGGGAGACTGGAAGACCGTGCCCTCGTTCGTCACAAGGGTCCGTACTGGGCCATCACCGACGACGAACAGCGCCTCGCGTCCTTCAGTAACTACTTCCAGACGACTTCGGCACTCAACGACCGCCTCGGCGAGGAGGACCCCGACGAGTGGGCCGTCCACGCTCCAGACGAGTCACATCCGGACGCGGACCGAGACGACCGAGAAGACTGATCATCGGAGGTCCAGTAGGTTCGCGGCGACCATCACGACGCCCAATACGGCGAGCAACAGCGAGAACAGGTCGCCCGCCGTGGCGTACTCGTAACCGCCCCACAGAGCGACCCCGGCGAAGAAGGCCACCTGCCAGTTGCGCGTGTCCATCGCGTTCCGGAAGATTCCCCCGACGAGAAGCCCGGTCAGGTAGACCCCGAACAGCGCCGAGACGATTCCCTCGCCGGTCCGGACCGCGACGACGAGTCCCGCGACACTGAGGAGGAACAGGACGGCCGCGAACGCCTTCGTGGCGGTGGTGACGAGTCGGTTCCGGTCCACGTTCCTACTGGCCCTCACTGCGGTCGCCCGCGTCCGAGTCCGACTCCTCGCCGGGGTTCACGGCTTTCACCGTGCCGACGCCCTTGCTCTGCCCCTCGCGGAAGACGAAGCGTTGGCCCTCCTCGACGAGGTAGGGCCGGAACTTGAACCGGACCGTCGTGTTGCCCGAGTCGCCCGGCAGGAGTTGGCCGCCTTCGGGGTGGAACGTCGCGGCCTCGCTGACGGTTTCGAGGTGGACGACCGGCTCGTAGCCGTCGTCGATTCTGGTCGGGTGGTTGAGGACGACGACCTCGGCCTCGAACTCCCGGACCGGTTCGGGGTCGGCGTCCGCCGGGAGGAGAACCATGCCGCGCTCGATGTCCTCCTCGCGGACGCCCTTCAGCGCGATGCCGACGATGCGGCCCGCCTTCGCCTCGTCCACGCGGTGGTAGTGCATCTCGATGGACCGGACTTCGACCTCGCGGAACGCGCCGTCGGCCATCGGTCCCAACAGCAACTCGTCGCCCGCCTCGACCTCGCCGGACATGATGGTGCCGGAGGCGACCGCGCCGACGCCCGTCACCGAGTAGGTCCGGTCGATGTACATCCGGAAGGGTCCCGACTGGGCGGTCGTCTTGGGCAGGCGCTCGAACAACTCGTCCAGCGTGTCCAGTCCGTCCATCGTGACCGCGCTGGTCGTCAGCACCGGGACGACGTTCTCGCTTATCTCCTCGACTGCGGCGTCCACGCCGTGGCGGTCCACCAGCAGAGGAGTCTTGTCAACGTCTCGGAGCAGGCGCTCGACCTCGCGCTCGACCTCGGCGACGCGCTCGGGTGCCACGGCGTCGGCCTTCGTGATGGCGACGACGGTCGGGAGTTCGGTCGCCAGCAGGACGCCAAGATGCTCGCGGGTGGTCTTCGTCGGCCCGTCGTCGGCGGCCACGGTCAGCAGGCCGTAGTCGAGTTTCTGGCCGACCAGCCCCCGAATCGTGGTCCGGAGCCACGGCTCGTGGCCCACGGTGTCCACGAACGAGACCAGTTTGTCGGACTCCTCGACCACGCGCGCTCGGTCGGTCTTCCGGTGGGGGTTGTCCATCCGGACCGGCCCCTCGCCGTCGAAACCGTAGACGGCGTACGAGAGGTCCGCCGAGAGGCCCCGCTCGACCTCGTGGGGTTGCACGTCGAGGAACCCGCGCGTGCCGCCCTCGCCGTCGTCGGCCTGTCCGGTCACGAGCGACCCGACCAGCGTGGACTTGCCGTGGTCGACGTGGCCCGCGGTCCCGACCACGATGTGTTCGCTGTCGGTGTCGAGCATCGCGCCCTCCCGAACCGTGGCGACGCCGACGAGACCCTCGGCTTCGCCTTCGGTTGTGACGGTCCCGTCGGTGATGCCCCACGTCTGTACGTCCTCGATGTGGGCACCGGCCTCCTCGGCGAGGAGACTCAGCACGTCCATCGACTCCGAGAAGTCGTCGTGGCTGATTCCGGCGATGCCGCCGTCGTCGGTCACGCCGACGACGTAGGTCGCTTCGCCGTCGCCGGACAGTACGCGGTGGCGGAGTTGGGCCGCGAGACTCTCCATCCGGCCGTCCGCGAGGTGCAGTTCCCGAGTAAGTCGTTCTTTGAACTCGACGCTGCCGCCCTCCTGTTCGCCGCGGTCGAGGGCCTGCTGCAACGCGGCCCTGTTCGGGCACATGTGACGGAATTAGGGCGGAGTCGTCAAAAGCCTTGCCCGCGTCCGTACGACTACGTTACCCACGTTATCCGTCGAATACACGCCTCTCAGGATTAGTTCGTTATCGGGGGAAGGCGGAAGAATGTTACCGTCGGGCGACGGTGACCGCGAGGTCCGAATCGCGCGTAAACTCGACCGTGACGGGGGTTCCGGTCGCGTTCTGGTCGTAGACGAGGGTTCCGGACGACCCCTCCGGCACCGCGAACACCAACCACCCGGTGTAGCGTTGCCTCGGCGAGATGGCGAAGTCGATGAACCCCTCGTGGTCGGCCAGCGGTTGCTGGCCGTAGGTCCGGTTGTCGGTCCGGAACTTGAACGCCGACTTCGTCAGTTGGGTCTTCTCCTCGCCGGTGTTGTTGATGGCCATTCGGACGAGGACGAACTGCTTGCCCCGCGGTGCGGGATACGCCTGCCCGTCGCTCTCGTTCGGGTCGATGGTGTCGGTGACGCGGGCGTTCCACGTGACGCTGAGCGTCGTCGCGCTGTTGTCGGGCGAGACCGACTCGGCGGAGACCGGGCCGTCGCCACCGCCGCCGAGGAAGGGTATCGAGACGCCCGAGAGGAGGCCCGCGGCCAGTAGCGCGACCACGACCACGACCGCGAGGGCGGGTTTCACCGGGACGGACGTGTCCCCGAGCGCGCCCGAGAGGTTCGCCCCTATCCGGTCGCCGACCGCCCGCAACTGGTCGAGCGGGGAGTCGGCGTCGTCGGACCCACTGCTGGCCTCTCTTCCGGCGTCCCCGCCGCCGTACTCGTCGGCGAGGTCGGTCCACTCCTTCTGTTTCAGGATGCGGGCGACGCCCTCGCCGTCGAGGAGTTCGACGCCCGACCCCTGCGAGACCTTCTCAGCGTGGTCCGAGACGGTCCCGGCGGTGACGATGGCCGACTCGGAGACCTCGTACTGCTGGCACACCTTGGCGAACTGCTGGACCTGTTGGCCCCCAACCTCGCCGTCGGGAATCGCCCACAACAGGCCCTCCTCGCCCGTGTTCGGTCGTTGGACCGCGACGAACGTCTTCCCGTCGTCGTTCTTGACCTGCGTCTGCCAGCCTTGACGCTCCCAGAGGGCCGCAACGAACTGCCCGAACTCCGATTGGTCCATTCCCTGCAACATGATTTCACCGCGGGGGAACCGTGTTCGCCTTCATATCCTCAGCCCCCGTATAAAAAACATCGCCTACCTCCGGCGGGCGGCAACGAGGCCACCCGCCAGCAGTGCGACGAGTCCGACGAGCGGGCCGAATCCGGGGACCGGGACGAGACCGCCGCCACCGCCACCGTCGCTCGCGCCGTCAGCGTCGCTCGCGTTCTCGACCGCCCGTTGGGTCAGCGGTTTCGAGGTGGCGTCTACGGGGGCCTGCGTCAGGCCCGCCGCGGTTGTCTTCGTCGTTTGGGTCGCAGTATCCGGCGGCGCGGTCGTCCGCGTCGCGGTCTCGGTGGTCGTCGGGTCCGGTGTCGCCGTCGTCGTCGGGTCGGGTGCGGCCGTCGTCGCGGTCGGCGTCGCCTCGATGGCGACGATTCCCGGAACGGTGCGCTTCTGGTCCGCTAGCCGAATGTCGAACTCCCGGCCGGGTTCGATGTCCGAGAAGTCGAACGTCGTCTCGAACGTCCGCTCGTTCGTGACCGTGACGGTCCGACCCATGTGGAACGGCGGGATGTCGTCGTCGCGCGCCGAGATGTTGATGGTCGAACCGGGCGTCAGCGACGTACTCCCGCGAATCGTGGTCTTCCCGTCTACGACGATTTTCTCGCCCGGTCCGTTGCGATTCAGGTCCACTTGGCGGTCCACGACTTTGATATTGGCCGAAACGTTCTCGCGCTTCTTCGTCAGCGGACTCTCCTTCGGAACGACGAACTCGACGCGGTACGCGTCGCCGGGTTCGATGCCGTGGCTACTCGTGTCCACCGCGAGGTAGAATCCCTCCCGGTCGCCGACGGTGAAGACGCGCGAGGCTTCTGCACCGTAGAACCGGTTAGGGTCAGCGTTCGGTTGCGTGCTCGTCTGCACGAAGTTTACCTGCATTACGTCGTCGTTCTCGCTCAGGATGGCCGCATCGAGCGCCCCCTTGACACCGGTCGCGTTGATGTGGACGAGTAGCCAGTCGTCGTAGGCGACTTTGCCGCCGGGTGCGACTCCGTGTTTCTCCATGCCCTGCTTCGAGGAGACCTCCTTCGCGCCGACCCCGTCGGGCGCGATTCGGGTGGAGACGCCGAACGTCCCGCGCTCTTCGAGGACGAGCGCGCCGATGCCGAGTTCGTTGCCGTTCCTCGTGACGTTCATCGTGTACTTGGCGGCACCGAGCGGTTTGTTCAGGTCCGAGAGACCGAACTCGATCAGCGTACCGCCGGAGATGGCTTTCTCCATTTCTTCACGACTCTTCGCCATTCCCGCGCGATACGTATCCAACCTGACCTTTTTCTTCCCGCCGCCAACCTTTATTCGCAACCAGAACGCGTCCGAGGGCGACCCGATGTTGAGGTAGCCGCCGCCGTTGGTCTGGACCGTGATGTTGGCCACGTCGCCGCGCTCCTCGTAGACGACGCTCGGCGTGAACGACACGCTCGCCGCGGTAGCGTTCCCGGTCCCGCTCGTGGCGAGGGCCGGGACGACGCTGGCGACGAGGAGGACTGCGACGAGGGCGACGACGCGGGACGGGGAGTTCGCTGACATGGCGGAGCGAAAGTTAGCGACGTGTTGTGACCCATCCGTAATAAATCCGATTGGTAAGCGCCGTGGCGGTTCCGTCGCGGAGTTTCGCCCCGACGAGGCAGATTTCGGACCGCCGAGGCTCAGTTCCGGTCGTTCAGCACTTCGTAGGCTTCCTTCACACGCTTGAACTGCTCCTCGTCGCCGGTCTCGCGGTCGGGGTGGACCGACTTGACCTTCCGGCGGTAGGCTCGTCGCACGTCGTCGGCGTCGGCGTCCCTGTCGAGGTCGAGGACGCGGTACGCCTCCGCAGGGGTCGGTCCGGTGTCGCCGACGGTTTGGGCGCGCCGTCTCCCGCGGCCTCCTCGCTCGCCGCGTCCACCTGCCGCGCCGCGAGCGCGTCGGCCACGGGCCTCCCGGCCGTCGAAGCCGCCGTCGGCGTCGAACCCCCGGCGACCCGAGAAAGAGTCGCGCGGCCCGGCACCGAACCCGCCGGTCTCGGAGTCGGCGCGCCGGTAGCTCCCGGCCCGCCCGCTCGCGACGCGCTCGCGGAGCCGACCGCTCGCGTGGTACCAGACGAGGTAGGCGGCGACCCCGAAGGGGACCGCGATTGCGAGGAGCGCGGGCGTGTAGACGAACGCCAGCACGAATTCGAGCGTGGCGATGCCCGCGAGGACCGCCGCCAACCCGAACAGGAGCCGCTCTTGCTGCACGCCTCGCCCTTCGTGGCGGGGGACCGTAAGCGTCTCGCTCGGCGCGATTCGCTCGCGGGGTTAGTCGGGTTTCGGATGTCTATTCCGACTCGGCGCGTGCGGACGCGTCGCCGTGGGCGACGCGCCAACCGCGCGAGGGACGAACGACCGAGTGAAACGAGGGAGTGAGGAGGTTGGGGAGGACGAGGTGCGGTGCTGTGCGGTGGCGGGAGACTCCCATGTTCAAGCCTGAAGCTAGCTTCTTTCGGAACTTCTTCCTGTCTCTCGACAGGTGAACTTGACCGACTCGCATCGCCCAAGAGACACCCCAAATCACGAACCGAACTCCGAACCAACCGCAAAGTCACCGCGAAACGCCGACATAGCAAGACCCATCCCGACCCGCTCCCAACTCCGACGTAGAATGAACGAAAGCGCCGAGGAGACCAAAGTCGAGTGGCGCGAGTGGGGCGCGGCCGCCTTCGAGGAGGCCCGCGACGAAGACAAGCCGGTCCTCGTCTCGCTGTCGGCGACGTGGTGTTCGTGGTGTCACGAGATGGACCGCGAGGCGTACAGCAACCCGATGGTCGCCGCGAACGTCAACGACTCGTTCGTGCCGGTTCGGGTGGACATCGACCGCCAGCCGCGGGTCCGCGAGCGGTACAACGTGGGCGGGTTCCCCTCGACGGTCTTCTGCACGCCCGACGGCGACCTGTTGACGGGCGCGACCTACCTCGGCATCGACGGGATGCGACAGGTCGTCCAGCGCGTCCGGGACCTCTGGAGCCACAAGGGCGAGGAGGCCGCGCGCATCCCGCGGAGCCTCCGGGAGGACCCGCCCGCGGGCGAACTATCCCCCGAAATCGAGCAGTTGGTCGCCGGGCAGTTGGGCGAGAAGTTCGACGAGCAGTGGGGCGGGTGGGGCGACAGCGAGAAGTTCCCGCTCCCCCGGACCGTCGAGTTCGCGCTGAAGCGCGAGCGCGAGCAGGCGCTCGGGACGCTACAAGCCGTGAGCCAGTACCTCGCCGACGACTACGACGGCGGCTTCTTCCGGTTCGCGGAGGGCCGCGACTGGTCGGAGGTCCACCACGAGAAACTGCTCTCGACCAACGCCGCGCTGGTCCGGGCGTTCGCCAACGCCTACCTCTACACCGGCGACGACGACTACCGCGCCCCGGCCGAGCGCGCCATCGAGTACCTGACGACGACGCTTTGGAACGGCGACATCGACGCCTTCGCGGGGAGTCAGGCCCCCGGCGACTCGCCGGACGTGCCGGAGAGCGGAGACGAGGGCGAGGCCGACGCGAACGAGGCCGACGCGAACGAGGCCGACGCGAACGAGGCCGACGCGGACGAGTCGCCGGAATCGGACGACACCGAACCCGACTACTACGACCTCGCGCCGAGCGACCGCGAGGCCGCCGACGCGCCCCCGGTGGACCCGACCGCCTTCGCCGACTGGAACGCGATGGCGGCCGACGCGCTCCTGACCTACTACGCTTACACCGACGACGAGCGCGCCCGAACCTACGCCGAGCGCGCGCTCGACTACGTGCTGACCGAACTGGTCGAGGAGGGCGCGGTCACGCACTTCGACGCCGCGGCGGCGGGCGACGCCGAGGAGAGCGAGACCGGACTCCTCGCGGACCAGAGCCACCTCCTGACCGCACTCACGACCGCCCGGCAGGTCACGGGCGACGAGCGATACCTCGACGCGGCGCGGGAGGTGGCCGACTACGCGCTGGCCGAGTTGCGCGAGACCGATGCAGGCGAGACCGACGCGGACGGCGACTCGTCGCCGTCCGGCGCGTTCGTGGACGGCCCCCGCGAGGGACCGGGCCTGCTGGACCGACCCCTGCGCCCGCTGGACCACAACGCCGAACTCGCCGACGCGCTGACCGACCTCGCGATTCTCACCGGCGAGAACCGCTATCGGGAGGCCGCCGAGGAGGCCATCGCGGCGTTCGCCGACGCGGCCGACCGCCTCGGTGTGCAGGTCGCGGCCTACGCCACCGCGGCGGCGCGACTCTGCCGGGACCCGCTCGTCGTCGAAGTCGCCGACGAGGCCGGGTCGGACCTCCACCGTGCCGCGATGCGGGTCGCCGACCACGAGAAGGTCGTGATTCCGGGCGCTGCTGCGGTACGCGATGAGGTCGGGGAGGGAAGCGCCGTGGTCGTCGTGGACGGCGAGCGTTCCGAGCCGGTGACGACGCCCGAGGAGCTAAGCGAGCGCGTGGCGGACCTGACCGAGTAGACGACCGGGCGGAATAGCAGTTCCTGACCCAATTTTCCCTGTATTTCACACGACAGAGGACTCGAAATCCCGGACTTTCGGCCAGCGATAGATTTAAGTACGAGTGTAAAGTCTACTTTACTGTAAAGCGTGCTTTACGACACGCGAGCTTTACACCACGCGAGCTTTACACCACCGATGACACAGACACGAACCTCCGACCGGAGTCCCCTCGCGAAGCAACGCAAGTACCGTCGCCTGATGTTCAGCATCCTCCTCGGGGGCGTAGCCATCGCCCTGCTCCTCCGGGAGGTACTCGGCTACCCGCTGGTCAGCGAAGCCGTCTACTGGGTCGCAGTCGTCGGGTTCTTCGCCGTCCTGTACGGCTCCTCGGTGACGCTGTTCGACGAACGGGACAAGGCGCTCGAAGAGCGCGCGAGCAGGTGGACGCTCACGCTACTCGCACCGATACTGGCGATTACCGCGTCGGTGGGCCGACTCCTCCCGCGGGTCAGCGACTACGCGCTCCCCGAAGCGGTCTGGCCCGTCCTCTACGGCTTCATCGGCGTCTACGTACTGTTCGCGGTCGTCTACGGCGTCCTTCGCGTTCGCTCATGAAGAACGAAATTCGAGCGCGCCGGGACGCCGAAGGCATCAGTCAGGCCGACCTCGCGGCGGCGGTCGGCGTGACGCGCCAGACGATAAACGCCATCGAACGCGAGCGGTACGACCCCTCCATCGAACTCGCCTTCAAGTTGGCCGACCACTTCGACTGCCGCATCGAGGACTTGTTCGACCCGGAACTCAACGGGGTCGGCGAGGGCGGGTGACGTTCGACGTGCCAGCAGAGAGAACAATCGGTGTTCGTTGTCGGAGTTCCGGGGCACTTAGGTGTACCGTCGAGTCAGCACGGTCAGCGTAATCAGGACGGCCGCAAGTGCGCCGACTACGACGAACGAGAGTAGTCCGATGCCGCCGTCGCTGGACACGGCATCGGCGTCGGCGTCCGAACCTATCGTCGGCGGGTCCGGGACGCGAGCGGACGACGAGAGCGAGGCGCTACAGTCCACGCTCCCGACGCAGTCGCCCTCGCTCGGCCCGTCCGCTGCGCCCCACCAGTTGCGAGTCGCGTCTCCTCGGGTAGCCGAACCGGTCGCGTCGATGGCGTGTTCGGCGTTGTCGTCGATGTTCGACCGCCGGACCGTCCACGCCCCCGTTGAGTTGGGAGCGTAGATGCCGGTTCCCTCGCCGGTCAAGTCGAACTTGGGAACCGACGTGTTCTGGATGCTGGAGCGACTGATAGTCCAGTTGCCCGTCGAGGAGTTCGCGTTGACTCCGACGTTGGAATCGCGGATAGTCGTGTTTCGAATCCCCCAGTCGCCGCTGGTTCCGGCGGCGTGGACGCTCGTTACCACGTTGTACAGGAAGTGAGTGTGGCGAATCGTCCAGTCTCCTGTGCCGCTCCCCGCGTAGACGCCGTATCCGGTATTGTTACGAATAATGCTGTCGGCGACTGTCCAGTCCCCGGAACCGTCGATTATCTGGATACCGTTCCGGTTGTTGCTGATGACCGTGTTTCGGACCATCCACGCACCCTGCGCCTCGTCGGCGTCGATGGCGTCGTCCCCGCTCCGGCGAATAGTCGAGTTCCGAATCGTCCACGCACCGGTGGTGTCCGCGCCATCCACGTCGATGCCGTCGTCCTCGTTTTTCGCGATACTCGTCCCGCGTATCGTCCACGCGCCGGTGGTGTTCTCGGCCTCTAGCCCCTCGTCGGCGTTTTCCCGAATCGTGGAGTTGCGGATGGACCACTCGCCGCTCGCACGGTTGGCGATGACGCCGTCGTTCCGATTGTTCCGGATAGTGACGTTGCGGAGCGTCCACCCGCCAGCAGTATCGTTGGCCGAGACGGCGTCGTAGTAGTTGGTGATGGTCAGTCCGTCGATTACCGGTTCGGCTCCGCTCCCCGAAGAAATCGTGAGCGCCGTCGCCTCACCCGGCAGGACCTCCCCGTTTAGCGTCGCGCCGTCGGGAGCCACCACCGTAATCGACGAGTCTATCACGAGTCGTTCGTCGTACGTTCCCGGTCGGACCTCGACCGTCGCGCCGGGTGACGCCGCGTCGATTGCTGCTTGAATCGACTCGTAACTGCCGCTCCCGTTCTCGGCAACCACCAGCGTGGATGTCGTGGGCGGTTCGGCGGTCCCCGACGAGTTGGGTCGGTCGCCCGCCACACCTCCCGCTCCCGCGACGAGACCGAGGAGGACGCTGGCGGCAAGTACCGTCACGGCGACCCTATCTGCTCTGCTTACCATACTTAAACCAAGCCGAGCGTAGAGGTACAAAAGCCTATCGAATCCGATACATCGAGTCAGAAGGCGATAGCGCGTCGCAAGCACGTCAGAATCGCTCGGGGTTCCATCGCTATATCCGACCTCCGACCCCTACTGTCGCAGTCCGCTGGTCGAGGCCGGAGGCCCGCAGTTCATCGTCTTCGCGGTCGGGGAACTATTCGAGGTTGGTGTAGTGACCGCCACAGAAGGCGACGGTCATCTGGCCAGCCTGTTCGGTTCCCGCTTCGACGGGTCGCTCGTCCTGTTCGTATGCCGCTTCGATCTGATCTTTTAGGCTATCTGACGACATGCAACTTAGGTAAAATACCGAGCATTACTTACATTTTTCTATAATTATATTTATGATTATACTGATGTAATCACACATGTTTGTTCGATGGACGACTAGAGATAGTAGCGCAAAGTAAGACGGGACCGACAGCACCGCAGATGAGAACCCCACGCTGAAATTCGTAGCCGACCGATTTCGGACACGATTGCCGACGCCGACGTGGTAGTAGCCGACGGCCCGTTCGTCGCGGCGCGGCGTCACCCCGAATTGTATCACAACGAAACTGTTTTACAGTATGCCTTTTTCGAGATACACTAAGATTCGTTATGGTATTTTCTACGGAAGAAAAGAAGTCGATTGCCGGGGACGCGCGGACGCTTCAGGAGCGACTCGGATGCGACCCCGACGCGACCGACCGCGACGAAGATATCACAGCGTCGTTGGACGAGCAACTCGATGAGTGGCGCGAGCGCGTCGCCAACGGCGACCGCGAGGCGTTCGGTGACCGCCTCGAACGTGACGGACTGGACGAGCAAGAGTGTCGTCGCCGGATGGCCGTCGCCGGGTGGCCGGACGACGAACCGCTTCCGGGCTGGGTCGAGGAACTCGACGAGTTGGTCGCGTTCGTCGTCGAGAACCCGTCGCCGGAGGTCGAGATAGCGGCCGACCGTGAGCTACCCTTTCGGGACTTGGTGGAGCCGGTCGTGGGCTACGCCCGGACACGAGTAGACCTCGACTCGGCCGGTCCGCTCTCGTCGTCGGCGGTAGCCGACCTGTTCGGGTGGCTGGCGACTCGGGTAACGGGACTCTGGTCGCGGGCACTGTTCATCGACTTCAAGACCCACGTGGCGAACGAGAACCCGGATTTAGTGCTCGGCGACGAGATGCCCGAGCCGGGCGCGACCCGATACTACGACGAGTTCGTCGAGGAGATGGCGACCGCGGAGCGTCTGCGGTCGTTCTTCTCGGAGTACTCGTTTCTCGGTCGGTTGCTGGTGACGGTCCTCCGGCAGTGGCGCGCCAGAGTCGAGGAGTTCACCGCTCGCGTGGCCAGCGACTCGTCGCAACTCGGTCGGACCTTCGCCGACGGGGAGGACGTGGGAGCGGTGACCGGTATCGAGGTCCTCGGCGACCACCACAACGGCGGACGGGCGGTCTTCCGGGTCGCCTTCGAGTCGGGGACGACCGTCGGGTACAAACCCCGGAACGCGGGCATCGTCGTCGGCTTCTACGAGTTGGTCGAGTGGATAAACGAACGGGGCGACCTGCCACCTCTGCAGACGCTCGAAGTACTCTATCGAGAGGAGTACGCGTGGATGGAGTGGGTCCGTCCGGCGGCGTGTACCGACCCCGAGGGTCCCGCCGAGTACTACCGCCGGGCGGGGATGTTGATGTGTCTGTTCTACGCGTTCGCGGCGACCGACATGCACTTGGAGAACATCGTCGCGGTAGGGTCCCAGCCCGTGGCTATCGACTTGGAGACGGTCACGGAACCCGTCGCGAAGCCGGAGATGCGCCGTATCAACGAGGCCGTTCAGGTCGTCGCGGACACCGTGGTTCGGACCGGCGTCGTTCCCCGACACGTTCCGGACGGCGATGTCGGCGACATGGCTGGCTTCTCGACGAATCAGGCCAGTATCGACGCCGAGACCCAGCAGTTCACGAACGTCAACACCGACCGGATGGACTTGGAGAACGTGCCGACCCCCGACCGCGAGGGGGAGAACCTGCCGGTGTACGACGGTTCCGTGGTCGGGCCGCGGACCCACGTTGACGACATCGTTCGGGGGTTCGAGGAGATGTACCGGTTCGTCCTCGACAACAAGGCCGCGATGCTGGCGGAGGGCGGTCCGATAGACCGGCTTACCGACAGAGAGGCACGGGTACGAGTCGTGTACCGACCGACGGTCGCCTACGGCCGGATACGCACGGCGATGCGGTCGGCCGACCACCTCCGAAACGGACTGAACTTCGGGACCCGAGTGGAGGTGCTGGCGAAACTCGTGGTCGCCCACGACGTAGACCCGGCGGTGTGGTCGCTCTACGAGGCCGAGCGAGACGCGCTTCGGGAGTACGGTACTCCTCGGTTTACCGCCGAACTTCGGAGTACCGACCTCCTCGACGGTGACGACCACGTTCTCGACGACTTCTTCGTTCAGCCACCGGTGGAGCAGATACGCGACCGAATCGAGGCGTTCGACGGGACCGACCTCGACGAACAGTGCGACTACCTCCGGTGGGGGTACCGAGACCACGTGGAGACCCACGGGTCGGGGAAGACGACGCGAATCGACCACGGGCGAGACGGTCGAGCGGAACGAGACGGTCGGGAGGACTTCGAAACGCTCGTCGAGGAGACCGCCGAGGGTATCTTCGACCGAATCGAGGCGACCGCACGACGTGACGACGGCGACCCGGTCTGGGTCCTCCGGCGGGTCGGGGCCGACGGCGGAATCGACGTTGCTCCGATAGACGACGCGCTATACGACGGACGAGTCGGAATCGGCATCTTCCTCGCCGGTCTCGCCCGAGTCTTCGACGACGAGCGGTACGAGCGTCTGGCGAGGGAGACGGTGGCCCCGATTCTCGACGCCCTCGATAGCGACACCTTCGAGAACGACTCGACATCCGCCCGTTACCCGCCGCGTCCGGTCGGTGGGGTCGTGGGTCTCGGCTCGATTGCCTACGGGCTTACGAAGGTCGGACAACTGCTCGACGACTCGCAGTATTTCCGCGGGGCGAAGCAGGTCGCTGGCGTCTTGGGCGACGAGCGAATCGCCGCCGACCAGCAGTACGACGTTCTACAGGGAAGCGCCGGAGCCGTACTCGGACTCGTCTCGCTGTACGAAGCGACCGGAGACGACGAGGTCTTGGACCGAGCGAGGCGTGCTGGCGACCACCTGTTGGAGAGTGCGACCCACCGCGACGGGGTGCCGACGTGGGCACCGGCGTCGGTCGGACGCCCCGTCTGTGGGTTCTCTCACGGAACCGCTGGCATCGCGTACGCGTTGACTCGACTCGAATCGGCGACCGGCGACTCGCGGTTCGGAACCGTCGCCGCCGAAAGCCTCGCGTTCGAGCGCCGTCGCTTCGACGAGGAGACCACGAACTGGCCGGACCTCCGACCGACGAGCGAGACGGACTCGATGGACGCTTGGTGTCACGGCCGGACCGGAATCGGTCTCGCCAGACTGGGAACCGACGCAGTGGACACGACCGACGCACGTCTCGCGGACGCCCGGCGTGCGCTCCGGGGCATCGACCCGACGACGGCGTTCGCCGCCGACCACGTCTGTTGTGGCAACTTCGGCCGGGTCGAACTCCTCCTGCGGGCCGCCCGGTCCTTGGACGAACCGACGCTTCGCCGCGACGCCGAGCGACTCGCGGGGGCCTGCGTCCGGCGGGCCGACGATGCTGGCGGGTTCTCGACGCAGTGGGGTACCGAACACTGGTACGACCCCGGATTCTTCGGCGGTGAGGCGGGAATCGGTTACTCCCTTCTCAGGACGGTGGACCCGTCGCTTCCCTGCGTCCTGCTGTTGGAGTGACTCGGGTCGGGGCCAGCGGCGGGCGACCCTCGCCCTCAGCGAACGATGCCAGATGAAAACGTTCGCATCATGTTAACAATTTATTACTGGGTGGGTGAAAGTACCCGTTGAACGATGGATAGCGTTATGGAAACGCAACGTCGATCGAACTCCGAGTCTTCGGCCGAGACCGCCGAGCGCGAGGAGGTGGCCGCCGAAGGCCCCGCGTTCGCGGTAGATGACCTCACGATGACCTTCGGCGGCGGCGACGTGACGGCCGTCGACGGCGTCTCGTTCGAGATCGAACCCGGCTCCGTCGTCGGAGTACTCGGGCCGAACGGAGCAGGAAAGACGACGACTCTCAAGACGATGCTAGGGACGCTGGTTCCCGACTCCGGAACCGTCACGCTCGGCGGCCGGGAAGTCCACGAGAACCTCGCGTGGACCCACGAGAGGGTCGGTGCGATGTTCGAGGGGTCTCGGGACGCCTACTGGCGGCTGACCGTCCGGGAGAACTTGGAGTTTTTCGCCCGGCTGAACGGCGTTCGGGCCTCCGACCGCCGCGACCGCCACGACGCCCTCCTCCAGCGACTCGACCTCGCGGAGAAGGCCAACGTGCCGGTTCGGAAACTCTCTCGCGGGCAGAAACAGAAGGTGGCAATCGCCAGTACGCTCTCTCGGGCCGCGGAGGTCGCGCTGCTCGACGAGCCGACGCTCGGGCTGGATGTCGAGACATCGCTCAAACTCCAAGACGAAATCCGGTCGCTCGTCGCGGATCAGGATTTGACGGTCGTTCTCACCAGCCACGACATGGATGTCATCCAGAACATCTGCGACAGGGTAATCGTTCTCTCAGAGGGACGGGTTATCGCCGACGACTCCGTCGCCGACCTGCTCGACTTCTTCAGGACCACCGCCTATCGGATCAGACTGGACGCGCCCGTCCCCTCCTCGACCGTCGAGACCCTCCGGTCCCGGTTCGACGTTACCGACCACGACCAGTACGGCGAGGTCCACGAGTTCGAGATAACGTACGACGAGGACGTTCACTCGCTGTCGGACGAACTCCGCGAGATAGACTGTACCGTCCGGACCTTCGAGACGATTCGTCCCGACCTCGGCGACGTGTTCCTCGAAATGACGACCGACGACACGACCGATGTATAAGTACCCTATCCTTTTGTACGGCTTCGCGAGTCGAACCCTCATCGAACTCCGTCGCTACCCCTTGAACTTCTTGGGAACGCTGGCGACGTACCTGATGGTGTTCGGCTTAGTGTTCGTCGGCGGACGAACGATTGCACCGGAGGGGTTCGAGAGCAACGTCGACGCCATCATCGTCGGGTACTTTCTCCTGACGACCGTACTCGCCACCTTCTACACCCTCTCGGGGCTGATAAACACCGAAGCCAAGTACGGCACGCTCCAGCAGTTGTACGTCGCTCCGTTCCCCTTCCCGGTCGTCATGCTGGCATCCGTCTTGGCGAATCTGGTCGTCAGCATCGTGATTAGCGTCGTCACCCTCGGATTCATCCTCGTGATGACTGGCGAGAGCCTCACTATCGACTTGGTCACGATAGTGCCGGTCCTCGGGCTGACTATCCTCCACGCCATCGGCGTCGGTTTCCTTCTGGGGGGCGTGGCGCTCGTCTACAAGCGGATTCGAGGGATGTTCTCCATGCTACAGTTCGCGTTCATCGGAATCATCTCGATGGCGCTGACCGACGAGTTCTGGCCCCGACTCCTCCCGGTCGGACAGGGCGCGGCGATGCTCCACGAAGCGATGGCCAACGGACGGGGTCTCCTCGAGTTTTCCCTACTGGACCACGCCATCTTGGCGTCAACCACGGTCGTCTACGTACTCATCGGCTACCTCTCGTTCCACCTCGCACAGCACCACGCACGGAGGAGGGGTCTCTTAGACGACTACTGACCATGACAACTCGTTGCTCCAATCACCGCCACTACACCCGGCGTCACCGTCGCGCCGACGGCTCGCGAGGGCCGAGACGGTGACGGACATCGCCGACCTCGCCGGGCGGCTCGGCGAGTGTGTGGTTCCCTTAGAGCGCCCGGACGCCGATACCCTCGACGACCTGCGGTCGATCGGGGAGACCCTCGCAACGAGACGCGTCGTCGCCCTCGGTGAGGCGACCCACGGGACGAAGGAGTTCTTCGATTTGAAACGCCGACTCGTCCAGTTTTTGGTGACCGAACGAGACCTTCGGGCGCTCGGACTGGAGGCGAACTTCGGGGCGGCCCGTCGGGTCGACCGCTACGTCGTCGACGGTGAGGGGAGTCCGGAGGCGGCCGTCGAGGCGCTGTCCTACTGGACCTGTGCGACCGAGGAGATGTGCGAACTCGTCGAATGGCTCCGCGAGTACAACGAGGAACGTCCCCGGTCCGAGCGCGTGCGGGTGTACGGTTTCGACCTGCGGTCGACGCGGGGACCGGCACGGGCTCTGCGGTCGTTCCTCGAACGGGTCGACCCCGACTATCTCGACGAGGTCCGGCCTCACTTCGCGGAGTTGGACGCCGACTGGCTCGGACAGGGCCGCGAGAGTACGCCCGACCAAGTACTCGCCGCCAAGACTCTCGGGGAGAAGTTGTCGGAGCGATTCGAGCGCCGCGAGGAGGCCTACCGGTCGGCGGTCGGCGACCGAGAGTGGCGGCTGGCTCGACGACGCCGGAGACTCATCGAACAAGCCCACGAGTTCGCGACGGCGGCACTCCTCGACGACCATCCGTCACCCGACGCCGTGCGAGACGCCGCCATGGCCGAGAACGTTCGCTGGATTCTCGACCACGCGCCCGGCGAGCGTCTCGCACTCTGGGCACACAACGGCCACGTCACGACGGGAACTGGGATGTTCGGACACGGGGACGAAGGCGGGACGGCAACGTCGCCGACGACCATGGGCGACCACCTGCGCCGGGAGTACGGAGACGAGTACTACGCGCTCGGATTCGAGTTCGGGCGGGGGTCATTCGTGGCCGTCTCGGACCCAACGTCGGACGACGACCCGGTGATTCGTCCGCACTCGATGGAGACGGGTCCAGACGGCTCGCTCCCGGCAGTTCTGGACGCGACCGACGAGCGCGTCTGTTTTCTCGACCTGTCGTCTCCTCCGGAAGACCCGACCGTCAGTGCGTGGGTCGACCGCGAGTCGTGCCTGCACAACGTCGGCGCGGTCTACCACAGCGACTCCGAGAAGAATTACGCGTCGGTCGCTCCTCGGCGAGCCTTCGACGGACTAATATTCGTCGCCGAGACGACTCCTTCGAATCCCGTTGGCGGGGGGTGACGCCGCCAGCGCCGAAGACGGCCGGACCTATCGGCCGACTCGCCCGCCGGAACACCGCGGTTTCGGGACATAAAATGTTTTATATAACAATGGTAGATACTCGAACAGATAATGCGTCGAATCTTTCCGCTCCTCGCCTTCGTCGTTCTGACGGTCGGCCTCGCCGTCGCCCCCGGCGTCGCGGCGACCCAAGCGTCGGGTCCGTCACCGAAGGTCGATGCGACGGAGGCGGTCGGCGGCGCGCCCCGTATCGACGACGCGGACGCCTGCAATCCCGCGTCAGACGGGTCGAGACGCCCCGACCCCGAGAGCGACGAACTCGGCTGGGAGAACGGGTGCTGGTACGACGAACCCATCGCCGTGGACGGTACCGACGGGCTGAACGCGACCGAATTGGAGGCCGTCGTGGCCCGGTCCATGGCTCGGGTCGAAACCGTCCGCGGTCTGGAGTTCGAAGGAGAGCCGAGCATCGAGTTCCTCTCGCCGCAGGCGTTCGAGCAGCGCATCGACGAGCGGTTCGTCGCGACAGAGGCGGAGACCCTCCGCAAGAACGCGAAGTGGGAGGCGCTGCTGATGGTCGGGGAAGACACCGACGCCGTCGAAGTGCTTCAGTCGAACGCGGGCGGGTCACGAGGGTACTACAGCCCGACCGACGAGGAGATGGTGTTCGTCGTCGAGGACCCCGAAAGTCCGAGGCTGAACGAACCACTGCTGGCTCACGAACTCGTCCACGTGCTTCAGAACCAGCAGTTCGACGCCCCCGACCGGTTCGAGCTAGCGACCTTCGAGTTGCGCAGGACCACGGAGTCTCAGAACGCGATAAACAGCCTCATAGAAGGCGACAGCGAGTACGTCCAGATGCAGTACGCCGACCGGTGTGAGTCGAAGTGGGACTGCGTGACCGCTCCCGAACGGGACGACGGGTCGGCCGACCCTCACGTTGGGATGGCGCTCCTGAACAGCTATCCGTACTACGACGGTCCCAACTTCGTCCACGCGGTCGAGGAGACGGGCGGCTGGAACGCCGTCAACCAACTCTACGACCAGCCGCCGACGAGTACGAAACAGGTGATGAACCCCGAGGCGTATCCCGCAGAAAAGCCGACGACCGTCGATTTCACCGACACGAGCGACGAAAACTGGCGAATACCCGAGGTCGAAACCGGCCAGCCGAAGTACGCCTCGGTCGGGATGCCGGGAATCACGACGATGTTCGTCTACACGGTCTTCGACACGAACCGCCAGCACCCCGCGGTACTTCCGGTTCGCACCTTCTACAACTCCGCTGGCGACGGTCTCGACCGCCTCGACCCGTACCGGTACGGCGACAACCCCTACGCCTCGGGGTGGGAGGACGACAGGCTCTACCCGTACGCGACCGAGACCGGTGAGACGGGGTACGTCTGGAAGCTGTCGTTCGAGACGGCGAACGACAGCGAGGAGTTCGTTAGCGGCTACAGGGAGCTTCTCACCTACTACAATGCCTCCGCGGTCGAGGACCGGACGAACACCTACCGGATTCCGGAACGGGATTCGTTCGGCGACGCCTACTACGTCAACCGGACCGGGCGCACCGTCGTTCTCGTGAACGCCCCCGGCGTCGCGGAACTCTCGGAGATACGCGCCGGTGCGGCCCCGAAGTCCGGAGGCTCAAATAGTCTTCGACCGCCCGAGGGCACGACAGGGGTGCTAATCGCCGCCGGTCTGCTGGTCGCCGCCGCGTTGGCCGTGGTCGGTGGCCGGGCGCTCCTCGGCGACGACGAGTGACCGACGAGTCCGACCGGCCACCCCGACGGTCGGTCGTCCCCGCCAGTGCGCTACGCCTCGACTACCCACACCATCTCTTGGTCGGACGACGACAGCGGGTCGCGCTCGAACCCGCCGTACACCTGCCAGTCGCTAAACCCGGCGAGTTCGAACAGTAACTCGCACTGTCGCTTCGAGATGAGCGACATCATCGTCTCGCGCTCCCCCACCAGTTCCCCGTCGCAGTAGACTTCGCGTTCGATGCGAGCCAACTGCTCTATCTCGTCTTCCAAGTGTGCCGTCCGCTCGATGCGGTAGTGGCCGCTGTCCGCCTCGATGTGCTGTTCGAGGGTTCGACCGTCGTTCTCGGCGATGGTCTCGAACTGCGGGACGCCCATGTTGGTGGCGAACCGACCGTCCGGCGCGAGCGCGTCGTGGACCCGTTCGAGAGCCGTCCGCTGGTCTGCCATCGACGGGAAGAAGTTGAGTATCTCCTCGGGTGCGTACACGAGGTCGTACTCCCGTTCGGGGGCGAACGTGAGCAAATCGTCGACCCACACCGACGGGTCGAGGTCGCAGGACGCGGCGTACTCACGAAGTTGGTCTATCATCGCCGACGAAACGTCGATGCCGTCGATGTCGATTCCGTCGGCCAGCAGTTCGAGGTAGATACGTCCGGTCCCGACGCCGACTTCTAACGTCGGTCCGTCGATTTCCCGAGCCAACGCCCGGTAGAAGCGGACATCCTCGGCTATTTCCTCCTCGCCGGTCACTATCGTGGGCGGATCGTACGCCGGCGCGATTGGGTCGTAAAAATCTCCCGTACCGTTCATAAAGCGACGTGATATTCCATAATATTAACACCTTCGGTCGTGAGTCTCTCCCGAGGAGGACCCGCCACGCGAGTAGGTAACCGCTTCCCGAATCGGGAGGAGAGACTCCGACTATCGCGAGAGATTCCACCCTTTCAACTGAAAACGGTCCGAGAGTTTATTAGGGCAGAGCGTCTGAACCCCTACATGGCGAGTCTACGAGACCTCGGACTCTCGGAGTACGAGGCGCGGGCGTACCGGGCACTGTTGGACGCGGGACCGACCACCGCGAAGGAGCTATCGCGCGCGAGCGAGGTACCGATGGGTCGCATCTACGACGTACTGAGCAGTCTGGAGACCCACAACCTCGCGCGCTCTCAGAGCGCGAGTCGTCCCAAGAAGTACGTCGCGGTCGAACCCGAGACCGCGCTCAATCGCTTGCTGGACGACAAACTCGAAGAACTCGAAGAGCAGGCCAACCAGTACGAGGAGATAGTCGAGGAGCTAACCGAGGAACTCGACGCGGGCGAGCCGGTCGAGGAGGGCTTCTGGACCGCGGCGGTCGGTCCCGAGGAGTCCACCGACCTGCTGGTCGAACGCCTCGACGCGGCCGACGACCAAATCGTGATGGTCGCGGGCGACTCGTCGGCGCAGTTCGACATCGGCGACGTGGGCGAACTCGTCTCCCAGCACCTCGAATCGGCGCTCGACCGCGGCGTCGAGATTTCGCTGTTGATGACGCCCAGTCTGGTGGAGACCCTGCCCCCGAGCGTCGGCCAGCGGTACACCGAGACGCTCTCGGACCATCCGAAGTTCGCGGTCCGGACCGCCGAGGAGTTGCAGGGCACGTTCAACCTCATCGACGACGTGGAAGTCTGCATCGAGGTCGCGAATCCCCTGAATCCGGGCGAGGCGTTCGCGATGATAGACATGAAAGACCCCGAGTTCGCGGCGGGCGTCCGCGAGACGTTCGCGCCCCGCTGGGAGGCCGCCGAACCGCTCTCGTTCGACGGGTCGTGACGACTCGCGGGTCGATTTCTCGCGGCGCGACTGTTCGGCGAACGGTCTCCTCGGGGCGTGTCAGCGGGTCTCGCCGCGACGAGTACCGCGTTCGGAAGCCAAACTTCTTATTACCGAGCCAACGGAGGTTTCGCGTAGATGAGTCGCGACCTTCTAGAGACAGTAGGTGGTACCCGGACATCGAATTTGGACGATGTTGTCGGGTACCTGTCTAGTCTGGCGCTCCTCGGACGGGTACTGAAGTATCTCGCGGTGACGCCCCTCTTGCCGACCGCCGTCGCGCTCTACTACGGCGAGAGTCCGGTTCCCTTTCTGGTAACGTCCGCCGTGATGGTCGGACTGGGGGCGGCCCTCGAAGGGTTGCACTCGGAACCGGACCTCGGCCACCGAGAGGCGTTTCTGTTCGTGAGTCTCACGTGGTTCGTCGTCCCGCTCGTCGGAACGCTCCCGTACCTCATCGCGGGGCAGGGAACGGTCGCCCACCCGGTGAACGCGCTGTTCGAGAGCATGAGCGGGTTCACGACCACGGGTTCGACCGTCCTCGGGGAGATATCGTTCGAGCGCCACTCGCGGTCGATACTCATGTGGCGGCAGTTGACCCAGTGGCTCGGCGGGATGGGGATACTGGTGCTGATGGTGGCGATTCTCCCGGAGCTGTCGGTCGGCGGTGCCCAAATCATCAGAGAGGAGTCCCCCGGCCTGTCCATCGACAAGCTCACGCCGCGGATTCAGGACACGGCCCGCGCGCTGTGGGGCATCTACGCGTGGTTCACGCTTGCCGCAGTGGGCGTGTACTACGGGCTCTACCTCGCCGGAGTGGCACCGAACATGGACCTGTACAACGCCGTCGCTCACGGGCTGACCACGCTCCCGACCGGGGGATTCTCCCCCGAGGCGAGGAGCGCCGAAGCGTTCTCGCCAGCCGTCCAGTGGGCGATTACGTTCTTCATGGTCGTCGCCGGGACGAACTTCGCACTGTTCTGGTACGTCTCGGAGGGGGAGCCGCGGCGACTGACTCACAACGCGGAGTTCCGAACGTATCTCGCCGTGATGGGCGCTATCACCGCGCTGTTCACGGTGTTGCTGTTCACCGGTGCCGGACTCGCGGAGGTGCCGACCGCAATCGCGCCGCTCGCGGGCGACTTCGAGAACGCGCTCCGGCAGGCGGCGTTCCAGACCGCGGCCATCGTCACGACCACCGGGTACGCCAGCATGGACTTCAACACGTGGGGCGAATCGACCCAGCTCGCGCTCCTGTTCGCGATGTTCCTCGGCGGGTCGGCCGGGTCGGCGGCCGGGTCGGTCAAGATAATCCGCTGGTACCTGATTCGGAAGGCGATGTCCCGCGAGGTCTTCACGTCGGTTCACCCCGAAGCGGTCCGTCCCATCAGGGTGGCCGACGACGTGGCCGACGACGACTTGGTGAGCAGCGTCTTGGTGTTCGTGATGATATTCATCTCCATCTTCGCGGCCTCGGCAGTGCTGTTGTACCTCGACAGTCTCCGAATCGGGCTCGACATCTCGGCTATCGAGGCGGTGAGCGCGTCCATCGCGACGCTGGGCAACGTCGGACCGGGCGTGGGCATCGTCGGCCCGATGAACAGCTTCCTCAAGTTCTCGTCGGCCGCGAAACTCTACATGGTGTTTCTGATGTGGATCGGCCGGTTGGAGATTCTCTCGGTCCTCGTCGTCCTCTCGCCCGCGTACTGGCGGCGCTGATTCGACGACGTTGACTCTGCGGCGCTCGTCCCGACCGCCCCGCTCCGAGAAATCGGGCGTGTCGCGCGGTCCACCCGGACTTGATTTCAGAAACACCGCGTTTCTCGCGCGAATCGCGGTGAATCCCCGTTAACTCGTCCGCAAGGCGACCGAATCCGACTTGACGAGCGACCGGGTTGATACGGGTCGCGCTCCAGAGAATTGACTGGGGTGTGCGAGCAATGACCAAGCAATCCGAGGAGCAAAACCGACGGACGAGTTCGACCGGCGGTCTCGACCGCCGGACGCTGTTGAAGGGGACGGCGGCCGCGGGTCTCGCGGGCGGCGGGGTCGCCGGGACCGCGGGCGCGACCGGCTGGCGCGAGATTACCTTCTGTGCGGCGGGCGAGAAGACCTTCTCCTACGAGGTCAGCGTCAGCGGCCGGGTGAAGCGCGGCGGGACCTACGAGAGCGACGACGGGGACGAAATCGTGGACGAGAACACCGCGCGCGGCGCGGTCAGCGACGAGCGTTGCGACAGCTGGCTGTTCACCGGCGACCCGACCGACCTGCGACTCGACGGGCCGGGGAAGGTGTTCGTGGACGGGGACCTGTTCGAGGAGACGACGAACGACGACCGGGACCTCCCCAACACCATCACGATTCGAGCGAGGGGCGAGACGGTCCGCTACAAGTTCCGCGTGAGCGGCCACGTCGAGAAGGGCGACTTCGCGGACGACGGCGACGACATCGACGGCAACACGGTCCGAGGAGCGGCCGGTGGCGAGGCGCGCGACGACTTCCGGTACTCCGGGTCGCTCGCGTTCGACCGGTCGGACGGGCCGCTCGAAGTGACGCTCCGACTGGACGGGGAGTAACCGTGACTCCCCGTCGCTCCTCGGCGTCGCACTCGTCGGTATCGCGCTCGTCGGCGTCGAGACGCGGGGAGAATCGGGAAGTAGACATAAACGGATGGGAGTCGTGTCAATCGTCATGAACCGGGAGCGACGGGCGGTCCTCCGCTGGACGGCCGCCGCGACGGTGGGTGCGGTCGGAGGCGGGGCGGTCGTCGGGAGCGGGGCGGCGAAGCGCGGCGACGCAGACGTTCGGGACGCGAACGGCGCGAACTCCGTGGCGCGACCGTCGAGAGCGGCGGCGGCGCTTCAACAGGTCGATACGGAGCTACGGCCGGGGGTCACGCTGTTCGACCTGAACGGCGACGGGTCGTACACCGCGACCGTCGAGAGCGGGTCCGAGGTACGGGACGGGTCCCATCAGAATCCGATTCACGTCACGTCGAACGGGAACTCGACGGTCGATTACGCGGCGTCGATAGCCGCGCCGAGCGGCGAGCCGACCCTCGGGAGCGTCGGCGACCTCCGCTACGACTACTACGAGGGCGCGAACAACGTCAACCCGGACGACGGCGGCGGCCTCGCCCCCGACGAGACGTTTCTGGTGGTCGAGAACGACGACGGGCGACACGGGATGTACCTGACCAGCGACGACGGGAGCGACCCGCCGAGCGAGTCGTGGCGGACCTTCGACGTGGGCGCTCGGCTCACCGGCGGCGACTGGTTCGAGTACACCGACCTCGAATCGGGCTACGACGGCCGGAGTTTCCGGGACGTGGTCGGGCGCTTCGGGGAGGGCGCACTCCTCGTGCTGGTCGGCGTCGGCCACGGCGACGCGGTGAACCCGGCGACGCTGGACCTGTACTACGACAACCTCGTCGTGGACGGTCAGTCGCTTCGGCTTCCGACCTCGGTGGTCGAGCGAGTCGCGTAGGGCGGCCCGCCCGCGGACCGCACCGGGACGACCGACGGCTCTTCCGTATCTATATCTCCCTAAAAGAATCACATATCGTTGTGAAACGTTTTTCTAGATTTCTCGGTGGTCACGCGACCGGCCGCGACTCGGCCGTGACCCGACCGCGCTCGTCACTGAATGGAAATAGTGATACGGTGGGCCTCGCAAAAACCGGCAAGAATGAGGGAGGCTACTGATGCACGTTATCATCATCGGAGCGGGTGAGGTCGGCTCGTCCATCGCGGCGAGTCTAGCGGACGCCCACGAAGTCGTCGTGGTGGACGTGGACGGCGAACGAGTGGACGCCCTGACTTACTCCCACGACGTTCTGGCCATCGAGGGCGACGGCACCTCGCTCGACACGCTCGAAGAGGCGGGCGTCGAGCGGACCGACATGATAATCGCGAGTACGGACCGCGACGAGACGAATCTGGTCGCCTGCGGGACGGCCAAGACCGTAGACGACCCGTTCACCATCGCGCGGGTCAAGAACGTAGACTACCTCGAAACGTGGCAACACGCCGAGGACCGGCGGGCTTTCGGCGTGGATTTCATGGTCTGTACGAACCTGCTGACCGCCCAAGACATCGTCCGGGTCATCGGACTCCCGGCGGCCCGCGACGTGGACCCGTTCGCTGGCGGGCGCGTCCAGATGGCGGAGTTCGAGGTCGGTCCCGACAGTCCGGTCGCCGACCAGACCGTCCGGGAGGCCGACCGCTTCGACTCGCTGACGTTCGCCGCGCTCCTGCGTAACGGCGACGTGGAGATACCCCGAGGAGAGACGCTCATCCGTGCAGACGACCGGGTGGTCGTCATCGGGAGTCCCGAGAGCGTCCAAGGATTCGCCCGCGAAATCGCACCGAGCGAGACGCCCTCCGGAAACGAGGACTTGGTCATCATCGGCGGGAGCGAAATCGGCTACCACACCGCCAGACTGCTCGAGGAGCGCGGACTCCACCCGCGGCTCATCGAGCAGGACCCCGACCGCGCCCGGCAACTCGCCGAGGAGTTGCCCGACACGGTCGTCATGGAGAACGACCCGACCGACGCCGAGTTCCTCGCGCGCGAACACGTGGACGAGGCCGACGCCGTGGTCGCGGCCCTCGACAGCGACGAGCAGAATCTGTTGGTCTCGGTGCTGGCCAAGCAGTTGGGCGCGCGCCGGACCGTCGCGGTGGTCGAGAGTGGCGACTACGTCGATGTCTTCGAGACGGTCGGCGTGGACGTGGGCGTCAACCCCCGCGAAGTGACCGCCGAGGAGATTACGCGGTTCACGCGGGAACTCCACACCGAGAACGTCGCGCTCATCGAGAACGACAAGGCGGAAGTCCTCGAAGTCGAGGTGGACGCCGAGTCGATTCTCGTCGGCCGACCCATCAGCGAGGCGGTCGCCGACCTGCCCGAGGGGTTCGTCGTCGGTGCCATCACGCGCGACGAGCAGTTCGTCGTCCCGCGAGGCGACACCGTCATCGAACCCGGCGACCACGTCGTCGCGTTCGTCGGCCGAGAGGCGCTCGAAGCGGTATCGGAGAAATTATGACGGGGAGACGACGACCGAGATAGCCATGACGGGAGCGAGAACGTAGCCATGTCACGACGGGTGAGTCGGCGATGAACGTCCGGGTAGACTGGCGAGCGAGTACGAGCCTCGTCGGCACCGTCGTCAAGTGGCTGGCGGTGGCGATGGCGTTCCCGCTCGCGCTGGCCGTCTTCTACGGTGAGGGCGTGACGACGTTCGCCGCGTCGATGGCGCTGGCGGTCGGCGTCGGGTGGAGCCTCGAACAGTTAGACGACGACCCCGACCTCGGGGCGCGCGAGGGCTTCCTGATGGTCGCGCTGACGTGGCTCGCGGTGTCGATTATCGGGGCCTCACCGTACGTCATCGCGGGACAAGGAACGGTCGCCCACCCGGTCAACGCTCTCTTCGAGTCGATGAGCGGCTTCACGACCACGGGAGCGACTGTGATGCGCAACATCGGCTTCGAGGACCACTCGCGGGCGCTGATGATGTGGCGACAACAGACCCAGTGGCTCGGCGGCATGGGCATCGTCGT
The DNA here is from genome assembly GCF_004765815.2 of Halorussus salinus. Lineage (NCBI taxonomy): Archaea > Methanobacteriati > Methanobacteriota > Halobacteria > Halobacteriales > Haladaptataceae > Halorussus > Halorussus salinus. The sequence goes on along the minus strand of NZ_SBIS02000007.1, from coordinate 19,739 downwards.
GCTGGCGGTGGCCATCCTGCCCGAGTTGTCGGTCGGTGGCGCGCAACTGATGGACGCCGAGGCTCCGGGTCCCGGCATCACGAAGCTCACGCCGCGCATCGCCGAGACCGCGCGGGCGCTCTGGCGGGCGTATCTGGGCATCACGGCGCTTGAGATGAGCCTCCTGTTCGGCCTCCACCTCCTCGGGTTCGCGCCGAACATGACCCTCTATCAGTCGGTCGCCCACGGGTTCACGACGATGGCGACCGGCGGGTTCTCGCCCGCCGCGAGGAGCATCGAGTTCTTCTCGGCGGCGGTCCAGTGGCTGATAATCCCGTTCATGGTCGCGGCCGGGACCAACTTCGCGCTGTTCTGGCACGCGCTCAACGGCGAGGCCGAGATGTTCGCCGAGGACAACGAGTTCCGGTTCTACGTCGGCGTGCTGGCGGTGTTCTCGGCGGTCGTGGCGGTCCTGCTGTTCGCGGACGGACTCGCCGAGCAGGCCGTCGTCGGTCCCGTCGCCGGAGAGGTGGAGCGGTCGGCCCGCCACGCGATGTTTCAGGTCGTCTCGCTCGTGACGACGACGGGGTACGCCAGCATGGACTTCAACACGTGGGGCCAACCCGCCCAGTACGTCCTGTTCGTCGCGCTGTTCGTCGGCGGGTCGGCGGGTTCGACCGGCGGCGCGGTCAAAATCGTGCGCTGGCTGGTCATCCTCAAGTCCATCAAGCGCGAGTTGTTCACCACGGTCCACCCCGAGGCGGTCCGGCCGGTCCGACTCGGCGGCCGGTCGTTGGACGAGCGCGCGGTCCGCGGTATCTACGCGTTCACCCTGCTGTACCTGCTTATCTTCTTCGTCGCGGGGGCGGTCGTCTACTTCGACGCGGCCCGCACCGGGATGGACTTGGTGGCCCTCGACGCGATGAGCGCGGTCGCAGCCACCCTCGGCAACGTCGGGCCGGGCTTCGGTATCGTCGGCCCGATGAACAACTACATCCCGTTCCCGGCGACCTCGAAGCTGTTCATGGTGTTCCTGATGTGGATCGGCCGTCTGGAAATCCTACCCGTGCTGGTCTTGCTGACGCCAGCGTACTGGCGGTCGTAAAATAGAAGTCCGTCCGAGCGTCGCGTCCGCTTACTGTCTCTCGTCGTCGTTCTCACCGAGGAGGTCCGCGACCAGTAGCTCGTGGCCCCGGCGCAGACGCTCGGAGACCGCCTGCCGGGAGATACCGAGTCGGTCGCCGACGCCCCGGAGGTCCACCGTCCGCGGGATGTTGTAGTACCCCATGTCGAACGCCGCGTCGAGCGCCTGCTCCTGCTTTTCGGTCAGGCCGGTATCCGCCGCCGGGGCGTCGTTCGAGCCGTACAGTCGCGTGACGGTCGCGTCGAACTCGCGGGTGAACTCGTCGTCGAACACCTCGGCCACGTCGTCGCTGTCGGCGAACCGCAACTGCATCTGCCAGACGCCGCCCTCGGCGGTCGCGCGGAGTATCACCCCGCCCCGGTCGAAGACGGTCTCGGCGAACCGGCAGATGGGACCCTCGAACCGGAGTTCGAGGAGTTCGGCGTCGCCGTCCGCTCCGAGGCGGTGGACCTCGGCGACGGTCGGGTCGGCGTCGAGGAGGTCGGCGGGCGAGTCCTCCTCGACGCCGGAGACCCACGCCGAGGTGGCGGCCCGGTCGTCGGGGCCGCCGACCGTCTGCTCCAACCGGACCGTGGCGTCGGGCGCGCGCTCGAACGTCCTGCCGAGCGCGAGCGCCGACGCCGGGACCGCTATCTCGAACGCGGTAACTACCCCCATAATCCCGAACCGCTGTCCCGCCGTGTCGTGCGACTCCTCGTCGTCCCTACGCGTCGTGCCTGTGACAGCGCTGTCATCGTCTCGTTGATTGACAGAACGTCAAGGTAAGACCACGGCTTTAATATTAATGCCACGTATCAGTCGGGGCGTTTTCGGCCGTCGATGAGGAGCGTGTTGCGGACCAACGCGTCGTGTGCGCGCCGGAGTCGCTGGGAGACGGAGTTCGCCGAGATGTCGAGTCGGTCGGCGATGTCCTCGACGGTCGCCGAGCGCGGAACCGCGAAGTAGCCCAGTTGGGACGCGACCACCAGCACCTCGCGCTGTCGGGTCGTCAGGCCGAACTCGTCGCTTCTGGGTTCGCTGGTCCGGTACTTCCGGTGGAGTTCGAAGTCCGACCCGAAGTGGTCGCGGAACGACGAGAGGTGTCGCGCCTCGGCGAACCGGAGTCTGAGGAACCACTCGTCGTCGGCCATCGCCTCTTGGATTGCGGCGTGCTGGTCCGTCATCGCGTCCACGAGCGACTCGACCGTCTCGGCCCACCGAACGGCGAGGAGCGACCCGTCGTCGAATCGGTCGAGCGTCCTCGCGTCGGCGACCGTCTCGTCGTCGGCCAGCGCCTCCTCGAAGGCGTCTACGTCGCCGCCCGTCGCCCAGACGAACGGCATCACCCACTCCCTGCTGTGAGTCGCGAGTCGCTCGACTTCGACTCGCATCTCGGGCACGGCGTCGAGCGCACTGTCGAGTGCGAAGTCGTCCGTCGGCACCGAGAACTCCGCGACGAGGCTCATGTGACCGGTTGGACCTCCGCACGGAAACCTCGTGTGGCAGATATTATCGGACACGGCGGGCGGGTTCGTCGCTCGACTCGGGGACAACGCTTTGAGGGCAGTCGTCGTATCGGGTGGTCATGGTCCGTGCGTACGTAGCTATCATCACGGGGACGGGAGCATCGGAAGACGTGACCGCGGCCCTCCGCGAGTTGTCGGGCGTCACGGAGGCCCACGTCGTCGCCGGAGACTTCGACGTAATCGCCGAAATCGAGGGCGAGACGGTCCGCGACCTCCAGAGAGTCGTTACCGCTGGCGTCCACGAAATCGAAGACGTGGGGACGACGCGGACGTACATCCAGATGGATTGAAATCGAACGCACATCCAGACGGATTACACTCGAAGCTCCATCCGGATAGAAATTCCATCCCGATGAGCTGAGTACCATCCCGCGCGAGTCCCGACGGCGGGCATTTGGGCGACCCTCGACCGACGGTGACGATTACCGGCTCCTCAGGCGTCCAGCGCGATGAACGACACGTCGTTGTTTCGCATGTACTCCCGGAAGTCGGCCACGACCGTCGGCAGGACGGGGAGGATGCCCCGCTCGAAGGCGGCGATGACCACCTCGTCGTCCACGAACCCCGTGAACAGAATCTTCGTGTCGGCGACCTTGATTATCTGGTTGACGTTCTCGGCACCCATCAACTCCTCGTAGCTCTCGCTGGCCACGAGTTCGAGGAGTTCGGACTCGACCTCGCGCTGGCGGCGGTCGGTCCAATCGAGGTCCTCGCGGAGATGCAGGACATCGACCTCACCGGGGTCGCCGTCGTCGGGGTCCGCGCGGACGAAGTATCGGAGTTTTTCGTCTGCGTGGTCCACCGTAATCGAACACATGTCATCGGCGACGGTCATTGGTTTACGAAAATTTGCCACGTAGAATAAAAGTACTGGAGAACTCTCAGACCGCAGCGACCCAGACCCGGTACTCGTCGGGTCGGTCGTACACCTCGCGGAAGATTCGCTCGACGCACTGGGCGACTCGGTTGGAGTCCGCCAGCGCGGACACCCGAACGTTGACGCCCTCGGCCTCCTCGGGGCGCGTCAGGTCGTCTATCTTGAACGCCGGGAACTCGCCGAGGAGCGATTTGAGGTCGTCCAACTCCGCGTCGGTGCAGTCCAAGTTGAGCGTGCCGTCGCCGAACTGCACCCACGGCGGAGCCTCGTCGGGGTCCTCGTCGCTCTCGGCGTCCGACTCGGGGGTCTCGCCGTCGTCGCTGGCGTCGCTCGCGCCGACGTGAGCCTCGAACGTGACGAAGGGACTCGCGCGCTCGCGGTGGGCGACGACGCCCTCCGCGAACAGTTTCTGGCGCTCCTCGGGCGTCGCGGCGTCGAATCGGGTCATACCGGGGGTACGCGGTCGGGGCTGAAAAAGGGTGCCAGAACGCGACTAGGCGAGAAGTTCACCGCGTTCGAGAGCTATCCGGCGACCGACACCCCGTCGGCTTCAACAAGACCTTTGCCCGGCCACGGCGAACGAGGAGGTATGAAAGGTGTCGTCGGTGGGGGAATCGCGGGTCTCGCGGCCGCCTACCGCCTCCAGCAGCACGGACACGACGTGCAGGTATTCGAAGCGAGCGACCAGATCGGCGGCCTCGCCGCGGTCTACGAGACCGCGGGCGACCCCGTCGAGAAGTTCTACCACCACCTCTCGGCCTCCGAGGAGACCATCATCGACCTCATCGACGAGTTGGGACTCGGCGAGCAGTTGGAGTGGCCCATCGGCAAGAACGCTTACTACTGGGACGGCACCGTCTACCCGATGGACAAGCCGTGGGAGATTCTGGCCTACCCCCACATGAGCGTCTACGACAAGTTCCGGCTGACGATGCTCACCCAAGAGATAGACGTGCGCGGCGGGGTTCCGAAGTTCGACACGTACGAGAACTTGGAGGACTTCGAGGACGTGCCCATCGAGCAGTTCCTGCGCGAACACACCTCCCACGGCGTCTACGAGGGATTCTTCGAGCCACTGCTGGACGCCAAGTTCGGCGACCGGAAAGACGACGTGAGCGCGGCGTGGCTCCTCGGACGCATCAAGTTCCGCGGCGAGCGCGACCTGTTGCGGGGCGAACCGCTGGGCTACCTCGAAGGCGGGTTCGGCCAGTTGCTCGACGCCTTGGTAGATGCGGTGGGCCGGGAGAACATCACTACCAACGCCCGCGTCACGGGTCTGGACCTCGAAGACGACCGAGTGAGCGAGATGACCGTGGCCGTCGAGGATACTCCGGAGGCGACCGGCGACACTCAGGCCGCCGAGGCCGACGGTGGCGCGACCACCGAGACCCACGCGGTAGACGACGTGGTCGTCGCGGCGATGCCCAACGTCCTCGAAGACCTCTGTGGCTACCAGTGCGACATCGACTTCCAAGGCGCGGTCTGTGCGCTCGTGACGATGGACGAGGAGCTAACCGACACGTACTGGCTGAACGTCGCCCACGACGCGCCCTTCGGCGCGCTCATCGAACACACCAACTACATGCCGCCCGAGAACTACGGCGGCGACCACCTGCTGTACGTCGCCAGCTACATCCAAGACTACGACGAGGACCTCTGGCAGATGGACGAGGAGGAAGTCGAGGACCTCTGGCTCGGCCACGTCGAGGAGATGTTCCCCGACTGGGACCGCTCGCACGTCGAGGAGTTCCGCCTCGCGAAGAACCCCCGCGCCGCGCCCATCTACGAGCGGGGCTACCTCGACATGGTCATCCCCTACGACCTCTCGGCAGAAGTCGCCGACGGACTCTACTACGCCGGGATGGCCAGCAGAGCGCAGTACCCCGAGCGGAGTCTGAACGGTGGCATCGTCGCGGGCTACGAGTGTGCCGACAGAATCGCGGGTCGCAAAGAAGTCGTCAGCCCGGAGTAGTTGCCGCATCGGAGGGCGCTCTGAGGGACGAAATCGCCCGATAAGCGCCCCAGCGGCCGGAAAGCGCCCAGAATACTTTTCAGCGATTTTCGCCTACCAACGGGAGGGGACAAGGATGAGCAACAGATTATCAGACGTGACCGAAGCGGCGCGAACGGAATCGACCGACGACAGCGTGCGCGACCCGCTGGTGCGTGTCGTAGAAGTCCTGCTGGAAGCGACCGAGGAGTCCGACGGAACCTCCTCGGACGGCCGCCCGGCCGTCCGACCGTTCCTTCTCGTCGATCTGAGTGCCGTACTCGACTATCTCGGCGGGGCGCGTGGGAACGGAGTCGGTGGGTCCGAGACTCGCGGGCGAGCGACGGAAGCCGTCGGCAGTCTGGTCGGCGCGACGCTCCGGGCGACCACCGACCGAGAGGCCCGAGAGCGGGGAGACCGCGACGGCGAGCGACTGACGACCGGCGACCGCACAGAGCGCGCGGGCGAGAGCGACGGTCGGGGCACCCTCTCGAAACTGTTCCTGCTCGGTATCGCCCTCGGAGTCGGCTACGCGGTGCGAAGACAGTCCGGGTCGGTCGGCGAAACCGTGGGCCGCGCGACCGACCGGGTCCGGGAGGTCGCCGACCGGACGGCCGTCCGCTCGGGCGAGGCCGCCCAGCGAACCGAGGCCGCCGCCGGAGAGGCCGCGGACCGAATCGAGGAGGGGAGCGAGACGGCCGCCGACCGCGTGCAGGAAGGCGGCGAAGCCGCCGCGGAGCAGGTCCGAGAGCGCGGCGAGACGGCCGCCGACCGCGTACAGGAGAGCGGGCAGGAAGTCTCCGACGACATGCAGCAGGCCGCCGACACCGCGGACGAGGCAGAGGAGAGAGTCGAGGAGGCCGAATCGACCGCCAGAGATGCGGCCGACGAGGCGACGGGCGAGGGGGAAGACGACGAAGAAAGCGAAGCGTGAGGCCTTCTCGAAGGAAGTCCGACCCGCCGAATTTTCGTGGAAGTAGTCGGTAGTGACGTGCAGACGGTCGAGCAAAAAGTATCGTCGGTTCGAGCGGCAACTTACCGGTCGCCGAGCTTCGCTTCCGCTTCCTCGACGGTCTCGGCCTTCGTGACTTCGTAACCCTCGTCGCCGCCGACGCGACTGAACTGCATGTCGCCCAGCGCGGAATCGCCCGTGACGCGCACGAGCGCCGCGGCGTCGTTGGCCGCCAGAATCTCCTTACCGTCCGCGATAGTGTCGGCCACGTCTTGGGAGAGGGGCTTGAACTCCGAGATGTCGTTCACAACGTCGAACCCCGGCGAGAGTTTGGCGGCCTCCCGTTCGACGGTTTCGACGGCCTCCTCGGCCTGCGCTTGGTCCAGCGACCCGCGTAGCTCCATGTGCAGTCGGTTCTCCGTTCGGTCGGCTTCGATTTCGAATCCAGCCATCGGGTTCGATTCCCACAATTTACTCACCTGTTATAATCGTTTCTCTACATCTTCTCCGAGAAGACGAAACAAAATCTAAAGGACGTGAAATGTAGCGTTCTTTCAATATCGGTGGGGTGAACAAAAATCGGGAATCTCCGTCGGCAGTCGGTCGGACTACGCTTCGGCGTCCTCGTCCACGCCGGGCGCGTCCGTCACGTCTACGTCGGCGGGTTCGTCCTGTCCGCCGACTTGAATCTCTCCGTCGGGACCCTGCACGTACACGTCGTCGGCGAAGCCGCCCTCGGCGTAGGGGTGTTCCGGTTCGTCCAACTTCTCGGGCGTTGAGGGCGCGTCCGGGATGCCGCCCGCGGGTAGGAACTCGCCGAGCGGGTCCTCGATGGCGATGCCGTGGCGATCGAAGAACTCCCGGTAGCGGTCGTAGTGGTCGTCCAACTCGTCGCTGGGGAACTCCATCATCTCGGTCCAGCCGTGGTTGTAGAAATCGAAGTTGGCTTGGATGTGGGTTATCTCGCGGGCCTCGGCCTCGGGTGCGCCCTGCTGGAGCGCGGCGAGATAGGTGTCCATCGTCGCGTCGAAGAAGGCGTCGAGTCGCTCCCGGCGCTCCTCGCGGTGGGCCTCGTCGGCTTTTTCGAGGAAGATGCGCGTGTGCAGGTCCACGAGCTTCTCCTTCACGATGTCGGAGACGACCGGCAACTCCAGCGCCTTCCGCGAGGCGAAATGGCGGACGTTCTGGTTTATCTTCATCGAACGGTGGTTAGGACGCCTCGTTCAAAAGCTCGTCTGTCTGCTAGTGACTCCCACAGACGTTGTTCGTGAATGTCTGGCACAATACCGAGATAGCAACCGACTTTAACCCCGAAGATGAAGATTCGGCTATGAGCGAGTCGTACGTGATAATCGGTGACGGTATCGCGGGCAGTTCCGCGGCCGAGACCATCCGCGAGGAGGCCCCCGACGCCGACGTATCCGTAATCACAGACGAAGGTGAGGCGCTGTACAACCGCATCCTCATCAAAGAGTTCGCCAAAGGAAAGCTGCCCGAAGCGCCCATCTCCATCCACGAGGAAGACTGGTACGCCGAGCGGGACATCGACCTCGAACTCAACACGTTCGTGACCGACGTGGACCCCGACGCACACGAGGTCCACACCCACGACAGCGGCACGTTCGAGTACGACAAGTTGCTGGTCGCCACGGGCGGGACGCCGACCCAGCTTCCGGTCGAGAACAGCGACGCCGAGGGCGTCCACCACTTCTGGACGTTCCAAGACGCCCGGAAGATTCAGGAGAACGCCGACGCGGCCGACACCGGCGTCGTCGTCGGTGCGGGTCTCCTCGGTATCGACCTCGCGGCGGTCTGTGCCGCCCAAGACGTGGACGCCAAGTACATCATGCGGGGCAACCGCTGGTGGCGCTACGGCCTGAGCCTCGACGGCGCGGAAATCATCCACGACGCGCTCGAAGAGAAGGGCGTCGAACCCGTCCTCGAAAGCGGCGTCGAGGAGTTCCGGACCGACGACGACGGACAGGTCGTCTCGACGGTGGACGCCAACGGCGAGGAGTACGACAGCGAGTTCGTCGGCGTCGCCATCGGCCTGAACTTCAACACCGAGTACCTCCAAGGCACCGGCATCGAGGAGGACAGCGGCATCGTCGTGGACGAGTACATGCAGACCAACGTCGAGGACATCTACGCGGCCGGTGACATCACCCGCTACTACGACACCATCCTCGACGAGTACGCCCAGAACGGCTCGTGGGGCAGTGCGAAAGAGCAGGGCCAGATCGCCGCGAAGAACATGGTCGCCGACGACGAAACCGAGTCGTTCCGCTGGGTGTCGTCGTACTCCATCACCCACTTCGACTTCCCGTTCCTCAGCTTCGGCTTCCCGACGCTGGGCGACGACGAGTGCGAACGCAAGTACAGCGACACCGAGTGGCGTCGCCTCGCGTTCAAGGACGGCAAGCTCGTGGGCGGCGTCCTCATCGGCGACATCGCCCCGCAGGGCAAGTACAAGGACCTCATCCGCCAAGAGGCCGAAGTCGCCGACCAGAAGGAGACCCTGCTGGAGAAGGACTTCGACCCCGAAGAGCTGGCGATTCCGCAGGAACAGTAGCGCGCTTCGCCACACTCGGACTCGACACCGCTCGTCTCGTCGCTTCCCCGACTCGCCCCGGCCGGACGAGTTCGCTCACCGCGCGAACCACGAGTCGTCGGGAATTTCGATACCGTTCTCCTCGCAGATATCCCGGCCCAGCGACCGCACCGACTGCTCCTGTGGTAGGGTTTCTGACTTCCGGAGCGACCGCTTCAGGTCGTCGGCGAGTCGGTCCACCGCCGACTCGCCGCCGAGCGCGCGTAGCTCCTCGAACGCCTCGCGATACTCGTGTTCCTCGGGCGCGGAACCGGTCCGTTCGTCGAGTCGTTCGTCTGCGAGCGACGCGAGGTCCCGGAGATGCGCGTCAACGCTGGCCATACACGAAACAGGCTCCGGACGCCCAAAGCCTTGGTCGCCGTCCGTCGAGCGCGTCGCTCCTCGTCGGTCGAGTGTACCGATTCTCGTTGACCGAGACGGCCTCGTCGCCCCGTTCGCGGCAGTTCGCGGCCGAACGTCGGGGCAACCAAACGTTGTAGTGGCTGGAACCGCTACCGGACGTACATGCCCCAACTCGAAATCTCTCTGTCGGACGACGTGGACATGCAGATCGACCAGCTCGTCACCCAAGACGAGTTCGTGGACCGCCAAGAGGCCCTCGAAGAGGTACTCTCGCTCGGCATCAAGGAGTACCAGACCACGATGGAGAGCGACACCCGCGACGAGATGGAGTTCGCCGACGAGATGATGGAGACCACCGAGCGCTCGCTCGGCGACGAAGACGAAGGCTACCGCTTCTGAAACCCCGCCGTCGGCCGTCGAGCGCGCCGTATTTTTCGAGCTGCCTTCGTATCTGCTCCGCACGTGGAATATCTACCCGTCGGACCTGTAAGTTCCGACCACCAGAAGGTTTAACATACTCCACGGCATTTGGTATCGTGTAACACAATGTCCTCGAACACGATTTCCGGAACCGACAGCGACGGGCGGACCGTCCGCGTTCGCCCCGCGACGACGCTCCCGGCGGGTGCCCCTGTCCGGCACTTCGACGAACTCTCCGAGGAGGTCCAGCAGTTGCTCGCCGAACACGACAGGAGTGGCTCGGCCGCCGTCACGCCCGAAGTCGCGACCGAACTCGCCGACGAACCGGTCGTCGTGTTCTCGGAATACCTGCGAATCGAACTCGCGTGAGCTGATTCTTTCGGATGGCAGTGCGCGACTCCGTACCGAAGCCGTTTTGCCCGCCACCGGCCGAGTAGGAGATATGAACGGAAGCGGCGAGATGACCCTCGCCTTCGAACTCTCGGCGCTGGAGCGACTGGCCGAACCCGGCGCGGTGTTCGACGACGCGCGCAGGTGGAGCAAGTACGTCGGCGTGGTCTCGGACAAGCCGACCTACGTCGTCACCAACTTCACCCGGAAGAACCGCATCCGACAGGACTTCTTCTCCGGCCCGAAGGGGAAAGGCGAGAGCTTAGAGAGCGTCCGCGAGCAGTTCGACACCGACCGCCACGTCTTCGTCGGCACGACCGACGAGGACCGCGACCTCGCCGACGACCACGAGTGGGAGTTCCTCGACATCGGCGACGCCGCCGAGGCCGCCGAGTGGCAACTGGCCAGCGAGGCGGACGAGGAGGACGACGAACCCGACGAGGACCAGCGCGACGACTGGCCCTGAGTCAGTACGTCTCGACGGTCACTCCGGGCATTCGCTCGAAATCGGCGAGATTTCTCGTCAACACGGCTTCGTCTACCGTCAGTGCGGTCGCACCGATGATTACGTCTCCGTCCGCGACCGGTGTCCCGTCGTTTTCTAGTTCGCCGGAGACGCGACCCGCGCGCCGCATGACGGCGGTGTCGGCTGGCTGTACCGGTTTCGTTTCGAGGACCTTCTCGACCGTCTCGCGCTCGTCGTCGGGTTGGTTCGAGCGTGCGACGCCGTAGTACAACTCGAACAGCGTCATCGCCGAGATACGCTGGCGAACGAACTGCGATTCCAGTTCACACATTCGTTCGACGGCGGCCTCGTCGCCCCGCATGAGGTCGATGAGAAACGCGGTATCGAACAGCACGCTATCGCGTCCTCGTCTCGTCGGTCCGCATCTCGTCGGTGATGGATTCGAGCTCGCCGCGTCGTCGGCGTCGGCGCTCTTCGACGGCGGTTTCGAGCGCGTCGGCTTGTTCGTCGGATAGGATACCCGCGAGTTCGAGGAGCGACTGTTCGCCAGCGAGGCGGAGGACGACATCCGAGACCGTTTCGTCCTCCCGTCGCAGTGTCTCTAACCGCTCGTAGGCCTCCTCGGAGAGACGGACGCTCTTAGACACGGCTGAAGAGTCGTGTGCGCGAACTTTCAGTCTTTTCCCGGTTCGAATGCCATCGGCGTGTATCGGCTCCGTTCATCGCAGGCCGAGTTGGTCGCCCGTTTGTATTTCAACCTTCGGTTAGTCCGTCGTAACCCGGAGAATCGCCTCCGAGAACGTCTCGCCGTCGTCCCTGTACGCCTTTAGTCGTTCGTGGGCTTTCCGGGAGATGCAGATTCGTTTCGCCATGCTGTTGTCGGGCCGAGGTTGTCCCGGACTCGTACTTGAATCTTTGCCGGACACGAATCGCGGTCGCGAAACGGAGCGAGCGCCGAGTCGCGGCGTTTAAACGCGCGAAACTCCAACGCAATCGCATGGCAGAACCGCGCGTTCCGGGCGGTCGCGGAGCGGAACTCGACCTCCCGTGCGGCGAGTCGGTCTACGTCCACGACCTCGACATGGGGATGCGGGAGTACGACTGTGACTGCGGGGCGAGTCACGCCGTCGTGACCGACGTGCATCCGCCCTCCCGGTTCGTCCCCGAGTTCCTCGTTGACGTTCTCCGGGCGACCATCGACACCGACGACGACCTCGGCGAGTTCGGCACCGCCCACGTGATGGGCGTCGTGTTGGAGGAGTTCCCCGGCGAGGTCGTCAGCGAGAACGTCGAGGACGACCAAGACGTGGGCTACGCACTGGTCTGGGTGACCGACTTCGACTCCCGGCGACTCCACGAAATCGTCGTGGAACTCGTCGTGGAACTGATGGAACACGCCGTCAGCCACGCCGACGACGACTCGGCGATGGCCCAGTTCGAAGACGACATGCTCGATTTCGACGTGTCGGAGTTCGTCGAGCAGTACCGCCGCGAACGCGACTTCTCCGGCCCGCACGACACGGCGGCCTGACTAGGCGTTCGCCCGGACCCCGACTCGCAAATCGGCAGACGCCTACTTAGCCGATATCCATTCATCGGACGCCCAATCGTCGGACGCTCGTCTGACTGAGCGTTAAGTGCGTGTCTCCCCCACGAACGGACAGACACATGGCCCAGTCCGCGAGGGAGTACGACCGGATTCGGACCGTCCTCGCCGAGACCGACACCGACGAGCCGTTGACGGCGCGCGAAATCCTCCAGTTGCTCGACGCCCGCGGCGAATCGTTCGAGAGCGCCCACCGCGTCGCCACCGTCCTCGGGCGACGCGCCCGGCGCGGCGACGTGACCGTCGTCGAGTCGTCGCCGTATCGGTATCGACTCGACGCCTGACTCCGACGACCCCGTCACTTCGGCCGCCACGCGTCACTTCGGCCGCCACGCGTCACTTCGGCCGCCACGCGTCACTTCGGCCGCCACGCGTCACTTCGGCCGCCACGCGTCACTTCGGTTCCGGGTCGGGTTCGTAGCCCTCGCCGACCGGAATCTCGACCGCCCGCTCACGGGTCTCCATCGTCAACGAGTCGTACTCGGCGGTCTCGCCGTCGAAACTGAACCCGACCGGGTCGTCCCGGCGCACGTCCACCCGCAGTTCCGACGCGAGCAAGGTAGTGACGTGTTCGGTCTCGTCGCCGAACAGGCGGTGGACCGCGGCCTCCTGTAGCAGGTCGGCGGGCGGCATCCGCTCGATGATGGTCACCTCCAGCAGGCCGTCCTCGCAGTTGGCCTGCGAGCGGCCTTCGGTGGGGAACCGGCGGGCGTTACCGACGAGGACCATCACTGCGTCGCCGGTCCACGTCTTCTCGGTGCCGGGACAGTCCGCCTCGACCGCGAGCGGAAGCGCGTCGAACTCCCGGACCGTCCGGAGTCCGGTGACGACGTAGGCCAGCACGCCGAGTCTGTCCTTGAGTTCCGGCGAGGTCGAGGCGCTGGCCTCGGCGGTTAGCCCCGCGATGCAGGAGTTCAAAAAGAGTTCCGCGGCCTCCTCGTCCTCGGGTTCGGTCTCGTTTTCTGGTCCCGTCTCACCCTCCGTCGCGGTCGCCACGTCGATGCGCCGCCGTTCGCCGTCCGCGAGGAGTTCGAAGGCGTGTTCGACGCTCTCGATGCCGAGGTTCCCGGCGAAGTTGTTGCCCGTACCGGTCGGGACGACGCCGAACGTCACCTCGCCCAGCGCGTCGGCGGCGTCGAGTCCGCGGGCCACCTCGTTGACGGTCCCGTCGCCGCCCGCCGCGACCACGAACTCGGCCCCGGCCGCCGCCGCGAGTCGGCCGAAGGCGACGGCCTCGCCGCTCGCGTGGGTCTCCAGCACGGTGAACCCCGCCCGGTCGGCCAACCGCCGGACCTCCTCGCGGTGGTCGCCGTTCCCGCTGACGGGGTTGAGTACGAGTATCCGGTCGCCCCGGATGCCGCCGTCCGCGAGGAGTCGGCCCCGCTCCGCTCGGTCGTCGGCGACGACGCGCCCTCCTCGACGGGTGTCGGAACTGGCGTCTCGGCCTGCGAGTACCCCCCAAATCTCGGCCATACGACACGTTATTGGGGGCAGAAAGTCAAAGGTCTACCGGCTATTAATGACCGTCGTGTACGAAGTCGATTTACACGCCCACACGCGGTTCTTCCACGGGCACGAGCGGCTCGCCGACTACTACGACCCGGTGGGGGTCAGACTGTTGTCGGGGGCCGCCGCGTTGCGAGGCTTGGACGGGGTAGCGACGACCAACCACGACTACTACCGGGCGTTCGACTTCGACGGGGGTGAACCGGGAAAGGCCGGACCGCGCGGAGGTAAACCGGGACGGAGCGAACCGGACGAAGGGCGACGAGGCGAGGGCGGACTGTTCGCCGCGACGATACCCGGCATCGAGGTGACGACGACCCACGGCCACGTCCTCGTGGTCGGTCCCGACCCGCCAGCTCGGACCGAACCGGGCGACCTCTCGCCCGAGGAGGCCGTCGAACTCGCCCACGACAGGGGGTGTGCGGCCATCGTCGCCCACCCGTATCGCAACAGCACCGTCCGGGAGGTCGATGCCGACTTCGACGCCATCGAGGTCAACGGCAAGCACCCCCGAACCGAGGAGTGGGTCCGGAAACTCGCCGACCGCCACGACCTGCCGCTGGTCGGCGGGAGCGACGCCCACTACCCCGTCGAGGTCGGTCGGGCCTACACCGAAATCGAGGCCGAGGACCTAACGCCCGAATCGGTCGCCGCGGCCATCCGCGACGGCCGGGTCAGCCCGAAGGTCCACCGCGGACCGTTCAATCGCGCGCTCCGGTCGCTCTATCGGCGAGTTCACGAGGAGAAGGGGTATCTCCAGAGTCCCGAATGGCTGGAGACGCCGGGCGTCGGTAAGCCGCCGAAGTGACCGACCGCTGGCGCGTTCCCGAATCCGATTTTCGTAACGGGGCGATTCGACCGTCGAACCCGGTTTGTACTCGTTCGGCTCTGTTGAAGCCGTTTAGTTCTGTTAGGAGATGGCGAGCGCAATTCGTGGTGCGAACTTAGGGGGAGAGGGTCAGTCGCCATTAAATCATTGCGAGAAGAACAGATGCCCAAAATACCACGAGTACGGCGAAGAGGAGGAGGCAGAATATCATCATACTCCAGTGCATATCGTCGAATCGTTCGGGGACGGGTGGGGTCGGGTCGTTCATATCAGTCGCTTCGTCGTTTGTCTGCAAAACAATTCGGTCGTTTGTCCGTCTCAACGAAAGCAGTAGGTCGATTCACTGTGTTGCCCAATACACGCTCTAAATTGCGCATCGGCATTCCATCCTCTCCGCAGCAGCGGATTTCAACGAGGCCGCTCTTTCGATTATCCCAGTTTCTCGTCCAGAATCAGGCGCGTCTTCGTGTTGACGACCTCCTCCAACTCGCGGGCCTTCGTGATGAGTTGGTTGACGCTCTGGGTGTCGGCCGCGTCCACGACCAGCACGATGTCCTCCTCGCCCGAGACCTGCCACACGAAGTCCACCTGCTCCCAGTCGGCGACGCGCGCGCCGAGGTCGGAGGTGTTCACGTCCACCGCCACGTCGAGTTCTATCATCGCCTTCACGTTTCCGGTCCGGGTGGCGACGGTGAACCGCTCGATGACGCCCTCGTCGGTCATGCGCTCGACGCGGTTGCGGACGGTTCCCTCGCTGGTACCGACCTCCTCGGCGATCTCCGTGTACGGTTTTCTGGCGTCTCGTCGCAGGATGGAGAGGATTTCACGGTCGAGTTCGTCCATAGAGATGCGAAGGTAGACGGGGGACCCACTTGGAGATTACGAAATTCGTAATCTCGCTACGAAAGCAAGGTTTATCACGGGGGATTCCGTATGAATCTCGTAATGTCGGCCGCATACGTCGCACTGGAAGGCGGCAGCGTCGTGGAGGCGCGCTGTCGCGCTCCGGGCACGTCCCACGGCGAACTGGTATTCACGACCGCGTACACCGGCTACGAGGAGAGCCTGACCGACCCCTCTTACGAGGAGCAGGTCCTCACGTTCTCGTACCCGCTCATCGGAAACTACGGCGTCCGAGAGGAACGCTTCGAGGACGAGCGGGTCCACCCCCGCGCCGTCGTCGCGCGCGAACTCACCGACGACGTGGCCCAATGGCTCGAAAGCGAGGGCGTCCCCGCGGTGGACGAACTCGACACCCGCGACCTCGTGGGCCAGATTCGAGAGGGCGGCGCGATGAAGTGCGGCATCTCGGCGGGTCCCGACGCTTCCCCCGAGAAGGCCAAGGAGGCGCTCGCGGACTGTCCGGGCATGAGCGACCACACGGACATCGGCTCGCAGGTCAGCGTCACCCAACACGAGACCCACTCTCCCGACGGAGCGGGCGACGGTCCCGACGTGGCGCTGGTGGACTGTGGCGCGAAAGGCTCCATCGTGGAGTCGCTGCTCGAACGCGACGCGACGGTCCACGTTCTGCCTTACGACGTGACGCCCGAGGAGGTCGCCGACCTCGAACCCGACGTACTCTTCGTGTCGAACGGTCCGGGCGACCCCGCGAACTTCGAGGCCGCCCAGTCGCTCGTCTCGGAGTTCGTCGGCGAGGTCCCGCTGGCTGGCATCTGTCTCGGCCAGCAAATCGTCGCCCGCGCGCTCGGCGGCACCACCGAGAAGATGGCGTTCGGCCACCGCGGGGTCAACCAACCGGTCCGGGACCTGCGCTCGGACAAGGTGGTCATGACGACCCAGAACCACGGCTACACCGTCGCCGACCCCGGCCCGGAACTCGACGTGACGCAGGTCAACGTCAACGACGACACCGCCGAGGGACTGGAGAGCGACGACCTGCAAGTCCTGACTCGCCAGTACCACCCCGAGGCCAACCCCGGTCCGCACGACACGCTCGGGTTCTTCGATAACGTCGTCGAGATGGCGACCGACGAGCGTCGAACCCCCGTCGCGGCCGACTGACGCTCGGGAGCCTCCGCCGGTTCCATCGCTTTCGCCGTTTGTGCTATTCTCGTCGTTTCCGCCGTTCTCTCGACGCTCGACTCCTCGACCGATAGGCTCCGGGTAGCGTCGCCTGCCACGGGCGTTCGGCGACGCGTCGCCGAAGAACGAAGCTCTCCGTATTTTTCGACTACGTCTAGCCAAAAATTATTTTTGTTCGTAGTAAATATACGTGAACGCAATGGCACCGTCACGACGACGCTTCCTGAAGCTCGCCGGTTCCGCGGCGGCGACGGGAGGTCTCCTCGGCGCATCGAACTCCGCGAGCGCGTACTCTCCCCAACCCGACATGCGGTGGGAGGCCGCGGACCCCAGCAACTACAGCGCGGCCAACCGCGGTCCCTCGGACGTACGCTGGATAATCCTCCACGTCACCGAAGGCAGTTACGAGGGGACCATCAGCTGGTTCAAGGACCCCGCCTCGAACGTGAGTACTCACTACGTCATCGAGAACGACGGCACGGGCGAGATTACGAAGATGCTCAACCGCGACGACATCGGTTGGCACGCCGGGAACGGCGGGTACAACGACACGTCGCTGGGCTTCGAACACGAGGGGTACACCGACCAGACGACGTTCACCGACGCGCTCTACCGCTCGTCGGCGAAGACGGTGCGCTACCTCGCGGACAAGTTCAACATCCCCCTCACTCGCCCGTCGGGCGTCGCGCCCTGCGACCCCTACGACGGCGTCGGCGGCATCATCGGCCATCATCAGGTGCCAGACCCCAACGACTGCGGCTGGAACAGCCACACCGACCCCGGTTCGACGTGGGACTGGGGCACCTACATGAACTACGTGCAGGGCACCACGCTCGGCACGCGCTTCGGCATCGGCGAGGGCGTCGTCACCACTGCCAGCGTCAACGTCCGGAGCGACCCCGCCATCGGCGACAACGTCGTCCACACCAACCCGGTCGGCGAAGTCGGCTACGTGCAGGACGGCTACATCACGGAAGACGGCTACACGTGGTGGAAGATAGAGTACGACAATGGCGTCACCGGCTGGTCGGTCGACCGCTTCCACGCCTCGAACGCCATCTGAGGCCGACGGGTCGGCTCCTCGGGCTTCGATTGCACTCCGTTTTCTACCGCTTGAGACGCTACTACGCTTCGTCTCGGGCCTCGTCGTCGATGTCTATCTCCACGGGTTCGAGGTCGTCGGGATACGTCCAGTCGAGTTCGACCAGTCCACGAGGAGTCCCGCGGACCCCCGAGCGCGCGACGACCTCGAAGGTCCGGTTCGCGGCGTCGGGCGTCGAGAGCGCCGCGACCATCAGTCGGGCCACGTCGGCGCGAGGAATCGACCCGCCGACGGTCGCGCCGCCCTCGCCGACCAGCACGTCGCCGGTCGCCGGTCCGTCGGTCAGCCCGCCGGGTCGTAGAATCGTGTATCGCAGGCCCGACGACCGGAGCGCGGCCTCGGCGTCGTTCTTCGCGCGCAGGATGGGCGCTATCGCGAACCGGAACGGCGCGGGCATCCCCGACGCCGAGTCGCCGACGCCGATGGAACTCTCGAAGACGAACTCCTCGCAGTCGGCCGCGACGGCCGCGTTCACGAGGTTCCGGACGCCTTCACCGTCCACGAGCGGTTTGCCCAACAACGGGTCGAGCGACGGTCCGGTCCCGACCGCACACAGCACGGCGTCACAGCTCCGCACGGCGCGCGCGGCGTCGCGGGCCTCCAGCAGGTCGCCGACGACTGCCTCGTCGGCCCCGCGAGCGAGGAGTTCCCCGCGACTGTCCAGCGAGCGCGTCAGGCCGACGACTTCGAGGTCGGTCGCTTTCAGCACGCGCAGAATCTCCCGGCCGGTACCCCCGGTCGCGCCAGCGACCAGCACGCGGTCGATGCGGTCGGCGAACGAATCTGTCTCCCCCATGCGAACGGCGACGGCCCGCGTCGCCAAAGGCGCTCCGGCGTTCGTCTCGCGGCCGCCCTCCGTCGAATTTACATTCGCGGAGGTGGAGGGGTGAGACGATGCTCCTCGAACTGCTGTTCGGGTTCCTCGTCCTCGTCGCGGCCTCCTACGTCGGCACGACGATGGCGCTCCGGGGCTTCTTCGGCCGGGAGCGATACGACGGTCGCTTCGAGTCCGGCGGCGACGGCCCGCCGGACAACGGTAGCACGCCGGACGACGGTGGCCCACCGGAAACCGACGGCCGCGGGCGAACGACAGATGGCCGTGACGCGCGGACGACCGATAGCCGGGACCCACGGAAGCGAGACGACGAGAATCGAACCGACGACGTGCCGAGGGCCAGCGACGTATCCGGCCGCGGCGAGTGACATCCTCCTCGCCGTAAACGGCGAGGCTTCCCACGCATGGGGAATACCAGTTAGTCGTCGCTGGCAGAGGGTTTCGACTCTTCGTAGGCCGTGAGCGTCATCTGCGCGGGTGCGCTCTTCTCACGGTGAGTCGTGGCGGTGTCACAACCGCTCCCATCCCGAGGTGAGTCATCGCGTTCCGCCTTGTCAAGCGGGACGCTCTCTCCCCACGGGTCAATCCGTCGTGCGATGTTCGCGGAAGCGTTGATGTCGGCCTGAAACGTCGAAACGTGGCAGTCGTCGTTTGGACACCGGAACTCGGCCTGCGAGTCCCGCCGACCGATACGGTGGCACGAGTGGCACGTCTGGGACGTGTACGCCGGATTCACGTACTCGACCGGGATACCTGCTTCCGCCGCCTTGTCCTCGATGCGTCCTTGCAGTCGGGCGAACGCCCACGAGTGAAGCCGACGGTTCATGTACTTCCCGTAGTCGAGCCGTTCACGGATGTACGTCAAATCCTCCATCACCAACACCGGGTTATCGAACCGTTTGGCGTACTCGACGGCGTGCCGAGACGCTTTCTCCACGATGTCGGTGAGCGCGTTCTGGTAGTGCGAGAAGCGGTCTTCAATCCGCCACTCGGATGCGTCACGCTCTTGGAGTCGTTTCAGGGTTGTGTGCATCTCTTTGCGGAGATGCTTCGCTCTGCTTCCGCTACACACGAACGGGTCAGTCGGAGAACCATCCTTGAGGGCACAGCCCGTGATGAGGGCGGTTTCTCCGATGTCT